>URUY01000023.1 GCA_900551115.1 uncultured Lachnospiraceae bacterium
CCAAGTTCGGTATAATTTTTATGGTATTTTAATTTACTAGTCATATCTTATTATACCATGGATTACGGACTCTTCGGGGTCCGTTTTCTGTTTTAGGGTGCAAAAATGGAGCGCTGCTCCATAGGTGATTACTCACCTATTTTGCAACGCCCCCTACTGCCCGCCCATAAGGGCGGTATTACAGGCTTTTTTTACTATTCTGCCAGAAAACGATTCATCAAATCCTACATAAAATCATTTTCATCCGTTACTTTGGTACTGGCAGCTTTAGCAGTATCAGCGGGAGCGTCTGCCTTGCTCTCCGCAGCTATATTGCCGGCAACCAGCTTCGTTGCAGCACCTGCGCCTAAAAAGCCGGAGAGAACGGCGTTCAAATCCACACCGGTAGCTTCCTTTAATCCGTCTGTTACCTGATTTAAGGTGTTCATGACATCCTTCATCAAACGGGTGTTATTGCCGTCACCATACATGGTAATCCTGTCCACCTTGGTAAGAGGCTCGGCAGCATTCTTCACCACATCAGGCAGGGCCTTGAAGTACATCTCCAGGACAGCAGCTTCACCCATCTTCTGCATTGCGACTGCCTTCTTTTCGATACCCTCTGCCTCTGCAAGCGCCTTGGCCTGGATGGCTTCTGCCTCTGCAAGGCCCTTGATACGGATACCTTCGGCTTCCTGTTCTTTCGCATATTTATCAGCTTCTGCCTGAATCTTTAATGCTTCTGCCTGCTGTAACAGCTCGTACTTTTTAGCTTCGGCTTCACGCTGACGCTGGTAGAGTTCGGCATCTGCCTCCTGCTGCTTTGCAAACTTGTCAGCTTCCGCTTTTTTCTTAATCTGTGCGTCCAGAGCCTGCTCCATAACCTCGGCTTCCTTCTGCTTTAAGAGGATTTCCTTCTCCTGCTTTGCTATGTTAGCATTGGCAGTGGTAATCTCAATGGTTTTACGCTGCTCTTCCTGCTGAATCTGGTAAGCAGCGTCAGCCTCAGCCTTTTTGGCATCGGATAGCTTCTTTAATTCAGCCTGGGTAATTGCCAGCTCGTTGTTCTTCTGCGCAATATCGGTCTGCGCGGCAATCTGTGCCTCATTAGCTTCTCTCTGTGCATTAGCCTGTGCCTTTGCAATTTCCTTTTCACTCTCAGCACGGGAAATTGCTGCATTTTTCTGAATTTTAACAATATTGTCAACACCGAGGTTTTCAATAACACCGTTGCCGTCAACGAAGTTCTGTACGTTGAAGCTTACGATATCAAGACCCATGGAAGCAAGGTCCGGTTCTGAGTTTTCTTTTACCAGAGCTGCAAATTTCTGGCGGTCACTGACCATTTCTTCCAGGTTCATTTTACCTACGATTTCACGCATGTTACCTTCCAGTACTTCTCTGGCAACCTGTGCAATGTAGTCAGTCCTCTTATTTAAGAAGTTCTGGGAAGCCAACGTCAGGTACTCAGGTTGTATGCTGATTTTTACGTTGACAGCTGCATCGACCCGGATGTTGATGTAATCCGCGGTAGGTACGGC
The DNA here is from genome assembly GCA_900551115.1 of uncultured Lachnospiraceae bacterium. Taxonomy (GTDB): domain Bacteria; phylum Bacillota; class Clostridia; order Lachnospirales; family Lachnospiraceae; genus Acetatifactor. The sequence goes on from URUY01000023.1 coordinate 1,521, forward strand.
ACTGGATGTCTTTACATCGATAGGAATCAGCTGCAGGTTCAGTTCATCCTTCTTCTCTAAAAAAGGAATCTTGACACCGGCGCGTCCGATTAGGATTTTAGGCTTTTTACGCAAGCCCGAAATGATGTAAGCGGTGTCCGGTGACGCTTTGACATAGCCTGATGCAAGAATTATTATCACAATGACGGCGATAATAAAAGGTAACAGTTTCAATACAATTTCCATATAATTCTCCCCCATTTGTTTAGTTGGCCAAAGCCTGTTTGTTTTAAATTAATGACATTGCCGGAAGGATTCCCTTTTTATATGCAGTTACATTACCAGTACAATTTCATTTTCCGCAAGCATATCCTTTGCAGGAATAAAGGGCTTATCTAGCCTGATACCGTTCATGTAGAACTCAGTAAAGCCGCTCTCTTTGCCATTGGGATTCTTAACGGTAATGTGCAGCTTCCTGCCGCGGAAGGTCTTATCCATGGTAATCTCTTTCCATTCGGAAGGAATTGCAGGACATACCCACAGACCGTTTAAGTCAGGACGCATGCCGCAGATACCTTCTACGCAGCCCACCATACAGGTAGATGCCGTACCCGTCAGCCAATGTACGTGAGAACGTCCCTCAAAAGGAGATTCCACGCTTTCTGTAAACTGGCCGTGTACATAGGGCTCTAATTTTCTGACATCTGCATTGTCGTTCTGGGAAGCCGGTGAGCTTTCCGTAAAGTATTCAAATGCACGGTTGCCGTGTCCCATCAGGGATTCTGCCAGAATAATCCAACCCTGAGGCTGTGAGAAAATACCGCCGTTTTCCTTGGTGGAAGGGTTGAACAGCAATGCCTGCGCACCGTCAAAGGCATGGTCTACATAGGAAGGCGTCATTAAGCGCACACCATATTTTGTATTCAGCTCTCTGTGTACGGACTCCAGGGCAGCCTCTGCCTGTTCTTTTGATGCCAGACCGCTGATAACAGACCAGGACTGAGGATTTAACCACATGCTTGCTTCCGGGTCCTTCTTGGAGCCGATAACCTGTCCGTCCTCTTTAATACCACGCACATATCTGTCGTCTTCCCAGCATTCCTTCTGGATGATATCTCCCAGCTCCTTCTGTGTCTTTTCCAGATAAGCAATATATTCCGTATCCTGCAGCTCCTCTGCAAAGCTCTTTAATACGGTAAATGCATAATATAACTGCATGGCAACGAAGGTGGATTCCCCCTTCTTGCCAAGACGCAGACAGTCGTTCCAGTCTGCATGCAGACCTGCGGGCATCTTATGGTCACCGAGGCGATCCATGGAGAACTGAATCGCTCTCTTTAAGTGGTCGTATACCGTACCTTCTTCCTTGTTGGCGTAAGGAATCACTTCATTAATAAAATCCCTGTTGCCGGTTTCAGACACATATTTCCAAACAGTGGGGAAAAGCCAAAGCGCATCATCAGCACGGTAAGCCGGATGTCCGGTTTCACGTACATAGGATTCGTCATCCGGTGTATCCTCATGCCCGGGATTGTGTGTATATTTTACCAGTGGCAGACCGCCGCCGTGATTTACCTGTGCAGAAAGCATGAACCGAATCTGGTCTGCTGCCATCTCGGGGTCAAGATGGATGATACCCTGAATATCCTGTACGGTATCCCGGTAGCCGTAGCCGTTACGCTGTCCGCAGTATACGAAAGAAGCAGCTCTCGACCAGGTAAAGGTAATAAAGCACTGGTAAGCGTTCCAGGTATTAATCATGCTGTTAAAGGCTGCATCCGGCGTATGAATTTGGAAGTTTTCAAGCTTTGTATGCCAGTAGGTCTTTAATTCGTTCAATTCCTTTTCTACCACGCCTGCTTCTGCATAGCCCTTTAAGATTGCCTCTGCCGCATCCGGGTCAGCCTGACCGAATACAAAGGTCAGCTCCTTCGTTTCGCCGGGTTCTAAGGTCAATGCACTGTGCAGTACGCCGCAGCCGTTAGAGTTGTAATTCAATACATTATCGCATTCGCCGCGCTCTACTGCCACAGGATTGCCGTAGGTGTGATATCTGCCGATAAATGCTTCCTTATCGCCGTTATAAGAGGTAACAGGCGCACCGGCAAGCCCTAAGAAACGTTCTCTGCCGTTATAGCCTCTCTTATCCTTCCCGCAGTTGGGATTGATGTGCTGTGCGATTTTATTACCCTCAAAAGTAGTTCTGGTAATAAACAGCGTATACTGTAAATTGACCTGATCCTGTTCGTAATTGCTTTCGTTTGTAAACTCTGCATAAGAGAAAGCAGAAAGCTTTCTGGTCTTATCCGTGGTGTTTTTAACCTTTGCATGCCATACCTCATAGGTCTTGTTTAAAGGCACATAGTAAAGCACCTCTGAATGGATGCCTGCATAGTCCGCCATCATATTGGTATATGCCGTACCGTGATGGCATTCGCTTCTGTAGGTATCTAAAGGTTTTGCCACCGGCTGCCATGAAGCAGACCAGTAATCCTTTGTTTCATCATCACGCAGATAAATATATCTTCCAGGCGTGTCATCACTGTTGAAATGATACCGCAGGATTCTGCCGTTAGCACCGCTCTTTACAAAGCTGTAGCCGCCCGCATTGTTGGAAATAATAGCACCATATGCAGGGGAACCCAGGTAATTGGCCCATGGTGCGGGAGTATTGGGTTTTGTGATGACATACTCCTTGTTCACCTCATCAAAATAACCGTAGTTCATACTTACTCTCTCCTTTTTCTTTATTATGCTAAAATCAGGGAAACCAGATAAAAGACCTCTTTATCCTCTGCATGGGTCTCCGTAATCTCGATTTCTACCTGATGCTTTCCCTTTTTACCATGCTCCATGATGGTTTCCAAATAGAGACAATCGCCCCACTCTTCTAAAAAATTGGCATCCAGCGTAACCGCATGGGCCCTATCACCGTCAACAGTAAGCGTTGCCACAGGAGCAGGTCTTCTTATCGTCTTGCGGTACTGTACTGCAAGGGAACTGCATTCCACTTCAAATACAAGCTTAGCACCCTTTCCTGCCGCCGTCCATCCCTTTTTAAAGCAGTCAGCCACACAGCTTTGCGGCGTCTTATCTTTTGTAAAGCCTTCGCACAAAACCGGCACAAGCTCATCATTGCGGAAACGGTGTGCATTCTCGTAGCCGTTAGCAGTCAGGGGCTTTTCCGGTATCGGAAAGGAGTCTGCCGTTTTACTGTCCTTCTGCTGCCCTGCTGTTTGCTCTGCCTTTTCCTTCACGGTCTCAAGGTAATGGGTAATGACACCTGCTACCAGTGCATGTCCCGCATCATTGGGATGTAAATCATCCGGTGTAATATCCCGCTTTACAATATCGCCTGATGCAACCTTCGGATAAATTGCAGGCTTCATACTGACACTGGGCAGATTATAGTACGCACCTACGGGTCTGTGAATGGCCTCTGCATTGCCGCCGTCGTCATAGCGTACATTATGTACCAAAAGCAGCGCAGGTGCGCAGGGTGCCTTCAGTATCCGGCGTACCAGCCCTTCGTAGGTCTCTTCAAAATGAGCATCTTCATCTGCATCATTTACGGAAAACTCCACAATCACAAAGTCGGGCTCATGGGAAAGAACCTCTTCCTCCACACGGCCTGTGCCAAGGTGTGAGGTGGTGCCGCCGATACCTGCATTGATATAGGTAAAGTCCGCTTTGGGAAATGCCTGCTGCCACCATTTATAAGTAAGGTATGCATAACAGGTTTCCGGTGCGGAAGCTAAAGACCCTTGTGTAATGGAACCGCCTAAGAATGCCAGCTTCAGGGCTTCTCCGTTCATTGCACGCTTCATACAGTCCACGATACGGCTGTCATTTCCGGCATTTACCATGCCTTTTTCATAATCAATCAAATTCGTCATCATTTTTTCCATTCCTTTCGCTTCGCGCAAGGCTCAGGCAAGCTTTTTCACTTACTGCTTTTTTGAAAGAAGCTCCAGATTCTTTTTAATCAGGTCACAGCGCTGCAATACACAGTCCGCGCTTCTTAACGGGTCCTTCGGGGTGTTGAATACATAATCCGTCAGTCTGTCCAAATCCGTTACCGCTACATGCAGTCTGGTATCACTGGACGCATAATAGATGTATACCTCTTTATTTTCATTGACAATAGCACCGTTGGTAAATACCACGTTGGAAACATCGCCCACTCTTTCGCCGCCTCTGGGTCCGATTAACATGCCGGAAGGCTCTGCAATCACCTTGGAAGGGTCCTTTAAATCCGTTGCAAAAGCGTATACCACATACCGTAAGCCTGCCGCCGTATTTCTGACACCATGGGCAATGTGAATCCATCCCCTGTCAGTCTTTATGGGAACAGCGCCTGCACCGTTCTTTACTTCTGTAATAGTGTGGTATCTGCGGATGCTGGTCATCTTTTCCTCGTCAATCACTGCATGGGTAATGTCCTCACACAGTCCGAAGCCGATACCGCCGCCGGAACCCGTATCAATAAAGTCGTCCATGGGTCTTGTGTAGAAAGCGTATTTGCCGTCTACAAACTCAGGGTGCAGCACTACGTTCCTCTGCTGGGGGGAATGCAGGGTAACCAGATTCGGCAGCCTCTCCCAGGTCTTTAAATCCTTTGTTCTTACAATACCGGCTGCCGCTACTGCTGCGGATAAATCCTTTGCACCCGTATCCTTGCTCTCAGAACAGAATACACCGTAGATATAACCGTCCTCATGCTGTGTCAGACGCATATCGTATACGTTGGTTTCCTCCGGACAGGTATCCGGCAGCACTACCGGATAATCCCAGAAACGGAAGCCGTCAACACCGTTGTCGCTTTCTGCCACACCAAAGAAGGACTTTCTGTCATTGCCTTCTATTCTTGCTACCAGATAATATTTTCCGTTGATATAAACAGCGCCGGAATTCATCACTGCATTTACACCCAGCCTCTCCTCAAAATAAGGATTGGTCTCCTTATTAAGGTCATACTGCCAGCTTACGGGAATATGCTCCCTTGTCAGCACCGGATATTTATATCTTTCGTAAATACCGTTGTAAAAGGCTTCGTCTGCCTCATTCTTTCTTTTAAGAAGCGTTTCCTGCCTCTCCTTCAGCCAGTAGAATTTCTCGTGAATCATGCGTTTTCTCCCATCCTTTTTATCATTTCCATACACATACGTCCGTTGTGATAAGGACACTTCCATGGCTCTACAATGGGCTTATCTGTTTCGGGTACACCTTGATCATCCACATGCATAAACCACTCTGAGCCCTCTCTTTTATCTATCATAAAGGCTTTGATAAAGCCCCAGATATTTTCTGCCGCCTCCAGATACTCCTTATGCTCCGGCGTTTTCTGATACTGGTTGTAAAAGCCTACCACTGCTTCCGCCTGTACCCACCAGACACGCTTCTTATCCACTACGCCCCGTTCGCATTCGTTGGACAGGGAATTGTTATAATAAGCCGCCCTGTAAACCTCTGCCACCAAATCCGCCACAACAGGCGCCCAGGAATCCGCATAAGCCTTATCATGAAGCACCGAAAGCCCTCTGTCCAAAAGCCAGGAGGTCTCGATATCATGACCGTAGGAATGAAGGTCAATGATACTGTTCATGTCATTATCAAAAAACACCTCCTGTCTGTGCAGGGTGGGATTGTATATCTTGCTGCGGAAGGTTTCCAGTATCCATACAAGCTTCTCTTTTACCTTTTCTTCCTTTGTTACCCGGTACAGCTCCGTATAAGCTTCAAATACGTGCAGAAGGGTATTCATGGTACGGTCTGCCATAACACCGTTTTCTGAAAGCTTATCGTTTGACGCCGGAGCAAAGCTTCTGTCTAAAGCCTCCTTATAGCCGCCTTCGTCAAAGCCCTTCTCTTCAATAACAGAAAACAGCTTAAGTGCCGTCTGCAGTGCCTCTGCATCTCCCGATGCATCATAATAAGAGGACAGAGCATACACCGCGAACGCCTGATTGTAAATATGTTTTGTGGTATCCTCAGGCGTACCGTCCCAGTTAACCGACCAGTACACGCCGCCGTATTCCTTATCCATACAGCATTCTTTCATGAAACGGTAAGCATGCTCCGCATCCTTTAACAAATCCCCGCGCTTTAAGGTCATTGCCGCATTGGAAAAAAACCATAATATTCTGCTGTTTAAGATACATCCCTTAACGGCTTTTTTATCTACTGAAAGATCCGGTCCCATAAAGCCATAGAATCCGCCGTTTATTTTATCCGTCAAGCTTCTCCAAAAAGGAATAATTCCGTTTTCAAGATGCTCCCGCATCTCTTTTGCCATACTCATACGCTTTTCCTTTCTGCCACACTGTCCTTTTCTACCAGGTGGCCCTCCACAATGTGGATTCCCTTTTTATAATTTTCACCATCCAGCTTTTTTAACAGCGTATGGATAGCGCCCTTTGCCATTTCCTTGATATCCACTTCATAGGTGGTAATTTCCACCTCGCTTAAGCCCAGATAAAGATAGTTGTCATACCCCACTACCGAAACATCCTCCGGCACCTTGAGTCCCTTATCCTGCAGGGCTTTTATAATAAGGCTTGCAATAAAGTCACAGTTGCATACAAAGGCCGTAGGCATATCCTCCGGGAACTCATAGCTGCCGTAATCATCCCTCAGGCCGCTTTCCACATCCCTGTCCGGTATCAGATACTCCGGTCTTGGCTTTATGCCATGCTCTAAAAGAGATTTTACATATCCCATATATCTGTCCGTAATGCTCTCTGTAGAAAACAGAGTCCCTACATAGGCAATCTTTGTATGCCCTTTGTCAAACAGATAATTGGTCAGTATATAGGTGCCGTAAAAGCCGTCCGAAATAAAACAGTCCACAGTGGCATTGGTTTCATAAAAATCTATAAATACAAGCGGCATTCCCGCCTTTTCCCGCAGATAATCTGCATAGCCGTAGCCGGGCTTGCCGATTACAATCAGCCCGTCTACCTTTTTTTCCTCTAAAAGCCTGGACATCTGCTTATTTTCTTCCATTTCTTCACTGATTATCTCAAAAAGGATAAAGCATTCCTTCTGAATGGCCCTGTCCGCAACCTCCTGATACAGCTTCCAATAGAAGGAATCATAATTTGCAAGATACCTGCCGGAAATCAATACGCCGATATTATAGTTTTTCTTAATCTTCCTGTCCCGGGAAGCTACCGGAGCCTTATACCCCATCTGGTCTGCCAGCTCTTTAATTTTTTCCCGCATTTCCTCGCTGACGCCTTTCTGTCCCGATAAGGCTTTTGATACCGTAACGGTGCTGACGTCCAGTCTGTCTGCAATATCCGCCATTTTTACAGATTTTCTCATTTTTGCCATCGTTATTTCCCTCTAATCTTTAAAAACATCTTCGCCCAGTCCTTCTATGTAGGCTGCCAGTTCCTCTGCCATCTTCTCTGCCTCCGGAATCCTGATATGTCCGTCCGTACCGTCACCGTTTTTACTGTACAGAAAATGGTGTATTTTTTTGTCTGCAAGGCTTTCCGTCACCTCTTCTATTGCTCTGTCCCATGCCGGTTCGTGCCGCAGAATCGTTGTTGCCAGTATAATATGTGCCTTTTCATATTTCTCCCGCAGGGTTTGTATCAGCTTTTTATATTGAAAACGCCAGAATGCCGCATGCTCACCGTCATAATCCTCTGCCATATAATCTATTGGGTGCGCATCATTCTGCCCGATAGCTACTATGACAACATGAGGCGTATAAAGTGAAAAATCCCATGGCTTCAATTCTCCGAGCTGGGGATTATATTCAATTTTGTCAAAACAGTTCACCATACCTACATAAGAGGGTGCCGCAAAATAGCCTTCCCCGTCAAGCAGGGAAATCCCGCCCTGCGCAATATCATGTATCTGTGCATGCAGCTTACGGGCACAGAGCCATGCATAGGAATAAAAGCTGTTGGAATACTCTCCGTTATGCTCCGGGTCCTTCCGTCCTGCGTAAGCAACTGCCTCCGATACTTCTCCTGCGGATACCGAATCCCCATATACCTCTATTCTTCTAAGAGGTGCCGGCGCAGCCTTTTTTACCACTGCAGCCTTTTCTGTAATCAGCCCTTTAAAAACAAAGTAGTGACAGGCATCCTGTCTCTTAAATATTGTAATTTCATGTTCAGTACCGTCTAACCATGCAGAAAAATCAACCTCTCTCTCTCCGCTCTCTGACAGTACCAGCTTTCCCATATATGTGCCGTCTACCAAAATGCCCAGGGCATTCTCCCAGCACAATCTTTTATTTTCTATTATAAGCCTGCCTGTCTTTCCGCTTATCACGAATCGGATTAAGCTGCATGGAAACACAAAAACAGGCGCATTTTTCTCTTCAAAATCAATTCTTCCACTATAGGTAAATACCTCATCGGAAGGCATCAGCAGTTTTTCGTTTTCTTTCATTGTATCCCCTTATCAGGCTTTTCTTCATATAGCTGTGGGAGACAGTTACTCCATCTCCCACAATTAAAATTACTGTACGGCTTTTTTATCGTTTGCCGATTTCTGTATCTTCTGTTCTTACAACACTATGCTCCTTGATGTAATCTACGATTTCATCAAACTGAGTAAATGCAAGACCTACATAACTGTCTGCAGCTCCGTAGTAAATAGCTATTTTTCCTGATTCAGGATCATGGATGGTAGCACAGGGGAATACCACATTGGGTACAAATCCTCTTTCCTCATACCATTCTTCCGGTGTCATCAGGAAGGTTTCACAGCGGTATTTTACGATGGAAGGATTCTCCAAATCCAAAATAGCGCCGCCGATGCTGTAAACAAAGCCGTTGCAGGTACCGCTTACGCCGTGGTAGAACAACAGCCAGCCTTCGCTTGTCTCGATAGGTGCTGCGCCGCCGCCGATTTTAACGGATTCCCACCATTCGCTGCTGCGTCCCATTACATGTCTGTGCTTGCCCCAATAAACAAGGTCAGGGCTTTCGCTTAAGAAAATATCACCAAAAGGTGTATGTCCGCTGTCAGAAGGACGTGACAGCATTACATAATTACCGTTAATCTTACGGGGGAATAATACCGCATTCCGGTTAAACGGAATAAACGGATTTTCCAATCTGGTAAAGGTCTTGAAGTCCGTTGTCTTTGCCATACCGATTGCTGCGCCGTAGAAATCCTGACACCAGATAATGTAATAGGTATCCTCTACCTTTACCAGTCTGGGGTCATACGCATAGTACGGCATAAACGGATTGCCGTCCTCATCCACGAAGGGAATCTTATTCTTATCAAAATCCCAGTGGATTGCATCCTTGCTTCTTCCCAAATAGATATAGGGAACGCCGTTTGTCTGTTCACCACGGAACACACCGATAAATTCACCTTCATAAGGCATTACAGCACTGTTGAAGATTCTGGCAACGCCTTCTACAGGATTACGGCCTATTATAGGATTTTCCGTATATCTCCATATAGGAGCCCCTTTAATCCCTTCCGGGCGTTCCTGCCAGGGAACATTCGGTACTGCCGGGGCAATCATTTTAATGTCACTCATAAGTTCCTCCGCTTTGCCTTTTATGGAAGGGGCGGCACGCCGCCCCCCATTGGCATTTTATTTAGGATTTAGTTGTAGAAAATATTAAGTCCATCCTGTACCTGCTGTTTGTAGGTCTCCTGGAACTGTGCAGGAGTAGTTTCGCCCTTAATCAAGGACATGATATCATAAGAAATACCCATGCTGTTCCACAAATCGAATGTAGTATGAGAACCACAATCAGCCATTACAGCAAAGTTTGCATCCTGCAGTTCTTCCTCTCTTGCAGTTACACCGTACCACCAGTTCAGAATCATCTTGTTATCACGGATGCTTGTATCGCCGTCATACCAGTTCCACATATCGTACAGTACATTGTAAACAGTCAAAGGATCCTGTACGCCTGCAGGAATGATATAGAATTCACCGGTTGTGGTGTTCTTTCCTGCGTTGGTAGCTGCATCACCGGAAGGACCTACCGGCCAGCGAACATATGCGGTATCAAAGTTAAGGGTAGTTCCTACTTCTCCGCCGTAATCATAGTCAGCACCGTCACTTGCAATCCATGCAGCGATAGGGAAGAATGCAATATTTCCTTCTCTGTACTGTACTCTCATGCTGTCTGAAGGCGTACCTTCATAGTCATAAGGATAGCATACATTGTATACATTGTACATATCGTACATCATCTGAAGAGCTTCGCCTGTTTCAGCAGAAGATAAGGTTTCTGTAGTTCCGGATGCAATATTTGCACCGTTGCTCATCATCAGCTGCTCTAAGGTTTCCGTTTCAAAACCGCAGTAACCATACTGGTCTGTCTGTCCGTCACCGTCAGTATCCTGTGTCAGAACCTGACAGTATTCAATGAACTTATCCCATGTCCATTCGCCGCGCTCATACAATACTCTGGGGTCTTCCAGATTGTTGTCTTCCAGCATCTGCATATTGAAGCCCAAAGGATAGGTACCTTCTACCTGCTTCATTGCTTCCTGTCTGATGAGGATGCATGCCTTGCCATCGCCCATGTCCAAATAGGACATAACCTTCTGCTCGTTGAACAAATCTGCATCTTCGGGAAGAATGGTCTTTAAGTCAAGTGCAAGACCGTTTACCTGTGCGGGAATAGCCATCTGTGTCTCAGTCAGATAAATGTCACAGTCAGGACTTCCTGCCAAAATAGAGGTATTGATGGATTCCTGTACACCTGTAAAGGTTAAGTTATCCCAGTGGAAATTAACATTGTATTTTGTTTCAATCTTTTCTACATTGTCAAATTTCATCTGACATACTTCGCGGTTAAAGGCTTTCTCTTCCAATACCTTCTCACTGTCACCTTCCGCATCCTGATTGGATGTCCAGTCCGGAGCATCCTCAAGTGCCTGCGTACTGTCATAATACTGTACCCACCATGTACCGATGCTGATATCGTTGTTGGTGCCGGTTGCAGTCTGGTTATCTCCTGCTGCTCCGCTGTTTCCACTGCCGGTTGCATTGGTTGCATTGTCGCCATTGCCACCGCATGCTGCAAGTGACATGGTCATAACAACAGCAAGACCAAGAGCTAAAAATTTCTTGATATTCTTCATTCTTTTCTTTCCTCCTGATAATGTTCCGAGAACACTATAAATCACTGCATTATTCTTCTACAGGTGCCTGGCCAACAGTTACACTGAATACTTCCCATGCGGTATCGGATTCACACTGGATTCTTGTGCCCCAGGTGGAAGCATCGTCTCCGAGAAACTCTGCCATCTGCTCATAGGTTACCTGACATACGCCGTTACTGCATGCTGCCGTGCCGTTTGTACCGTCACCGATTCTGGTCCAGCCTGCTGCTGCATCAGGCATTACAATCCACATCTTGCCGGATTCGCTTGCAAACTTAACAGTAATAACAGAGCCGGGTACCAATGCTGCGGTAATTTCCTCTGTCATCTCAAAGCCGTTCTGTCCCCAGCCGTCGCCTGTACATGCAAAGCCTTCAAAATTAACCAGATTGTTTACCATCTTCATTTCACTTGCAGTACCAACCTTTACTGCAAATACTTCCCATGCAGTATCGGCTTCACACTGCATTCTTGCACCCCAGGTAGATACATCTTCTCCAAGAACTGCCGCAATCTGCTCATAGGTCACATAGCACTTGCCGTCATAGCATACTGCCGTGCCGTTTGTGCCATCGCCGATTCTGGTCCAGCCTGCTGCTGCATCAGGCATTACAATCCACATCTTGCCGGATTCACTTGTGAAGGAAATTTCAATTGCAGAACCGGGTACCAGTGCCGCAATGATTTCTTCCGTCATATCAAAGCCGTTCTGTCCCCAGCCATCGCCCTTACATGCAAAATCAGGGAATTCTACTGTATTGCTCATTGCATAAACGGGAGCCTTCTGTCCAACCTTTACAGAGAATACTTCCCATGCTGCAGAAGCTTCACACTGCATTCTTGCGCCCCAGGTAGATACATCATCACCAAGAACTGCTGCAATCTGCTCATAGGTAATCTGTGCAATATTCTTGGAATCATTGACATAGGACTTGCCGTTTGTACCATCGCCGATTCTGGTCCAGCCTGCTGCCGCATCAGGCATTACAATCCACATATCGCCTGATTCACTGGAATATTCGATTTCCAGAACGGAACCGGGTACCAGTGCCGCAATGATTTCTTCCGTCATATCAAAGCCGTTCTGTCCCCAGCCATCGCCTGTACATGCAAAGCCTTCAAAATTTACAGCATTTGAAACAGCTGCCAAATTGGATAAATCCTTGCCTGTATTTTCAAAGCCCTTGGGAGCGGCAAATGCTACAGAAGAATCTGCCTTTAATACATTTCCGGATGCATCCAGGAAACGGATGTCGTCAATGTACATGGTTGCATTACCGTTGCCTTCTGTTACACCGTTATCGGTATCAAGGCTCACGATAAGGATGTTGCCTGCATCCGCTACGAACTCTTCACCTTCTGCAAGAGTTGCAACTGCTGCTTTCGGGTTTGCACTCTCAAGGTATACACTCCACTCATCATAGGTTTCTACCAGGTCTGCACCGCTCCATGCATAAATCTTACCTGAAGAAGCGCTGAACTTGCCGTTGTCATAGGATGTGCCTATAGTCATTTCAACAGAAGCAACCTTTGCCACATCTGCGCCTAAAAGGCTGGTAGCATCAATACCGATAAATGGCACTTTGCCAGTCAGGTTTTTCACCTGCAGAGCTTTTCCGCCGTTGTAATCTACAACGGAAAGTTCTACTTCTGCTGCATTGGCCGGAACGGAATAAGGAGCTACAAAGCTCATGCTTCCATCCTCAAAGTCAATGCTGGCTTCCTTTGTTTCGGATGCCGGTTCCTGGCTTTCCGGAGTTGTACTTTCTACTGCATTTGTTCCGGTCTGTTCGTTAGTTGCCGGATCAGCCGCAGTACCGCACGCTGCCATGGAAAGCGCCATTGTGCCTGCCAAAAGACAAGCTAAAAATTTTTTTGTCTTCAACTTTTTCAATCCTCCTTTTTTTAGTTTAAAAGTTGATGAATTCAGCAGAGGGAAATTATCCTACGATACCACTTCTCTCCACACCTTCTATAAAGTATTTCTGCAGCAATAAATAGATAATCACGATAGGAAGAATTATCAGTATAACGCCTGCGTCCAGATACAGTTCCTGAATTGTTATATCCAGAATCTTATCGTTATTTGCAATCACTGCCTGCAGGGTCGATATTTTCTTACTGATTACCACATCCTCGCTAATCAGAAATAGCTTCGCATAAAAAGTATCATTAAACTGCCACACGATAGAGAATACTGCTACCGTAATAACAGCGGGCATTGCGTTTACCAGCATAATCTTGAAATATGTATACCATACGCCGGCGCCGTCCACTAAGGCCGCCTCCTCAATTTCCTTGGGAAGCCCGCGGAAAAACTGGTTGAAAATGTAAATATACAGTCCCGACCTGACGCCGCAGCCTAACAGGGTCATAATATACATCGGAATGGTGGTACCCATCAGTCCCGGCGTACCCTTTATTGCCGTAACAAGCCCAAACGGGTCAAAGCCCTTAAAGGTCATATACAAAGGAAGCATTATGGTGTGGGCAGGAATAATAATCATCACTACCACACAGCCAAAGAGCAGCTTCTTTAAAGGAAAGTCAAATCTGGCAAAGCCGTATCCCACCATGGAACAGATACCCAGCTGCAGCAGGGTCAGCGACAGCGTATAAAGTAAGTCCCTTGCTATGGTAGGAAAATAGTTCATTCTCTTTAGTACCAGTGCATATTTTTCTAAGGTCGGATACTGCGGCAGCACGAAAACCATGGGATTGTGTGCGTCCTTGTTAGACGAAAAGGAATTGACTAACATGCCGATTACCGGAGAAAGAATTACATACCCTACACCTACCAGAATCGCAATCTTTAATATTATCAGTAAAAACTTCTTGATATTGTTTAACAGACTCTTTGTCTGGTCCGGATTCTGACATACTGCTTTTGCCTTTGCAAGATAATTTTTCAAAGCAAGTTCTTTTTGCATTTATCCTTCTCCTTTCCTTAGTTATAGTAGAACGTCCGCTTCTGAATCCATCCACACACCAAAATCAGTATTGCACAGGTTATCAGCGTGCTGACCAGACTGAATACGGAGCTTAAGCCATAGTTAAATTGTTTGAATGCCACTTCATATGCCAGGTTTACAACCTCGCTTTCCGTGAAGCTGTCTACAATGGTATATACCACATTGGTAATGATATGAGGCATTACCATGGGAAAGGTTACCTTCCAAAAGGTTTCATAGCCGGTAGCGCCTTCAATCTTTGCCACCTCATACATGGAACCCGGAATGGACTGCAATGCGGCGATAAAGATAATAATCTGTACGCCGGAGGCTGCTATAATATCATTGATACGGGCAACTGCCGCAACCACGTACTCAATGATTGATGCCGGAAGTCCCAGGCTTATAAACATATCTACCAGATAATTGATATCAAGAGCCATTGCAGAACCTGCCGTGGCCGCCACCTCTGCTGCCTGAGAGGAAATTCCTCCTGCCATCATCTTGCTGCTCAGCTCCATGGCCTCTGTAATAGCACCGGCATTTAAGATAATCGGTAAGAAAAAGATAGCCCTTACGATTGCCCTTCCGGGAAATTTCTTATTTAACAGCATTGCCATGAACAAACTGAAAAAGGTAATTAACGGCACATCAATAAGCATATCCATAACGGAGGTTGTCAGTATCTGTTTAAAAGAACCGTGAGCCATAAATGCATACCGGAAATTTTCCCAGCCAACCGGGGCTAACTGGTAACCGCCGTTTACGGCATCAATCGTCAGTTCGGAAAAGGCAAACTGACCTGTTAAAAATAACGATCTTACATAAAACAGCAAAAATCCTACAACCCAGGGCAGAATAAACAGATACCCTGTCAGACTGCGCTTTTGGAGAAGAGTCAGTTTTTTCTTTTTTCTCATTTAAATCCCCTCCAATCTGTACCACATAGCCGGGATTTCCAGCCCGTCTGCCTGCATTTCATCTTCACTGTAATTGATATAGATAGTCACGCCGTTGTCATAGACTACTTTCCGTACGCCGTTATCCAGTATCTGATGGTCTACTATGGCTGCGCCGGATACATACTTAAGCGCGTCATTTATCTGGTTGTAAACAGTAAGCGCCTCATCCTTCAAATTTGCATAGGTAGTTGCGTAATATCTGTTTAAGCCGGTATTCTTCATTTTGCTGGATTCTTCCCAGGTGAATACATAGTGGGGAGAAGCGCCCGCTTCCACTGCCTGCAGAATCGTGTTTGTCATATTGTCCTGATCTTCAAAATTCAAAAGCTCCGTTGAATAGGAAATATAACCGTGGATAATCATTTCATAGAGCGGAATATTTTCATCAACAATGAAGAAATCATTACCGGTAATCGGTACGTTAATGATGTCCCTGCTGTAGGCAAATGCATAGCTGTTGCCCGCATTTGTCATAAGCTGTTTACCGGTTTCCTCCAGCACATTAAACTGTGCCAGCACAACATCAAGAGCCTCTTCTCTGTTTATGATATCCGTACGCTTTTTATCGGACCAAAGGTCATTTCCCAAATCCCGCAGGGAAATTCCGTTTACATCAAGCTTTTTGATTCTCTTTGCAAAGCTTTCCACATATCGGGGCAGATACTTGGGTGAAAGCAGATTATATTTGTTTTCATAATATCCCATACCGGATGAATTACGCAGCGTTGTAGGATTTACCAATCCCAGGCCCGCTACATAGCCCGGTCCGAAGTAACGCGCTCCCTCTGTATTGTAATTGAAGCCGTCATCCGCAAAGGTTACTCTTTGGAAGGCTGTGTCCACATACATCCTGCCGCCTGCGGCAGAAACCGTTTCCTGCAAGGCCTCAAGGCCTGACCTTCCGCCCAGCTTTCTGATTACTTTAATATTGTGGGCTGCATCATGGTAATAACCGCCGTTGAACCAGCCCTGCAGATTCATAACCTGATTGTTTATGCCGTTTGCTGCCAAATCCTCTGAAATCTGTCCAGCTTCATCAAAGTCCGTCATGGAAAAGGTATGAAGATACTGTACACCAAGAAAATGGGAGGTTTCCTTTACCCCGGAAATAATATCATAGTAAAAAGGAATATCCCCGCGCTCTTCATTTTTGGCAAGCGTACCTTCCGCAATCAGACGCTCTCTGTAATAGTTTGCCAATCCGGCATAGCCTTTATTTTCTTCATTTAAAAAGGTATACCGTACCGTCATGTTCACGTCATACATGTCATTTTCCAAAACAAATATATCCTGATCCGAATCCCCGAACATACGAAGGTTGTCTGCATTACGCAATACAAAGGTCGGATATGCATAGTTATAATCGTTGTACACACCGGATACGCCAGCCGTAATCAGGGAAATGGATGCACCGTCCTCTATGGTTACCAGCATGCCTCTGTCCTCACGGCAGATACCGTAAAGAGGCAGCTTTGCTCCCGTTATATTTTCAAGGGTCGTATAGGTACTTGCCAACGGGTCAATATCGTAAACGTACTGGGAATACGAAGGTGCCGTCAGCTTCCCGTTATTAAAATAAATCAAAGAGCCTGAACCGTTGGGAACTACCAGATATCCTTCTTCTGTATTATCTGCCGCACCCATATAACGCAAAAGCTGGATACGGTATACGGAGCCGTTTCCGTATTCCTTAATACCGGATGCCGGAATGGATACGTTAAGACCGTCTCCATAAAGCCTGTATTCCAACGGAATCTCAAAGGAAATACCTTCCGTACCGTCATTGTTTGCAAGCTCTCCTACACGGTAAATGTAGCGTATGCCGTTTTCAAGCCCCTCTACACTGAATTGTCCCTTTGCTACTGACTGGCTGTAAGAATCATATGTACCGGATTTTACGGCTTCATTATAGTAGTTTACAATAAACTGAGACTTCAGGTAATTGATGTTGCTGGCATTGGCAACGCTGTCTTCTTCCGCATCTAACGGGTTTGAATAGGTAATCGTACCGTCCCGTTTGTCATATACCGCTATAGCTGTTGTTGCCGTATCGGTATACAGCTTTAAATATTCATTTTCACACACAAGCTCCATACCTGCCACATCAGGCTTTGCCTCTGCAATAGGAGTATAGGAAGTACCTTCCTCATATTCGTAAGCTGACAGACAATCCTTGTACTCATCATATGCCACATAATGAATCAGGTAGTAGAGCAGATAAATTGCTCCTATTACCGCTGCCGCACCTAAAAGACAAAGCACAATCCTTTTTGTCAGGCTCATGGGGCGTTTTATTTTCTTTTCCTTGGAAGATTTCATGCTCCCGCCTCCTATGTTCTGAAAATAATCTCTGTATATATGCTTCTAAAGAAATTGTAAACCATACCAAGCAGATTTGTCAGAAGCAGCAACAGGAATATAATAATCAGCATGGCAACGAAGGTTATGAACAGGGTTCCGAGCGTCTTGCCCAATGTATAATTATGTACCTGCATGATTCCAATCAGCATCATGATGATACCGAAGGCAATTCCTATGCCTAAGAGCAGTCCGTAAAATGCCTGCTCATCATCTGCAATCACCTGGCTGACCAAAGTAGCTGCCGCCAATACCATACTGATAGGCACTGTACTGTAGCCCACCGCTATGGCAATATCCTTCATCCTGCCCTCGCCGTTCATCAAACAGGTCACTGACCAGTTGCTGACGCAGATAAGCAGATAAAAGGCAAGTACACCGCAAAGCTCATAAAAACTGTCCACTGCCCTGGGGTCTAAATCATTCACTACAAAGCTGGCAAGAAGCCTGTTTGCGGAAAAACATATCGAAAAGATAATAACCATCAATATGGCAAGAGGAACGCTTCCTTTATCCGCATGACGTATCCAGTAAAAGCCGTCCATGGGATGAGAGATGGTATAAAACATGTATTTCCACTTTTCTTTTGAAAAATATTTACCCATCCAGGCTGCCCCCTTTCTTTTTCTTTCTGTATTTCTTCACTACCACACAAACGATAACCAATATCAGGATGCCCGATAAGAAGTAGCTTGCATTTTCTACCAGCATACCGTTACGGTATCTTCTGTATGCCACGGAATAATAGTCCCGGTTCATGCCAAGCTCCAGATATTTCATCGCCTGTACATAATCACCCTTTGTCAGATATGCCTTACCGATACCGGTATTGGCAAGCTCATTGTTTTCATCTAATTCCAATACCCTCTGCCAAAGCGCTACCGCTTCTGTTTCATCACCGCCATATCTGAGTCCTACCGCTTCATTTATCAGCCTGCCGTACTCTGTTTCCTTAAAGCTGATGATTTCGGCTCTGGTCGTATCAAGCACTACCAGGGCTCCGCCGATATCCTCTATTGCTACCGGCATGGCGAAGGTTCCCTCCTGGGTACCCAGTCCGCCGAAAATATAGAGCAGATTGCCTTCATGGTCATAAGTAAAGATACGGCCCCTCTTCCGGTCTAAACAGGAGTAAATACCGTTCTGTCTGTATAAAACATCCGTAAACTGTGACGGTCCCGCATACTCGGTTGTTCCATCAATCTGCAAATCACCGCCCACATTACCGTTCTCGCCTTTTTTGATAACGTCCTCACCGCGGGGGTTTAACCTTCTGACCCCCTGTACGCCTGTAGGGTCAATATTGGACGCATATACAAAACCGTCCGGGTCAATATCAATTCCCGTAAATTCTGTAGGGATAAAAAGCTTCTGTTTGGAACGCTCCTCCTTTGTAGCCAGCCTTTTCCAAAACTTTTCCCACGGACTGATTTCTACTTTAATGGTACCAAAGAAACTGGAAAAGCTGCCGTTGCTTTCAAATACCATAATACCTTCAAACATATTCTGCGCGATAACATAGATTCTGTCCGCATAGTCAACTGCTACCTTCAGAGGAACGAACACATAGCCCTCCTCCAAGCTTTCCGACTGGGGATTTTCTACGATTTTAACCAGTGTACCGTCCTCTTCCAGCACTACAACACGGTTATTCTGAGAATCTGCCACATAAATCTGATTTTTTTCAGAAACGCAGACGCCGTAGGGCTGCTTAAAGGAATCCTCCGTTCCCCCGTTATCAAAGGTGGTAATAATGTTTAACACCTTTTTCATATCCTTATCCAATACAACGATGCGGTTGTTACCGGTATCCGCCACATAGATTTTTCCGTCTCCTGCCTGACACAAATCCTGAGGTGTGACAAATTTTCCTACCGGCTCTCCGTTATAGGTAAAATCCTCTCCTCTTACCGTTCCTGCCGGCACATAGGGCGCCGGTGTGAAGTGGATGTACTCCCGATAGTCGTAATTATAACAGTCATACGGAAGCGAGGATGCGTATACATTCTCTCCTGCCGTAAGCGCCAGCATAAACGCCGCCAGACAAAGAGATATGATTTTTCGTAATTGAATGAATCGTTTCATCTCCGTTTCCTCCTGTTAATCTTTCATACCTGATGAGGTCATAGTTTCCAGAATATTTCTCTGACATACTAAGAAGAAGGTAATCGGAACTGCTGCAATAATAAAGGTTACTGCCGCTGCCGCTCCCGCTCTTGCCATACCGCCTGCCGAAATCTGCTGCAGGGAATACTGCAGGGGCTTTAAGTCCTCATCTCTTAAGAAGGTACTTCCTGTGTTGCCCCACATCTGCTGGAACTGGAAAATGGCCAGTGTCAGCCATGCCGGCTTTACGTTAGGCATTACAATCTTCCAGAATACCTGCCACTCGCTTGCACCGTCCAGTCTGGCCGATTCCATCAGGGAATCCGGCAGCTGTTCCATAAACTGTTTCATCAGGTACAGACCCATACCAAAGGAGCAGGCCGGCAGAATAAGTGCCAGATAACTGTTGTTGATATGCAGCCATGAAATAATCATGTACTGAGGCGTCTGTGTAACCGTCCAATGGAACATCATGGAAAGCACAACCATCTGGAACAGGATTTTCTTTCCCGGAAAATTGTGTTTAGCCAAAGGATATGCCGCCAGGGATGCAATAATAACATGCCCTACCATACCCCCCCCGGTTATAATCAGGGTGTTTAATATGTATCTGGAAAAAGGTACCCAGGAATCATTCATCAGCGTGAACAAATCCGAGAAATTTTCCAAAGTAGGATTTCTCACAAAAATCTTGGGCGGGAACTGATACAGTTCATCCAAAGGCTTTAAGCAGTTGTTGATTACCATTACAAGCGGCAGTATCATTGCCAGACCGCATATGAACATAAGCACAAACAACAGCGTATTGCCCGCCATGGAACGGTTCAGTTTCTTTTCCCTGGGTTTGAAAAAACGGCGTTTTCGGTAGGGTTTTAAATAGTCTTTTTGCTTTTTCATTACTCTCCTACCCTCCTTAACAGTTTCTGTACCAGCAGGTTAGTGCCTACCATCAAAAGGAACAGCACGGTTGCTATGGCTGAAGCGTAGCCCATTTCAAAACGCACGGTACCATAATCAAGCAGGTGAGTTACCACCGTTGCACCCGAATAATTGACCGAAGGGTTGCCCGCAAGCTGTATGGAGACATCTGCAATGGCAAAGGCCTGCGTAATCTGCATAACCGCACCGAACATAAGCTGCGGTTTCATGGCCGGAAGCGTCACATACCAAAGCTCCTGCCAGCGGTTCTTTACACCGTCAAGTGCCGCCGCTTCATAGAGAGATTTATCCACGGTCTGTAAACCTGCAATAAAGGAAAGGAAGCCGGTACCCAAGCTCAGCCAAAGCTGTACGACAATCAGGAAGGGAAGCACCCATTTTTCCGTTTTCATCCATACAATCGCTTCGTCCAGAATCCCTAAATCCATCAGTAAACCGTTTAAATAACCGTATCTGTCGCCTGATAAAATAAGCGTCCATACCACATAAGCGTTACCGCAGATGCTGGGGGCATAAAATATCAGTGTAAGGAATGCACGCAGCCAGCCTTTAAATTCATTGATAATCCATGCAAATAACAGGCACAGGAAATAGCTGACCGGTCCGGTAACAACTGCTAAAATCAAAGTGTTCTTTAAAGCTTTTAGGAAAATATCATCCTCTAAAAACAGCTTTATGTAATTCTTCCAACCGATAAAATCCGGCATTTCCAACATATTGTAGTAGGTGAAGCTGAAAGCAACGCTCATCAGCACCGGAAGTACTGTGAAGAAGAAAAATAATATAAAATAAGGTGCCAGCATCATATAAGAAGCTTTATTTCTTTTTATCCGATACCCCAGAGTCGCCTGCTTTTTTGCTATGTCAAGCGCCTCCTGTGATACTTTTACCTCGGAAACAGTTCCGTTCTCTGCCATTTCTTCCTCCTTCTACTATTCACCCTTGGTGTCCAGTTCAAGCTCTTCACGCTTGTAGTTGATTTCTGCATTGATGTAAATAACCTTATCCATCAGTTCTTCCCTTGGCAGCGCAGTATCCGTATTGGTAACTACCGTGTAAAATGCGTTATAAACGTTACGCCAGGAATAATAACCGCCGGGAACCTGAGGGATTCCCTCCACCCATTCCATGGAAGCCTTCAATGCTTCAAAATCATCTACCGGCCATGGCATATTTAAAAATGCTTCATAGTTGGCAGTAGGTACCCTTGCCGCAGAGCCCATCAGACCTTCCATTTCACGTCCGTACTTGGTCTGGGTTTCCGCACTGGTCCACCACTTTAAAAATTCCCAGCTTGCATCAGGATGCTTCGTATCTGCCATAATCATACTTGCCAGTCCCGTACTTGCCACGGAATGGTCCACTGTACCGTCTTCCTTCACCGTTCCGGGTATCTGTGTGAAGCTCCACAAGCCTGCAATATCCGGTGCAGATACCGCAAAATTGTTGTAGGTCGTATAATCCGCTATGATAATCGGACATTCACCGGTACGGAAACGCTCTTCCACGCTGGTTTCTTTGTCCAGCTTGTAATCCGTATAATATTCGCAGAAATCCTTAAAGGTATTGACCGCAATATCCGAATCCAGCGCCGATGCCTTTCCGTCCTCCGTATAATAAGCACCGCCGTTCTGATACAATAATGAAGCAAAAAGCTGCTCTGTAGGAAGCATACCGAATTCCATCTGATTCTTGGCAAGCACTGTCATTGCCACCTTTACGTCATCCCACGTTTCGGGAATCTCCAGTCCGATTTCCGCCAAAATATCTTTTCTGTAGAACATAACCGGATAGGTAATGGTTTCAGGCAGTGCAAATACGGAACCGTCATAGGTAAACTGCGTGGTTGCCGCTTCGGGGAATCTGCTAAGCACCTCTGCCGCATCCGGAAACTCATTCAAATCCAGCACCGCATTTCGGATACCATAGTTGACCGGCGTATCATTACCGGTATTTAAAACCGCTCCGGCAATACCGTTTGTATTTGCCACCTGAATCGCCACATCCGGCCCTTCTCCGACCAGGGTTGCTTTTAACAGTGTGGACATATCCACCAGCTGTACGTTGACGCCGATACCGGTTTCATTGGTAAAGTTTTCATCAACCAGCGCTTTAATAACGTTGGCCTGGTCACGTCCCGACCCTACCCAAAGGGTAATGGACTCTCCCTCGCCCTCTTCATTTACGCTGCCGATATTGTTATAGTCAATCACAAAGGAATAATACAGTCTTTGGAACTCAAAGCCCAGGCTGTCAAAGAACGAATCCTTTGCATAAGAAATTTCCGTGTCGGGAGAGTAAATATTGATTCTGTCAATCTGCAGCGGCTGGCTGATAACCTGCGTAATCCACGTACCCAATGCCCTGACATTTATCTTGTAGGAAGTGATGGTACGCACAAAATATTCTTCATCCGCAATCAAATCATCCAACTGGTCACGCATGGTTAAAAGCACCGTTTTTTTATCGGTATTCTTACCTGCCACCTCTTCCAGCATAGTAAGCGCCAAATTCAGAGTATCCCTGGCTGCTATCAATTCACCCTTTAATTCCGGCAGTGTTGCCGCAATCTGATAATCACGGTAAGTATCCGGTTTGACACCGGTTACCTTGATGACCTGCCTGTAAATATTGTTAAGCTGCCCTACGGCGTCCTCTACAAGACCTACGATTTCGGAAAATTCACCCAAAACCACTTCCATACGAAGGGTATGGTGTCCTGCTTCCAAATAGAACCTGTATGCCTCGCCGTTTTCATCGGAAAGAACATCTTCTCTCCAGCTCTGCTCATAATTAAACGCATAATCCGACATCTCTTCAAAAGGAACTTCTCCGTCAATGGTGATACGTCTTGAGACGTGAATACCTCTTGAGAAATTCTGTTTGTCGTAAAGTGAAATATTGTAATAACCGCTTTCTGCAACGTCAAAATCCCATTCAATCCACTGACCTACCAGTCTCCAGGAATTGCCGCCGATGGAGTTATTCAAAAGCTCCTTGGGGCTTGACGGATAAACCGATGGTGAAGACTGATCCTGCTGGGGATAAAGCATCTGGGAGGAAGTCTTAACCGCATACTCGCCTTCCAAAACAATGTGCCGGCCTGTGGTATCTGCCGCTCCTGCCGCATCCTGCGCCGCCTTTACCTCTGCATAGGATTGTGCCACACCCTCGCTGTTAAGCACCAGTTTATTAATCAGCATAGGCTCCTTTAAAGAAACCATGGATATCGTATGAACGCCCTCTTCCAGATAAATGGCAAGGGGCTCTGTAATATAGCCGTTGCTGTCATACAGATATCTGCTCTGCCATTCCGGCATTTCCATTGTCTTGGGCTTTACATCATTTCCCTGATTGTCTTTTGCCCAGGTCTTCACGGTAACGCCGTCTTCATTGACATAAGTTTCATCTGTATAGTTCACCCAGACTCTGGGAAATGTCAGCAGTGACAATTCCGCATAGGGAAGTTCTCCGTCTATAAAAAAGCTTCTTTCGATGTCCGAGTTTTTACCTTCTACCGGATAATACACTACGGACAGATTGTACAGACCGCTCTTCTTAACATCCACTTCAAACTCAATCAGGGAATCCTCACCGGTCAGAACACTTTCTCCGGTCATTCCTTCATAGTCCGTATAGACTGTGGGTTCTGCCGCCTTATCGCTTTCCTCATATCTTACATAGCCGCCTGCCGGTATCTCTAAAATGTCGGTGGAACGGGCTGCGTCAGCATGCTCCTCCATATATTCTTTATAGCCGGGAATAGAATCATCAATGTTATAGGTACTGATAATCTCATCAAATTCATCCATCAGCATTTCTGTCTTTGCATAGCCGTCTAACTCTGCTATCGGAAACAGGGACAGAGCCATAACGACTGTCAGTGCCAGTGCCATGATTTTTGTGCCGGTTACCCTCCGTTTCATACCTCTACCTCTTTCTCTTATTTTT
Source organism: uncultured Lachnospiraceae bacterium (assembly GCA_900551115.1). Lineage (GTDB taxonomy): Bacteria > Bacillota > Clostridia > Lachnospirales > Lachnospiraceae > Acetatifactor. Next base: position 25,873 of record URUY01000023.1, read on the forward strand.
ACTGCGGACTGCCGGATTACTGCAAGTCCTTTCTGATTTCATAAGTTGTAAAGTCCGGTAAATCCTCAAGCGTAATGACCCCCTCGTCCTCATACGCTTTTTGCAGCATGGATTCTTCCGTATATTGTTCGCTCAGCGTATACATGGCAACATCCTTTGCTACAAACTCACCCTGCCAGGTACACCACATACCCCACATTGCGCCGTCCCTCCTTGCCAGCTCAGGGTCAAAGAGACAGCCGTTTTCGGACAGATATACCATTTTTTGTTCTGTGCTGTAATTTTCTGCTGCATTCAGATAAGCCGATGTCTGCGGTACATAAACTCTTTCGCCCGGATAAATATCCTCACCGATAATATCCACATATTCGTCTCCGGGATACCATTCCGCATCCTGTCCGTTCCAAAGCCATATCAGATTGTCAAGCCCGTATTCATTCGTCAGTCTGTCATAAAGCAATATGTAAAGCTGCTTGTAAGCCTCAGGCCCCGATGCGCCCCACCAGAACCAACCGCCGCTTGCTTCATGTAACGGTCTCCATAAAACCGGCACATCCGCTTCCTTTAAAATCAAAAGCTGTTCTGCTATAGCGTCAATATCCTTCATCAAAAGCTCATAGCCTTCCTCATCCTCTCCGCTCATAATCTTCTCCAGATTGATGTTGGTGGAATCCGTATAAAAGGCACTGTACCATTCTCCGGTAATATACTTAGACGGTGCATTCCAATGCCAGCAAAAGGTTACGATACCGCCGCTCTCCCAAAAGTCCAGAGCAAATTCCGTTGCATGCCCCTGACTGCCGTTCTCCACACGGGAGGGCGTATATTCTATGAAGTCCAGACCCAAAACTGCCGGCGTCTTTCCCACAGCATTTTTCACCACCTGAAATTCCCGTCCGTACTGACCTGTATCACAGTACTGGCCCGAAAGGATTTTCTCACCGTATATATCACACAAATAGCTGTAAAGCCTTTGCGTCTGCTCTGAGGCTGCCGGATTACTGAGGGCAGCGTTTACTTCATATATGCCGGGGTCTATAGGCTCTGAGGTAAGCACCTTAAGACAGTCTAAGGAAATCCATCCCCAATATTTGGAAATGCTGATTTTATGTTCTCCCGCCTCCATATAAATCCGGTTGATAAGCGAATCTGCAAATCCGCTTTCCTCAACCATGACCGTTCCTATCTGCTCACCGTCTACCGTAACGTAATTGTGTTTCTCCCCGCCGGCACTGGCGCTGACAAAATTCAAATCATAAAATCCGGTTTCTTCTATTGTTATAGTAAAGGTACAGCCATCGGCATCTTCTTCAAAGCCTTCCACATAGCCTGTACCGGAGTATTCTTTCTTTGTAAGACCTGCCGGCACTTTTACGTTACCGTTCCACGCGGCGTCTTCCGCTTCATATATCCCTACTGTTTCCGGAATGTAATCACTTTTCTCTCCCCTGTCATTTCCCGGCTGCACACTGCTTTTTTCTGCCATACATCCGGCAGACATCATACCAAGCACTGCTGCCAACCCGATGCTCAAAATTCTTCCGCCCTTCTTCATTTCCCGCTCCCTGCCGCCATATGGCAGCTCAAACATCACTTTTGCAGGGAAGGTCCCCTGCACACCATTTGTTAATTTGTTTTAAGTTGTTTTAATCTATGAAATAATCTTACTATAACTAACCTTAAACTTCAACATGTTTTATGCATTTTGTTGTTTTTAACAATATTGTCTTCTTATATTTGTACATTTTTAACAGCGTTTCAAGATTCTTTTGGTTCTTTTGCCGTAATATACATATTAAGTTATTCTTTTAATTCCTTACTTTTTTACTGTTTTTAGCTTGTTTTTCACGCTTTCAAGCTCTTTTTCTTTTTTATTTTAGCTAATATTAATATATTTTAGCTAATTTTAGCTTTTCATTATTTACCTTATATGTTATCATTTATTATTATATATTTATTAAGGAGGTATCACATGACGGCAAATACTTACACACTGACAAATCCGTCCGCGCAGGATTCTGCCGCCAGACTCTACAGCTTTCTTTCTTCCCTAAAAGGAAAAGGAATCCTGTCCGGTCAGCAGGAATGTCCCGAAGACAAAACAAACGGTGATGAGCTTTCCTATATCCAAAAGGTCAGCGGCCATCTTCCTGCCATATTGGGGCTCGACTACATAGGAAATGACTTTGACGGTGTCAACAGGCGGGCGATTGCCTGGCACAAAAAAGGCGGCATCGTTTCCATCTGCTGGCACTGGGGCATCCCACCCTACGGTCTCGGTTATCCATCCAGTCAGGAAAGCGTGGATATGACTAAGCTGCTGACCCCCGGCACAGCTCTCTATCAGGGACTTTTGGACAATCTCGATGCTGTGGCAAATGCTCTCAAAGTACTGTGCGAAGCCCATATTCCCGTACTCTTCAGACCGCTCCACGAATTTGACGGTGCCTGGTTCTGGTGGGGAAAAGGCGGCGCCGAGCCTTTTAAAAAGCTTTGGCAGCTTATGTACAACCGCTTTACCAATCTGCACAGGCTTAATAATTTAATCTGGGTATTGGGCTATTCCCATGAAATGCACGACGGCTGGTATCCGGGTGACGCTTATGTAGACATCATCGGTGCCGATGCTTATACCGAAGGTATCCATGAAGAGCTTTATGAAAAGCTCAAAAAAATAACAGACAAGCCTATGCCTGTCTGTCATCATGAAAACGGTCCTATTCCGGAACCCGGTCTGCTTGCCTTAAAAAACATCGACTGGTGCTGGTTTTTAACCTGGCACACCATTCATATTCACGAGCAGAACAGTCCCGACTATATTCATTATGTATATAACCATCCCTATGTAATAACTCTGGAAAACCTGTCCGGTTTCTATGAAAGCCGATAGCTTTACAACAGGTTTGCCTGCAGCTTCCGGTTTCTGTCATCAGGATATCAGCAAGCCCAGTATGGTGAAGGCTCCCCCTGTGGAGCCTTCTTTTTTCTTTATTTCTATCAGATGCTCCTTTTTCTCCTCTGATGCATATACCTCCGCAGTTTCTCCGTAATCGCCCCAGCCGCCTTTAAAATCAGCATCCAACGTCATGGTATACTCACCGTCCACATAAACCTCAAACTGACCGCTAAGTCCGTCTACTGTTTTTTGGTACATAATACCGATATTTGCAGCCTCTACGGTAAAGGCAATCGCTTCCTCTCCGTCCTTTGTACTCCAGTTACCCGGAAACCTCCCGTTCACATCCTGCTTTTCAAAGCTGCCCCATACAGTCGGTTCTATATCTTCATTGTTTAAGATAGCCGCATCCATATAGACCTCTTTTGTAACGGCAGGCTTATCAAAAGGTGCAGCCTCCGTATCAATTGTATCCAAACGGTTATGAATATCCGTCAGGTATACCGAAAGGATTTCCCCTACAATGGCATGCCCTCTGTCATTGGGATGAATATTGTCCGGCGAAATATCCTTCCACGTAAAGCTGCCATTCTCGATTTCCTCAAGCACGGCGTTACGGTAGCTTAACATGGGAAGCCCATACCGGAAGCCGATAAGCGCATCATTGTCCTGGGCGCTGGTACCGTCCTCCATAGTCATAAATAAAAGCAATACTGCCGGCATATTGTCCTCTTTCAGGATGCGGCGTACCAGATTGTCATAGCTCTTTTTATAAAACAGACTGTTGCCGTCATTTACGGAAAATTCCACTACAACAAAATCCGGCTCACAGGAAAGCAAATCCTCTTCTACCCTGTGAACACCCAGATAAGAGCCAGTACCTCCCACTCCTGCATTGATAAAGGTAATCTCCGCCTCCGGGAAGGTATCCTCCCACCATTTTCCCAAAAGAGCGGCATAACACTTATCCTGCCCCGTAGCAGAAGAGCCCTGTGTGATGGAACCGCCGATAACGCCAATCGTCACCGCCTCGCCTGCTTCTGCCTTTCTCATAGCCGCTGCTATCCGGGACAGGTCGCCCTCCTGATAAGCCGTTGCTCTCTCATACATTTCCCTGGTCAGGTATTCGCACTCGGAAAACAGCATATCCGGCGTAGCTTCCCCCTCGTTATTCTGTGCCGCCGCGCTGTCCTGTATCGCCATCCCTGACTGCTCTATGCTATCGCTTTCTGTCTGACTGCCTGTATTTTCTGCTTTGCCGCAGCCGGAAAATAAAGCTGCCGCCCAAAGCCCTATGCAGATATTTTTAATAATATTCTTTAAAATCTGTTTCAAATCTGTTTCTCCCTACATTAAGCCTGTTTCTCCCTACATTTTCCGTATCAGATGCCATACTCCCAGTCCGGTATTTTATTGAGCAAACACCGTGCAAGGCTGTGAGGCTTCCCTTATTCCTGTTCTAAAACGCAATGTCATACACGCTCCGTACCGAGAATTCCGTTGCTTCTCCCGATACAATCTGTACGCAGATCTCCCCTGCGTTCATATCAAAATAGTTATCAGAGAACCTTACATCCCCGTCAAGGGCTGTGATTTCCACACTTTTGGCATAAGCAGATGCCTTGATCCTGATGCAGCTTCCTTCTGTCTGCCAGGTAAGCCGTGGATCTTCAAATTTAAAGTGCTTTGGCGGTGTAAACAGCGTAGTTCCTGCCGAAATCTCCTTTCCGTCCTTTACAAAGCCATAGCTGATATAGCAGCCTCTTTCGTCATATTCCGAAAAATCCAGTTTTGTAAGCCATGTTCCGCTAAAGGGCTTAACCGTAACCTTTTCCTGCCCCTCTAAGATAACAGAAGCATCCGGTCTGCGAAGCGCCCAGACAACCGTTCCTTCCACGGTATCCCAGGTTTCGTTTGCCACATGCAGCCTTGCAGAAATTTCTATAGGATTTCTCCTCTCCTGTACACAGGATACCCGTTCGCTCAGTTCTCCTGTTTCCTCGCAGGAAAGCAGAATGGGCGCAAACATTTTGCGTTCTGCATAATGCAGTGCTTTCCAGCGTCCGAAATAATCGATACTGGCCCAGGAGGCTACCGGCCAGATATCGTTAAGCTGCCATACCACCGTACCCATACAGCGTCCCCGGTAACGTCTGAAATGCTCTACGCCGTACCGGATAGCTTCCGCCTGCAAAAGCTGTGAAGTATAAAGCAGGCTGTCAAAATCCTTGGGATACAGGTAAGTCTGGGCAAGATAATCCAGTATCTTGCCGTTGGCTGCCCGGTTTCTCTGATGCATTTCCATTACTCTTGAAAAAATATTCCTGTCGGCAGCTTCCGTAAAGCTTTCCACCGTCTTTAAGCATGGAAAGGACTGGAATCCGAACTCCGACAGATAACGGAAGTGATAATCCCTGTAAGCCGTAAAAGGCCTGCTTCCATGCCATACATCCCAGTAGTGCGTATCTCCCCTGTTTTCATCCCAGGGATTGTCGTAGTTGCCGCCTGAAGAAGGGGAAGAAGGCCAGTAAAAGGTCTGCGGGTCCTCCTTTTTTACAATTTCAGGAATGATATATTCAAAAATCTTGATATAATCGCACTTCTGCTTTTGGGAAGGCTTCCAGCAGCCATCCAGAGTCTGGGTTTCCATCTCATTGTTGCCGCACCAAAGGGCCAGACAGGCATGATGGCGCAGCCTTCTTACATTCTGTGCAATCTCTTCCCTGATATTGGCTTCAAACGCATCATCCAGCTCATATGAGGAGCATGCAAACATAAAGTCCTGCCATACCAAAAGTCCCAGCTCATCACAGATATCAAAGAAGTAATCGTCAGGATAATAGCCGCCTCCCCATACCCTGATGCAATTGTAATTTGCTGCCACGCAGTCCTCCAATAATCTTCTGGTACGGTCCGCATTGATACGTCCAAAGAGATTGTCCTCCGGAATATAATCCGCACCCATGGCAAAAATATCCAGTCCGTTTACCCTGTGAGCAAAGCTTTGCCCCCACTCATCAGGCTCTGTGTTTACCTCCATGGTGCGAAGGCCGATACGCCTCTCCCACACATCCAGTACTATGCTTTCTCCGTCTTCCCTCTCCTGCAAAAGCTTTGCCGTTACCGTATAAAGGGGCTGGCTGCCATAGCCGTTAGGCCACCAAAGCATAGGATTGTCTATAACGACTGTCCGGTTTTCCTCCTGCCTGTAGACCGTTCCGTCAGGAGCTGTTACCAAAACCTCCACCCGATAGTTTTGCGACAAATCAAACAAATCGTTCTTTGCCGCAAAGGAAAGTACCACCCTGTCCCCGGTATGCTTCTGGGTTACATATACCTCTCTGATTCTTGCCTTTTCCACGCCAAGCAGATAAACCGGTCTGAAGATACCTGCATCCGGCAGTCTCGGCCCCCAGTCCCAGCCAAACATACAATGTGCCTTTCTAAGATGCGGATATCCCTCCATGGCATCTAAGCTGCCGCCTGTATAGACCTTTTCGTTTTCTTCCCGGATGTATTTTACCGGTGAATGCAGCACTACCCGCAATTCATTTTCTCCGGGCTTAACCAGCTTAAGCACATCATATTCGTGCCGGATATGCATGTTAAAAACATAATCTAAAAGCTGTCCGTTTATATAGATATCCGCCAGCGTATCGATTCCTTCAAATACCAGTAAAAGCGCATCAAAGGCAAGCTGTGTCTCTTCTACCGTAAACGTCCTTACATATTCAAAATCATTGTCCGAAAGCTTTACTGCCAGAAGCTCATTTTCACCATAAAAAGGGTCCGGCATCATGCCGTTTTCCACATATGTGCCAAAAACCGTCCCCGGCACAACCGTCTTTACATACTCCTGCGGAATATGATATACATTGTCCCCGATTACCTTTAATTTCCATTCTCCGTTTAAGCTGTATTTCTCCATAGCTTCCTCCATGTCTGCCCATCATGCCCATATTATGTATTTATTCAGCCGTTTATCCATATCGTACTGTCAATTTTCCATATCGTACTGTCAGTCTGCCAGCACTTTTTTTAATATTTCATCTTCATATATCAGCTTTTTAGCCGCTTCCCTGTATTTTTCCTCATGCAGATAAGTGTGCCTGTACGGTTTTATAGAAGGCGCCATATCTATCGCCTTTATATAATCTTCCCGTTTCATCTTTAAGGATGCTGCATAATCCCAAAAGCCCGTATCCGAAAGCACGGTATTAACACGCACATAACGGTGATTCTGCACCTTGCTCATAATATAGGCAGCAATCCCTACCTGTACCCCATGCAGCTGCGGCACCTCTAAAATCTTGTCAAGGGCATGGGAAATCAGATGCTCACTGCCGCTGGTGGGGGCACTGCTGCCTGCAATCTCGTTTGCAATCCCGCTCATTGCCAAAGAATCCACCAATTCCTTTAAAAACAAATCTTCTTTTATGCTCTGATAAGGCGTCCGTACAAAGCTGTTTACCGCTTTCTTTGCTATCATCATAGCAAAATCATTTAATACGGTAAAGCCGCCTTCTGCCTCATACACCCAGTCATACAGCGCCGTAATTTTAGAAATCATATCCCCGATACCGGAATAAATAAATTTTTCCGGCGCAGTTTTAATAACCTCCAAATCCACCACAATCCCATACGCCAGCTTTGCCGGAACAGAGGTCCGCTTTCCATCCACGATAAGGGATGCACTTGCACTGGAAAAGCCGTCACTGGAGCTTGAGGTAGGTACACTGATAAATGGCAGATTGCGCAAAAAGGCAGCATACTTTCCTGCATCAATTACTTTTCCGCCGCCAATGGAAATCACGGCCTGTGCCTTGTTGGATATGGAAAAGGCCAGCGTAATAATATCGTCAATATCTACCGTGTCCAGTTCCCGGTATTCTAAGACCCTGATGCCCGCTGCCTGTAACGACTCCATTACCTTCATGCCGAACAAATCAATCAGACCGTTGCCAAAATAAATGACAACCTGCTCAAATTTACCGTCCTTTAAGCACATACCGATATTATCAAGCGCGCCCCTTCCCACCTTTAAAATAGCCGGTATGGCTATACTGTTTGCCTGTTGCATTTTACCCTCCTTAAAACAACTCATCCATTAATATGTAATATCTTATTTTCCGTTCATCCGGCTCCATTTCAAGGCAGCGAAAAAACAGTTCTGTATATGCGGCATCTGTACCGAAATTATGGCGGATGCTCCTGACGCACAGGGCGATGTCCTGCCATTTATCCGCAATTCCGGCACGCCCCAAATCGATATAGCCGCTTATAGTACCTTTTTCAAAAAACAGATTGGGCAGACAATAATCCCCGTGTGCAAGCACCGGCTCTTCCTTTGGCCTGTTCTCCCAAAGCCATCGGTACAATTCCTTTGGACTTGCAAAGCCGCCTTCGCCAAAGGTCTCCGGCTCTGTATTATCCACATCACAGAGCGCATTTTCCACCCGGTATTTTGCCTGTCTTAACTTATTTTCAATATCATTTATGCAGGGACAGTTCTTTATATCCACCGCCCACAACAGCTTCAGTCCTTCCGCCAGCAGGCGAACTGCCTCTCCCGGATTTGCCTGATAGCTTTCATCGCATGCCATCCTGCCGGGAACCTTTGACATAAGCAGATAATTGCTGCCCATATGCCTTTCAAACGCCAGTATCTGCGGAACAGGAAGCCTGCCCTTAAGCCACTCCATCATAGTCCGTTCTCTCTCCGGCTCCTCCCCCGTCTTTTCTATTTTAAGTACCATATCATCAAAGCAGAGTATCTTAGAGCCCGACAAGCCGATGCCGTCTACGGTATAGGGCTTATTGTCTATTAACTTTTTTATATTGGGGGGAATGTATATTTCCATACAATTTCCTTTCTAAGATAAAGGTATCTTCAATATCAGCATAAATATGTACGAATATATTATAACGAAGGATTTACAAGTGAACAACTATATTTATGACGAAAAAACGGTCTTTGATACGAAACCAAGGCGATTATTATCTGCCCCTGGCATTTTGAGCAGTTTGTGCCATATAAATAGTGTTGCTTGATTTTATAAATACTGCCCCGCCTGAACTTTCCACATTTCAGAATATTTACCCTTGCAATTGAGCAGTTCTGCGTGAGAACCCTCCTCAATAATTCTGCCCTTTTCAAGCATATAAATCCTGTCGGCAATTCGTGTTGTGGAAAGACGGTGGGAGATAAAAATAACTGACTTGTTTTCTGCCGCCGTGAGCATCGAGTGGTTCAGATGATACTCAGCAATAGGGTCAAGTGCAGAGCTTGGCTCGTCAAGGATAATGAGATTAGCGTCCTTGTAGAATACTCTCGCAACCGCAAGCTTTTGTCCCTCGCCGCCCGAAAGGTTTACGCCGTTTTCCTCAAATTCCGTGGTGAGATTTGTGGAAAGTCCGTCCGCAAGTGTTTCAAGTCTTTTGCTGAAACCACTCTTTTCGATAGCGTTTATAACGTCTTTATCCCCGCCATTCTCTGCAAAATCAAGCAGTACATTTTCCTTTACCGTTGCGGCAAAAATCTTGAAGTCCTGAAAAACCGTTCCGATTTTACAACGGTACTCTTCTACGTCATATTCCTTGATATTAACACCGTCAAGGAGAATCTCGCCCTCATTCGGGTCGTAAAGCCGCATAATCAGCTTTATCAGCGTGGTTTTGCCTGCTCCGTTGTAGCCGACAATGGCAATTTTGCTGTAGGGATTTATCTTCATACTGATGTTGTTTAAGATGTAGCCGTCCTTTTCGTTGTAGCCGAAAGACACGTTACGCAGTTTGATTTCGGTAGGCTTTTCGGGCAGCGGCTTTTTGCCGGTACTGATAATTTTCGGCTCAATATTAAGGAAGTTCTGCATTTTCGTCACGTACATACTGATTTCCTGCATTTTCGGGTAAACGTCCGAAAACTGCCGCATACGGTTTTTCATTCGGTTTGCCGTGCCATGCATAACCGCAACGTTACTGTATGAAATTCGGTGCAGTACCGCTGCCGAATACACAAGATAAATCATATACAGCACATCAATAAGAAAATTGTTGCAGATATAATCTTTCATAATTTGCAGACCGAAACGCTTACCTGCGTTCTTTTTGTCAATTGCAAGAACCTTATCGTTTGTTTCGTCAAAGTCTTTCAGCAATTCTTCGGAAACCTCAGTGTTGAGCCTTACTTCCTTTGCGTAATCACTAAGATAGAATACACGGTTTACATAACCAAGCTGGCGCTCGTGGGGATTCTTCTCGTTGCGGATTTTGAAATTCAGCTTGTTTATAGCCTTACCCGACCATAAAGATGCAGCAAAGGATACTGCAATAAAAATAAAGGAAACAGGGTCGTTGCCGATAAAGAAGGCGCCCGACAGAATGATTGAAACAAGCCCTGTGCAGAAGTTTGTGATAAGGGTGTAAATTCGCCCTATCTGATTGTCCACCTCGGATACGGACAGTACATAATCGTTGTAGAACTCGGGGTTGTCGTAGCATTCAAGGTCAATTTCCTTTGCCTTGTTAAACATCATCTGCTTGATAGCCTGCTTGATTTTCGGCTGCGCTTTCTGCTGTAATTTCTGGAACAGATAGGCATTAAACCAAAGTCCCAGCATCACAAATGCAAGGAGTGACAGCAGAAAAATTGCCGCTGTTTTGAACGGTCTGCCGAACTCGGCACATTCCAGCACGAAATTCAGGGCAAATGTAAACTCAAGGAACACAACAACCTCGTTTCGTATTGCCTCAATTATGTAGCAAATCATATAGGACGGTGCGGCTTTATAACAGACTTTAAACAGCCAGAGGTTGTCACCCAAAAGCTTTTTAAACTTTTTCACGCTGTAACCCCCTCTCTGTATGTTTCATCAGCAAGATAATTCTGTGCCTGCTTTGTGAACATTTCACAGTATTTTCCGCCCATATCCATAAGCTGACGGTGTGTACCCTGCTCGATAACAGAGCCGTTTTCAAGCATAAACACCTCGTCTGCGTCCTTTACGGAGGAAAGTCTGTGGGATATAAACAGAGTGATGTGTCCCCTGCTCTCGTTCATAATGCCCTTGTATAAATCATACTCGGCAATCGGGTCGAGGGCAGAAGACGGCTCGTCAAAGACCTTGACGGAAGCATTCTGTGCAAAGGCACGTGCAACAACGATTTTCTGCTGTTCTCCACCCGAAAGTACCGCCCCCTCATTGTCAAACTCCCTTGTCATAATGGTGTTCATTCCACCAAAAAGACCGGAAACCTTGTCCCATACTCCCGCACATCGGAGCGCACGTTCAGCAATTTTGTCTGGATTGTCAAACTTTTCGCCCATAAGTACGTTATCTTTGACCGACATCGCCATAACCTTGTAATCCTGAAAAGCAGCGGAGAACTGCTTACGGTAGGATTTAAGGTTGTATTCCCTGATATTTATACCGTTCACAAGAATTTCGCCGCCTGTGGGGTCGTAAAGTCGGAATAACAGTTTTATAATAGTAGACTTTCCTGCGCCGTTATGACCGACCAATGCACATACCTTATCGCCCTCGATTCTGAAAGAGAGATTGCTTATAACAGGCTCGTTTTCCTTGTATTCAAAGCATACGTCCTTAAACTCAATTGAGTTTATCTTTTCGCACATCATACCGTCCTGACTTTCGGGAATTTTCTCCTTGTACTCCATAAAGGTGCGGAAATATTCAAGAAACTGTCCATTTTTAAGCGCCTCGGTAAAATTGTTGAAAAGTCCTATCAGAATCCACGAGGACGTTGACATTGCCGTAAACATAATTGCAAGCTCCGCAAGTCCCATAGTCTGCGACACAATAGTACGGTATGCAGCGTAAATCATAATGCCCTCAAAAACAAGGGCAAAGGTTGTAACATTCTGTGCCCAGGTGTACGCAATAGCCTTTTTGCCGTATTTGTCGGCAACCCTTGCGTTACCATCCATAGCATCATTGTAGCGTTTCATCATAAGCCCGTGTATGCTTGAATAGCGGATTTCCTTTGCGTATTCAGCAAGATGCATTACACGGTTTACATATTCTGCAATACGGTTATTTTTTACAGTGTCAACATAACGTCCGCCCCATATCCTGTTCATAAGCGCACCGAAAACGAAGTTGCCGACAATTGGTGAAATCACAAAAAGAACAGACCAGGGGTCGATAGTAAACATAGACCAGAATGCCGCCGCTGCCGCAATTACTCCGAACACAACCGAAAAGAAATAATTGACCGAGGCTGTCATTTTCTGTGCAGAGCCATCAAGTGCCATGGTATAGCGGTTGTAAAAATCTGCATCCTCGAAACAGCGCAGCTCAACGTTTCTTGCCTTTGCATAAAGCTTACGGTAAAGTGTTCGGTAGATTTTATTGTCGGTAAAAGGATAAACTGCCGAGATAATATAGCTTTGGTAGATTGCAAGCAATAAAAATACTGCAAAGCATACACCAATGAAGAAAAGAATTTTTTCCACGGGAGCCTCATTTTCAATTGCACCGATAACATAACGCAGGAAAAATATGCTCATAAAAATCCATTCCGTATAGTCCGCAACCGAGCCTACCGCCGTATGTATGACACGGCTTTTACTTATCTGCCATACAGTTTTTACAGCGTAGGCGTTGTTGGCAAAAATGCGGAGTTTGTTTTCTTTTTTGCTTTTTATTTAAATTCCCCCTTCATTTGATACAGCCAGGAAGATAATTGCTTTTCCCTGAATATGCATCTGTACTCATCGCCATTATTGATTTATTTTTATAAAAGCCCCCAGATAACAGGCTTTCGCCTGCTACCTGGGGGTGATTCATATCTTCAGTCAATCAATACCGCAGTATTAATGTTTCGATATATTATTTGTTGTTTAAAGCAGCCTGTGCTGCGGCCAGTCTTGCGATAGGCACACGGAACGGTGAGCAGGATACATAATTAAGACCAATCTTATGGCAGAACTCTACGGAAGAAGGATCTCCACCATGCTCGCCACAGATACCGCACTTCAACTCAGGACGTGTCTTGCGGCCCTTTTCTACTGCCATCTGTACTAACTGACCAACACCGGTCTGATCCAGTCTTGCAAACGGATCGGACTCATAAATCTTAGCCTGATAGTAAGAATCCAAGAACTTGCCGGCGTCATCACGAGAGAAACCGAAAGTCATCTGAGTTAAGTCATTGGTACCGAAGGAGAAGAACTCAGCTTCTTCTGCGATAGCATCAGCAGTCAGTGCTGCACGAGGAATTTCAATCATGGTACCGATGTGGTATACAATGTCGGAATTCTTCTCAGCCTTAACCTGTTCAGCGATTTCTACTACTACATCCTTAACAAACTTAAGCTCTTTCTTTTCGCCAACAAGAGGAATCATGATTTCAGGAACGACATCGTAACCCTTCTCATTCTTCACTTCAATAGCAGCTTCCATAACGGCTCTGGTCTGCATCTTGGCAATTTCAGGATAGGTAACTGCCAGACGGCATCCACGGTGACCCATCATAGGGTTGAACTCATGGAGGGAATCACATTTAGCCTTTACAGCTTCTACAGTAAGTCCCATATCCTTAGCCAGTGCTGCAATGTCTTCAGCAGAGGTAGGAATGAACTCATGAAGAGGCGGATCCAGATAACGTACTGTCATCGGCTTGCCTTCCAGAGCTTCGTACATAGCCTTAAAGTCTGCCTTCTGGAATACAAGAAGCTCATTTAATGCTGCTTCTCTTGCTTCTACAGAATCAGAAAGAATCATCTTACGCATCTTAGGAATTCTGTCTTCGCCGAAGAACATATGCTCTGTACGGCAGAGACCGATACCTTCTGCACCAAGCTTAACAGCGTTTGCTGTATCTGCAGGAGTATCTGCATTGGTACGTACCTTTAAGGTTCTGAACTGGTCAGCCCACTCCATGATACGTCCGAAGTTGCCGCCTACGGAAGCTTCTTCAGTCTTGATATCTCCTTTGTAAATCTTACCGGTAGAACCATCCAGAGAAATGTAATCTCCTTCATGGAACTCATAACCGCCAAGTGTAAACACCTTTGCTTCTTCATTAATCTTGATTTCACCGCAGCCTGATACACAGCAGGTACCCATACCACGTGCAACAACTGCTGCATGAGAGGTCATACCGCCACGAACAGTCAGGATACCTTCAGCTGCATGCATACCTTCGATATCTTCAGGAGAGGTCTCCAAACGAACCAGAATAACTCTTTCGCCGCGTCCGCCCTTGCCTGCTGCCTTTGCGTCTTCAGCAGTAAAGTAAACCTTACCTGCTGCTGCGCCGGGAGATGCAGGAAGTGCAGAACCGATTACTTCACCGGCCTTTAATGCTGCTGCATTGAAGGTAGGATGCAATAACTGGTCTAAAGATTTAGCTTCGATACGGCATACAGCCTCTTCGGGTGTAATCTTGCCTTCATCAACTAAATCACATGCAATATTGATAGCTGCAGGAGCGGTTCTCTTACCGTTTCTGGTCTGTAAGAAGTATAATTTGCCTTCTTCAATGGTGAACTCCATATCCTGCATATCGCGGTAATGGTTTTCCAGCTTCATTGCCAGTTCCATAAACTGCTTGTAGCATTCAGGTAAATCTTTCTCAAGCTGGCTGATAGGCTGAGGTGTACGAACACCTGCAACAACGTCTTCACCCTGTGCATTGATTAAGTATTCACCGTAGATACCCTTTTCACCGGTGGACGGGTTACGTGTAAATGCAACACCTGTACCGGATGTATTACCCTTGTTACCGAATACCATGCACTGTACGTTTACAGCGGTACCCCAGTCACCGGGGATATCGTTCATACGTCTGTACACGATAGCACGGGGATTATCCCATGAACGGAATACAGCCTTAACTGCTCCCATAAGCTGCTCCTTGGGATCCTGAGGGAACTCTTCACCCTTCATTGCTTCTTTATAAACAGCCTTGAATCTGTCTGCCAGTTCCTTTAAATCATTAGCATCAAGCTCTGTATCATAGTGAACGCCCTTTGCTTCCTTCATTTCATCAATAATCTTCTCAAAAAAGGACTTGGGAACTTCCATTACAACGTCAGAATACATCTGAATAAAACGACGGTAGGAATCATATGCAAATCTGGGATTGCCTGTTTTCTTAGCAAAACCTTCTACTGCAACGTCATTCAGTCCAAGATTTAAGATAGTATCCATCATACCAGGCATGGATGCCCTTGCGCCGGAACGAACTGATACCAGTAAGGGATCTTCGGTATCACCGAATTTCTTGCCCATAAGAGCTTCCAGGTCTGTAATGTTCTGGAAAATCTGATCCTGAATTTCTGCGGAAATTGCCTTGCCCTGCTTGTAATAATCTGTACAAGCCTCAGTTGTTACAGTAAAGCCCTGCGGAATGGGAAGGCCTAAGTTGGTCATCTCGGCAAGGTTTGCACCTTTACCACCAAGCAGGTTTCTCATGTCGGCATTGCCTTCTTTGAATTTGTACACCCATTTGTTCATGTGTCTTGTCTCCCTTTTCATAGATTTATGAAACTTTTAACCCCGACTGAAAGCCCGAAAGCTCTCTGCCCACATACATTATACGGCTTCCTCTTACAGTCACCGTACCCAATTCTTACATATTGTATCAATTTGACAAAAAAATATCAAGGATTTTAAATCATTTCTTCCTGATGCAGATAACTTTCGTCTATTATAGCCAAAACCTTCCATTCCGTTTCATGCATTTTAACCAAAAATGTAAGCGATTACACGGTTTCTGTCAATGTTACGGCATATATTTTCAAATAAATTCCGTACTTCTTCTGCAAGACAAAATCGACACATTTACAGTTTTGACAGTGCCTTGTCAAAAAAATGTAATCCTGTGTCGATTCTGCTACCATATACAGTTTTCTGCCGTTCCACTATCCCCCTATTGCAACAGCATCCGGAAACATTATCTGCTGTCTTAGCATGAAATCATCTTTTCATTTCATTATATAGCTTCTGTCTTCCCATTATTTGCCGCTCCCTTTTATCACCCCTATGTCAACGCTCTCCATACTGCGGACAAATTGATAACGTTTCCTTCATACAAATTAACACAATTTTCGCATGCCCTCCATAACATATCTGGCACAATTTTTTCAAGCGGCTGCTTCTTGTCGACAGAGGTCGACAATCTATAATAGTATTGGACGCAACTGATTCATTATAATCAACCCATCCACCCGGAAAAGACCACTTATTTTCCTCTTTCACTAATAATATCTTATTTCCATCATTTTTGCCGAAATATCTCTAATTCATTCATTGCTTAGTATCCTCTCTTAACGAACCTATATAGATTATCATATATTCTAAACCCAGCTTTGATATATGATTTTATTGCACTTAAATTGTCAGACCAAGTTTGAATAAAAAAGTATCCCTTATTTTCGGAAATAAACTGTTTTAAAAATCCACTTCCATATCCCATATTTTGATATTTGCTAAAAATTTCAAAATCATAAATACCTGTTATATTGTTACTTTTTATTATGTTAACTTTTCCTATTGGTGTATCTTTATGTAATATATAATAATATTTACACTCATTTACTAACCCTCTTTTTTCATTATTTGTATTCCACATACTATAATCAACTTCTTTTAATTCATACCCAACAACATTATGCTCACTCCGTGGTGAACAAGCTATAAAATTGATGTCAAAAGACTTCTCATATATATAACTTTTAGAAAAAAGACAGGTTTCAAACCCAAGGTAATTTTGACTTTTAACAGACAATCTGATACATTTATTTTCTGTTATACCATAAAAAGGAATAAAAAAGTTAAAATCTGTTGTTTGCATTTCCTCTCTCTCTACTACAATTCCTTCTTGCGTTCTATTTATTTTGCATCCAATACTTTCTAACCACAATAACTCATTCAACAAAATATCATGATATAACTCCATTTTATCTATCTCCTATATTTTATTTCTAATACAATATTTTATTTTCTCAGTTATCATTCGTTGGCGTTTTGCACACTCTTCTTTATCATATTTTTTATATTTACATCCCCCCATACAAACAGGGAAAAATTTACATTCATAACAAGCTTCATCTTTAATTTGAAAATATCCCCTACTCATTTCTTCTACAATCTTACTATAATTATCTGCTCCTATTTGTGCAAAAGCTTTCCTTTCATCACCACTCTCTGCCCAACATTTAAATAAACGAGCTTCACTTGATACAACTAAGCTCCCCGGAAAATCAACATTACAAAACGCCTTTAAAAAGCACGGTTTTATTATTGATTTTGTATGTATTAACAACTTAATATATTTTTCGTATAATTTTTCATCTTGTATCGTATTTCCCAAATAACACTCTGATTCACCTCCATAATTTTCTACCAGCATTGGCTGAAAATACAACTGTACTCTGCTATCAAATCGCAATTTTCTTATCATATCGTATAAGTCATATATATTGTCTATATTCTCACTGTCTACATTTACCCGTATTATCAAATCTACTTTGTCATGAATTAACAAAATATTATCAACTATCTTATCAAAACTACCTGTATTATCTAAACACTTACGTCTTGAATCATGGATTTTCTTAGTTCCATCAAAAGTAATTTGAATATCCGATAAATTCCATTCCTTTATATACGGTATGATTTCATTTAAAAGATAGCCATTTGATATTATTCTGCTACTATACGTTAATTCCATTTCATTTGATAAATCTTTTAGCATTTTATTAGCGTTGCAAATATATGGTATATTCATAGTAGGTTCTCCACCAAACCATATAACTACTAATTTTTTAATTTGAATATTTCTTTTTACATATTCTTTAATAATTTTGCCTAATTCTGGAATAGATTCAATACCCAACTTTCTTTTTTCATGATTTTGAAAACAATACACACATCTAAAATTACATTCTTTTGTAATTTCTAATGTTATACATATAAAATCACTATTACTACGCAGTCCATAATTATACTCAATCAATTTCTTAAATTCATTTGTATTCTCATTTACATAAAAGTTCTTGCTATTTTCTGTATCCTTCTCTTTTGCATAATAACCATTAATTAAATTGTATTTGTACTTTTCCCCATCGACATCAATCGATAAAACATATTTTGATTCTATCATTCTACGCCTCTTTTGATATAATTAATCTTCTTTTTTTACTGTAATTCGGCTAAGCTCTCTGCTAAATTTTACAATCAAAAAAACACTTCCAAATATTATTGCAAGAGAAACATATCCGACATATATATTAAAATTCATCAATCTTGAAATTACATACATTCCAATGCTTGGTGACATCAAAATGATTGCATCTATTCCCCCAAGAATTTTCCCTCTGTCCGCCTTATCCAGCCTTGTAACAGTATAGCTAAATAACGGTTGTGTAATAGAATCCAGCACACCGTACAACATAAAAATAACAAGGGTGATATAAGCTTGCTTTATCTCTGTCAATAACAACATACAAACAGTATTTCCTATCATACTTATCTTAAATAGTCTGCTCACATACTGCCCAAATCTGGTAACAATTAATAATCCTATAACTTCCCCGATTGCCATTGCTGACTTAATAAACCCCAACAGCACTGCACTGGAATATCCATTGGCTATTTCTACAGGTAAAATATGGGGTATATATCCATATGCCATATTTAAAATAAACATAATAATCACAAATTTAACAATAAACGGTGTTTTGAACATAACTGAAAACATGTATTTTATATCAAAGCCAATTTCTTTTATTACTTCCTTTACGTGTCTGTTACTTTCAGTACCGTCTGATTTCTTAAAATTATATCTTATTGTTGACATCGCTAAAGCACAAATCAGAAACGTTAGAATATCTATCAAAAAAATAACTTTTTCTGATAAATATGTTACTAAAAATCCTACTATTCCAGAACCCGCTATTGTTATGATTCTGTTAACCAAGGTATACTTTGCCTGAAATTTAATAAATACTTCTTTACTTAACAATTCTGAAGAAATTGTTATATAGCTTCTGCTAAATATCTCATTGTTTATATCATTTATAAGGATAAACACCAAACCAATCCATATATTTTCAATAATAAACGAGTAGAAAACAGCAAATATAAATATGATGATTGACGAACTGAAATTAGAAAATATAATCATTTTCTTTTTATTTTTTCTATCTACCAGTACACCGATAAACAATGCTAAAATTGCCCGAAAAAGAATCGAACTGCCAATCAAATATACTGCGTTCATCACATTTCCCGACTTTTCCGTTATTTTCCATACTATAAACAAATCAAATAAAACATCACCAAAATAATTAATAATATTGGCAAAAAAAATTGCCACATAATTCTTTCTTAGATCCATTACATTGTCCCTTCACACATCTTTTCACAATAAAACTTAATTGCTAACTTAAAATAATTACAATTGTAATCGCAGGGATTTCCTTTCTTTTCTTCTGCTCTGCATCCACCACCACAAAAATTTCTCACATCACAATTTTTACAATACTTTTTATTAACTGCTAACTCATTTTTAATGATATGTAACCGTTTTTCCTGTATATCCTTAATTGCATTATCATAAAAAATATTTGTAATTAAGCTTTCTTTATCAATTTTCTTTACACACGGAAAAACTTCACCATTTGGGTTAATACTGATTGCAGTAATACCAGCTCCGCAATGTGTAATTGGAAAACCACTTTTATTAAACATCATATTATCTGCAAACTTTACAATATCAAACACACTATTTATATTTTTATCTTCAGCCAAATATATATAATTAAGCAATGCTTCCATTTGTTTATTTGTAGGTTTACAATCTTCAGGCACTTTTTTTACCATAAAGAAGCCTGCTTCCATTCCCATTTTTTTATAATATTCATAGTATAGCTTTGAATTGTCCACATTTTCTCTTGTTATAACCTTCATCACCTTAAACGGTATTCCACAGTTTTTAAGAATTTGTAAGTTTTCAAATACTTTTTTGTATACCCCCGTTCCTCTTGTTAATGCATTGCTTTCCTCATCTATCCCATCTACACTTATTTGCAAATATATTCTTTTATCTTGAAAACAATTCAATTTCGTTTTTTCTATTAATGTTCCATTTGTTACTATACAAATCTCTTCTATCCACTTCCTACTTTTTACCCTTTCCAATAAAGTGTAGAAATCAGGATGGCAAAACGTTTCTCCACCTATAAGTGTTATTGAATGAACATTCATTTTTTCCAACTTATTAAGAATATTTTCATTTTGCTCTAAAGTAATATATTCACTACTATGCTCTGAATAACAATATATACATTTTAGATTACATCGTTTTGTAATATTGTAATACACATTGCTAAAATAATTAATGTCAAGAACATACTCCATATAACAATCCATGTCTCTAAACCAATGTTTTTCCGGTGACTCTTCTAAAACCTGATTGTTTTCCATACTGATAATTTTGTATCTTCGATTAAAATCATCTAATTGCATCATTCTGTTTTTATATTCAAAGTTCATTTTTATCGACTCACACCTCAAGTAAGTGGTTAAACTAATTATATAATCAGTCTAACCACCTTCGCTTTACACTAAAAATATTTATGTTCAAAAATACTATGCTGTTTTTTCTAAACACATTTTTTTCTCTTCAGATGACAGACATATAGCCTCCTCAACCGAACCAAACGTCAACTCATCTATACTACATACCGTTTTTTTCTCCACCTCACCTGATAAAATAATGGGTGTACTCTTTTTAGCCATACTACAAGCAAAAATCTCCATATAATCCACCTCCTTTACAATGTTTATATTAAAAATTATCTTTAATTGTCGCGGCAAATAAATTCTAACTTTATTTCTCTTTTATTTTACTTATCTCTTCCCATCTTTTCCATAACAAAACCGGCACATTTTTACATTTTTCGACAAATTTCCCGATAGGAACTTTGAAAAAAGCTAAAATGTGCCAGATTTGTTATGGTTTTACACATATTTTCTTTATATAATCCACTTACAACAAAAAAAACAAATACCACTACTAAGGGGGATATCTTATGAAAATCAATTTTAAGAAGTACATTGCAATCGCTGTATTATGTATTCTGGCTGCTCAGGCTCTTCCCACAGACGCTACTCCGTCCGCACAGGAAGAAACCATTACCTTTTGCTCTGATTTTCAAAAAGAACAAATTAAAATATAATCAATTTGTATAATATTTATTCAAATGCTGATATAAAAACTCACAATCCGTTTTTGTACCAAATAATAAATTCAATCCGTAGGAAGCTTTCACATAGGGAAAGCTTTCTTTTTTTGTGTATCTGCCCGTTTCCCACATCTGCTCCATATCCCAGCCCCTGTCATATATGGCAGTGCTTAAGACAGCACCTCTGCCCGCCTGCAATCCGAGCAATATACTTTTATCCGCCGCTTCAATGGCCTCCTCATACCTGTCGGTATTGCCCAGCACATTACCGAGATTACGCATAGTCAGTTCATAGCCGGACACATAATGCTTCACAGAAAACGGTTTATTTTCATACTGTTTTTGTACTATCTTTAAAAGCTTTATGATATCTTCTGCTTTTCCTATTTTTTCACAGGAATAGGACAGCGCATTAATAATGCTGACCTCCTGACTGCTAAAGCTCCAGTCTGCCATTTTTTCTATGGGCAGTCTGGGCAGCGTCAGATACAGTGCTTCCTCCTGCATGGCAGTATGTCTCTTTGCATCAATCTTTTTCTGATTATACAGTGCCAATGCCTTTACATGCAGCAGATACTGTCTGGAAAACTTTCCTGCATTCTGCATCTTTTCTTCCAGCTCTGCAATCAGCGGTTCCGCTTCCTCTCCCTTTGCATGGCTTAACAATACACCGATTCGTACTGCCAGCTCCAGAAGCTCCGGCCGTTCCACCTGCACCACCGTTTCAAAGCTGTCCCCGGTCATACCTACCCGCTCCATCAGCTTTTGGAACACCTGTCTTTTTGGCGATACCCTTCCGCATTCTATACGGGAAATGGATACCGGGTCACAGATATCCACTGCCAGTGCCTCCTGAGACATACCAAGCACCCTTCTTCTGGAACGGATCAGATTGCCGCACAGCTCCACCTCTGCCATACCAAAAGGAATATTCCAAATCCACCGTTCTTCCGTAACGCCGTATACTTCATAAAGCCATTTTAAGGACTCACAGATTTGCTCCGTTTCCTGTTTTTCACGGTCCGTCCGGCTGCCATACAGATTCATAATGGTAAGGAACTGCCTTAAATAAAACAGCCTTCCTCGGATTTTTAAGAGGGAAATACTCTTCTCAGCAATAGAAACTGCCTCTGAAACTGCCCCTTTCTGTAAAAGCAGCACCGTCAGCCGGTACGCTATCTGCGGATAGAGCTTCACGCTGTCCTCTTCATCGGCAGAATGCTCTAAATAAACAAGCAGCTTTTGATACCCGGCGATTGCCTCCTCGTTCATCTCCTGCTCTTCTAAAACACGGTAATGCATCATCACCAGTACAAATTCCGTCAGGGTCAGATTTTCATTCTGAACATCTTCCATGGCGATGCCTTCCATGGTAATCTGCCACGCTTCCTTCAGCTTTTTTTGCATAACATCCCTATTGCCGTCATTTTTCCAGCTCAATACCACCTGCAGAAGTAATAGAAACTGACCATGCAGCTTGCTTTTTTTATCCGTCAGCTTTCGATATGCCTTCATCAGCGACAGCGCCTTATTTTTATTACCGTTCTCTACTGCCTCAGTCAGCTTCTCCCGTAAAAGAAGCCAGTCCTGCTCCTCCGGGTTTAACATATATACAAATTTATCTGCTGAAACACCCGCTCTCTGTAAAAGAGCATCAGCCAGTATTTTTTCGCAGGCACGCTCGCCGCTTTCCACCCGATTTAAAAATGTCCGGGAACAAAGCCCTCTGCAAAGCTCATCCGCCCCTATTTTTGCCCTATTCCTCTCATAGCCAATCAGCTTTCCTATCTGGTTGTCCTTTTTCATGCTTCATCCCCATTATTTTCTGCATCTCTTGGCCGCCTTATACCTCCTTGCTATTTGGCATAAAGCTGTCAAATATAAATAAATCAAAATCTGCTTTTCTCTCTGCAAGCTCTTCTTTGCTCTTTATGGTCCATGCCACTGCAAGAGCGCCATACAGATATCTGCATATCCGGCGGGATAAATCCTTATGTCGATGGTGATTGTAAGCAATAAAGTCGGGCTTTGTCAAAAAGTTAAATAAAAGATGGTGCAATGCAAAATACAGCAGCTTAGAAAACTCTGCCTCCCCTGATTTCAAAAAATTATCTGCAAGCTGGCCCCGCATGATTTCCTTCCGGTTCTGTCTGTACCAAAGAACTCCCAGCGGATTAAAGGATTCTATGCAGTATAAGCCCTTGTAGCCGGCAAGCAGCTTATCTGCTATAGGACAAACCTCCGTAATCCCGCCCGGAATCTTATATTCGATGATAAGCGGAACCCTGCCGTCCACCATTTCCAAAAAATCCTCAAATTTAGGAATCTTCTGTTCTGAACCGCAAAGCGAAAACTGCTGCAGCTCCTCGTAAGTATAATCCGCCACCTTTCCGTCCGTACCGCATACCCTTTGTAATGTAAAATCATGAAATACAACGGGTATCTTGTCCCTTGTAAGCTGTACATCAAGCTCTATGCCGAACCCTGCCTCCACAGCCTTTTTAAAAGCCGCCATGGAATTTTCCGGCGCGTCAGAATCATTGTCGTGCAGCCCTCTGTGCGCATAAAGCACCCCTTCAAAAGGAGTTCTGTCCGGACGGTTACACATTCTTGGCATTATCAGAAGCAGATACAAAACTACAAACGCAATTACTATACATACCGCTGCAATCAATAAAATTCTCATTTTTTCCGTTACCTTCCTGTCTTTTCTCTATTGTCATTTTTGCTGTTATCATTTTGCACGCTGCGGCTTCACATCTCCGTGCTTAACCTGCGTCATTGTGGCAAATGCCAGCAGGGAGAACACTACCGCATAGGGGAATAAAGTGAAATACGATATATTTTCCAAAAGGACGCCCGACAAAATCGGCGTTATAATCTGTGCTGCCATGGAGAAGGTATAATAAGTACCTGTAAATTTGCCGATATCTGCCCCTTCGCTCATGGCTACTATCATGGGATAGGAATTGACATTGATTGCTGCCCATGCCACACCGATAAGCGCAAAAGCCACATTGATAACCGGTGTATACTCTCCTGCAAAAACAGCAAAGAGATAGCAGGAGGCCATCAGAAGCACGCCGCCCATTATGGTCTTCTTTCGCCCGATACGGCTTGATATCTGTCCGATAGGGATATAGCTTAGTATCGCCGCCACGGTAGCTACCATCAGACAGTCTGCGAATCCGCCGCCTTCCAGTTTCCAGACTACCGCAGTATAGCGGGAAAACGCGGTGGTAACCGCATTATATGCCATAAACCACAGAAAAATAGACGCCAGCATAAAAAACATGCTCCGCTTTACCTCCGGTGCCAGCACGGTTATTTTTATTTCCGGCTGCTCCGGCTTATTTTCCCCTTCTGCTATATTCTCGCCCGCTTCTGTCTTTGCTTCCGTTTTGGCATCTTCCTTTTCCCATGCCGTTTCTTCTGCCGCAACCTTTGCCGCCAGCTTCTTTTCCCTAATGGTAAGTACCAGTACCAATACCGCAATTACCATAACTGCCGCCACACTTAAAAAAAGCGGTTCATAATCCGGTCTGTCTCCTTCACCCACCAGAAGTTTTATCATCATCAGGGAATACACACCGCCTACGGCGCCTAACAGATTGATAACCGCATTGGCTTTGCTGCGCAGTCTGTTCGGTGTTAAATCCGGCATCAATGCCACCGCCGGGGAACGGTACAATCCCATGGAAATCAGCGCACCGAAAAGCGCTCCCACAAACAGCGGCAGATTTACCGCCTTATCGGCTACCGGCAAAAGCAGCAAAAATATAACTGCAAGTACGGTGCCCATAATAATAAAAGGGGTCCTCTTTCCCATTTTGGTATCAACCCTGTCAGATATGCTTCCAAAAACCGGAAGAAGGAAGATAGCCAGTATATTGTCAAGTGCCATTACCACGCCTGTCAGCGTTTCTCCCAAGCCAAATGTGTTTTTCAGCATCAACGGAATAATATTGTCATATACCTGCCAAAAGCTGCAAATTGACATAAATGCCAGTCCAATCAGAAATGTTCGTCCGTAATTCAGTTTTTTATTCATAGATCCTTCCCTTCCTTGCAGTTCTTCTGCACCTGTCTTTTTACGAAACAGCTCTGTCTGTTATCCCCTGCTTACACGTTTATTACTATTTTAACATTCACTATCTATAAATACAATGACACCCTCATAGATTTTTATTTTTAAAATCTAAAGAAAAGGTTGAAATATTCGGGGTTTTCTGTACAATAGGTAGAGGAACTGTACAGCAGTACGGTACACGTAACTTCCACTCCCCACAGAAAGGTATGTAATAATGATTAGTGCAAACAATGTAACATTACGAATCGGAAAAAAAGCGTTATTTGAAGAGGTCAACATTAAGTTTACCGAAGGCAACTGTTATGGCCTTATCGGTGCTAACGGCGCCGGCAAATCCACCTTTTTAAAGATTCTTTCCGGTCAGTTGGAAACTACAAACGGCGAAATCTTCATCACGCCCGGTCAGCGTCTTTCCGTTTTGGAACAGGATCATTTTAAATATGATGACGCAACGGTACTTGATTTGGTCATCATGGGAAATGAACGTCTTTATCAGATTATGAAGGAAAAGGATGCTATCTATGCAAAAGAAGATTTCACTGACGAGGATGGTATGCGCGCCAGCGAACTGGAAGCCGAATTCGCAGAAATGGACGGCTGGGAAGCCGAATCAAACGCTGCTTCCCTGTTAAACGGTCTGGGAATCGACACTTCCTTACACTATTCCCTGATGAAGGATTTAAACGGTAACGAAAAAGTAAAAATCCTGCTTGCCAAGGCACTTTTCGGCAATCCCGATATTCTGCTGTTGGACGAACCCACAAACCACCTGGATTTGGATGCCATTGCATGGCTTGAGGACTTTTTAATTGATTTTGAAAATACGGTTATCGTGGTTTCCCATGACCGTTATTTTCTGAATAAGGTCTGTACCCACATCGCAGACATCGACTACGGCAAAATCCAGCTCTATGCCGGCAATTACGATTTTTGGTATGAGTCCAGCCAGCTTCTTATCAAGCAGATGAAGGAAGCCAACAAGAAAAAAGAAGAAAAAATCAAGGAGCTGCAGGAATTTATTTCCCGTTTCTCCGCAAATGCTTCCAAGTCCAAACAGGCTACTGCCAGAAAACGTGCATTGGAAAAAATTGAGCTGGATGAGATTCGTCCTTCCAGCAGAAAATATCCCTATATTGACTTCAGGCCTGACCGCGAAATCGGTAATGAGGTATTGTCCGTAGAACATCTTTCCAAAACCGTGAACGGCGTAAAGGTTTTAAATGACATTTCCTTTATTGTAGGCCACAACGATAAAATTGCTTTTGTCGGCGGCAACGAACTGGCAAAAACCACTCTCTTCCAGATACTGGCAGGAGAAATGGATCCGGACGAAGGCAGCTATAAATGGGGTGTTACCACCTCTCAGGCATATTTCCCCAAGGACAATACTGCTGAATTTGACAATGATCTTACGATTGCCGACTGGCTTACCGGCTACTCTCCCGTAAAGGATGTTACTTATGTCCGCGGCTTTTTAGGACGTATGCTCTTTGCCGGTGAAGATGGCGTAAAGAAGGTTCGTGTTCTTTCCGGTGGTGAAAAGGTGCGCTGCCTGTTATCCAAGATGATGATTAGCGGTGCCAACTGCCTGCTGCTTGATGAGCCTACCAACCATTTGGACATGGAATCCATTACGGCCCTAAATAACGGTCTGGTTAAGTTTGGCGGCGTAGAGCTTTTTGCCTGCCATGACCATCAGTTTGTGCAGACCACAGCCAACAGAATCATGGAAATTCTGCCTGACGGCACTTTAATTGACAAGATTACCACCTATGACGAATATCTTGCCAGTGATGAAATGGCAAGAAAACGTACTGTTTATACAAAAACTTCTGAAGACGAAGACTGATTATAAAGGGCGATTGCCAAAAGGCAGTCGCCCTTTTAGGAGATAGATATGATAGATTTGCACGTACATTCAAACTGTTCCGACGGTTCCTTTTCCCCAAAGGAGCTGGTGGAGTATGCTCTTACACACAAAATTACGGCTTTTGCCCTGACGGATCATGACACCACCGCAGGGCTTGATGAAGCAATTACCCATGCCCGTTTGCTTTCCGGAAAAATAAGTGAAAAAAATCCTGAAGGTAATCTATTGGAGGTAATTCCCGGCATTGAATTTTCTACCGAATACGAAGGACAGGATATTCATATCGTAGGCCTCTGTATTGACTATCAAAGTAAACGCTTCAAAAGCCATATTGATGCTTTTGTAGCATCAAGAGATACCCGCAACGAAAAGATGTGCAGCCTTCTCCGAAAACAGGGAATCGACATTACCTACGAAAAACTGCATACTGCATTTCCCGGCGCAGTTATCACCAGAGCCCATTATGCCCGGTTTCTTTTAGAAAACGGCTATGTTAAAAGCATGTCCGAAGCCTTTGACCGCTATGTCGGTGACCACGCCTCCTGTTTTGTACCCCGCGAAAAAGTGACGCCGGCTCAGGCAATCAGCCTAATCCGTTCTGTGGACGGTATTCCGGTCTTAGCCCATCCCACTCTTTACCGTATGAGTACCAGCCGTTTAGAAGCCCTTGTAAGCGAGTTAAAGGCTGCCGGCCTCCTTGCCATAGAAGGCATCTATTCTACCTACTCTCCTGCAGAAACAAAAGAAATGTTGGGAATTGCAAAAAAATATGATTTAAAAATCAGCGGCGGTTCCGACTTTCACGGCACTAACAAACCCCGCCTGCAATTCGGTACCGGCTACGGAAGACTATACATCCATGAAGAGGTATTAGAAAAACTCAGAGAAAAGTCTTAAATGCATAAAAGTGCCTGAATATAGATTAAAAAAACGTAAGCAAAAACCTCGCTTACGTTTTTTATTTGCCTATTCAATTATTCATTACTTTGCGTAATCAATTACGCGGCTTTCACGGATAACATTAACTTTAATCTGTCCCGGATATTCCAGTTCAGCTTCAATCTGCTTGGAAATATCCCTTGCCAACACTACCATGTCTGCATCTGTAATCTGCTCAGGAACTACCATAACGCGAACTTCCCTACCTGCCTGAATAGCAAAAGATTTGTCAACACCTTTAAAATTGTTTGTGATTTCTTCTAACTGTCTTAATCTGCTAGTATAGGTTTCCAATGTTTCCCTTCTAGCACCCGGTCTTGCAGCGGATATTGTATCAGCAGCTTGTACAATACATGCAATCAGGGATGTAGCTTCCACGTCGCCGTGGTGAGATTCAACTGCATTAATAACAACTGAATTCTCTTTGTACTTCTTACAAAGCTCTGCTCCTAACTGAATATGGGAACCTTCCATCTCATGATCAACAGCCTTGCCGATATCATGCAGTAAACCTGCACGCTTTGCAAGACGGACATCAAGTCCCATTTCAGCCGCCAAAAGTCCTGACAACTGGGAAACCTCGATGGAATGCTTTAATGCATTCTGACCATAACTGGTTCTGAACTTCATCTTACCAAGTAATCTTACAAGTTCGGGGTGAATACCATGTACTCCCACTTCCAGAGTAGCGGCTTCACCTTCTTCTTTAATCATTACTTCAACTTCTTTTTGCGCCTTTTCTACCATTTCTTCAATTCTGGCAGGATGGATACGTCCATCTACAATTAATTTTTCAAGGGCAATACGCGCTACTTCACGACGAATGGGGTCGAAGCCTGACAGAATAACTGCCTCCGGAGTATCATCGATAATCAAATCAACACCTGTCATCGTTTCCAGAGTACGGATATTACGTCCCTCTCTACCAATGATACGTCCCTTCATTTCATCGTTGGGAAGCTGTACTACAGAAATAGTAGTTTCAGAGACATGATCTGCTGCGCATCTCTGAATTGCATTAACCACATATTCCTTCGCTTTTTTGTCTGCTTCTTCTTTGGCCCGACTCTCCATTTCCTTGATCATCACAGCCGTTTCATGCTTCACTTCATCTTCAACAATTTTCAACAAATACTCTTTTGCTTGTTCAGAGGTTAATCCGGAAATTCTCTCCAGTTCCTGTACTCGCTGTTCGTTAAGCTTTGACACTTCTTCTTTCATCCTGTTTAAGGATTCTTCGCGTTGTGCCAAGCTTGCCTCTTTGCGTTCGATAGCATCTGCTTTCTTATCAATGTTCTCCTCTTTCTGCTGAACCCTTCTCTCGTAACGCTGAGCTTCGGCTCTCCGTTCCTTGATTTCCTTGTCAAGTTCATTCTTGGTACGAATGGACTCTTCCTTTACCTCAAGCAACGATTCACGTTTCTTGGTTTCCGCAGTCTTTAAAGCTTCATCAATAATCTCTCTTGCCTTGGACTCTGCATCGCCTAACTTCGCCTCGACATATTTTTTACGCCGATTTGTTGCTACCACTGCCGTCACCGGAATTGAGATGAAAAGCGTAACCGCTACCGCTCCCAAAACATACAACCACGTCATGTACAGGAGCACCTCCTTATTAAGTTTTCGTGCATGGTCTTGCGACCAAAGCATAACTATGTACTGTTATGCCAAATCTATTATAGAATGTATGTATACGACTATCACTGTACGGCTATTACTGAACAATGGTCCGCACACATTCTAAAAGCAATTTTACAACACTTAAATTTTAAAATAAAATGATACTTATGTCAAGTATAACTCATACTTGAATAAAAATATCTGTGATTTTGCACAAAAAACACTGTTCCTACAGGGTCAAAAGCTTTTATTACCGTAATACTCTCCATATCTTATCCGTATCAAAACCTCTTCTTGCAAGAAAGGCATACATCCGTTGTATTTCCTTTCTGTCAGCCCCGCCGGCGTCAAAATGCTTTTTTTCAAGCAGTGCCTTTATCTGTTCCTCTTCATTCTGTTCGTTTCCGGCATCTTCCCAGCGCTCCCATGCCTTACTAATCGTATCCGGCGAAACACCCTTTGTCCGCAAATCATTTTCTATCCGCCGTCTGCTTTTGTGTGCATGGCTGCCATTAATAAAATCCTCCGCATACCGCAAATCGTCAATATAATGGTAAGACGCCACATATGCAAGCGCTTCTTCAATGATTGCGTCAGGATATCCTCCCTGCTTCAGTTTCAGCCGAAGCTGCTCCCTTGTATAATCTCTTGCCTTTAACAGATTCATGCAGCGAAGCTTTGCTCTTTTGGGAAGCACCTTAAAAAACAGCTCTTTATATACATCCGGCTCTATGTCCCTGCCTTCTTTTACTCCGTACTTGCGCAATTCGCCTTTGTACAGGACAAAGGCGAACTGCTCGTCAATATATACTTTTACCTTGGAAGCTGACGCTTCCGTAAGCGCCGTAACCGTCATTACTTTTTCTCCGTACCTTTAGCAGGAACTGCTTTTGTTTCTTTTTCCGAAGCATTGCCTGTCTGTAATCCGAAATGCTCCCTTACTTTATTTTCAATCTCTGTGCAGACTGCCAGATTGTCCTTAAGATACTGCTTTGCATTCTCCCTGCCCTGCCCGATTTTATTGCCGTCATAGGCATACCATGCGCCGGATTTATTGATAATATTGACCTGTGCCGCCAAATCCAAAATATCTCCAAAGGTTGAAATGCCTTCTCCGAACATGATATCAAACTCGGCTTCCTTAAACGGCGGCGCTATCTTATTCTTCACTACCTTTACCCTGGTTCTGTTGCCAATGACCTCGCCGCCCTGTTTTAGTGACTCGATACGGCGCACATCCAAACGCACGGAAGAATAGAACTTAAGCGCACGTCCGCCGGTAGTCGTTTCCGGATTGCCGAACATAACACCTACTTTTTCACGAAGCTGGTTAATAAACACCACCGTACAATTGGACTTACTGATAACCGATGTCAGCTTTCTGAGCGCCTGAGACATCAGCCTCGCCTGCAGTCCCACATGACTGTCGCCCATATCGCCTTCTATCTCTGCCTTGGGAACCAAAGCAGCTACAGAATCCACTACAATAATATCAATAGCACCGGAACGCACCATGGTCTCGGTAATCTCTAATGCCTGCTCACCGCTGTCCGGCTGGGATATGTAAAGATTATCTATATCTACACCGATATTTTTCGCATAAACAGGATCCAGTGCATGCTCTGCATCAATAAATCCTGCAATGCCGCCCCTCTTCTGTACCTCGGCAATCATATGCAGAGTAACCGTAGTCTTACCGCTGGACTCCGGGCCGTATATCTCAACAATCCTGCCCTTAGGGATACCGCCAAGCCCCAACGCCACATCCAGGCTTAAGGAACCGGTAGGAATCGTCTCTACGCTCATCTGTGCAGAAGAATCTCCCAACTTCATCACTGCTCCCTTACCATACTGCTTCTCAATATGTACCAGAGCCGCGTCCAATGCTTTTAACTTTTCATCTCTTTCCATGATAATATCTCCTTTTATAAGGAACAAATGTTCTAATATGTTTAGGATAAAACATTTGTTCTGTTTTGTCAATCTCTTTTTTAACCAACATAACTATATCACATTCAAAGTCCAATAATCCACCCTCATAAGCACCCCTCCTGACATTTTTAAATTTGTACTTTCTGTTTTCGTTACTTAATACGGAATAAATGGCGAAATGCCGGAATTGCCATAGATAAGTGCCGATAAAAAAAATGTACCATATCCGCAGCTTTTTCACAAGCAGATATGGCACATTTTCAATATTTTCATTTTATTTGAAAACTTTTTTTCAGAAGCTGTTCAGGTATTTCTCATAGTCGGCGTACATAACATATACTACCCTGTCTTCCAGATTCAGTCCCACTTCCATTCCCATAGGGGTATAAAACATAACCAGATACCCATCGTCCGTAAGCATGTCCAAAATTTCCTGATCTGTGTAATAGGTCAGCGCTTCGTCTCCGTTTTCATCTACTTCACGCTGTCTGAAATCAATGGCAAATGCCTCATCCATGCGAAGGATTTCCGTATTCTCTAAAAGCGTTCCTGTTTCCAAATCAAAATTCAGACAGAACAGATTTACTGCCTCGAAGGTCTCTGCCTGTAATTCCATATAAATCTCTTCTTTAAAAACAACACTGAGTATTTTTTCATCCATATAGGTAACATAGGAATCTGCAATGCAGTAATAGGTGTCCTCGTCACTGGTTATATGCGGTTTAAAGCTTTCCTCGTACAAGTCGCGATAATACTCATACTCGTAATAAAGCACTGCGTTTATATAATCCTGCCACTCTTCGCCCGTCTCTACCTGCGGGTATTCTATACAAAGAAAAGCAATTCCGTCCGCAGAACTATATGTTTCTTCCGTAAAGGAAATCTCATAATCCAAATCATCCCGTAAAGCATTGTATGGGCCCGTATAATAAGAATATGCCGCATCCTGCCCTTCTTCTTCCCAATTTCTCTGTGTTACATCCTCACTGTAATGGGAATAAGAGTCTGCAGACGTATGTACATCGCTTTCCTCCGGTACGGAAAATTCCTCCGAGTACTCACTTTCATACTCGTCCAGAATAGTTTCTTCCCGCGTCCGGTTCTGACTACTGCCAAGACCATTGGAATCCCTGTCCCTGCTGTCCGCACCCTTCTCAATCATATAACTGCCCAGTACTATCAGCGCCACCACGGCAACCAGTATAAATCCCAAAATGATAGACAGAAGTACTGCATTTTTATGATTACCCTTTTTAGAAGGCCGTACAGGCGGCACTGCTGATGTATATGTCTGATACTGCCCCTGATAGGGTGGCTGCCCCATGTAGGGCGGCTGACCCATGTAAGGCGGCTGGCCTGACTGCCCCTGTCCTGCATATCCCTGTTGTCCTGCCATTCCCTGTGGCAGCCCTGCGTATGGCTGCCGGCCTGCCCCATAGCCCTGTTGCACTGCTGTATAGGCCGGTTGTTGGCCTCCTGTGTAAGGCTGCTGGCCCGGCTGTACCTGCCC
>URUY01000024.1 GCA_900551115.1 uncultured Lachnospiraceae bacterium
AACAGCTCGTAGGGGAATCGAACCCCTGTTTCCGCCGTGAGAGGGCGGCGTCTTAACCGCTTGACCAACGAGCCACAGCTTGCTGCGTTCACATGACGCTTGTTTATATTAATATAAAAACAAGAAAAAAGCAAGCACTTTTTTTAAAAATTTGAAAAATTTTGAAAATTTATAAAGTAAAATCAAACAGGCTTATCTGATTTGATTCGGGAAGATTTCCCAAAAGGTTTAAGCTGTCCATCAAATCAATTACCGTCTTGCTCACCTTGGTCCGCTGTCTGAAATCATCCTTACTCAGGAAAGGACCGTTCTTGGCTGCCTCCACGATGGCATCAGCCGCCTTTTCACCCAGACCGTCAATACTGTTTAAGGAAGGCATCAGCTTTCCGTCCGTAATCTGGAACAGTCTGGACTGGGCACTGAAAATATCAATAGGCACAAATTCAAACCCTCTGGCATACATCTCCTGCACTATCTTCATATCGCCGTAAGCATCCTTTTCTTTATTGGACAGGGAATCCGAACGCTTCTTATAATCTGCCATTATACTTTCCAGATGCCGCTGTCCCTGACACATCAGTTCATAGGAAAAGGCTTTTGCACGGATACTGAAATAAGCCGCATAATAGGCAAGCGGATAGTTAATCTTGCAGTAGGCGATTCGCCATGCCATCATAACATAAGCTGCCGCATGGGCCTTGGGGAACATGTACTTAATCTTTTTACAGGAACCGATATACCAGTCCGGCACGCCCTTTTCCTTCATGGCCACAATCCATTCGTCTTTGAGGCCCTTGCCCTTACGGACGCTCTCCATAATGGTAAAGGACAG
The DNA here is from genome assembly GCA_900551115.1 of uncultured Lachnospiraceae bacterium. Taxonomy (GTDB): domain Bacteria; phylum Bacillota; class Clostridia; order Lachnospirales; family Lachnospiraceae; genus Acetatifactor. The sequence continues at coordinate 833 of URUY01000024.1, forward strand.
GGAGCTTTCCACGCCCTGATTAATCAGATAAATCATAATATCGTCACGGCAGCAGATTGCGGTAGAAATGGTTGCCTGTCCGCCGAGAATCAGATCCTGTGCATTACCCAGCCACACGTCCGTACCATGGCCCAGACCGGATATTCTGATTAAGTCCGACAGCTGCTGGGGCTTGGTATCAAGGAGCATCTGAATAACGAAATCCGTACCAAACTCAGGGATACCCAAAGAACCAACCGGGCAGCCGCTTATCTGACTGGGTGTAATGCCCAGCGCAGAAGTATTCTGGAACAGGGACATAACCTTTTTATCATCCAGAGGTATCTGCGTAGGGTCAATCCCTGTTAAATCCTGCAGCATACGAATCATGGTAGGATCATCGTGTCCCAGTATATCCAGCTTTAACAGGTTGTGGTCGATGGAATGGTAATCAAAATGCGTTGTCACAGTATCCGTTGTCATATCGTTAGCCGGATGCTGTACCGGCGTAAAGGAGTTGATATCCTGTCCCACCGGCAGCACGATGATACCGCCGGGATGCTGTCCCGTGCTTCTGCGGATTCCGGTACAGCCTACCGTAATCCTGTTGATTTCACTGGTACGCTTATGTACGCCTCTCTCCTCATAATAATTTTTTACATAACCAAAAGCAGTCTTATCCGCCAGCGTACCGATAGTCCCGGCACGATAGGTCTGACCTGCCCCGAAAATAACTTCCGTATACTTATGGGCCTTACTCTGGTATTCACCGGAAAAGTTAAGGTCAATATCCGGTTCCTTATCACCTTTAAAACCAAGGAAGGTTTCAAAGGGTATGTCAAAGCCGTCCTTTACAAGGGGCTCTCCGCACACCGGACAGTTTTTATCAGGCATGTCACAGCCTGCATTGCCTGCAAATGCCCTTACCTCAGGCGAATCAAAATCATAGTAATGGCACTTGCTGCAGCGGTAGTGGGCACTTAAGGAATTTACCTCCGTGATACCCGCCATAAACGCCACCAGGGACGAACCCACAGAACCTCTGGAGCCTACCAGATATCCGTCCTCCACAGATTTCCAAACCAGCTTTTGGGCTATGATATACATAACGGCAAAGCCGTTGGTGATAATGGAATGCAGCTCCTTTTCCAGTCTGTCCTCTACGATTTTAGGAAGGTCTTTTCCGTAAAGCTCATGTGCCTTATTGTAGCAGATATCCGTCAGCGTCTTATCCGAATCCGGAATAACCGGGGGACATTTATCAGGCCGCACTGGTGCTATGGTTTCTATCATATCCGCAATCATATTAGTATTGGTGATAACAATCTCTTCCGCCTTATCGCTTCCCAGATAGGCAAATTCCGAAAGCATTTCTTCTGTGGTACGAAGATACAGGGGCGCCTGATTGTCCGCATCCTCAAAGCCCTTGCCCGCCATAATGATACGGCGGTACACTTCGTCCTCAGGGTCTAGGAAATGCACATCACAGGTTGCTACCACCGGCTTGTTAAACTGCTCTCCCAGCTTTATTATCTGCCTGTTCACATCCTGAATATCTTCTATGGAATTGATATTCGGGTGCTTTGCAGACTCTATCATAAACTGGTTGTTGCCGCAGGGCTGGATTTCCAGATAGTCATAGAAGCTTACTATTTTTGCTATCTCCGAATCAGCCCGCCCCTCTAAAAGCGCCCGGTACAGCTCTCCTGCTTCACAGGCACTGCCGATGATAAGTCCGTCTCTTAGCTTTAATATCTCGCTCTTTGGTATTTTGGGCTGTCTGTTAAAATACTTTAAATGGGACATGGATACCAGCCTGTACAGGTTAATCCTTCCTAAATCATTCTTAGCCAGAATGATACAGTGATAGGAATGCAGCCTGCTGATATTTTCCACGGAAGGCTTTGCAAAGGTATTTAACTCCTTCAGCGTTTCTATTTTTTCTTCCTTTAACATGGATAAGAATTTTAAAAAGATATGCGCCGTTGCTTCCGCATCATCCACTGCCCTGTGATGGTTCTCTAAAGATATGGAAAAGGTCTTGCACAAAGCGTCCAGCGTATGCTTATTCTGGTGCGGTAAAAGCACACGGGAAATCACCATGGTATCCACATAGGTATAGTCCGTAGGAAAGCCCTGCCTTATGGAATTTTCAATGATAAAGCTCATATCAAAGGACGCATTGTGAGCCACTAACACCGCTCCGTCGCAAAAATCCAAAAACCGGGGCAGCACCTCTTCTATCTGCGGCGCATCCACAACCATGGAATCATTTATGCCTGTCAGCTTTTCTATTTCAAACGGAATGGGTACATTGGGATTTACAAAGGCAGAATATCTGTCGATAATCTCCCCGCCGCATACCTTTACGGCACCAATCTCGATAATGCGGTTGTTGACAGGAGAAAAGCCCGTGGTTTCAATATCAAAAACCACATAGGTTTCATCCAGACGCTGCCCCTTGTCTCCGGTTACAATTTCCTTCAAATCATCTACGATATATGCCTCTACGCCGTAAATGACTTTGAAAAAGTCCTGCTTATCAGGATTTTCGTCTCCTTTTTCCTTTCTTTTTCCCTTCTCTTCCTTCCACAAATCGTCCCACACATGGTTGGCGTCAGTAAAGCCCTGTACTGCGCCGTGGTCGGTAATGGCAATAGCAGGATGTCCCCATTTGTATGCTCTTTTTACAATATCCTTTGCTTCGGAAACACCGTCCATATCGCTCATTTTGGTGTGGCAGTGAAGCTCCACCCGCTTTCTTACGGAGGTATCCATTCTGCTGGTTGTAAAATCAGGAATCCGTTTTATGCCTGCAATGGAACCAATCGTCAGCTCATGGTCGAACTTGTCCATCATGGCAACGCCCTTGATTTTCACAAAACCGCCCGGCTTCAAGCTGCCGGAAAGCTCCGGTACATGCTCGTTGGCCGCAAAAATCTTTACGGTAAGCGTATCCGTAAAATCCGTTACATCAAAAAACAGAATGGTCTTTTCATTCTTAATGCCCCGCTTGTCAAAATTCGTGATTTTGCCGCGGATGACAACCTCTCCCATTTCTCCGATAATATCTTCTATTTTGATAGCTTCCTCTTCAAAATCCCTTCCGTACAGTACATCGGGATTGTCGGAACGCTTAAAGCTCTTTTTAAATTCGGCAGCTTCCCGCCTGGCGCCTTTCATAGCCCCCTTACCTGCTTTGGTAAAGCCTCCTCCTTCTCCGGATTTTTGTATGCTGCCTGCACTTCCTGTGGTACCGGCTGCCTTTTTCGTTTCGCCGCCTGCAGCCTGCGCTGCTTCTTTACTGCCCTCCGCAGATGCCGCCGTTCCCTCTTCGTCTTCTCCCGTACCCTTTACTCTGGCATAAATCTGTGCTACCTGTAAGGCAATCTTCTGTTCATCCTCTTCCTCATATTTACCGGATTCGGCTTCCTTGTAGGAAAGCGCCACCTCTGTTTTCAGTCCGCAGCGCTCGTTAAAAATCTTCTCCAGTATACGCATCAGTTCTTCTGACTTGCTGCGTATCAGAACCGTATCCGCCACTGTAATACTTAGCTTTTCTTCCGAGGGAAAATGAACGTCTGCTCCCTTAAAGGCGTTGTAGAGAATATGGTCATACTCCCTAAGCTCCAAAAGAATGCTCTCCCTGTAAACGTCAAACAGTTTTTCGGGATTGTACTGGGCAGAAAGACTGAATTTTTCATAGATTTTTATTGTCATGGCAGCTTTTTTAAAAAGCTGCTCTTTGATATCCTTTTCCACCCTGTATATGATTTCTTTTGCTATCAAGTGAGTGCTTAAAATATAAATTCGCAGAAAATCCTTGCGGGAATTGGAGGTGATTTTTTCCACCTCCACCTGCTCCATCTGCTGCTTTACCTGCCCGTCCAGCTTAAGGCTCGGAAATACTTCAAAAAATGGTTTGCTCATTTAACTTATTCACTCCAGTTATCCAGTTCTTCTTTCAGTACGGAAAGCAGCTCTGCCTCAGGCACTTTCTTTACGATTTCACCCTTTTTAATCAGCAGTCCTTCTCCGTTGCCTCCGGCAATACCGATATCGGCCTCTCTTGCTTCTCCGGGGCCGTTTACCACACAGCCCATCACTGCTACCTTTATGGTGAGAGGATAAGCCGAAACAAGGGTCTCCACCTGGTTCGCCAGTCCGATTAAGTCAATTTTGGTACGTCCGCAGGTAGGGCAGGAAACCACTTCAATGCCGCCCTTTCTAAGCCCCAGGGTACGAAGAATCAGTTTTGCGGATTTAACCTCCTCCACCGGGTCGCCGCTTAAGGAAACACGGATGGTATCGCCGATACCCTGATACAGGATAATACCCAGTCCCAAACCGGATTTAATATTGCCGGACCAGACTGTACCCGACTCCGTTATCCCTACATGGAGGGGATAATCCGTTCTGTCCGCTAACATTTCATGGGCTTTTATGCACATCAGCACATCGGAAGACTTGATACTGATAACCAGATTATCATAGTCCATATCCTCTATCAGATGTACCTTTTCCAGCGCGCTCTCCACAATTCCCTCAGCCGTCACACCGCCGTATTTTTCAAGAAACGGCTTTTCCAAAGACCCGCTGTTTACCCCTACACGAATAGGAATATGGCGTTCCTTTGCCGCATTTACAACAGCAAGCACCTTCTCCCTGCTGCCGATGTTTCCAGGGTTAATTCTGATTTTGTCCGCGCCGTTTTCCATGGCGGCAATGGCCATCTTATAGTCAAAATGGATATCTGCCACCAGCGGAATCGTTATCTGCTTTTTTATCTCCTTCAGAGCCTTTGCTGCTTCCGGGGTTGGTACCGTGCAGCGGATAATTTCGCAGCCTGCAGCCTCTAAACGCTTAATCTGTGCCACGGTTTTCTCTATATCTTCTGTGGGTGTATTGGTCATGGACTGTATCAGCACCGGATTACCGCCGCCGATTACTCTGTTTCCTATCTGCACTGTTTTCGTTTTTTCTCTATATATGCCCTGTCCTCTATACATGCCATTCTCCCTGCCTTTTTCTATTTCCTGTTTTAACATCCGATACCATTGTAGCATAATGCAGGGGTGCTTACCACACTCAAATTCGGAAACACAAATCAACATATTTGCAAATATTATCATAATCCTGCTATATAGCCATATGCTAGAATTTACGCCAACACTTTTCTTTCAAAAATGCCTTAATCTCATCTTCTTTTCGCCCTTCATAATAGGCTACCAGAAGGCTCTTAAACTCAGATACTATGTTCTCAGGTACTACTAATAACCCAATTCCTTTTCCAATCATAAAATGATTAGCAAAGATGATTGAAGCTCTCTTGTTCCCGTCAATAAAAATCTGTGTTTTCATGCAATAAAGAGTAAGATCAATCGCAATATCAATGTCTTCAAGTTCTGAGCTTATGATTTCATTAATTTTCTCTTTTACATCTAACTCATTTGGAATAGGAGGTACATAGCTTGAACCACCAATCATAACAGGAACACATCGAACTGAACCACCATTTTCAAAAAATCCTTCATTCACCAGACGTGCAATATGACTTACCATATAGTAATTGCAAGGAGAAGCCACTACGTCCGGATCAACAATAAATTCCCACGCATGTTTTAGGTTTAGGATTTTTTGAACATCTGTTGCCTTCACTCCATTGACCTCGCCATTTTCCAAAATGGTTTCTGTCTGCGGAAATGTAGTGGATACACCTTCCAATACTGCCTGAGCGTAAATCAAACTTTTCACATTTGCTCTTGCAAAATCAATATTTAGTTTTACTCTTGGTGATAGTTCACTTTCTGTATATCCAAGCTTTGCTAATTCTTTTTCGATTTTTCTAAGTTGCTTTTTAACTGCTCTTATTTGCTGCGACTGGTTAACTGCTAATGCATAAAGTTCCTCAGAATATTTATCTATATAATTAGATTTGTATTTGCCTGCTTCCCTTTTTCTAACATAAATGTATTTCTGGTCATTAACTGTCTTGACCTCAATACTTCCATCAAATGTAGAAATATTTATCTGAGCTTGCAAATCAGCTTTTTCGTTTAGTAGTTTTTGAATTTCTGTTATATTACTCATTCTTCAACCTCCTTTTAGGGTGATTATTTAGCTATATATTCTCATATTCTCACCCTAAATTCAAGACCACATTTTGTTTTAGGGTGATTTTTTTAACATTTTTATTAGTAATTCACCCTAATTTTTCAAAATCCCATCCGTAATGTGAAATTTTAAAAATTTTAACATCAATCCAAGAGGATATAAATGCATATTTAGTTTACATAACTTTTCTGTCTCAGCGTTTACCATATTCAAATCCAGGAATGCACTGACAAAGCAGAAAATGAAAGTCAAATCTAATTCTAAGTCGGTTTTTTCAATTCGTAATAGCCTCCCTCGTTCTGCACCAGCCCCGCTATGATAAGATTTACAAGAAGCTCCATGGTCTGCGGAAGCGAGAGGTTACACAGCAATTCCTTTGTCTGCATCATGATGCGTATCTGGTCTAAGGAAATCGGACATAAATCAAGTAACGAAAGCAGTTCTTTTTCCTGCTCTGACAGCCCGGCTGCTGCCTGGTCTGCCATTCTTCCGAATGCTGGCCGCTCTCCCGCTTTTCTTCCGACTGCTGGCCGCTCTCCTGTTCCTTTTTCTTCACTGACGGTTACACTTTTCTCCCTGTCCCCGCCTGCGCACCTGCTCCATACACTTTCCGCAAGCTCCCGCATAAGCTGTGACGGCGACAGGGCTGCTCCCGCCCCCTGCAAAAGCAGCGCATTGCAGCCATCGCTGAGCCTGTCCGTAACGCGCCCCGGCACTGCATATACCTCCTTTCCCTGCTCCAATGCCATATCTACTGTAATCAGCGTACCGCTCTTATTTCTTGCTTCTATGACCAGCACCACGTCTGACAGTCCGCTGATAATCCGGTTTCTAGGAGGAAAACGGCGCGGAAGCGGCGCCGTCCCCGGCGGATATATGGACAGTACCCCTCCTGTTTCGCAGATATTCGTATAAAGCAGTTCATGGGACTTAGGATAACAGATATCTACCCCGCAGCCTAATACTGCAAAGGTACTCCCTCCTGCCCGCAGTGCCGCACTTTGGGCAATACTGTCAATCCCCTTTGCCATACCGCTGATAATCTGTATACCGCAGGATGCCAGTCCGTCCGCAAACTGCTCAGCCACATACCTGCCGTATGCAGAACAGCCTCTTGCCCCGATAATCGCCGCACTTTTCTCCGCATCCTTCGGAAGCGTTCCCTTTACATAGATGCCAAAGGGTCTGTCCGGAATGGATAAAAGCCGCTTCGGATATTGTTCATGATAGCAGGGATAAAATAAAATCCCTTTTTTCCAAAGCTTCTCATATTCCCTGTATACATCCTCTTTTTTTGCATCCAAAATATCTGCAAGCTGTTTTTGTGTAAGTACCGCCTCCAGACTGCTTTTCTTTGCACAATACACCTCCCTTGGGCTTCCAAACAATAAAACCAGCTTTTCCTTTCCGGCATTTCCAAGCTTTTCCACCCTGTCCAGCCAATAGGCAAAGGGCTGCTGTGCGGTAATCTCCGCCGCATCCGGACTGCCGTATAAATATCCCGTTTCCGTTTTTTGCTTTTCTTTTTTTTGCTTTTCTGTTTTTTCCATTCTTTTCCTCTCCCTTATTTTGGGCTGATTGCACGAAAGATCTGGACCCCATCCACTCTGTCTGCTAATTCCAGAACCTCTGCCTGCCGCTGTTGTAACATACTGCCTCCGATAAATGGCTTATCTTTATGTCTTCTTCTCCCTCCAGATCCGCTATCGTTCTGGAAAGCTTTATTACTTTATGGTAAGCCCTTGCACTCATCTGTCCGTTATCAAACACCTGCTCCAAAAAATGCCTCTCTGCCGGATGCAGAATGCAGTATTTTTCTACCTCCCAGCCCGGCAGTTCCCCGTTAAAATGATAGGGACTCTTTTTATAACGGTACTTCTGCCTTTTTCTGGCTTCCATTACCCGTTTTCTTATTTCTGCTGTTCCTTCCCCCTTTTCACTCCGGTAAAAATCCCTTACCTTAACCGGAGCTGCCTCCGTTACGATATCTATCCTGTCTAACACCGGTCCTGAAATCCTTCCCAGATAACGCCGGATTTCTGTTTCTGTACAGGTACAGCGGTTTCTGTCCGGGAAATAACCGCAGGGACAGGGATTCATGGCACATACCAGCATAAAATCCGCAGGGTAAGTATAGGTTCCCCGGCTTCTTGCAATATGCACCTTTTTTTCTTCCATGGGCTGGCGTAACACCTCCAAAACCCCGGAGGAAAATTCCGGCATCTCGTCCAGAAAAAGTACCCCTCTGTGAGCCATGGACAAAAGCCCCGGCTGCGGAATCCTGCCGCCTCCCGCAAAAGCCCCCGGCGATATGGTATGATGCGGTGCAATAAAGGGTCTTTCCGGCACATGACTGTCTGTGCCGGAAAGTTTTCCTGCAATGCTATAGACACTTAAAACCTCCAGCCTCTCACTCTCTGTAAGGGGCGGCAGAATCCCCGGTATCCGTCCTGCTATCATCGTCTTGCCCGCTCCGGGCGGTCCGGCAATCAGCAGATGATGAAACCCTGCTGCCGCTACCTCTGCCGCCCTTTTTGCACTTTCCTGTCCATAGATATCCGAAAAATCCAAACCGTCCTCTTTTTCCTGCTTCGTTTTTTCTATGATTTGTGGGGATTGAAATACTTTTTTTCTTTCCTCCTCCCCTGCCTGTAAATAAGAAAGCAGCTCGCCCATATTTTTTATTCCTATCAGGGAGATACCCGGTATACCTGCACATTCACATACATTGTCCATTGGCACAAGCATGCGCCTGACTCCTCTTTTTTTCAGTGTGAGTGCAATGGGCAGTACGCCGTTTATCCGACGCAGTTCCCCGTTTAACGCCAATTCTCCCAAAAAAGCCGTATCGTTAAGCACTTCTGTGTCAAACAGCTTCATACAGGCCAGCAGCCCTGCCGCTACAGGCAAGTCATATCCCGTGCCCTCCTTCCTGATATGTGCCGGAGACAGATTGACGGTTATTTTGGAAACCGGCACCGAAACCCCGGCATTTTTTAATGCAATCTGTACCCTTTCCCTTGCCTCCTTCACATCGCTGCCTGCGCTGCCCACCAGTTCAAACCCGGGCAGGCCTCTGGACAAATCCACTTCAACACGAACCGGGTAGGCCTCCATTCCGCGGATACCTCCCGATATAACAGCACTGAACATATGCACTCCTTTCTTTGCCCTGCATCTGTGCATGCAAAATAAAATTTTTTTTTGAAATCATTTGGAAAATCTGAACTGAAAGAAACCAAAACGAAAAAAAATGAAAATCAGAATAAAGCCCACTAATAAAATGAATGAATTTAAAATAAATTGAAACCCAAAAGGGAAATGAAACCGAAAAAGGAAATGAAACCGAAAAAAATTGTAACTGAATAAGACTTGGTACTGAACAAGGAATTAAAACCGGGAAAAACGGAACTGAATAAGAATCGGAACGAAATAAGAATTGCAGCTAAAGAATACGGCAGCCGGCCAGATACCGGCTGCCAAAATAATTGTATTTAAATCTTATTTTCCATACTGTCAGGGTCCTGTGCAAACTGAACAGCCATCTCCCTGCTGATCTGTCCGCTGTAATAAAGCTGCTGGATGGCTTCATCCATGGTAATCATCCCCAGCTTACGGTTGGTCTGCATAACAGAGGTCAGCTGATGGGACTTGCCCTCTCTAATAAGATTACGCACCGCATGGTTGGCAATCATCACTTCAAATGCTGCTTTTCGTCCGGTTCCGTCTATGGTCGGGATAAGCTGCTGTGAAATAACTGCCTCCAATACGTTAGCAAGCTGTACCCGGATCTGCTGCTGCTGATGGGGCGGAAATACGTCAATCACACGGTCCACCGTGCTTGCCGCACCGATAGTGTGCAGGGTGGACAGTACCAGATGTCCTGTTTCCGCTGCTGTAATGGCAACACTGATGGTCTCAAAATCACGCATCTCGCCTACCAGAATAACATCCGGGTCTTCACGCAGGGCAGCCCGCAATGCATTGGCATAATTTTCGGAATCCAATCCGATTTCTCTCTGATTAACCATTGACAGCTTGTGCTGATGCAGATACTCAATGGGGTCTTCCAGAGTAATGACATGCGCATCCCTGCCATTGTTTATCTTATCAATAATAGCGGCCAAAGTAGTAGATTTACCGCTTCCAGTAGGACCGGTTACCAAAACAAGGCCTCTTTTTCGCTGATAAAGGTCAATGACGGCCTCCGGCACGCCAAGCTGCTCCGGTGACGGCACCTGCGTACCCACTAATCTGAACGCCAGAGCTACAGAGCCTCGCTGTTTATAGGCATTGACACGGTAACGCCCCACCTCAGGAATGGAAAAAGACATATCGTACTCTCCCCTCTCCTCAAATTTATTTCTCTGGGTCTCCGTCATAATATCCAAAACCACCTCTAAGGTATCTGCCGGCAAAAGCCTGTTATGATTCGTCATAGTTATCAGCTTTCCGTTTACCCTCATTTTAGGCGGAATCCCTACCGTAATATGTACGTCTGATGCACCTGCCTGTTTTGCTTCCTCCAGTATTTCCCTGATATTCGGCATATCTTCTTCTCCTTTTCCCCATCCCGCAGCTTAATCTGTCCTTATACAAATTCCGGTTCTTCAATGCAAATACCGGCTTTCTTTAAGGCTTCCGTATCAAATACACATCGGTTGTCCAATGTCTTCATAATATCCGTAATTTCAATATCACCGTATATTTTTTCATCACTTAAGTCTATAATACTGTTATCCCGAAAGCTTAACACGATAGGACGCAGAATATTTCTTTCATTGCCCTGAATAACAAGCGCCTTTTCTCCGGTATTCAGTTCCACACTGATGCCCGGCATCAGAATATTGATGCTTTTGATAAGAGCATCAACTACCTTCGGATCAAAGGTCTGCGGATTTTCCATCAAAAACTTCAGCGCCTTTACCTCTGATACCGGCGCCTCACTTAACTTCATAGCCGTCATGGTATCATACATATCCGCTACCGCCAAAATCTTAGCTCCGGTTACCATTTTAACATTTGTTTCACGTCCGTAAAACAAATCCTCTATCGCCATCTGGCTCTGTTTGCAGATACGCTGGATTATTTTCCCATCGTTAAAAACAGCTTCTATTATGCCATAGGCGCCCGTTTCCGCATTACTTATCATTTTTCTTGATTCGGGAGTCGTCTTTCCCAAATACATGATTTCCGCAGGAAGGGACAGCTTTCCTATATCATGCGTAAGCGCCGCCAATATAGTAGAAAGCTGTTCATCCAGTTTTATGTTCATTACATGGGATATCATTGTACAAAGAATAGATACATTCAGAGCATGCTTGTAAATATAATCCTCCCGGCTTCGCAGACTCTGGATAAAATTGATTTTGGAATCCAAATGACCGTAGTTTTTAATCAGCATGCTTGCAATAGATTGTATTTTAGCCTGTTTTTTCGTAGCAAAAATCCGCTCTAACTCCTCCTGTATGGAAAAAACAGCCATTGTCTGAAACCTTTCAAATTCCACATCTGCCCTCGTCATGGGCGGCACCGGCTCCGCCGGCTCAAGAATAAACAATCCTATCAATCCGAAATTTGCTATACTGGCAATCCCCTGCGCAGTCAGTCTGGAATTACGCTCAAATAAAAGTACGCCCTGCTTATTATAAATTGGTCGCGCAAGGCGCATTCCCGTCTTTAAATTCTCTGCTTTTACAAACTGCATCTTCGTCCTTTCCATGCATATTGCAATGCCCCTGCCTGCAATACGACATTTATCTTACATAAAAACAAACATTTTCTAAAAGTATATCACATAGATTCCTTCTTTTCAAATTCTTCTTTCAGCTTTAACAGCGCTTTTTTTCTATTCTGGATACATAGCTGCGTGAAATACCCAGTTTTTTCCCGATTTCACTCTGTGTAATTTCCACGCCGGTGCTGATTCCGTAACGCAGAAACAGAATTTCCCGTTCCCGCTCTGTCAGGCATTTATCCAACAGCTTAAACATTTTCTGTAAATTTTCATATAGTGCAATCCTGTCAACCACATCCATCTGCTGTCCTTCTATAACGTCTAAAAGGTTGATTTCATTGCCTTCCTTGTCTGTTCCGATGGGCTCATACAGGGATACCTCTCTGGATATCTTTTTTCTTGCCCGAAGCATCATCAAAAGTTCATTATCTATACATCTGCAGGCGTAGGTTGCCAGTCTTCCCTTCCCGGCATCAAAGGTATCTACTGCCTTTATCAGACCTATCGTACCAATGGAAATCAAATCTTCCATGTCCTCTTCCACATTCTGATATTTCTTGGCAATATGCGCAACCAGTCTGAGATTCCGCTCTATCAAGATCTCCTTGGCACCTTCCGCTTCTTCACTGCTTCCCTCCTGCAGCATTTGAATAAATACAGCTTCTTCCTCTGAGGATAAAGGCTTCTTAAATGTCTTCAAGACAGACCCCCAAAGCAGATTTATTATATTCTATGTGCGCATAATGCTTCTAGTGCCTTTCCACCTGTTTTTAATAAAACAAGAACTGTGCCATTACATAATTGCTCACGTCCAGTCCCCGTTTCGTCAGAAAAATCCTTTCTCCGTCCGACAGAAGACCGTTTCTTACGTTTTCCCGGATAACCTTTCCGTAAACCTCCTCCATGGATATTCCGAAACATTTTTCAAATTCCGTCTTTGCCACCCCCTGTATGAGACGAAGACCTAAAAACATAAACTCCTCCATCTGTTCCTTAACGGAAAGGCAGCGTCTTTCTGACACCTTCTCTTCCTGTGTAAGATAGGTCTGTAAATCGGCAGTATTTTGAAACCGGACATTCTCCACCATAGAGGCGGCACCCAGTCCGAAGCCTGCATAGTTTCCTCTCTGCCAGTATACCTTATTGTGGCGGCATTCGTATCCGGGCTGACTGTAATTGGAAATTTCATACCGGTGATATCCGGCTTCCTGTAAATACCCCTCTGTCAGCTCATACATCTGCCGCTCCTCTTCCTCAGAGGGCAGATGCGCCTGCGCCTCTCCCGAATGTGCCATGGCTTCCTTTTCTGCTCCATATAAGGCAAAAAAGGGGGTTCCCTCTTCAATAATCAGACTGTATGCTGATATATGCGCCGGCCTCGGTGAAAGCTGCAGGATTTTTTTAAGCGTTTTCTCATAATCTGCAGCCTTTTGTCCGGGCAGCGCCGCCATCAAATCCACGTTGATATTGGAAAAGCCTGCTTCGCATGCCAGCCTGTAGGTTTTTTCAAAATCCCCATAGGTGTGAATCCTGCCAAGCAGTGCAAGCTCCCTATCCTCTGCCGACTGCAGACCGATGCTCAGCCGGTTTATTCCTGCCTTTCTGTATAAACGCAGGCTGCTTTCCGTAACCGTTCCGGGATTGGCCTCCATGGAGATTTCTGCATCTTCTGCAATGAAAAAAGATGCCTTTAACAAGGCAAGCAGCTTCCCTATGGCCTCCGGCGCTATAGCAGTAGGCGTGCCGCCTCCGATAAAAACGGTCTTTACCTCATACTCTGTAAAGCCTGCTGCTGCGTGCCGTATTTCTGCCAAAAGAGCATGCAGATAATCCTCCTGCACCCGGCTGTCTGCCGGTGCAGAAAGAAAATCGCAATAGTTACATTTTTTTACACAAAATGGAATATGAATATAGATACTGAGTGATTTCATGATATGCCTATTTTCTGTCATCCAGCTTCAGAACGCTCATAAAAGCCTTTTGCGGAATTTCAACATTGCCAACCTGGCGCATGCGTTTCTTACCCTCTTTCTGCTTTTCCAAAAGCTTTTTCTTACGGGTAATATCGCCGCCGTAACACTTGGCAAGCACATCCTTCCTCATGGCCTTTACCGTTTCTCTGGCTATGATTTTTCCGCCCACTGCAGCCTGAATGGGAATTTCAAACAGATGACGCGGAATTTCATCTTTTAACTTTTCACACATCCTGCGCCCGCGCTCATAGGCGCTGTCCGCATGTACGATAAAGGAAAGCGCATCCACCTCTTCTTTGTTAATCAGAATATCTAACTTCACCAGGCTGGACTGCTCGTATCCCTTCAAATCATAATCAAAGGAAGCATACCCTCTGGAGCGGGATTTTAAAGCGTCAAAAAAGTCATAGATAATTTCATTTAAGGGCAGTTCATATTTTAGGAGCGCTCTGGTTTCTTCAATGTATTCCATCCCCAGATAACGTCCCCGTCTTTCCTGGCAAAGCTCCATAATGGAGCCGATAAATTCTGTAGTAACCATAATCTCCGCACTGACAATCGGTTCTTCCATATAATCTATCTCGGAAGGGTCAGGCAGATTGGAAGGATTGGTCAGTTCAATCATTTCACCGTTTGTCCTGTATATTTTATATACAACGCCGGGTGCCGTAGTGACCAGATCCAAATTGTATTCCCGCTCCAAACGCTCCTGAATGATTTCCAGATGCAGCAGTCCCAAAAAGCCGCACCTGAAACCAAAGCCCAATGCAATGGAGGTTTCCGGTTCGTAATTTAAAGAGGCGTCATTTAACCGCAGTTTTTCCAGTGCATCCCTGAGGTCAGGATATTTTGCGCCGTCTGCCGGATACATGCCGCAGTATACCATGGAATTTACTTTTTTATAGCCCGGCAGCGGTTCACTGCAGGGATTGGCATTATCTGTTACCGTATCGCCTACCGCCGTATCCTTTACATTTTTGATAGAAGCGGTAATGTAGCCTACCATACCGGCTGACAGCTCGTCACAGGGGATAAACTGTCCTGCACCGAAATATCCCACTTCCACAACCTCTTCTACCGCTTTGGTTGCCATCATACGGATGGTCGTGCCTTTTTTCACGCTGCCTTCCTTTATTCTGACAAACACAATAACACCTTTATAGGGGTCATAAACAGAGTCAAAGATAAGTGCCTTGAGGGGAGCATTTCTATCTCCCTTAGGCGCCGGTATCTTTGCCACAATAGCTTCCAATACTTCTTCGATGTTCAATCCGTTTTTTGCTGAAATAAGAGGCGCATCATGAGCTTCAATACCGATAACATCCTCTATTTCTTCCATTACCTTTTCCGGCTGTGCGCTGGGAAGGTCGATTTTGTTGATAACCGGAAAAACATCCAGATTATGGTCAAGTGCCAAATAGACATTAGCCAAAGTCTGTGCCTCTATTCCCTGGGCTGCATCCACCACTAAAATGGCGCCGTCACAGGCTGCCAGAGAACGGCTGACCTCGTAATTAAAATCCACGTGTCCGGGCGTGTCAATCAGATTAAAAATATACTCCTCCCCATTTAAAGCCCGGTAAACGGTACGCACCGTCTGCGCCTTAATGGTAATTCCTCTTTCCCGCTCCAAATCCATGTTATCCAGTACCTGCGCCTGCATTTCCCTGCTGGTAAGCAGTCCTGTTTTTTCAATGATACGGTCAGCCAGGGTAGATTTCCCATGGTCTATATGGGCAACGATACAAAAATTGCGAATTCTGCTCTGGTCAATGCCTGACATAAATGATAATCCTCTCTGCTGTCAAATTTTATTTACCTGCTTCCCGCAGCTTAAAGCGTCCGATAATGGCATCCAGATTCTGCGCTTCTGCTGCCAGCTCTTCACTGGTTGCGGAAGCCTCCTCTGAAGAAGCGGAGTTTGTCTGAATAACGTCATTAATCTGTTCTACGCCTTTTTCAATTTCCTTAATGGAAATGGTCTGTCTGTCTGAAGCGGTACGGATATTTGCAACCTCTAAGATAATACCGTCCAGCTCTTCAATTACCTGGTTCAGTGCTGCAGCTGTTTCCTGCGTAATCACATTACCGCTGTCTACTTCTCTTAAAGAATTTTCCAAAAGCTTTTTGGAGGTATCTGCCGAAGCAGAGCTGTCCTCTGCCAGCTTCCTGATCTGTTCTGCTACAACGGCGAAGCCTTTGCCGGCTTCTCCTGCTCTTGCCGCCTCAATAGAAGCATTTAAGGAAAGCAGATTGGTCTGGGCTGCAATCCCTTCTATCTGTACAATTACGCTTTCAATCTGTTTGGAGGTTTCGGAAATCCGCTGCATGGCCTGTGTCAGCTCTGCCATCTTTTTCTGGCTGTTTTCCGCTTCCTTGCCGACAATCTTTGCCTTATCGTGTACCCTGTCAGTAGACTTTGTAGTTTCCACCACCTGCGCCGTTACCTCGGTTACTGTGGCAAGCAGCTCTTCTACTGCCGCCGCCTGATCTGTTGCACCCTGTGCAATATCCTGAGAGCTTTCTGCAAGCTGCACAGAACCGCCGGCTACCTGCTCCGAGGATTCACTAATGGCACGCAGCGTATCGCTTACCTGCCGTACCATATTGATCAGCTGATTAATAATTACAGAAAATACTCCTACATATGCATCCTTCTCCTTTGAACGGACATCAAAATTACCTTCTGCAAATTCACCGATGATATAGTTTAAATCTGTCACAATCCTGTTCAGGATATTTTTAGTATTTCTGAACTTATCTGCTACCACACCAAACTCATCCTGCGATTCATAGGTTACTTCAAAATCAAATTTTCCGCAGGAAAGCTGCTCGGCTGCATTTTCCAGCTCTCTGATCGGTTTCACCAATTCGGCTGACAATGCCTTGCCAAGCACAATCGTAAACACAATTCCCAAAATACCCATTACCAGCACAATCGCTACAGCAATTACAGTGCTGGTTGCAGAAGTTACCGTAAACAGACTGATAACCGCCGCCAGAATACTGACTAAAAAAATGGCGATAATAATCGTAAATACTCTGTTCAGTTTTTTCCTGATGCTAAAGTTTCTAGTACTTTTTAAAATTTTGTCTGCGTGCATCCTCTTTCGTCCTTTCTTTTTTTACGGAATCCTCATTACCATCTGCATTACCTTTTTACTGCTTCGTTTGTTTCCTCGTTTGTTGCTTTGTTCATTACCTTGTTTGTTGCTTTGTTCGTTACCTTGTTCGTTACCTTATTTGTTGCTTTGTTTGTTGCTTTATTTGTTACCCTGTTCATTATTGCAGTATCATATCGCGATACCATTTCAGGGCATTAATATAAGCGTCATATACCATCTGCATATCAATGTTTTCTACAATCATCAGTCTGGAAACCTCCTGCCAGTTGGCATTCTCATACTGATTCATAAATTCCATCACAAGAGCAAAGGGACCCTTATTTGCTACCAGGGCATCACTGATATT
Organism: uncultured Lachnospiraceae bacterium; assembly: GCA_900551115.1. Classification (GTDB taxonomy): domain Bacteria; phylum Bacillota; class Clostridia; order Lachnospirales; family Lachnospiraceae; genus Acetatifactor. Next base: position 18,107 of record URUY01000024.1, read on the forward strand.
TTTAGATACCTTTACCACCTCAAGTGCCTCCTCCATAGGCATATCCAAAATAACATCCAGCACAGAGAAAAGTCCCATCAGAAACAGCTCCCCGGACTGTGATGCAAGTGAAAAGGAGGGCGCAAGATTTTCCGCAAACTTTGCACGAAGAAGGGAAAGCCTCGTTATCTCGTTGGGCTTATCCGTATATAATTCGCCTGCCACTGCCGTTGTCAGCCACTTTTTAAGCTCCTTTTCCCCCAGCATGGCCGCTGCATGCCTGATAGAGGTGATTTTTGAATTCCTGCTCATATGGTTTACCATCCTGAGCAGGGAAATAACCAATGCCGTATCCCTTCCGATTACATCTGCTGCCTCGGTCAGTTCAAAATCAGGCTGGTTGACCATATTCAGAAGCTGTATATAATTGACCTTTAATGCAGAAACCTCATGTTCTCCCTTATTGATGGGAATACGGAAAAATTTTCCTTCGTACAGCTGATACCCGCCGTCTGCCTTCAGCTTTTCAAAGATATCCATGGTCTCAATATTGCCTGCACACAGTTTAATATTGGGATATAGCTTTCCGAAATAAACCTTTGCCTTGCTGATATCAATCCGCTTATGGTCTAACAGGATGTAATCCATCAGCAGAAGGATTTCCCGGTATGCTTCAAATTTTGCCACCTCCAGCTTGCGCATTGCCAGCTTATAGCCGTCCTCCTTCAATTCCTTCAGCCTCTTAATATACATTTCCTCCGGCAGTATGGAATTGTCAATCAAAAGAACCAGTCTGTTGTGAGGCGCATCACACTGTTCTGCAATATCTGAAAATATAGAGATATTGCCCACCGGTACAAATACCTCTTTATCGTCGGACATAGTCTCCATACCCATATTTTTTATTACTTCAAGGCCGTCTACATGCGCAGCACCGTCATGCTGCCCCGTTCCCAAAAGGTTCGGGTTTAAAAAATAATTTTTCTTCTGTGTAAACAGAGAATATGCGCTAACCACCATATTCGCGTCAAATAAAGGGATTAAAGTCACCAGCATAATGCTCTCTCCTTATGTAAAATTTAAAGTATCGCAACACATAAAAAACCATGATATTATTCTTTAATATATCACAAAAAAAAGGACTTGCATATAAAATTTTGAAATTTTGAAATTTTGTTTACACAATTGTCTTGTGTAAAGCCATCCGGCCTGTTAAAAGGCATCCTGCCTGCCCTTCTATTGGCCTTTCTGCGCCTCCATTTCCTTTCTTACCGCTCTGAAGCATTCCATAAGCTTAGGTGAAAACATACCGCATTCCCCATTCATAATCATATAGTATGCCTGCTCCGGGGTATACGCACTCTTATAAACTCTTTCGCTCACTAAGGCATCATACACATCCGCCACTGCAACAATTTGTGCCGACACAGGAATTTCTTCTCCTACAAGTCCCTCCGGGTATCCCTTTCCGTCATACCGTTCATGATGATACCGACAGATTTCCCAGTCCTTCTTTGCGTATTTTTCATCCCATACGCCTTTGATGCTTTCCAAAATCTCACAGCCTCTTATGGTGTGGGATTTTATATACTCAAACTCTTCTGTCGTCAACTTGGCAGGCTTTAAGAGAATACTGTCCGGAATGGTTATCTTTCCTACATCATGAAGGGCACTTGCCGAAACGATGATCCGGATTTCTTCCTCTGTCAATCCGTATTCCGGATACCGCCTCATAAGCTCTCCGGCCAAAATACCGGTATAGCTTTTCACTCTTTTTATATGCTCGCCGCTTTCCAAATTGCGGTGTTCCACAACCTCGCCCAAAACATCGATAATCGTCTCATTGCTCTTTTTCAGTTTTTCTGCCTGCAGCAGCAGTAATTTGTACTGCTTGCGCAGGGTTTCCGTCTGGTGGTCTATCTGCTTTTCCAGTTTGCTTTTATAAAGGTACAGTTCCGTCACATTATTGACTCTTTTTTTGACCAGTGTATTGTCAAAAGGTTTTCTGATAAAATCCCTGACGCCGCATTCAAAGCATCTTTTTTCCACCTTTACGGAATCTTCCCCGCTGATAACAAGCACCGGTATAGACTGCAGCAGGTCCTTCTGCTTCATCACCTCAAGAACCGCAAACCCGTCCACCTTCGGCATTAGCAAATCCAGCAGCATAACCGCAATTTCATCCTTATGCTTTTCAAGAAGGGCAATCCCCTCTTCTCCGTTCCCTGCTTCCAGTACCTCATATTCATCTTCCAAAATCTCTGTCAATATCTCACGGTTTAATTCTATGTCATCCACAATCAGTACTTTATTACGCATTCTTCCCTCCATGCCAGCCCAAAATAACAGCTTATCGAATCACTTTATTCTGATTTGCAAATACACCAATTCTTTGTTCTACCTTTTTGACGGTTATATTTTGCGCATATTTGGCAGCCCACCGCATGCCGCCTATTTCAAGCAATACGCCCTCAAACAGGGTACCCTTTATTACAGCCTTTGCTTCTGCAGACTTCGCCGCCTGCCTGTCCTGTTTGCCTTTTATCTCACTTAGTTTTTCCAGTTCCTTCTCTTTTGTATAAATGGCATTTTCAATCTTAAGATAAATATCCATATCAACTTCCTGTGAAAGTGCCAGCTTACGGTTAAAGCTTTCATAACCGTTTCGTAAGATTAACAGCTCTCTGTTTACATCCTTTAGCTTTTCTTCTACTTTATTTCTGCTCATAATCATGCTTTCACTCTGTCCCAGCTTCACAAATGTACTGATGCCTGCCGGATTCCCCAGATTATAAGCAAACAGGCCTTTAGCCGCAAAAGCGCTGCCGCCTGCCAGTGTTCCTTTTACGCCTGCTATGATAATATGCCCCTCTGCAGACAGCTTGCTGTTCAGCGCATAATTTACATTGATATCACCGCCGGCATATACCAGTGCCGCTTCAAAAAATTTACCGATGACTGATTTCTCCGCTCTGACATATCCGCTTCCCGAAGCATTCATCCCCTGTCTTAAAATAACGTTTCCGCCGCTTTCTATGGTAGCGCCCTCCACGAAGCCGTCCACTACAATATCCTCTGTTGCACGAATCAGCGTGCCGCTTCCCACATTTCCCTTCACATGTACCAGACCGTCAAATATGACGTTGCCGGTAGCCAAAGTCATTTCCTCCAATATGAGAAGCTTTGAAACCTCCAGCATATTCTTCTTTAATTCCACCCTGCCGGTAAGAGTGGCAAAATATGTTGTTCTGTCCGGTGTTACCCTAACCCCCTTGCCATACAACACACTCTTTTCGCGGCCTTTTTTTGCCGAGATAAGTTCTCCTGTAACACTGTAGCCGCAGGTTCCTTCCTCAGCCTTGTGGTAACAGGCAAGCTTCTGGTCCTGCTTTGCCATTTCATACCACTCAATATCCTGATAATCCACAAAACCGTTTTCTAAAAGCCTGGGCGTTCGGTTTAATTCTGTCCTGAAGAAAAACTCATAATAGCCGTCCCTGCCGTCCACCGGCCCGGCACCCTGTGCCACCTTAATTTTCTTCTTTTGTTCCACTCCCTTTGAAATATGCTCTAATGCCTTCTCATCAATGCCCTTACATACACCCGATAAAGCAAGGGCTGCATGCAGTTCTTCTACAGACACACTCACCTCCCGGCTCCGCAGGCTGATATACGCCTCCATGCCATCCTGACTTATGGTTACTTCGATTTTTTCCGCACCTGCTTTTTCACCAAAAGCCGCTGTTTCAGCACGCCCCTCCTTCTTTGTCCTTTCCTCTGCGTGCCTGCTTTGCAGCAGATGACGCCGTTTCCGCATTTCGCCGGCTGTATAGGTCAGGCTCTTATAGCCTGAAACATCAAGCCCCTTTTCCAGTCCCAAACGGATCTCCCGCATCTGCTGCCAAGAATACAGCGAGGACAGATATATTGAAACCTCTTCCTGTTTTTCAAGTCCTAAACGAATTTCCCGCATCTGCTGCCAGGAGTAAATTACCTTTGCATATACGGAAACATCCAGCCCCTTTCTAAGTCCCTTCCTGATCTCCGCAATGGAAACACCCAGAAATTCCTTAGTCAGATACGGCGTCAGGTCAATATTCTGATTCAGTGCATGCCTGATCTGTCCAATCTGCTCTGCATCATACCCTTCTTTTACATATTTATCAATGTTGACGCCATCTGTGTTTGCCTTTCGTATTTCCCGCAGTATTCCCGCAGGCAGAGAACTGTAAGGCGTCAGATTCAGCCCTTCCTTCAGTCCCTTGCGAAGCTGCTGCATAATATCATAGGGTATCTCCGGTTTTGCATATACCGAGATATCCAAATGGTCTCTTAAGCCTTTTCTGATTTCTTCCATCTGAAACCAGTCAAATTGCTTATTTGCATAGGCCTCTACCGGAAGACCGGCCTCAAGCCCCAATCTGATCTGGCGCATCTGCAAAGCCAAAAAGTCCTTCCTTGCATAAACCGCTATATCCAGCCCTTTTCTGTACCCCTCTTCTATTTCTTCAAGCTGATTCTGCGTAAAGTCTTTTTCTTTCCACATGGTTTCGTTCATTATGGCTACCTCTTAGCTATGCTGCTCTCTCAGATTTTTCACTGCTTCAGCAATCTTCTCATAATCCTGCTCCACAGCCACAGAAAGCGGACCTGTATCAAAAGCCGGTTTGCCGGTCCGAAGGGCTTCACACAGAACATGACTCGATTCACTAAGCCCCGTAAGTCCCAGATTCAGACTCATTCCCTTTAAGCTGTGTACATGCAGAAAGGCTTCCTTATAATCCTCACGTTCCAGCGCTTCCTTCATTTTCTGCATACTGTCACCATCGATAAACTTAAGCAGATACTTCCGTATCCTCTCGTCACTCATAAGCCTTTGCAATACCTCTTCATAATTGCCGCCAATCTGTTCATAACATTCCTTTACTGTCATCTTTCCTCCACTGCAGGGCATTCTGTATCTTCCTGCATCTTTAAAAAAGCACTTTAAAATAAAGCTTTTTATGTTAAACGCTTAGCTTTCACATAACTGCTTTAAGGTTTCAAACAAAATTTTCGTATCAATCGGCTTGGTAATATGCGCATTCATGCCTGCTGCTTGCGTTTGGGCTATATCCTCCGGAAAAGCATTTGCCGTCAATGCAATAATCGGAATTGTTTTTGCATCCGCCCTTTCCATATTCCGGATATGCTTTGCCGCCTCGCAGCCATCCATGACAGGCATCTGCATATCCATCAGGATAGCATCCAAGGTACCTTCTTTCGACTCGCAGAACCGCTCTATCGCTTCTTTACCGTTTGTTGCCTGTAAAACCTCGGCACCGTTCATCTGAAGGATTTCCGTTCCTATTTCCATATTCAGCTCATAGTCTTCTACCAAAAGCAGTTTAAAGCCCTTTAATACCTGACACGTTTCAGAAGCCTGTTCCGGGTCCTGATTATTGACCTGCGCTGCTTTGTCTGGCTTCTCCTCACTATCTATCTGCTGGTCGCCGACATTTTTCATGGGCAGCGTTACAACAAAGGTTGTGCCCTTCTCCACTTCGCTTTGAACCGTTATCTCACCGCCTGCCATAGTAACAATGCTCTTTACAATAGCCATGCCCAGCCCGGTTCCCGTTACCTGAGAGGCAAACCGCCGTTCCCGCTCATAGGCTTCAAAAATATGCTCCAGAAATTTTTCTGACATTCCGCGCCCGGTATCCGTTATCACAAATTGATAAACCGAATCCATATTATTGCCGTCTACAATTTCAGTCACATCCACCGTAATAGATTCCCCTTCTTTTGTAAACTTTAATGCATTGGACAACAGATTGTTCAGAATCTGTTTCAGGCGTAAGTCATCGGCATATACATAATCATGAAGGATATTGCAGTTCGTATTGAAATTTTTCCCCTGCTGCTGTGCCTGAATCCGGAAAACATCCAAGGTCTCCTCCAAAAAAACATGTAAGGAGAACGGCTTTTTTTCAAGATAAAATTTTTCTTTTATCCGCGAAATATCCAGTATGTCATTGATTAAATCCAGCAGCTGCTTACTCGCCCTGCTGATTTTGTTAATATAATCTGCCGTTTTTTCCTTATCCTCTATATTCTTTTCTGCCAGTTCGGACATCCCGATAATAACATTAAGAGGTGTACGCATATCATGGCTCATATTGGAGAAAAACTGATACTGGGAATGCTGACTGTCTTTTACGCTCTGTATGGAATGCTCTAAAAGCTGCATGCGGTCCAGCTCCCTCCGCCGTTCCTTTTCTATCAGACGGAAGCAAAGCACAACCTCATCCTTGCTAAAAATCGGCGCAAAAAGCATGCTGACGTTTACCCACTGATACCTGCCGTTTACCTGCCTTTTAAAATTACCGCCAAATTCCTTCACATGGTTTTCAATCTGCTTCTGCATATTTTCAATAGAGAAGCTTTCTATAAATTCCTCTACCACATCCTCATGGATAACCTGTCTTATATCACGGCAAAAAGCACTGTACTTTCCGCTTTTCCCGAGAAGATTCTTCATAAGATCATCTGTTTTTATTACTTCATAGGTTTTCTTAATCAGATTCACACGGTACAATGCATAATAGGAATCCCCCAGCATATACACCGTTTCCTTGATTTTCTTTGTTTTTTTCCTGTTGATGATTTCACGGCAGTAGATAAATCCCATTACAAGCGCTATACCAAAAAATACCGCACAATAAATTTTAAGTATCACATACCAGTTCTTCATCATCAATACCTTCGGTATCGTCAGTACAGAACACCAGCCGTTAGGAAGCTCATGATAAAAGACCTCTCTAAGCTGCCCCTTTTCATCCGTATAGCTGATTGCCGGAGTTTCTCCGTTTCTCAGTTTTTCAAGTTCGCCGGCATGTGCAAGGGAAAACTGAGTGGGGTCCAATGTCTGATACTGCATGGCAGAAGCAGGCTCCGCATAAAGAATAACGCCCTTAGAATCACACATAAAATATTCGCTGCCCTCTGACAGTTCTTTTTCATTGGTGTAAAAGCGCAGATTCTCCGGAAAAATAGCAAAGGAGAGCATCCAGCCGGTATCGCCGCACATTTTGGAAATCGTAACAACCGGATGCTCATACAGCGCACTGTAATACGCATCCGTATAGACTATGCTTTCATCACTTTCCAAGGTTGTCTGATACCACTCTGTCTGTGTTACATCAAAATCACCAACCTCTTTTCCAAAAGAAGCTAAAACCTCCTCTCCTTTAATAACAAAAAAATCAACAGTCTCCTTTCCTGCCGTTTTTTCCAATATATGAAAATATTCTTCCGCCCAGCTTCTGATTTGCGTGCTGTCATACTCTGCCAATGCGAGCTTTTCTATAAACGCCGCGCCAAAATTAATCAGATTACGATAGGTTGTGAGATTCTGCTCCTCTTCTCCGGAATAGCTTTGTACAATCTCCCTTCCCATTTTTCTTGCGTCCTGCAGCATGATTTTGTAAGTATACAGCATACAGATATTGGCTAATCCCAATAAAATCACAAGGCAGATAATATTCCACGGAATCGCTTTTTTTCTCTTTTTATAGCATGAATTATCTGTTCTTCTTTTACAGTTCGTACCATGTGTATTTATGTGATAATCCGGAAGTTAATTACCACATTTCCTCTCTTTACATATCGCAGTCTAACAGCGGGCTGTTCACCCTGCCGTATCAATTCTAAAAAAGCTGATGGCTTCCTTCTGCCGGTCCTTAAGCACCCTCTGCCTAAGACAGGCAGCATCACGGTTTCTATGGTCCGCCGTATGCCGGCAGCAACAGCGAAACTCCCTAAAATCTTTGCTTTTATTATATCTACTAAAAAGCCAATTGTCTATAAAAGTTTCCTTTGTATTGACTCATGGCAGAACTTACAAATTTGGATTGTACTCTTATTTATGATGAAGCATTAAAATATTATAAAAAGATGTTCCCTATTGCCTTGCTTCGATATACAGGTCAATATCTTCCACAATATACTTTTCTCCGGTTGTGTGCAGAGCTTCAAAACAGGAATAGATATAATCCCATACCCGGTATTTTGTGAACAATTCGGAAACCTGTCTGCCGGTCAGGCCTTTTGCAGATTTATACCGCTCGGTACAATAGATTAAGAAATTGCCTTCTTTACTCATAATCACGCCTCCTCCGGGAATGTAAATGTACCTGTCTTTTTTTCTTCATCAAACATATTAAACAGGGTCAGTGCGCTCAAATGCCACAGCTTTGTATCTTCCTGCTCCAAAAAGGAATATACCTTAGAATCATAAAATTCTTTTGCAGCAGATACTTCATCATACGGATGATTCTCAATAATCAAGTGAATCACCTGCGGTACAAGAAGCATAAGCATAGCTTCAAATTTCTGCTTTTCCATCAAAATTCCCCCTCCGGCACCGTGCCAATAAACTTTAAGTAACTTAACGCTTTTTCTGAAGTAAGCACTAATTGGTTATACAGCTCTTTGATTTTAAGGACATCCAATGTCTGCTCTTTTGTAAATGCTCCGGCAGTATAAAGGGTAAATGTAGTATAAACATCATCGTTGGCAACAGGACCAAAGATAAAATCAAATTTTTCACCCTCATAGCTACCTGATCTGTTATCTGATACAAAATCAAGCCATGCTTCATCAGCGGTATTAAAGCGTAAAACAGAACATTCCGCAAAGGCTTTCTGTTCGTCAATCTCATAAACGTTGACAATCCTGCCTCCTCCTTTTCTGCGCTTGTAAACTTTATCTGCAAAGCCTATGGCCTGCCTTTTGTTTGTGGTGGTATAGAAACCAAAGCCAAAATCCAGAAATCGGTTCTGCTGAATCAGTTTCGGCTCAGAAACAACCACATTACTTCCGTGATATAGAATCATAGATTCCCTCCAATACTTTTTCTGCAAGTTTTCGTTCTTCCAATAATGATTTAATCATTACCTCAATATGACGCCGTTTGTCAATCTGCTGTTTTAGTGCTTCAGCTTCTTGTTTCCTGACATACTTGGAAACAATCTTTTTTCCATCCCGGTATTTCAGATAGTAATAAGTATTGCTATTGACCTGCTTTTCGGAAATTGTACCTTTAGGCAGTTCGGCAAGCGCCTCCTGATATTTCGCTAACATATAATCAATCCGCTGCTTTTCCTGCAGCACTGTACTTATAATTAGATTCATTCTTTTCACCCATCTATATTATATCCAACACTTTCCAAAATATCAATAATTGTTGGACATATTTAGCGTGAATGGATTTTCAGAATATTGGCAGGCATGGAAGAAAATGCAGCCGAAGGTCACGAATGTTATATATTATTCGTGGGTTGAGATATTCCCAATAATCAAAAATCTTTCTTACTGTCGCAGATAGTAAGAAAGATTTTTCGGTCTTGAAACACCAAAACATACAGAAGCAAAAATTGGGATTGAACTGAAACCGGAATTTATTGCATTCCTGTCAAAATGAAATTCATCAGTTTCTCCACATCATCAAAGTTGTCATAGTCTCCGTTTATGCCTTCTCGATGATATACGATTCCTTTTTTCTCATTTTCTTCTAAACAATCCAGCAGTTTTTCTACTCCATATTTTTTAATAAACATTGTGAAAGCATATGGCTTGATTTTGCTTAATAATCCCTTTTTACACTCCTCCTGACACATATAGCAATGAGAAATCCCCTTTTCAACAGAGCATTTTTTATTCTCGCACCTGTCGTTATCAGGACATTCATTTGAACCACAACCATTACATTTTACATTTTCCGAACACAGACAACAGGCAAGGCCACATCTTGCAATCCCTAATTCTCGTTTCATGAGTACCTCCGTAAATTGAAAATTTATTAATGCTTGTAATATACATATTATATCACTCACACATGAATGTTTCAATCTAATCCCGGCACTATGCAGAATAGCAGCCCAATTACAAAAGGACGGACGCAGATTCCTGATTCCTCTTATTCAATTCGTTTTCCGACCACTACAAATCTGCCATCCTCCACATGATAGGAGCAGCAGCTTAAGGTAATGAATTCATCCCCAGGCTCTGCCGTCACTCCGGTATCATACAGGGACATTTCTTTGATATTTTCGTACCAGTCATTAAATTCTGCCTGCGTATCTGCCTGAAAGAACTTGTAATACTTGAATACCTTATCCTGCTCGTAATAGACCTGTGAATAAAAAACTGCAAGCAGCTCATACCTCCGGTATTCATACAGGCTGTCAAAACAGATAATACTATGCTTTTTCCCGTAAGCCTCATCCTTATATAAATCAAGGTTACCGAACATCTGCCCTGATTTCATGGTATGTCCATGAATAATGATATTCGTAGACGGGCGTGTACCATCCCGGTAATCCTGTGCTGCCGTGCCGCTTCCCACTATGGCATCCGTATCCATAATCAAACAGCCATTTTTATTTTCATTTCCATAAAAGTCCACATATAGATACTTTTTCTCATCTTCCGGCGTCTGCATTACCGGGTAGTCTATGACCGTATCCTCTATAGAGAGCCATCCAATGATATCCTGATTCTGCTCATATAATGCCTGATATTCTGCTAAAATCTGCGGCTCCATCGGCTCTGACTCAGCTTGTATTTCTCCTTGCACTGTTTCATTATCAGTTTGAATATTAGGAATGCTTATTTCGTTCTTCTCTGCCTGTAATTCTTTGTTGACCTTACTTTGTCCATACCACCTGATTCCGGTACAGATACATATTATTACGCTTACAGTAAAGACACAAAGGCAAAGGAAGTGAAGCCTGCAATACCATTCTTCCCTTCGCCTTGCCTGTTTTGGTCTCTCCCGCCAGGAATTCTTATCGGGCTTATTCATCTTCTATCTTCCCATAGCCTGTTTTCTTCCGGTCAGTATGAGTCCGATACCGGAAATCAATGCCAGTACCATATACCATTCAATGGGTGTACTGTCTCCTGTTTTCGGAACATCATCTTTTTTAATCGGATTACCTGTACTATTCTGATTTGTTGTGTCGTTAGCAGTGCTTCCACTATTTGCATTATTATTGGAAGCATTATTTGCGTTGTCATTGGAGGTTTGGGTAACCGTAAGCGATGTCTCTGCAAAACCATTTATATAGTTTGCTCTCACTGTATGGCTCCCTGCCGAAAGCGTTCTTACAAACTCTGCCTTTAAGGTAATGATTGTGGAACCGCTCTCTAAGGTATAGTTATCTGCCGATACCGGATTTCCATCAATGTACAAGCTTACGAAATCTGCCAGTTCTCCGTTGACCTTAATTCTATATGCACCCGAATCACCGGAAACCGTGCCGTTTGCGCCTTCCGTAACTACATATGCTACTGTTTCCATAGTACCAACTGCATAATCAGAAAACTTGTCTGATTCAAAGGTTAAGGTTCCTGCACTCGCATCATAAACTGCCGGAAGCTTTTCATACAAACCATTATGTTCACGAACTACTACATAAGATTTTGTTGCATCCAGATTCGTTCCTACATTCAGCACAATTTTAATCTTATTGGAAAGCTCTTCCAGGTCCTCTTTCCATTCGTCAGCTGAATTGCCTTTCTTAACAAATTTTTCCAAATCTACTTCCAGGTAATTGGTTATGGTAACATCTGTTGCAGCATCGCTACCCTGCATTGCATTCTTTTGGTCTTCACTCATACCCGAGTCTGCTACAGATAATCTTAAATTACCGCTTGCAATTACATTTTCTCCGCCTGTAATGCTGCCTCCGGTTACACCATTTGCCGTTATGTTAATTTCATCATTGCTTTCCGTAAAAATTGCCGCCAAATGAAGATTTGTACCCGGCATTGTAAAGGTATAGGTAGCTTCTTGTGCCTGCGGAGCCAATGCCTGTCCGTTTAACTCAAGAGAACCTGTCTGATAACCATAATCCGGTATCAGCTTCACTGTCACGGTTGCGCCGCCTTTTACCCAGACATAGCCCCCCTGTTCGGTTGCGCCGCCTTCCATGGCAGACTGCCCGTCTAATACTGCAGACACAATAACAACCTTACCGTTTCCAACAATCATATCTTCCGTGTCATTTGCATTATAACTCCAAATAATCGTATGGCTATTATCCGAATGCAGCAAATTATATTCCGTTCCTCCTGTCAGCGTGTACACCTGATTCAGTGTCAACGGACCGGGAACTGCATGACTTCCATCCCCTACATTGTTTAAAACTTCATTTACAATCTCTCCTGTTACCGTCGTAACCTTTAGATAAACTGTTGTTCCATTGGCGAAATAATAGGTATTCCCCAACATATCTTCCCGATTTGTATTCCAGAATAAGCTTGAATCTGCTTCTACCCTGTCTGCCGTAAACTCGTTCCATGTACTTTGGTCATAAGAATACAAAATTTCAGCACCACTGTTTGTTTGATAATCCTCATAAGGAAGCGCGTTTCCATATTTATCTACAAAACGCACCTTAATTGCATCAGCCGGTGCAGGATCATCCGAACCCGATTCCCCACTTCCGGGACCGGGGCCGGGATTTCCCGTAGAAAATTCCAGATGGTAATTGTCACTTATTGTCACAGCCTCGCCATTGTTAATACCGGGCGCACCAAAACCGCCCACAAGCATCGCCGTATATGCACTACCGGACGCATAGGTTACTTTCAACTGATAGGACTGCGTTGCGGCAGAGCCCAAAATCGTATACGGATTGCTGCCCGACAATTCCTGCCAGCTTGCACCATTATCTACAGAATACTGAATTGTTCCATAGGTAGCTTTGTATGTATCATCATACACACCGCTATTATTGTCTAATTGCAATTCCAAATCATTAGAACCCGGATCCGGTTGTTCGCCGCCGGTTTTTTGTGCTATCTCAAAGATTATGGCATCAGGCACACCTCCTTCATTGTTTCTGGTTGATATGCTCGTCTGATTACCTGTAACTGTTAAAACTGCCTGAAATCCATCGCTTGTTTTAATTCGTGCTTCCATCGTATCGGCATTAAAATTTGTCAATGTAATGAGGTCCGAAGCAGTAAGTGTTTGTATATCGGTCATGTCAGCAGTTACCTGTACTCCATCTATTGTCCAGCTTCCGGTACCAAAATCTACTGTATAAGAGCTTTCTCCGCCACCCGGCTGCTCACTGCCGGACTGTACCGTATATTCGATTCCGACAACAAGTTCAACCTTTCCGTCACCGTTCATATCGTATAAAGAAGCACTTGTTACCTGCCTGCCGTTAAAAGTAACAGCCGCTGCATTATTATCCAACGCTGCATCAAACTCATAGTTTTCCGAAGCCGTAATCGTAAGGGTTTGGCAAATAGTATCACCGGCATTTAATACGGTGTCCGTTGTAATTGCACCGCCTCCGGAAATCACATACCATTCCGATGCTATAACCGAGCAACCCGCTGTACCACAGACTGCACTCTGCATATCTGCCGTAATTTTCATATCGGCAGTAATATTTTCCGGGATGCTGTCGTTTGTAAGTGACACTCCTGTGCCTATTATACCTTCCGCTTTTACCTCCATCGGCACATTGATAACTGTCATTATCAGACAGATTGCCAATGTCCATGCAAAAATTCTTCTAAGTTTCTTTCTCATATGTAATCCTTCTTTCTTTTATTTTTCACCTGTACCATTACAAGCGGTACATTTTTTACCACCGTGGCACAGAATGCAGTCCTCGCCAATTTTTCCCTCATGGTCTGTTCCCTTGCAGAAGCAGTTTGTCTTTCCACTGCCTCCACAGTGTTCGCAGGTCCGCAATCCATCGCCGCCGCACTTATCGCAAGGCCGCCATCCATCCTCCGGAATCGGTTCTCCGTCACCATTGGTCGTAATCAGTTTCCCACCACAGCCACATGGCATACTTCCGCTTCCACCACAGAAACTGCAGGTTAAAATCGTTGCGCCCCCACACCTCTTACAGGCATAGGTACCGCCACCACATTCCGGACAAATTCCGGTTCCGCCACATGACTCACACGTTTCCTTTGGCGCTGCTGTTGGTGTTTCGGTTGGTGTTTCTGTTGGTGTTTCGGTTGGTGTCTCGGTTGGTGTCTCTGTTGGTGTTTCTGTCGATGCCGGTTGTGCAGAAGCTTGAGCTGTCATTGTCGGCTCCGGTTCCGTAACCTCCTGTGTACTCTGGTTTTCACTTTCCGGCGTATAATACTCTCCGGCAACGGACAGTGTTACAGCAGCAGCTACCTGCTCTGTTTCCAACTGACCTGTAATCGCGGTCTGTACCTTTTCTGCCAAAGCTTCCGCCACAGCCGTATCATTGTCTGTCTGTTCCACATCAATCTGTACTGTTTTTCCTTCCACCAGATAACCTTTTACTACTGCAGCTTCTATGACAGTTTCCATTGCTGTTTCTACTGACAGATCCTTAAGCTGTATGTCTGAAAACACCTCCGCCGCATCATCATTGAGGCATTCTGCAGCGATTACTTTATTGTCCCCGTCTAAATAGAGTGCCAATTCCGGATTAATTGTTACATATACCACTGCTGCGTACTCTGTCGGACTATCCTGACCCGGATTATTTTCCGCAGCATCTTCCCGGACGCTTTCATCCTTTGTGTATTCAGTCGAAGCATCTTCCGCTTCTGTGCCATTCTTACCATAGCCGCCAAAAAAAGTCATTATCAATAATAAACTTATTAAAATAACTGTAATTTTCTTCATGTCGTCTCCTTTTCTCCTACTCTGCCGTGCAATCCGCAAATGCTTGAAATTTCGACATAGAGTAAAGAGTAATATCATTTATTGTTCCTTCTCCTCTAATGACCGGAACCTTTCCCCCTGTTGTTTCCAGCCATTCACTGGCTTCCACCACAGGATCTTCTGCCATTATATAATTGCCATACTCGTTTTTTAATAAATTTGTCGTATAGCACACCCAATCCAATTTGTCCTTTATGCTATTATCATATAACTTAATTACTGCTCCGTCCTGAAGTACGCCGTCTATATAAGCAACCTTTACATAGTCCATCTGTACAAACCGATATGCTCCGTCCGCATAGGTTTCTCCGGTCCAGACTGATTCCGGATTGTAATACATAACTGCATAGATTGTATTTCCGTTCAGCTTCTCATCGGTATAGTCGGAAATACCGATTCGTAAATGAAACCATTCTTCTCCCGAATAAGACTGTAAAAATTCAACTACCATTCCTTTAAAATCATATTCGCTATAATAAGTTTCTGAAATATACGGATCCTCATAAAGTGCAAAGGCATGTTCTCCTTCAAAACCCACTCCAAAATAATGTGAATCTCCATGATACTTCCTAATTGTGTCAAGATAGGTTTCTGCACAATGAATCACCGTATCATAATCTTCGGACAACACAGCTTCATATAACGCCGAATACGCTTCATCCAACTCCGGTATGTATATCTGCTGTTCCTGTTTCGTCTCTGTTTCATTGAAGTCCACAAAAGCTTTATCTGATACCGTAACCTCCGTCGTATTCTCCACGGCAGATCCCTCTGTCAAAATTTTCGACAGCATCACTATCCCCATCGCACACAGCACCAGATACTGCTTTATCCGATTTTTTTCTTTTTTTGTTTCTTTTAAAACGGTATTGTTTTTTTCATCATATAGATTTTCATTTTCCAAAGGCAGTTTCATATACTCCGGTAAAGGGAGCGTTGTTTCCGGCTCGCAGATAGTAAATTCTGATTGCATAACTGCATATTCCGGCAAAAAAGTATCATACTCTGCTCCTGCCTTTTTACATTCCTTGTCAGTATCCATACAGCCTCCTGACTATTCCTACACATTATGTACATCCAACTGCCTGTAAGGAACATCAATACCGTTCTTCTTCCATGCCAAATACATATCATGGTTCATAATTCTGCCCGCGCTGTATATATCTTTTTCTTTTACCGACACAACAAAACGCAGCAATACGGCAGAATCTCCCAAGGTCTGCACTCCGAGATATGCAGGTTTGTCCAACATAATGTCCTGGTGGCTTTTATAAATTTCCTCTAAAATATCGGGAAGCATTTCTTCAATTCCGTTTAAATCTGCTTCATATGAAATTCCGATGTCACATACCGCCCTGGACATATCCATAGAACGATTCAAAATATTTTTCATCTCGGAATTATTAATTATTTTAATATTGTCTCCTGCGTCAGCTAATGCGGTTGTTCTGATTCCTATCCGCTTTACCGTACCTCTGAAGCCACCAACCTCCAGAATATCACCTACATTATACTGGTTTTCAAATATCATAAAGATACCGGTAACAACATCCGCAATAAGACTTTCCGCACCAAAACCTACAATAAGTGCCAGTACGCCAACGCCTGCAAAGACTGTACCAATATTTACACCTAATATCGTAAGTCCCCAGCAAATAATCACGATAGCAGATGCGTACTGTATCAGGCTTGAAATGACTGTAATAATTGTTCCGGCCCTCTTCTTATCCGGATTGATTAATGACAAGCCAAACTGTACCAGATTAGATATTGCAAATACTAAGCATATCATCAAAATCACATTGATAACTGACTTTACATCCAGACTAATCATAGTCAGCGTTTCTTCCACATTTTCAAACAAACCGGCCACAGAAGAAATTCCTAATACTAATAAAAACAGAGCTATAGATATAATCGCTTTTATTATTTGTTTTATTGATGTCTTCATCTGTCATATCTCCTAACCTACTATTCAATACCTGTATTTTCACTCAGATTTTACGCTTTTCTGGCAAAAAAAATAAGAGACATAATGTCCCAATCACTATTTTCTGCAGTTTTATCAAAACAAAGAGTCCGCTTTCGGAGCGTTTTGATTTATAGGAAAACCTTTCTCATTTATGCGTGACAAGGTCTTTCCTGTAAATAAAAAAAACTTCTCTGACAGACTTTGCATCCGTCAAAGAAGCTTAAAAACACATTTATTTCCAATCCTGAAAACATTTCAAAAATTCCTTACGCGAACCGGTATTTGTCTTATCACACATCTTATCAATGTAACGATAAAAACTGGATTTGGATATATATAACCGGTTTATCATACTATTTACACCATCTCTATTGGTGAGCAGTTGCACCAGCACCTCTTTTTCCCGTTCATTAAAAGCATACGCCTCCGCAAATGCATCTATCTTATCCGCTCCGGCATCCTGCGGCAGGCTCTTTAATATATCTTCCTTTATTGCTGACTCTTCCATATTTTTATATGCAGTAAAATAGGGAACATAGTAAACAAGCATCGCACAGGTGATTAGTACAAACAGAAGTAACGAAATAATCAGTATAAATATCTGACTGTCCTGTTCTAACAGGTATACGGAAAAACCAGTGAGAAGGATTGCACATAAATTATTGATTCCTCTCCCCATTCCAACCCATAATCCCGGTTCTCTCATCTGCAAAGAGATGTCCATAAAACTTGTCGTAAAAAACACAGCAAAAAATCCCGCTGAAATGTAGAACACCAACAGGCCAATTACAAACGACCCACCCATTCTAATTATTACAATGGAAGCTACGGACATAACTGTAATCAAAAACATGATAAAGGGCATAAAACATCTTCCTTTTATATCATATATAAACCCTGCCACCAGACCACTGCCTGCCAATAACAGCCTTGCCCATTGCCCGATATTAAAGTCGCCCGATGCATGTACCAGTGTAACGGCATTATCCAGTGTTGAGAAAATAACTGTCATTAAAGCAACACAAACAATTAAGGCAATCAAGACCTTTTGTGGTTTTACCAGTTTCATATCATAAAACGGAATTCCTCTTTTTCCATCCGGCAAAGCATCCGATTCTTTCATACCTTTATAATGTATTGTAAAAATAATATTTAAGAAAGCAATCATAAAGACCGATATGGTAATCCATTCCACCAGATCGCTTTTTACAAAATTATTATTCAGATATTGAATAAATACTCCGAGTGCATATGCTATGCCAACTGTTTTAGCCAAATGCTTACGATTGGAAATAGTTTGATTTATAACATGGCAAACTGCACTTCCTGCAACTCCCATAATCACAAAACACACAAGACCGGCTCCCATTACCAGTGCATAACTTTTATGCTGCCATATCACAAACTCACAAACAATACAGATTACGCATGCAAACACACTTATTATCTTTTTTGCTCTTTGAGAAAAATATCTGCAAAGAAAAGCATAGGAAACAACGCCTATAAAGCTCGCACCTAACACAATATTCTGTGCATTTACCACACCTGCGCTATCCGTCAGCAATGCCATCATGTCATCAAAAAAATACTCTGTTCCCAAAAAGCAAAAATTATATATTGCCAACAGAAAAATCAAAAGAACTGATTTTCTATTTATTACTTCCCTTACCATCTGTTCAAACCTCTTTCCTGGTATTCCACATTTTACCATATTCACGTGCGCCTGCGGCGCACGTGAAATCAGAAATTAAAACTCTGCTCTCAAATCGGCATCCACCCTAACAGCCTTCCCTATGCTGTGATAGAACGCAAGAATCAAGAATATCAGCGCAATAGCTGCATAGCAAGCTATCCTGCCCTTTCCTCTGGCTTTTTTTACCAAAAAGTCTACAGCCCTGTTCTTTTGGCTTTCCGTAATTCCTAAATGGACTCCTTTTTTGGTACGGAAGATTTCATAAACATACGTCATACCTGCTACCATGGCTAAAGTGGCTATAGGAATGCCGCTGTCTCCGGTTTTAGGCTCATTATCCTGCCCTTTTCTTTCTTTATCAATACTGCCAAAAGGTTCTCCGTCCACTTTCTGAACACTGGTTCCTTCTACGGTAAAGAGTGTATTTCCGTCCTTATCTGCATAGGTCTGTGCATCACCTTCTGCAATTGCCAGTACAATACCATCTTTATCAGTAATTACACGGTCATTGATATAGCCTACTACATTTCCGTTTTTGTCGATGATTGCGTTACCATTAGGAATCCCGACAACCTTATCCTCTTTGTCTTTTATGATTTCCGGGTTAGGTTTTCCGATAACGGGTACTTTATCCTGTTCGGCACTGCTGCCATCACTGTCATTGTCATCACTGCCATTGTCACCGCTGTCATTACCGTCTCCCTCTACAGGACCTTCAGGAGGCGTGGTTTCCGCAGGAGTATAGGCAATGGCATAAGTAGAAAAACGATCCGATTCAAAAGTTAACTGATTGCCATTTTGTGTGGTAGGAAGTACCTCTGCACTGCCGCCATGCACACGAATCACCTTATAATCGGTTCCTCCTCGCATGTTCTCCGGAATCGTGATGACAATTCGGATTGCCTTATCCGTTTCTGTTATGGTTTCGGCAGCAACCTCACCTCCGTCTACAGGTGATACTCTTCTTTCCAACTGAATGTCAAAGTAATCGCCCACTAAAGCCCCTGCAGTAAGCGCTGATAAAGCTGCTTCTACCAAGCTCTTATCTGCTTCGGATACTGTCGCTGTCTGGTTTTTTACCGTCAATACCATTGTCACGGTATTACCGGCAGCTATTAAAGTCTGGTTATCATTCATGGATTCTGCCAGACTGTCCTGATTCACATTTACTTCCGTTCCTGCCGCCTCATCATCTACTTCTAATCTGATTCCGCCACCATGGTCTCCATCTAAACCTTCCACGCTGCCATCTTCCTTAACGGTAATCGTCCTTACTGTGGATTCGGAAGCTGCACCGGAAGAATTTACAATCCAGAACTGTAATTCATATTCTCCGGGGGTCCAAGAGCCAATTTCCAACGAACCGATAATTTCTTTTAAAGTTCCGTCCGCCTCCACACTGCCCAAGGACTGCTCTGTCCCTCCGTTTACATTATAATACAAGGTATCCGTCTGTCCCACTGCATCGCTGACTTTTGCAGTGACATCCAGACGCTTTCCGTCTCCCTCCCCCAAGGTCAGGGTAATCGGGGAAAGTTCATCCCATTTCGGAGGCTCTGCACGCTCTCCAACTCCCAGAATTACAGAAAAGGTCCTGGACTCTCCTGCAGCCAGCTCAATCCCCTGCCACGACCACGCAATACCACTGTCCGCATTGGAATAAGAGGAAAATTCTTCTCCATAAGCTCCACTGCTGCTCTGTGTTTCCGCCGTAAGCGAATCATACATATGACTTGTTCTATCACCATAGTTGCCAAACCAGTAAGTAGAAACAGGGCTTACCCCTCCGGTATCGCTAAAATAGAGATTAAACTGAGCGCCCTGCGAAGCACAGCCATTCTCATGGTCATCCACCATTTTCAGTCCGATAGCCTTTCCTTCTCCGTTCCGGATTACCTCAATTTTCGCGTAATCATTATCCCCTATCTGTGTATCTGCACGTACTGCCAGCTTCCCGTCAGTAACCGCCTCTTCTGCAGTAACGGTATAGGAAAGCTTCACATATCTGCCGCCGTTGACAAGCTCTGCCTTCGGCTCCACCGTCATATTGCTGTCCATTTCATATCCATTATCAGAATAGGTAGTTTGAATCCATGTATCCTGGTATTTTGCTTTGATATCTGTTGATGAATTACTTTCCTGATAATAATATCCCATCATCTGATTGCTGTCTGTGGTATAGCCGTCAAGCAGAACTTCGACGTTATTAACCTGGTTATTGCTAAACTCTACCGTACTATCACGATCTATTCGTCCTGCAACCGCACCTACCTTCTTAGCAGTAACGCTTCCTCCATTCAGGATGCAGTCTGTTACGGTAAACGCTGCATCTATCTCGCCCAAGAGAATACCTGCCGTACCACCTTCAGCAATTACGCAGGCTTCTGACAAAATAAGATTTTTTATTTCTCCATTAATACCAACGCCAAACAATCCTCCGGGGTTTCCGTCAGTACTCTTCACATAGAGTCCGGAAATTGTCTTGCCGTTACCATCAAAAGTGCCTGAAAAAGGATTCTCGGAATTTCCAATAGGAACAAAGCTTTCCTTTCCTTCCCCGTATTTTGCAGACAGGTCAATATCTGCATCCAGACGATAGAAGGCAGATGCTGCACCGGAATTATTATTATTTACCAGGATGCTCATTTTTGCCAAATCATCAACACTTTTTATCAGATAAGGATTGTCTTGTGTCCCTTCACCTGACAGGCTGTCTATAAAGCATGCCTTAAATTCCATGGGTTTCTCTACTACCCGATTCTGCCAGTATGTCAAGCTCCAATCCGTACTACCGCTTTCCCGATACTGCCAGCCCAAAAAGGTTTTCTCCTCCGCAGTTGGCACCGGCATAGTAATTTTGCTGCCATAGTCTGCACTTTCAGGATAATTCTCTCCGGAAAGTTCTGTCACTCCGTCCCCAGCATACCAGGTAAGCTCCTGCGGCTTTCCGTAAAATACAAATTTGTCTTCCTTTCGCCTTATTTCATAATTTCCATCCTCGGAAACTTGAAATAAA
Organism: uncultured Lachnospiraceae bacterium; assembly: GCA_900551115.1. Lineage (GTDB taxonomy): Bacteria > Bacillota > Clostridia > Lachnospirales > Lachnospiraceae > Acetatifactor. The sequence goes on from URUY01000024.1 coordinate 39,489, forward strand.
ATTTCCTCATTCGCTGTTGCTGCCGGTAAATCCACAACTGCAATTGTTTCTCCGGACTCTATCTCCCCATTATACTTTAAAGTCAATACACTGCCGCTATAAAAAATTCCGTTCTCACTTGCATGGAGTTTGTCTCCGTCCGGATAATGTATATCTGCCACACTGCCCATAATCTCCGGTTTTCCGCTCAAATATAAATCATTGCTGCCATAATAGCTTATTATACCATAATTCAGCCCGTTTTACAACCGCTGAAAACCCCGATATTTTCAGGGTTGTTCAATATATAATGCGGTGCAAAGCGGGCAAAATAGGGGGCAATTAGTAACAAATTAGTATCAGATTTTTGTCAAATACTTCTTATCAACTGCCCCGGTAATTGCCCCGGTTTTCTGCGTGGAAATCACGATTCTGTTACCGCTGATTTCACGCACATAGAGGGTTGAAGAATAAACCCACGAAGAAAATTTTGTGCTGCTTCCATATACCGGGGCATTGGAAGCCAGCTTCACCTTATCACCAACCGCAAGGGAAGCCGCTGCTGATCCGCTGGAAGAAACAGCTTTTCCCTGTTCCGTGGTGATATAGGTATCAAATCCGGCTGCTTTCAGCTTTGCCGCCATAGCATCAGCATTTGCTTTCTTGCTATATGCTCCAACCTGAATTTTGTAATAGCCGCCCGCCTGAACCATGTAAGTATCAAAGCCCGCTGCCTTTACCTTTGCAAGCTGTGCATCAGCGTTTGCCTTCTGCTTGTATGCCCCGGTCTGTACTCTGTAAAGAGTGCCGGAAGGCTGCTGTGAACCCCCGCCCAAACGGGAAGTAACCTTTGCTGCAAGATCGCCCAAACGGTTATAAAGCCAATCGCCGGGGCAACTCTTGTTTGCAAACCAGCGGTGAACGGTGATAATCATTTCATCCGCTTTCGGCTCATAGGAAAGGGTTTTGTTCTTATCCCCGAACCAAAGCAATTTACTTTTACCGTTACGCTTGCAAATATCGGTGCAAAGGTCAATCAGGGCGGCATATACCGCATCTGTCATTGCATAGGGGGCGGTTTTGTCGGAAGAACATTCGATTGTAACCGCCCGCTGATCGTTGGCATTGCTGGAAGAACACCAAGAACGGTTTTTTTCCTCTACACAAAGAGAAATTCGCCCGTCTGTACCAATGCCGTAATTGCAGCTTGCTTCTCGCTCCGGGCTTGTGAAGCACCCGCAAATTGATTCACAAGAAAGCTGCCCCACCACACAATGGGGGGTGATTCGGTCAATGCTATGTGTACGCTGCCCGGAATGGTTCGGTGAAAGTTTGGTATATACAACCAATCCTGAATTACTCATTTTCTTTATCCTCGCTTTCTGCCTGTTTCTTCAAAACTTCAATAGCCTTTACGATAACCGAAGGGATAGGCACACCCATCAGCCCCGCATTTTCGATAATGGAAATCGTTTCATTCGCAACGAAAGCAATCACAACCGCATCACGGATGAAGTTAGAACCCATTACCACATCAAGGCGGCAAGCTACCAGCACCACAAGAAGGGTAACGCCTTTTCTGCAAAGCCCCTTCCATCCGGCACGGCTTTCAAGTGTTCCGTTTTCCGTCTTTTCGGATTTATGGAACACACCCGCCACAATAAGCCCGGTCAGATAATCAATTCCCATGAAAATCATCAGGGTAATAAGGGCGGCATCCCACCCGCCAAACAGGGAAGCAATCACACTTCCGATAACGCCGATTCCCGTACAAATTCCTTCTTTCATATTCAATCTTCCTTTCTTTGTTGGTGGTAGGCAAGCGAAAACCCGCACACAAGGCTTATATAAGCCCCATATGCGGGTTTTTAGCTTGTCTGTGATAGTTTCCTTGCCCTCGACTTATTCAGCCAGTTCAGGGCAATCAAGGTCAATCAGAACCTGCTTCACCTGTTCCTGAATTCTCGCCGGAACATCAGTAAAGGTTTTCTTGCCCTTGACAATCAGGGTTGCATAAACAACTGCCATTTCTGCCACATCCTTTCTGAACAAAATTTTTATGATAAGATTGGTAATCAATCTGTATCACCTTCAACCAAAGCCTGAACCGCTGCTTTCAATTTTTCCGGCACATCATCAAGGGTTTTCAAGCCCTTTCTGATAAGGTCAGCATATACCTTTGCCATGATTTTTCACCCCTTCCTTATCCCATCATTTCATAGACTTCACATAACGCAAGCTGTGTATCTGTGATCTGCTGCTGCAACGCCGCATTGTCCGTTGCCTGTTGCAAAATGAATTCGTCCTTACTGTACTGAACCATGTTGAATTCATAGCCCACGAATTCATTTTCTTTACCGACATTTTCAGAAATTTCCTGAATATCGGTGTGCTGCCAAACGCTGAATTCATCAATCACAATGGGTTCAGGCTTGACGGTGCTTCTTACTTTGCCATAGTCAACCATGTTTTACGCCGCCTTTCTTTTATATTTTTTGGTTTTGACAACATCCCGATAATATCGGTCTGCATCGTCTTGAATTGGTGCAATGTACTTTTTCCGCAAGCGGTAACTGTCACAATGCTTTAGCCATCCCTTATAGGAATTTACGGAACACCATTCAGAATAGTTCATCATCTGCCCGCTTGCTGTTTTCTCCCTGATTGCTGCCATCTTTTTCTTGAAGTTGGTGCAACTGCTCTTGCGAAGCAAGGTATAATTCAGGAAGGTTCGATAACCGACAAAATCAACACCCCGCACATAGGAAGGGAACACTTGCCAATTCCCTTTAACAGTCAACCGTAATTCCCGCATGAAATAAACATCAATTTCCCTTTTCAGGGCATGAAGTTCTTCTTTGCTGTTGCCGAAAATCACAATATCATCCATGTAACGGAAGTAGTGCTTCACCCGCTTTTCTTCCTTGATCCAGTGGTCAAAATCAGAAAGATAGAAGTTCCCGCAATATTGGGAAAGGTAATTCCCTATTGGTATTCCGGTTTCTTCATCAACATCTTCATCCAAGAACCAAAGATCACGAATATCTTCAATGTTAGCGGTGCAAATGCTATCTATGATTTCATCCAACAACCAAAGCAATTCACCATCTTTGAAAAGCCGTCTGAACTTTGCTTTCAAAATATCGTGGTTTATTGAAGGATAATAATGCCTTACATCCAGCTTCAAGCAATATTGACAATTCGGAACATCCTTCCACATTGCATCTTGAACATCATGCAACGCTGCGTGAATTCCTCTTTTGGGTATCGCTGAATAGGTGTTCTTTGTCATGTGCCGTATCAAATACGGTTCAATAACTTGCAGAATCGCCCATTGACAAATACGATCCGGGAAGTAGGGTAGTTTGAAAATCTCCCGGTCTTTGCCGCTGTCATGCTTGATAAATTTTTCGTAAGGTGAAGTTTGGTAGGTGTGATTGATAAGCATTTCTTGAAGGCGTTTCAAATAGCCTTCAACATCTGCATCAACCGCTTTTACTTCCTCATACCATCCCTTTCCCTTCCGTGCGTTCTGGTGTGCTTTGCGTAGGTTATCCATAGAATAAATCTGTTCATATAGATTCCCATATCGCTTCATTGTTGAATGTCCCTTTTGTATGCACATCAGCCGAATCTTCAACCTTTGAAAATTAACTTTCAAAGTCTACCAATACGACAAATTTTATTTTTAACTTCCCCCTTTCGGGGGCTGTCTGTTTTGCCATGTGGCACGGTCTTTCAGGAATACAGATATATCATTGAAACAGCCGGGGAATTTTCCCCGGCTGAATCGTGCATTTACTAACTGCCTGCTGATATTCCGATTACGATTAGAAGTAGCATTATTCAGATTCCAATGGAAAGTACCTGCATTAGCACTGTTATTCCATTTACTGCCTAATTTAGTAACCTTTTTCATGGTTTCTGTTTTAGTGCCGTCTGTTTAACCGGATTGTAAACAACAATACTCCCTGAACTACCGATTTTATTTAATTGTTCAATGTTTGTTCAACGGTGTTAAGCGGCTTCCTTTTTGGAAGGTACATACACCAACCGCCCGCCGACATTCCGATAACGATACGAAGCAGCACTATACAGAACCCAATGGAAAGCACCCGCATCAGCACCGTGATTCCAACTACCGCCCAATAAAGCAACCCTCCAACCGGGATTACTGTTCCAAAAGTAGTCACCAACGGGAAGGCTGGAATTGCCTGTGTGTTCAGCCGGAATGAACAACCAATCATATTCTTCCGAATAACCGAAAGCGGAAACATAGCCGTTCCCATAATCGGGGTGAATTCCGGTATTCTTATAGGGGCTTGCCTTGCTATCATCAACAAAGCCATGATCCGCAACATAAAGCGTTCCACAATCGCCCGTGGTGAAAGTAGCCGGGTTTTCCTCGTTCATGCCGTCAATCCAAGCCCAAATGTTACCCCAAATATTTTCTTCACCACGATAGGAAACAATGTTGTAACCGTTGATATTGGTAACAGAACCGGAAGCGTTACCCAAATTCACGGTTGCCCCGGTGATCTCCGTCATGGAAGTGCTGCCATCATCTGTTTTGTTGGTAACACCGTTGCCAATCGCTTTCTGCATATCGAAAGAAGCGTATTCAATCAGCATCAAAAGCTGCGAAGCGGCGATTGTTGCAGCATACGCCTGTTCCCATCCTGCACCCCTCTTTTGTGCCAGCTTTCGGGTGTTCGCCCTTGTCAGGTTTTGCGTTAAACCGGAAGCGGGCTTTGCGTTTGCAATGCTGGAAAGCACATCAGCGGCGAAATCTGCCACTTGTGCATCATCTAAAATATAAGCGTTTGCGGAAGTGTCGAACAACGAACCTTCAAAGGCTGCAAGGTAAATATACGGGTTGACATTGCCATTTTCCACAAAGGCGGGGTGAACCTTAAAGCCGGGTTTCAGGGTGTCCGAAACATAATAGCGGGCTTTGCGGATTTTCGTTCCCTTCACGCCCTTTTCAATCACCATAGGAACAACCTTGTAATAGAATTTAGGCTGTTCAACCATCACCTGAACCTTTGTTCCGGCTGAATTCTTTCCGGTTGTGGTGTACCCCGAATCCCCATAATAGGCGGTTACTGTTCCATCATCCGCAACATTGCAGCGTTTACGCCCGCCAAAGGCATTGATTGAATCAAATCCTTCCCCCGGTGTACGGTTTACCGCCCCGGAAAGGCGGGTAAACTTTTTATTTGCAAAGTCCACTTCCACACCGTAAATATCATCAGCGGAATAGCCGATAAAGGCTTCAAGGTCTGCAATCTGCTTCTGCAACTCCTGAATATCCCCGATTGTAGCAACCGCCGCCTGATCCACTTCAAGGGAAACATTTTCAGCGTTTCCAACCGTGGTTACAAGCTGCACATACGCACCCGAAACGGTAATACCATTATAGGCGGGCATATAGCAATTCCCGGAAGTTTCCCTTGTCACGGCATAGAGGATTTCACCCTCATCAGGATCAACGGCATACAAGCCCAAAGCCTTCATGTAATACCCCGCTGTCAGTTCGGTATTTGTGAAGGCGGTTTCAACCTTGATTGCAACCTCATTTGTGCGGGTTACTTTGGAAATCAGGCTTGTTTGCTTCACATTAGAAAGCGAAGTAAGCCCTTCAAGCTGCGCATCCGTGTATGTGGTGCTGGAAGCTGAAATTTTGGTGAACTCAATGTTACCGCTTCCCGCAATCATTTTTGCAAGCAACGCTTGCCCTTTGTTGGTGATAACCAACTTTGAAAATTCTGCCATGTTCTTTCAATCCTTTCTTATTGTTTTATTTCAATGAATTCAGAAACAACCACGCCTGAACCAACTGAATTTTTACCGCTTATGTTGAACTGTTCATTGAAATCATTGGTAATAATTACGGTTGCGGTATTTACCGCCCCGCCGCCGTGTGCCGCCAAACCGCCGACCGCAATATTTTCCTTGCTGTCATTGGTAATAAAATAATGGGCGGTGTGTACCGTTCCACCCCCGAAAGCTGCCCCGCCGCTGATAACCCGGTGTATCTGTTCATCATTGGTGATAAAGAAGGTTTCCACCGAACAAACGCCCCCAGCAACAAAAGCAAAGCCTTTTGCATCACAAGGAATTTCATTCACGGAAATAACAATCATGTTGCACGGCATCATGCCATCAATGATATGTTCCAATTCCTCAACTTGCCCGAACAATTCAAGGTTTGTCAGAATTCTAACCGTGTACTTGTCATATTCTTTTGTAACTGTGAAATCAGAATCGCCGCATAAGGCTTCCAGCTTTGCAAGGAAGGCTTTCATGGTGTAGGGGATAGTATTAAACCACCGGGCTTGAACTCTTGCACGGCGGCTTTCAAGGGTATCTTCTGTTGAAGGTAAAATGTTCAAGATTTTTTCAAACCTTGAAATTCCGTATTCATCAGCCGATTCAATGAATTCATTTTGAAGAACCCTGTCAGCGGCTTTCCACACAAGCACAAATTCAGGGTTTTCCGATTCCAAAGTTACGGAAATTTCTTTGAAATCAGCCATGAACGGGGGTAAGTAGGAAACAAGATCAACCGTTTTTGTCATGCACTCGCCCCCTTGAACACGGGAACTTCATATTTCCCTAAAGTCAGGTTATCGGAAGCCCCGTTTATTTTGGTGCTGTCAATATCCACAATTCCCTTGATACCCAAAAGGCGGGTTTCAATTTGACTGATACGAACCACCAAATAAGGGGAATCAGCCCACGATTTACGAAGTTCAAGCAGATAGTTTGAAATAACCTCATTGATTGAACTTTGAAGGTTCGACCATCCATAGCCAGTATCAAAGGTGATATTGGTTTTCACGGTCACTTCACGATTTTTCGCACTTTGCACCTTCACAATATGCCCGATAGGGGCAACCCCGTATCCTTCCCCGGCGTATTCATCAGGATCAATTACTTGCTGCACCGTCTTAATCAGCGTATCAGAAGCAACTTCAAAATCCGAATTCAAGATTGTTAAAAGCACCGTTCCCCCGGTTGTCAGCTTCTTATCTTTTGCGGCATTGAAAACCGTTTCAAGCCATGTTGCGGGTTCACCGCTTAAAGTAGGCTTGATTGTTTCATACCACGCTTGAACCGTTGCGGAAGGTATCATTTCAGCGGGGCGAAGGTCATTATTCCAAACCCTTGTTACTTTGGTACTTCCAACGCCCGGAATAGCGTTTGTTTTTTCAAGGTAATCTTGAACATTCCCGCCGAAAGCCTTTTCGTTGAAGCTGTCAAAATAGCGGGTTCGCAAATCTTCCGTATCTTCTTCATCCTCGCCGGGGATAAGAACATCCGTAAGTTCAGCGGTTTCAAGCCCTTGTATATACTCAATCGGGATCATAGTTCCCAACTGCTGATTTCCGACAATTCCGGGGGTTTCACATTGCATCTGATATTCCCCATCAGCGATTTTTTCAGTAGCAATGAAATTCATTGAACCGATATTGAACCGCTGTCCGGTAACATCAATGTTTGTGGGTGTGAATTCACCCTTCAAAACAGCGTAGGTTGCTTCATAGGGGGTAATTCCTCTTTCCTTGCACCGCCTGATAAGATATTCCCTTGAAGCACTATCCCCGTATGCTTCCGCAATCAGGGTGTTCAACTCCACATAAAGCAATTCTAATTCAATCGCCGTGGGGGAATGGGTATCAAAGATAACCGAACCTTCCCGCTTGTCGAACTTGTCAGATACCCTTTCAAGCATCCGTTCAAGGATTTCACGATAAGTTACATCATACATTTAGAAATTCACCACCTTTTCAGCAACCACATCACCGAAAACGGTATGTGCGGTAAAAGTTACAAGGATTTCACCCTTTTTTGAAATGTTAAATTCAAAATTATCCACGGTTTGAATTCTATCATCCCATGTTAGGGCTTCCGTGATTCTGCGTTCCAATTCAGGGCAAACATAAGATACGGGTTCGCCGTACAAATCAAGCAATTCAATCCCGTAATTCCACGAATACATAACATATTGGTATCGTTCCGTGTTCAGGATTTTATATATTGCCTGTTTCATTGCTTCCTGTCCGTCTGTATAGCCCCGGATCAGATTGCTTTCAAGATTCATTTTGTAGGTATGGGTTGGTTGTTCTGTGATCTCGAAATCCTGTTCAAGAAAAGCTGTGGTTGAAGGTATCATCCGATTCTATCCACCACAATATATTTTTGCCCGCCCTGCTGCCGGATAAGGATCACTTCATCACCGACAACCAACCCATTATGTACGGTGATTTTCTTCCTACCCTTGATAGGGTGTTTGTGGGTTTCATAGCTTGCGTACCCGCTGCCGCCGCCTTTATTTTCTGTGTTCCAATCAACGGTTACTTCCGTTGTAAAATCGGTAACATTCCGGGTAAGAATAAGCTGCCCTTCGCCCAAAGGCAATTTCTGTTCCACAAGGATTTTCAAGGGGGAAGCACTTGTTACCTTTCCGAAACAGACTTCAACGGGCTTTGAAGCCTTTTGTGCATCTAATGCTGCCCGTTTGATTGCTTTTGTCAATTCAACTGCATTAGGCAATAAATTCACCCCCTCGAAGTGTTAAATCCATAAAATGTGAATCCAGCTTAAAGGTGTGTTTTACCTTTTCAACCAACATAAAATTTTTCACATTGGTATCACCCAAAGCAAGATTTATCACAACCATGCTTCCGGCTCTAACCCTTGTATCACCGATTGCATTTGTGATTTTCAGATTTCTTGTTTTGCTGTTGTATAGCTTCAACAGGGCATCAGCTTTTGCCTGTCCGTTTTCGCCTTTTTGCAGCGTGTCAAAATACTGCAAAACGCCCCATTGGTTCATGTGGCTGCTGTCCTGTGCGATATACACTTCCCGCTTGCCTGTGTCCTCATTGTCATAGGTCAGCTTCACCTTGTTATAGGTATCGCTGTCAATGCTGGAAGTGTATTCAAAATTTTCCCCGGTTTCTTCATCAATCATCAGGTAAGCCCCCGGTTCACCCACATACATTGAAGAAATGTTTTTCAAGGTCAGCTTGCCGAAATCGTCAAACAGTACGAACATTTCTTTGCTGTTCTGCAAGGTCAAATCAAGGGCATTTTCTATCATGTCAAATAGGGAAGTATTATCTTCCACCCGTGAAGCAATCACAAACCCGGTATCTTCCAAAGTTCCCGTATTCAAAGAAAAATCCGCTGCCAGCATTTGAATGAACTGTGAAGCGGTTTTGTTCTCATAAACATAGGTATCTTTGTTATTCAGGTATCTTAATTGATCGTAGGCGGTCACTTCTATAATCTGATCCTTATCCCGCTTTTTGCTGAATACAAATCCAAAGAAAACGGGCTTGCCGTCAACTTTCAGGCGAACCGCCGCCCCTTCCTGAAAGTTGATAACGGCATCTTTTACAATTTTGAAGGTCAGCTTGCCGGGGGTGCTTCTTCTTTCGGTACTCCATTCAATACCTTCTTCCACAATCGGAATATAGGCTTTTGTACCGGAAGGATCGGAAATCAAAAGTTCAACATTCATTCTCTACACCCCCTTAATCGAATGTTCCATCATCAACCCAACCATAGACATTTGAACCGGAATCGGTGTGTATCAAGTGCCACGGGTGGGCTTTTCCTGAACCGTTTGCAATCGTAATCTTTGCTTTTCCCGCCCTTGCAGAATAGCCCTTTGCCCCCGGATAGGAACTATAATAGTGTGTGCCACCGTGAAAGTTCACTATATCGCCCACCTTATAGCTTTTTTGTGCCGGGGGATCGGTTGGTCTTTGCGGCTCAACCTTTGCTTTAGGTTTGGAAGCAGCAATTTTGATATTTACGGTTTTTGTTCCATAATCCCGGTATTGCTTCAATTTGATTTTTACCGTCAAATCAAAACCATCTTTCGCCTGTTCGGTGATCTTGTAATCTTCCATTGATACCTTCATATTGGTTGAAAACAAAACCTTTCCATTCGGCATTGTCCGGGAAACGATAAATTGAAAGGGCTTCTTATCCGCTTTCAAACTTTCAAAGTAATCAAGAAAATAAGAAGCCCCCTTGAACCCTGATTTATAGGTTGCAAACGGATATTTCACTTGTGGGATTCTGCACTCAAATTCAATATCCGTAAGTTCAGGGGTTTTCAAAATATTGATTTCCCCTTCATTTATCAGGGTAAGCGTATCATTCGCATTGTTGATTTTTACTTGCAGCTTTTCCGGGGCGATTGGTAACAAGCATTTTTTCAGGTAAAAATCATATCCGTTTTTGCTCATTATTCATGCACCCCTTCCGCTATAATATCAACCGCTTCATTTACTGCACTTGTCAACCCGTCAACCACTCCATCCAAATCAACATCCTTTGAAATCTGGTTTGTAATTGGGACTTCTATATTGATTTCAGCGGTTGTAAATCTGTTCACCGCTTCCTGCTCTGCAATATCACGAAGATATTTCAAATCTTCTTCTGTAATATCCATGCTGTCAGCGATTTTTCCGGTGTTTCCGGCAATATCATCAACACCGCTTCCAATCCCGCCAATGCCTGAACCGTAGTTCCCCAAATTTGCGTAATCATCCGCACCGGGTACATTGGTATCAAACAGGCTGGAAGGATCGAAATTCGCAATGCTTTGATCTATACCTTCACCGAAAGAATATCCTGCATCCCACGCTTCCCCATATTTAAACCGACCAAGTTTCATATCGTCAGCGTTCATTTTCGCCATGACTTCTTCACCCTTGCCGAAGGTATCATCTACCCAACCGCCAAGAGAATCACGCCAACCCTGAACACTTCCCGCAAGGTTTGAACCGAAGATTGCATCAATAGCCGAAGCCAACGCTTGAAGAATTCCAAGCACGGTATCAGCCAAATCAAAAAACAATCGGCAAATTGCACCGATAGGATCAGTAAACACATTGCCGATAAAGTTTGCCACGGTTGCCACAAGGTTGTAAATCAGCACGAACACATCAACAACCAAATTCCACAAGGCAACAAAGATATTGCCTATGAAAGCAAGGGCAACCATAAACGCCCCGCAAATAATACCCGTTGCGGAAACGGAAGTTCCGGCGAATTTATTCACCGCCGCCACCGCCGCATAGAATAGGGCAATCAGGGCGATTATAAGAACGATGATCCACACAATAGGGCAAGCATACAAAGCGGCGTTCAAGCCGTTCTGTGCTGCAATTTCCGCTGCTGTGGCGGCTGTTAAAGCCCCCGTTGCCGCCGCATGAATCATCTGTGCAATCGCCATTGCAATATGAATTCCTTTGGTGATTGCATTGATAGCGTTTACCGCTAACTGCCACCCATAATAAACCGCAAGGGCGGCTGCTACACCGTAAATGATAGGGGATAGCCACGACCAATTATCAGCCACCGCACCCGCAACACCCACAAGCAAATCAAAGATTTCAAGGGCAATACCCGCCACCATTGAAAGCCCTTCAATAGCGTTGTTCACGAACTCTTGAAATGCTTCACTGTTGGCAATCTCGTTCATTCGTTGAAGAACAGGCTGAAACGCCATCAAAGCGGTATTCTGAAAAGAAGTCCAAATCTGCGAAAAGGTTTTCGGCATACTTTCAAATTTTGCATTGGTTTCATCAGCCGCCGCAAACATAGCCGCCTTTACAATATCGGCGGTAATTTGTCCTTCCGCTGCCATATCCTTTAATTGCCCTTTGGGAACTTCCATGTAATCAGCAATCGCTTGAATGATATTCGGGGCTTGTTCCAAAATACTGTTGTATTCTTCACCACGAAGAACGCCCGAACCCATAGCCTGTGTAAGCTGCAACATAGCGGCATCAATACCCGCCGCTTCTGTTCCGGCAATGGTGAACTGCTTGTTTACCTGTTCCATGAAGGCAATGATTTCTTCCGAACTCCCAAACGCATCACCCGCCATAAGTCCAAGTTTGGAAACGGCATCAGCGGTTGCCTGATAGCTGCCCCTTGCCCGTTCCGCTGAAAGATAAATCATGTTCTGCAAATCCTGTGTGGTTTGCAATCCGTCATTCATCAAGTTCAAGCGGGCGGTTGTAGAAGTAAGCTGATCCGATAGGTTCAACGCTGTTGAAAGGGTTTGAATTGTGGCATAAGCCGCAACCGCCCCTTTGATTGTCTGCATAAGGGAATTTGCTTCATTCGTGCCTTCTTCAATTTCACGATTGAACCGCCCTTGTTCGTCAACATTATCCCGAATATATCTTTCAGTATTGCCTACTGTTTGGGATAACCGCAAATAGGCTTGATTGGCTGCTTCAACATCCATGTTTTCAACAGCACGGTTCAACGCTTCCTGTTCCTGAACTGCCTGATCCAACTGCCCCCGTAACTGTTCCAACTCCGCATTTGCGGTATCAGAACCCATATTCAGGGGGTTGCTTTCGATAAGCTGAATTCGCTGCTGAATCGCTTGCAAGCGGTTTTGCATATTGTTCATATCGGCAATAGCATTATCCGGGAACAAATCAGTTTGTGCCGCCTGTGCTGCAATCCTGCTTTGCGTTTGGTTCAAGGTGTTCAACATATTATTTGCACTTTGAACTTCCTGTTCAAAGCGTTCAACGCCCGTTGAAGTAAATACTTCCATGTTATCAGATCGCCAGTGAACCGGAACTTGCACGGGTTCGGGCTGTTCCGGTTCAACAGGCAAATCAACAGGGGCGGGCTGATCCACTAACGGATCAGGAACATCCGGTTGCACCGGAAGCACAACCGGGGCTGAATTTGTCGGGGCGGTAGGTGTTTCGGAAGCGGGGGTTTCAAGCCCCTGCATAGCTGCATCCAACTGTTGAACCGCAAGCGTAGCCTGATTGATTGAATCCCTTGCCGCTTCAATGGAAGCCGTATCGACAGGGCTATTCATGGTTTGGTGCAAATCTTCCATAGCGGAAAGCCCCAAATTTACGGAATTGATAACCTGATACAAAACCCCCGTGAAGTTGTCTTGTAATTCAATCGCTGTTCGGATTGTAGCCATGCGGATCACCTACCTTTCTTTTTGGATTTACTTTCAATCCGTTTTTTCTCTTTCTTGTCAGCTTCAATTTTCACCTTGATTGCCGCAACGGTGAAAGCCTTTTCCTGTTCATCCATAGCAAGGAAAACAGAAGGCAATATATGAAGTTTAAGAAGGGCATAGTAAGCGAAATTCGCTTCCCAATCCCCTTCTTCAATTAGTTTTTTGCTTCATTCACCTTATCCTCAAAGGAAACATTGAAGCCCTGAAATTTCTGAACGAAAGCCGCCAAATCGTTGTATTCGCCGGGATCGTCTACCATTGCCATCAGCAAATCTTCCGGGGTTTTCACTCCGTAGCTGTCCTGCAATTCGGAATCGAACAGATCAGGCATAACCACGGAAGCCGCAATCATACGCTGAATGTAAAGGCTGCTTTTCAGTTTCGGGCGGTACATATTCGGCTTGCCCGTAACGGGAATATCAATCGTGCAGCTTTCCCGGATTTCCTCATTTTCTTTTGAAGTAATGTGTTTGAACTCCCAATCAAGGGGATTGCCCTTTTCATCACAAAGGGATTTTGTTGCCGGGTAAAAACCGTTCTCTTTCACGGTCTTGTTAGACTTCATAAATTTAGCGAATTTAGACATTTTACATCTTCCTTTCTTGTTTATCGCTGAATAGGTAAAACCCCTTATATGGGCTTATATAAGCCGCACACAAGGGGTTTTTAGCCCGTCCATTAGTTGTTAGTTGGTAAGAAATCCTTCAAGGTCTTTGAAGGCTTCCGGCATCTTGAAATCTTCAAAGGTGAAATCCATATCTTCATCAAGATATTCACCATCTGCATCAAACTTTGCCAGCACACCGCCGTCAATGTTGCAATCCATCAGGATCATAGTTTGCCGCCCTGCCCCGGAAGTGGGATCTTCATTTGAAATCTGAATTTCAAAATAAATATCTTCCCCGGTTTCCTTGTACTGCAACATCATCTGCCGGAAGATAGAAGTGTTGTAATGGAAGGTTGCCGAACCCGTACCTTTCCAGCCGGAAGCCTTGTTTCCTTTGCCCGTCTTGCCAAGAATGGGAACTTCCGTTTTGTTCTTCTCGAACTTTGCTTCAAGGTTGATAGCCTGCATGAAGTTATAGCGGCGTGTGCCGATAGTAACGAAACATTCAGCTAAAGCCGCAAATACGGTATCTTTGGCTTTCATAACTACATTGCCATTCATTTTCTTTCACCCCTTTCTTATGCCACGGTAACGGTCATATATAGCTTGCTCATAGCGTTTACAACCGTTACAAGGTCATTAACCACAACGGATTTCTTTGTGTTGCCCTGTTCCACGGTCACATCAGAATCAGAGAAATTTTCAATCGCTCTGATTTCCTGCAACTGTTCATGGTGCTTCACAATATCCGACCAAAGGGAAATTCTGCCCGCTGCATCATTGGGAACAACGCCCAAATACTTTGTATTGAACAGTACCGCAATATCATTTGCAATCTGATCTATCACACGCACGGTCTGATTATCCTTGAAAATATCGCCCTGCGTATCGGAAGTAGTAACCATTGTGTTAATATCTTCCAACACACGAATGTCAGTACCGACTTTATGCAGCGTGAATTCCCCGGCTTTGATTGCCTTCTTCAACTCATTCTGCGTGTAATCGGCAAAAATGGTGAATTCGCCGTTGTAAATCTTGTTCTGATTGCTCTTGTTTACCTCGCAACCAGCGGAAACGCCCGTTACCCAATACACAAGGCTTGCTTCACTCCAACCATCATCAAGCACCCTGTTCTTTACGCTGATAGTGCCGTAATAGTCAGCCGCCTTATTGTAAAGTACAAGCTGGAATTTGATACCCATTTCATCACGCAAACGCTTGACGAAAGAAGCAAAAAGCCCCTTTGTGGTATCGTCCGTAACCACAACGCCCATAGTGTTGTAGGTGTAGGATTCAATCTTATCAAGATAGGTCTGATAAGCTGTTCCGTCAATCGTGCCATTCGTGCCGCCCGTCAAGGGGGTTGCCGCCGTGATTGCCAGCGTTGCGGAAGCCTTGAACTTCACAAAGCCGTTATCAATCAAATCAGCCGCCTTTGCAACGGTCTGTTCATCCACAACCGCCGTATCAAGCACGGTTTTCACATCAAACAGGGTATCATCATCGGCATTTGTCTGAATTGTGATTTTCAGATCATTGCCACGCACCCCACAATAGAGGGCTTCCGCATAGGTGTTTGCCGCCTTTGTTCCCCCGGAAGTCAGCTTATACGCATAAAGGGTTTTCGTATTCAGGAACAAATCACGAAGCCCCTTCAACTTGTCGTGGGTGTAATCGTACCCAAAAATTTTCAGGCTGTTCTTTTGGAAATCGCCGTTGGTTACTTCAAACACTTCACCATCAATGCCCCAATCCAATTCAAGGGGCATTGTTGCAATACCTCTTTCAGAAAGCGTAGCACTTGCGGAAGCTGCCGAAATGAAGTTGATATATGCACCCGGCAATTCTTTATTCTGTGTAACAAAAGTTCCACCGCCTAAAGCCATGTTATTTCACCTGTCCTTTCATATATTTTTCAATCATCTGTTCCACGGCTTCAACCGTGTATTGCTTATCAGGGGAAAGAAGGGCATTTACAATATCCTTCCTTTCCTGAAAGCGTTCAGCCGCAAGCAACTGTTCCTTTGAAAATAACTTTTCAATTTTTTCAGGTTCGCTTGCAGCGGGTTTATTGGTTTTCTTTACCGCCATTCACATCACCTTATCCTTTCACGGTAACATCTTGTGATAAATCTTCCATAGGGATAGAATCAGCAACCTTGTAAACGAACAGATCATAATTCACAAAGAAATTCAAAACCCCATCCACTACTTCATATTTCATTTTTGTACCCCGTACCAAATCCCCGGTAACGGTGATATATTCAAGGCATGAAAAAAGCCTTTCGGCAACTGCATTACATTCTTCTTTCGCCCGGTCTTTATCGGCGGGGAAGTATTGTAGGCAGAATTGGTTTTCCCTGAAATACCGCTTCCCAAGAAATACCCGGTCTGTGGGGTTAATGCAGAACACAAAAAAACAAGGTTCATTCAAACCCTGTTCAACCGATTCTGTATATGTGGTGTATTCATCACCAAATTCAGCATTTAAGGAAATGCTGATTGATTCAATTATGGAATTTATCATTGTAAGCACTCCCCTAAAAACTTTTTGATTTTGCTTTCAAGCACTTTCGGGGCTATATTCTGTATTTCCTGTTCTGAAATCGTAAGCATGAACCGCCCTTGAACCCACCCTTTATGATTGGCTGTCCGGTGTCCGTATTCCACATAGGAAGCATATTCAACCGGGTTCACTATCTCAATAACAAGGGTGTTTCCGTAATGGTGGATTGTAAGGGAATCAGCGTATGCTTTCGCACTTGCTTTTTTCCCGCTTTCCGCTTCTTCATGGGTTTTGGAAGTCCAGCCCCGGCGAAGTGTACCGCCTTTTTTACCTGAACTTGCGGGGTATTGCCCCACGGGTGTACGCTTGATAACTTTTGCCAATAGGCGGGCGGCAAGTTCCTTTGCACAAGCATCAATGAAGGCTTCAACATTGCCTTGCTGAATTTTGTTCAACTGCTTTTGCAGCTTCTTCATTCCAGCCACCGAAAACCCGCCCATATTCCCCATTAAGCCCACCCCTTGAACAGTTCAAGCATATATTCACTATGGGAAAAGTAAACGGCGGGTTCACCACTTGCGGAATATTCGGTTGTTGTGCCGTTCTGTTCCACAATGATTTTTGATCCGGGTTTGATTTTGATTTCCGGTGCTATGAATAGCTTTGTGCCTTGTGTCAGCTTTGCCGCCGTGTCAGTCTGAACAACGGCGTTCAGTTTTTCAAAGGATAGCTTGCAAGGCTGATTTTCGACAACGGGAACTTCTTCATTCTTCCGGGTGATTTTGGTTTTTTCATCCCTCACATCCCGGCGTTCAAGAATAGTGCAAACACCTGAATAGGTGCTTTCAATCGCTTTCCTTGCCGCTTTTTGTGCGGCGGTCAGTTCGTTCACCATCTGATTTTTCGATAACAGGAAAATTGATCCCTGCCATAAGTCAGAAGATAGTTCAAAAAAGCGTTCAACCGCTGTTCAGGGGTTGAACTTCCTTCCCCGGTTGCAAATACTGTGTTGGTGTCGCCCGTCTGTATCTGCTTCACCGCCATATCTAAATCAAGCCCTGCAATGCTATCCGGCGAAAAGGTTTTCTTTGCCGTTAAGAATTCACCTACCGCCATATCAACAGCGATATTCACCAAGCCATCAGGTATAGAAGGCGTGTTGCAATCGTTCTTTATGGTGTTTTCCACCTTCTGAATTGAAAAGGTAAGGGCAATTTCATCCCCTTCCTGCAACTCATACCCAAACGATTTTAACCGTTCCTTTACCATTTCCAGCATTGGGATCACCGCCTT
>URUY01000025.1 GCA_900551115.1 uncultured Lachnospiraceae bacterium
AGAGCGAAGGTGCCGCTCAATCATCTAAAATGATGATTTTGCGACACCCCCTTTTAATATAAAATCATAATAAAATCAGATTATTGTCTCAAAAGGCCACTGCTCAGGCTTTGTTTACAGAACCGAACAGTTCCATTTTTTCCTTTACGGTTTCTTTGATTGCGGCAGCGCCGGGTGCTAAAAGCTTACGAGGGTCAAAGCCCTTGCCTTCTAAGTCCTTGCCTGCTTCAATATATTTACGGGTAGCTTCAGCAAAAGAGAGCTGGCATTCTGTATTTACATTGATTTTGGCAACACCTAAGGAAATTGCCTTCTGAATCATGTCTGCAGGGATACCTGTGCCGCCGTGAAGCACTAACGGAAGCTCACCGGTCTTCTGCTGTACGGCATCCAGTGTTTCAAAGCTTAAGCCCTTCCAGTTTGCAGGATATTTGCCGTGGATGTTGCCGATACCTGCTGCCAGGAAATCTACACCCAAATCAGCGATAGCTTTGCACTCGTCAGGATCAGCACACTCACCTGCACCAACAACGCCGTCTTCCTCGCCGCCGATGGAACCAACCTCTGCTTCAATGGAAAGTCCCTTTGCATGTGCATCTGCTACAAGCTTCGTTGTCTTTTCTACATTTTCTGCAATAGGATAATGAGAACCATCAAACATGATGGAAGAAAATCCTGCTTCGATACATTTATAGCAGCCCTCAAAGGAACCGTGATCTAAATGAAGCGCTACGGGAACAGTGATGTTAAGGTCCTGCATCAGGCCGTTCACCATACCTACTACCGCATGATAGCCGCCCATGTATTTGCCTGCGCCTTCGGATACACCCAGGATTACAGGAGAATTTAATTCCTGTGCTGTGGTAAGAATGGATTTGGTCCATTCCAGATTATTGATATTGAACTGGCCAACTGCATAGTGACCGGCTTTTGCTTTTTTAAGCATTTCTGTTGCTGATACTAACATAGTTCATACCTCCATGATTTGTTTGCTGTTTCGTATATTTTACCCCATTTTCCGCAAAAAGGGAATAGCGTTTGTTAAATTTTTGTCTATTTTTTGGGAACCATGACCTTCATGGCTTGCCTATAATCTTCAATCAGCACTTCTTTTTGGTTTCCGCCAAATTCTCCGTCCAGCGTCCACGCCACCTCTTCTTCCGATTCTGCCCGCAGCTTTGCGGTCTTGAACCAGTAGATAAATTCATTTTCCAGATTTCGGTCCAACAGTGCGCTGATAAGCCGGTTCAGTTCCATGGGATTTGTGGGACGCCTTACCAGACAGACCTCCAGCTCTCCGTCATTCAGTTCTACATTCTTACCGGTTATTCCTTTAAAACCGCCCACCGATACGGAATTTGTCACCATGCCAAACAGGAAATCGCCTTCTATCACCGTTTCTTCATAGGAAAAACGCATCCAATAGGACTTAATTGCCGCCAGACGTTTCATTCCTTCCAATATATATGCCATATGCCCCAGCATATTTTTCATTTCCTGTCCTGTGCCGTAGGACACATCCGTAAACATGCCGAATGCCGCTACATAAACAAAGACATCCCGGTTAAAGGAACCTATGTCGCAGGCAAAGATATCGCCGTTTACTATAACCTGCGCTGCCTTCTCCATATTCTTTGGAAGCCCCAGGCTGTTTGCAAAGTCATTGGTGCTTCCTGCCGGTATATATCCGATTGGAAGCGACTTCCCGCTTTTGACCATGCCCGTAACAACCTCATCTAACGTACCGTCTCCTCCGCTGCATACCAGAATATCGTATTTATTTTCCCGCTCCTTGACAACCCGCAGTGCGTCACCTTTTTTTTGGGTAATATAGGTCGTTACCTCGAAGCCGCCTTTTACAAAAATATCTATAATATTCAAAAGGCGGTTTTTAACCTGTGCCTTTCCTGCTTTGGGATTTATTAAAAACAGCATCTTTTTTTCTGCCATGAGAAATCCCTCCTCTTTGTAATAAACATACCCTAAAAAGAAAGCGGAATCAATAAAGAAAGTATTAATTCTTTACTCATTCCGCTTTTGTCTGTTTATACTCCTATGCTATCAGCAGGCTTCTTTCCCGCTAAGATAATTTTCAATGTTGCTTACTGCGTCTGCCTCGTCAGTGCCCTCCGCCTCTACTACAATGCTTTCTCCTGCATGAAGCTGAAGGCTCATCATACCCATGATGCTTTTGGCGTTCACTCTTACAGAACCATCCTCAGACTGCATGTAAATAGTGCTGTCATACCTGCTTGCAACCTGCACCAGCATAGCTACGGGTGTGGCTTCCAGCCCATTTTCCAGGTTGATTTTGATCGTTTCCTTTATCATAATATTCTCCTCCTTTACGCTCGTATCCTGTCTGCCAACTCACTCAATTTGCGTAATCTGTGATTGACACCGGATTTTCCTACCGGCGGCTCTAAATACTCCCCTAATTCTTTTAATGCTGCATCCGGATATTCAAGTCTCACCTCAGCCATCTCACGTAAATTGTCCGGAAGTTTTGAAAGGCCATAATGTTCTTTTATAAACAGGATATCCTCTACCTGTCTGGTAGACGCCTGAACTGTTTTGTTGATATTGGCAGCCTCGCAGTTTACCCTTCTGTTGATGGAATTGCGCATCTCTTTCAAAATACGCAGATTCTCAAGGTTCATAAGAGATACAGGGGCTTCCATTACATTCAGAAGGTCGACTATACCCGCTCCTTCCTTCAAATACACCACAAAATACTTTTTACGGGGTACTATTTTTGCTTCTATGTCAAATGTGCCGATTATTTCCTGAAGCTGCTCGGCCTGTCCCGGATATGTACATACAAATTCAAGATGATATCCCTTGGCCGGATCACTCATAGAACCGCAACATAGAAAAGCTCCCCGTAAAAACGCCCTTCTGCAGCAGGCATTCTTAATCAACAGAGGATTTACAGGCTCCGAAAGATTACCGAATTTTGCAATCAGATTCTCTTTCACCGCTCCGTCTATGACCACATCAGTATTTATATTATATGTTTTTCTCAATAATGTAAAGCCTTTTCTCACAACAGCTTCATTTTCTGTTTGAAATCCTACGGTCAGCTTTCCGTCTTTATCCTGTCCATATTGACCGCTAAAATGCATAATTGCAGACAATTCCGCAATTTGGCAATGTCTTGCCGAATTAATATGTCCGGCCAGTTCTTCTTTTATTTCTGCTGAAAAGGACATCTGAACACTCCTATCGTAATTCCCTGTGAAACAGCTTGATACCATAGCTTCCCTGATTCTTCATCCGGGCATACAGCTCATTTGCAAGCGTTACGCTTCTGTGCTGTCCGCCTGTACAGCCGATTGCCACTACAAGCTGATACTTTCCTTCTTTTATATAATTAGGAATCAAAAACTGAAGCATGTCCGTAAGCTTATCCAAAAATACAGCCGACTCGGAAAACTGCATCACATAGTCCTGTACATCCTTGTCATTGCCTGTTTTCTTTTTCAATTCATCAATATAGTACGGATTTGGCAAAAACCTTACATCAAATACCAAATCTGCATCTGCCGGTATCCCATGCTTAAAGCCAAAGGACAACAATGTTATCATAAGGCTATTATATTCTTCATTTTTAATAAAAATTCGGTCAAGCTCCGCCTTTAGCTCTCTGGTGAGAAGATTGGAGGTATCAATGACATAATCCGCTTTGTTTCTGATACCGTCAAGCATCTTTCTTTCCTGCCTGATGCCGTCCTCCACACGTCCTTCCATTGCCAGCGGATGAACCCTCCTTGTTTCCTTATACCGCTTTACCAGCGCCGCATCCGATGCATCCATAAAAAGGATTTCAAAATCATATCCTTTTTCCTTCTGTTTCTGTAAAATACTGGTTGCCTCCGTAAAGGTATGTCCGGCACGCACATCCAATCCCAGCGCCACCTTGGTAATCTCACTCCCCGGTGTGGCAATCAGCTCTACAAATTTTTCAATCAGGGAAACAGGAAGATTGTCTACGCAGTAAAATCCGGTATCCTCCAACATTTTCAGTGCCGTACTTTTACCGCCGCCGCTCATGCCTGTCACTACTACAAAACGCATCTTCCCGCTCCTCTCCTTTGCTGCCGCAATCATTTGGGATGACTGCAGTCCGATAGACCTCTAAAATTCTCCCAAAAAGATGACCTCCGGCTCCAGTCTGACAAAAAACTGTCTGTCAACCTCTTCCTGTACATAGGCAATCAGCTGCCTGATATCCGCAGCACTGGCCGTACCGGTATTAATAATAAAGCCGCAGTGTTTTTCCGACACCTGTGCGCCTCCTATCTGAAAGCCCTTAAGTCCGGCATCCATAATCAGCTTACCGGCAAACCGGCCTTCCGGACGCTTAAAGGTACTGCCCGCACTGGCATATTCTAACGGCTGCTTCTCTTTTCTTCTGCCCTGAAAATCTTCCATTTTTGCTGTAATGTCTTTTTTTTCTCCGGGTTTTAATAAAAAACAGCATTCCAGCACAATAAAAGAATGATTCTTAATAGCACTGGTCCGGTAGCCAAATTCCATGGTTTCATTGTCAAGCACAAGCTTATTGCCTTCCTTGTCAAGGACGGTAACATACTCAACAACCTGTTTCATTTCTCCATCGTAGGCCCCGGCATTCATCACAATGCCGCCGCCTATGGTACCGGGAATCCCTGCCGCAAACTCCAGACCGGTAAGCCCGTATTCACAGGCCGTCCTTGCCGCCTGTGACAAAAAAGCGCCTGCCTTTGCATAAATACGGTTTCCATCCACCCGTATTGTATTCATTTTGTCGGAAAGCTGTAAAATAATGCCCCTATAGCCTTTATCACCCACAAGCAGATTGCTGCCGTTTCCTATTACAAAATAAGGAATTTCTACCTGTGAAAGATAATGCAGAAGCGGGGAAAGCTGTTCCCCGCTCTCAATCCGTATCATGCAGTCCGCTTCGCCGCCTACCCGAAAGGTCGTATGCTTCTTTAAAGGTTCATTATATAAAATATTATCTTCCGGTATAAATCTCTGTAACGCTTCTCTTACTGCCTGACTTATCATCCTTATACCATCCCGTTATTATTCCCTGTTTACTTATTTTTAAAGTTTCTTCTATCTGTTTTGCCGCCTATTTGTATACATCCAGAATCAGCTTGGCTGCGCCGAAAATACCTGCATCATTCCCCAGTGTAGCAAGTGCAAATTCTGCGTCACGGCAGCCTCTGAAGGCATACTGCATATAATACGGCTTAATATACTCAAAGAGGACTTCTCCTGCCTTGGAAACACCGCCGCCGATAACAAAAGCTTCCGGATTTACTACCGCCGCAATTGCTGCCAGCCCCTTGCCAAGATAATAGCCAAACTGCTCTGCAACCTGGATTGCTACCTTATCGCCAAACTTTACCGCATCAAATACCGACTTTGCGGAAATTTCCGTATCCCGCAGCACACTGGGCGTATTATCTGCCTCTAATCTTTTTCTTGCAAGCCTTACAATACCCGTTGCGGAAGAATACTGCTCCAGACATCCGATATTGTGACAGCCGCACTCGTCCGTTTCATTATCCTCTACGTGAATATGACCGATTTCACCGCCTGCGCCGTTAGCACCCGTCACCATCTGTCCGTTGCAGATAATACCGCCGCCAACGCCGGTTCCCAGCGTCACCACTACCAGGTCCTTATAGCCCTTGCCGCCGCCCTGCCACATTTCTCCCAGAGCTGCTACATTGGCATCGTTCCCTGCCATAACCGGCAAATCCAGATATTCCTTAAAAGCCTCCGGAATATTGAATACGGTATCCCATCCCAGATTGGCTGTCTTATAAACAGTGCCTGCTGCGTCTACCGGTCCCGGAACACCGATGCCGATGCCTGCCACCTCGTCCGGTTCTATATCCATCTCTGTCAGTCTCTCCTGAATGCTCTGTGCAATATCAGGCAAAATCCTCTCCCCACCGTTAGCTGTTACGCTGGGAATTTCCCATTTTTCCAATACATTTGCATTCATATCAAAAAGTCCCATTTTTACCGTAGTGCCGCCTACGTCTACACCAAACACGTATTTTTTCATTGCTTTCCTCCATAAAAAATCAGTCTTCATCGTCTCTTTTTCTTGCCAGTGAATTCTGTACTCTGGTATACAGCTCCTGCGCCGCATTGTATCCCATTTTTTTCTGTCTGTGATTTACCGCTGCCGACTCACAGATAACCGCCAGATTCCGTCCCGGACGGATAGGCAGGGTGTGACATACTATTTTATTCCCCAGATATTCCGTATATTCTTCTTCCAGACCCAAACGGTCATACTCTTTATCCTTATCCCAATCCTCCAGTTTGATAACCAAATCCACAGACTGGGTATCCTTAACGCTTGACGCGCCAAACAAGGCTTTTACATCTATAATACCGATACCGCGCAATTCAATGAAGTGTTTTGTGATATCCGGTGCAGAGCCTACAAGCGTATCATCGCTTACCTTGCGCAGTTCCACCACGTCATCCGTTACCAGACGGTGTCCGCGCTTTATTAACTCTAACGCCGCTTCCGATTTACCGATACCGCTTTCACCGGTAATCAGCACTCCTTCGCCGTATACATCCACCAGCACGCCGTGTACGGAAATGCAGGGCGCCAGCTTCACATTCAGCCAGCGGATAGCCTCTGCCATAAAAACGGAGGTATTCTGCTTTGTGGAAAAGACCGGTCTGTTATGCCTGTGGGCTATTTCCAAAAACAGGGGGTCCGGCTGTAACTCACGGCTGAATACAACGCAGGGAATGTCGTATGCCATCAGCTTATCGTATACACGCTCTCTCTGCTCCTCGCTGATTCCTTCCATATAAGTATATTCCACGAATCCAATGACCTGCAGACGTGAGGAATCAAAATGCTCAAAATATCCCGCCATCTGCAAAGCCGGTCTGTTTACATCCGGCTGTGTAATACGGATGCCCTTAAAATCAATGTCCGGTGTCAGATTCACCAGCTTGAATTTTTCAATCAACTTATCCAGTTTAACACTTGCCATACCCGCACCTCATTTCATAGTCTTAATTAACGCCTTTATTGTAACATACTCCTGTTTTCGTGTGAAGTCTGCTTTTCATCCTTTCTGAAAAAGGAATAGATTTCCTGCGCAATATGCTCCGGTATCTCCGGCACATCCGTAAGCTCCGAAACTTCGGCGCATTTTATATCTTCAATGGATTTAAAATGCCGCATCAGCGCCTTTCTTCTTGCAGGCCCCACGCCCGGAATATCATCCAGCACGGACTTTACCTGGCTTTTGCTGCGCAGAGACCGGTGGTATTCTATGGCAAAACGATGGGCCTCATCCTGTATCCGCGTAATCAGCTTAAAGCCTTCCGAATGGGTATCAATGTCGATTTCCACATTATTATAGTAAAGCCCCCTCGTTCTGTGATTGTCGTCCTTTACCATGCCGCAGACCGGTATATTGATTTTTAATTCCGAAAGCACCGAAAGGGCAATATTGACCTGCCCCCTGCCGCCGTCCATCAAAAGAAGGTCGGGAAATTTGGTGAAGCTGCCAAAATCATCATCAATTTTTCTTTCCTTTAGCTTCTCCCGCTCTTCCATTCCATGGGTAAAACGTCTCGTCAGCACTTCCTTCATGCAGGCGTAATCATCCGGCCCTGCTACCGACTTTATCTTGAATTTGCGGTAATCACTCCGTTTCGGCTTTCCTTTTTCAAAAACCACCATGGAGCCTACATTTTCAAAACCGCTGATGTTGGAAATATCAAAGGCCTCCATCCGGCTTGCATTTTCAATCTGCAAAAGAGAAGCTATTTCCTTTACGGCGCCTATTGTCCTTCCCTCTTCCCGCTTTAGACGTTCTCTGTCCTGACTAAGAACCAGAGAGGCATTCCGGGCTGCCAGCTCTACCAGCTTTTCCTTTGTGCCTTTTTTCGGCACCAACAGCTTCACGCGTCCGCCTTTTCTCTTACTGAGCCAGTCTTCAATCAGTGCCGCGTCACCCACCTCATATTGCAGCATCAGTTCTCTGGGGATGAACGGCGTTCCTGCATAAAACTGCTTTACAAAATCCTCTAAAATCTGTTCCCCGGCGCAGCCCGATACCCGCATCATATAAAAATGCTCCCTGCCTATCAGTCTGCCGTCCCTTACAAAGAAAACCTGCACTACCGCATCCGCATCATCCTTTGACAGTGCTATGATATCCCGATCCTCTCCTACGCTGTCGGTAATCTTCTGCTTTTGGGAAACGGATTTCACGCTGTTATACAAATCCCTGTACCGCGCCGCCTCTTCATATTCCATGTTTTCTGCCGCCGCCTGCATCTTTGCTTCCAAATCCTTTAAAAGGCTTCCATAATTGCCGTTCAAAAAGGCAAGCGCCTGCTCCACCTGCTGCCGGTATTGCTCTTTACTGACATAATTCTGGCAGGGTCCCAAGCACTGTTTGATGTGATAGTTTAAGCAGGGCCGCTCCGTGCCGATATCCTTCGGAAGGCTTCTGTTACAGGTCCGAAGCTGATAAAGCTTATTCAAAAGGTCTATGGTATCCTTTACCGCTCCCGCACTGGTATAGGGACCAAAATAACGGGACTTATCCTTTTTCATCTCCCTTGCAAACAGGATACGGGGATATTCTTCCCCCACAGTCACCTTGATATAGGGATAGGTTTTATCATCCTTTAACAGGGTATTGTATTTGGGCAGATGCTCTTTAATCAGATTGTTTTCCAGCACCAGTGCTTCCAGCTCAGAATCCGTCACAATGTATTCAAAGCGCGCAATTAAGGACACCATCTTATCTATCTGAGGGCCTCTTCCTATGTTGTCCCTGAAATAGGAACGGACACGGTTGTGCAGATTAATGGCCTTCCCTACATAGATGATGGCATCCTGTGCGTCATGCATGATATATACTCCCGGTTTTTTGGGGAGTTTTTTTAATTCCTCTTCAAAATCAAATAACATAGCTCTCCTTGCAAAAACGGCACCATAGGTCTTTGCCTGTGATGCCATTTTCTTAAATTCCTGCTTAATCTATGGGAGAGCCGGAAAATATCCCTGTGCTTCCCTTTTTCTGCTCTGTTTTTTCCTGCGGCTTATCAGCCTGTTCCTTTGCCGGGTTATCTTCCGGCTTATCTGCGGACTTTTCTGTTGTATTCTCCTGCGGCTTATCAGCAGACTGCGGAGCTTCTTTTGCAGAAATCTCTGTCACCATCGTAGCTGCGCTGTCTTTTTCCGCCTCTGCCTTTTTATCCTCTTTTTCCTTGGGTTCAGGCTCAGGAAGCCCTTTTTCACGGCGGTAAATTTCCATAAATTCCTTGCCGGTAATGGTTTCCTTCTCGATCAGGAAGGCTGCCAGCTTATCCATCAGCTCTCTGTTTTCACCAAGCAGTTCCTTGGCTTTTTCGTAGCTCTCCTTTAAGATAGCAACGATTTCTGCATCTACCTCGGCTGCCGTCTTGTCGCTGCAGTTCATAACATCGCGGCCTTCCAGATACTTGCTCTCTACGGTGGAGAGGCCTACCAAACCAAAACGCTTGCTCATACCGTACTGGGTAACCATGGCACGGGCAATACCGGTTGCTTTTTCAATATCATTGGCTGCACCCGTGGTTACCGTATCAAACACCAGCTCCTCTGCGGCACGTCCTGCCACCAGGCTAACCAGCATATCACGAAGCTCTGCTTCTGTATTGAGATACTTCTCCTCTTCCGGCACATGCATAACATAACCGAGAGCGCCCATGGTACGGGGAACAATGGTAATTTTCTGTACGGGCTCCGAATTTTTCTGCAAAGCACTTACCAATGCGTGGCCCACCTCATGATAGGATACAATCTTACGCTCTTCCTTACTCATAATGCGGTCTTTCTTTTCCTTGCCCACCAGTACCTGCTCAACAGCATCAAACAGATCCTTCTGGTTGACAAATTCCCTGCCATCCTTGACTGCATTGATAGCCGCCTCGTTAATCATATTGGCAAGGTCCGCACCTACCGCACCGCTTGTTGCCAGTGCAATGGCATCAAAATCCACCGTTTCATCCATTTTAACATCCTTGGCATGTACCTTCAGGATATCCACACGTCCCTTAAGGTCAGGCTTATCTACAATAATCCGGCGGTCAAAACGGCCCGGACGAAGCAGCGCCTTGTCAAGAATCTCAGGACGGTTGGTAGCACCCAAAATCAGAATGCCCTTGGAAGTATCAAAGCCGTCCATTTCAGAAAGGAGCTGATTTAAGGTCTGCTCCCTTTCCTCATTACCGCCGCCGTACTTGGAATCACGGCTCCGGCCAATGGCATCAATCTCATCAATAAATATAATACAGGGCGCATTTTTGGTAGCTTCCTTAAACAAATCACGTACACGGGAAGCACCTACGCCAACATATAATTCAATAAAATCAGAACCTGCCAGAGAGAAGAACGGAACGCCAGCTTCTCCTGCTACCGCCTTTGCAAGAAGGGTCTTACCTGTACCGGGAGGTCCCACAAGCAACGCTCCTTTTGGAAGCTTGGCACCGATTTTTGAATATTTTCCCGGATTGTGCAGAAAGTCTACAACCTCCTGTAAGGATTCCTTAGCCTCATCCTCGCCTGCCACATCCTTAAAGGTAATGCCGGTTTCCTTTTGTACATAGACCTTGGCATTGCTCTTGCCTACGCTCATAGGGCCGCCGCCTTTGCTCATCTTTCTGAACAGGAAGCTTAAAAGCACCCAGAACAGCACAAGCGGCAGGACATAATAAAGAATGATTTCCATAATAAAGCCTGAGCTGTCGGGAATATATCCCCATACTTCAACGCCTGCTTCCCGCAGTCTCTCCGGCAGCGTATCATCCTCTACCATTGCTGTATAATAGGTCGTCCGGTTACCCATACCATAATAGAACAGCGGATTTGTCTGATTCTCTTCCTCATCCACCATCTCGATATCGATACGGTCCGCTCCGTATTTAACACTCTTAACCTGACCGGCCTCTACCTTCTGCATAAATTCCGAATAGCTTAACTGCTCAGTATTGTTTCCGGTCACCGTCTTCATAAACACACTGGTCATGACCAGTGTAATAAGCGCCGCAATCAGTAAAAGCAAAAGATTTACCTTTCGGGGATTCTGATTGCCGCCGGGACCGCCTCCCTGACCGTTGCTGCCGCCGGAGCCGTTACCGCCCGGTCTGTTGTCACGGCTGCCGTTACCGTAGCCGTCTCCGTTTTCAAATTGGTTCAGATTTTCTTCATTCATTTAACTACTCTTTCCTTTTATAATTGGTTCGCTGGTTAAGTCCACTCCCAGCTTTTTAAATATTTTGATATCTACCTCGGAAAGCATTACGGAGGTATGCACCTGACATCCCTTTAGCTTGGGAAGCTGCTCCAATGCTTTCCGTGCATTTTCATCATTCATAGCCGAAACAGAAAGGGCAATCAGCACCTCATCCGTATGCAGTCTGGGATTTTTACCGCCTAAATATTTTGTCTTCAGCTCCTGAATCGGTTCAATGGCCTCCGGTGAAATCAAATGGGTATCATGCTCCACCCCTCCCAGGTACTTAAGGACATTTAACAGTAATGCCGCCGATGCTCCCAGTAAATCCGTGGTCTTGGAGGTAATAATCGTACCATCGGAAAGCTCCATCGCTGCAGTGGGAACTCCTAACTTTGCCTCTCTGTCTTTCGCCGCCACCGTTACTTTCCTGTCATCAGTCGTAATCTTTGCCTGCTTCATTAAAAGCTCAATCTTGTAAACTTCATTTTCCTTGAGCGTACCCCTTACGGCATCGTTCAATGCCGTATAATAGCGGCGAATGATTTCCATGTGGGAGGCCTGTCTGCAGACTTCATCATCTACAATACAGTTTCCTGCCATATTTACACCCATATCCGTAGGAGATTTATAGGGATTTTCTCCGTAAATTCCCTCAAAGATAGCATTCAGTACCGGAAAAATCTCTATATCACGGTTGTAATTGACAGCCGTTTCTCCATACGCCTCCAAATGGAAGGGATCAATCATATTGATGTCATTTAAATCTGCCGTTGCTGCTTCATATGCCAGATTAATCGGATGCTTTAACGGAATATTCCAAACAGGGAAGGTTTCATATTTTGCATATCCTGCTTTAATCCCCCTCTTGTTGTCATGGTAGAGCTGAGAAAGACAGGTTGCCATTTTTCCGCTTCCGGGGCCGGGTGCCGTAACCACCACGAGGGGTCTTTCCGTTTCAATGTATTCGTTTTTGCCAAAGCCTTCTTCGCTGACAATCAGCGGAATATTGGACGGATATCCTTCTATCGTATAATGCAGGTATACCTTTACATTTGCCTTTTCCAATTTTTCTTTAAAAGCTGCTGCCCTGGCCTGTCCTGCATAATGGGTCAGAACCACGCTTCCCACGTACAGGCCGCGATTTTCAAATTCCTTCATCAGCCTCTGTACATCTTCATCATAGGTGATTCCCAAATCCCCGCGTATTTTATTTTTTTCAATATCCGCCGCGTTTATGACAATCACAATTTCGGCTCTGTCGGCAAGCTTCATTAACATGTGAAGCTTACTGTCAGGCTCAAACCCCGGCAGTACTCTCGAGGCATGGTAATCATCAAACAGTTTGCCGCCAAATTCCAAATATAATTTATCTCCGAACTTATTGATTCTTTCTTCGATATGCTCTGACTGCATCCTCAGATATTTTTCATTGTCAAATCCCACTCTCATACCCCGAACCGTTCACTTTCCTTTTGTACATTCTTCATTAATTTTCATTAATTATAAATACCATTTTTCATTCTATCACAACATTATCAATTATTCCATAAAAAAGGAATGAACAAATATCAATTTTTTCTAAAAAAATCATCTGACAGTAACAGGGGACAGCTCCTGTACCGTACTGTCCCCTGCGCTTTTTTGTTTATCCATCTTTTTATTTTTAATAGCACATGTTATTTATCTTGAAATAACGAATTTATTGTTATTTTTCCTTTACATCCACTCTATCTACGGCTTTTTTTCAATTTATGCATTTTCTTTTGTATCACATGTTATGTTAAACATTCTGCAAGTTATTTATGTGAATCTTGCAGTTTTTAACTTCTTTTAAGTTTTTTGCAAGTTTTCTGTCACATCTGCACTGTCGGCACACAACACGGCACACCCGTGCCGCCTATAGCAGGCAAGCCTATACAAAAGCAGCCGCAAAAACCGCCTATACCACAAGCATATATAAAAGCGTCAGCAGAAGACCGATACAGAACAACAGCAGTCCGAAAGATAAGCTTCTGCCAATCATCACATTATTTTCCTTTATCTCCTTTGAAAGCAGCGCCAGCTTATGTTCAAAGGAAACCTGAATCGGATGCTTTTTATATACCGTGTGGTTGAGCGCTTCCTTTCCGTCATCCACCAGTACGCCCACCGCATGGGTCAGCACATCGCCTTCCTCCAGCTCATGAGGCAGGGGAGAATCCTTGTACACCGTTTTCCGCAAAGCCACCACCAGATAATCCGGCAGACAGTCAAAGAAACGGCAGACTGTACTTACTGCAATATCCAAAAATCTGAGCAGAGGTCTGTATACCTGCTCCTCCAAATCCCACTTAGGATTCCACCTGTCCACATAGACGCCGTCTTTTATCATCCATTTTCGCACAATAAACAGATATACCAAAGCACCGATTGCCAGGGACAGTAAGGTACCGCCTATGCTTTCCCAATTAAAGGTTTTCTCAGAAATACCCGCTGCAATACCGATAACCGGAAACAATGCGGATGCACCTAAAAGCAGTGCGCCGGTTAAGGGCGTCATATATTTTTTCTGTGCATCAAATTCCTCCTGACGGGCAGCTTCCCCATTCTTTTCCAGGAAAAGCGCCACATAGAGCTTCGTCATATAAGCTGCAGTCAGACCGCCGCTTATGATAAACAGCCATTCCGCCCCCTTCATCATAAGGGAAGGATATTCCTCCTGCCAAAGCACCATGCCTTCATGTATCAGGCTTTTGCTTACATAGCCGTTAAAAAGCGGCACGCCTGCAATCCCAAGCGCTCCTGCAAGGAACATAATATGCAACAGGGGCTTCTTTCTGCCAAATCCGCGGATTTCATTAAGGTTCAGCTTATGCAGATTCATAAATACCACACCTGCCGCGCAGAAAAGCACAAGCTTTATCAGGGAATGGTTTACCATGTGCAGCATAGCACCGTTCAAGGACAGCAGATACCCTTCTGCCTGTATGCTTTCCTCCGCATAAGTCGGGAAAAGCCCGGCGCAATACCACCTCTGCCCTAAAGCCCTGCCGGATAGCATGCCCGCCATACCAAGTCCGGTAAAAATGAAACCTATCTGGGACACAGAGGAGCAGGCAAGCGTTCTTTTCAAATCTACGGAGAATAGCGCTAACACCGCACCGGTCACCATAGTCAGGATACCCAGTGTGAAAATAAGCACACCAAAGCTTTCTTTTCCGAAGAAAAGCTGCAAGGTCAGAAGCATCGTACCGAACACGCCTGTTTTTGTCAGTACCCCCGACAAAAGGGCCGATGCCGGCGCCGGAGCAACCGGGTGCGCCTTGGGCAGCCAGATATGCAGGGGCACCGCTCCCGCCTTAGCTCCAAAGCCTATTAACATTAAAATGCCTGCCCCGGTCAGACGCCTGTTCCCGGATGCCACACTTTCCTGTATTAAAAGGAGGTCGCCTGTGACGGATAAAGTACCCGTCTCGCTGTAGAGCAGGAACATACCCATCAGGATGCAGAGACCGCCGATTACCGCAATGGCAAGATAGGTTTCCGCTGCCCTTAAGGACTCTCTTTTTTCATCCTGTGCAACCCATACATAGGAGGCAAGGGACATGATTTCAAAAAATACGAACATGGTAAAGAAATCTGCTGACATAAAGATGCCCATGGTTGCACCAAGCGTTAAAAGCAGGAAGAAATAGTATCTGCCCTTATTGGCATAATGCTTCATATAAGAAAAAGAAAACAGGGTGCAGA
The DNA here is from genome assembly GCA_900551115.1 of uncultured Lachnospiraceae bacterium. Lineage (GTDB taxonomy): Bacteria > Bacillota > Clostridia > Lachnospirales > Lachnospiraceae > Acetatifactor. The sequence continues at coordinate 15,003 of URUY01000025.1, forward strand.
CAAACCACATAAACGCTGCTATCAGCACATAAATCTCCCGAAAGCCGTCTATCGTAAAGCTAAGACCCACACCGCAGAAATCCTGCCAGCATACCGATACTGCCGGCATCATGGGCAGCGTTCCCATTCCGTCCGCAGATGTTCTCACCGCAGAGATAAACTGCACTGTCGTAAACGCCCACGGAACCAGATACAGCGTTGCCACAGCAATAAGCTCTGCAGCCACCGTCACTGCCGCTACTGCATTTTGCAGTCTGTCATCCCCTCTCTTTGCAGCAGGTCCTCTGCCTGCAAAACAGGTAAGAAACGCTCCTAAAAAAGGCCAAAGTATTATAAAATTCATACACATTTCCAAAGCAGCCACCTCCTATCGCACACCTGCAGCCACATCATTTAAAAAACGGATAAGGGGTGCCGAATTCAGTCCGAAGAACAACATTGCAGCTACAAACAAAAACAGGGGAATCTGCATTGCCGGGCCGGGGTCCTCCACATCCTTTATGGCAGCATAATCAAAGTCCTTTCCGGGGAAATACGCCCGGATAACAATACCAAGCATATAGATGGCTGTCAGAAGCGCAGACAGTAAAAGTGCCGCCACGCCGATTCCTGCCAGCGGATTCTCACTGGCCACCGCCGCCGTTGCCAGATACCACTTGCTGACAAAGCCTGCCAGACCGGGCACTCCCATGAGCGCCAGTGCCGATATGGTAAAACAGAAAAATACACGGGGCATTTTCCTGCTAAAGCCGTCAATTTCATGGACATACTGTTTTCCGGTCTGGTGCATGACTGCTCCCACACAGAAGAAAGAGCAGATCTTCATGACTGCATGGCATACCATATGCGCCAGTGCGCCTAAAAGCCCGAGCGGCGTCATAATCGTTACACCAAACAGGATATAGGAAAGGTTGCTGACTGTAGAATAAGCCAGCCGCCTCTTTAAATGGGTTTCCTTTACCGCTCTGGAGCAGCCGTACACAATAGTAATAATCGTAAATGTCATCACCACGTTCTGCGCCCAGGTTCCCCTGATAAAATCTGTGCCGTAGCTGTAATAGGTAAGACGCATAATGGCAAACGCTCCTGATTTTACCACCGCTACCGCATGTAAAAGTGCCGTTACCGGCGTAGGCGCCACACCTGCCTGGGGCAGCCAGGAGTTGAAGGGGCAGAGCGCCGCCTTGACACCAAAGCCGCAAAACGCAAATACATAGATAAGCAGCAGTACATCCGTCCTTCCCCCGATTTTTTCCAAATCCAGCACACCGCCGTATACAAAATTCATGGAGCTTCCGTATAAAATCACAAAAATCAGTCCGATAAAGGCAAACGCTGCGCCACCCAAAGAATAATAAAGGTATTTCCGGCTGGCAAGAATCGCCTCTCTGGACAGCGTGTGCATCACAAGAGGCACCGTCACCAGCGTCAGCAGCTCATAAAAAAAGTACATGGTAAGCAGATTGCCTGCCATGGCAATTCCCAGCGTTACGCCATAAGTCATGGTATAAAACATGAAAAAGCCTTTTTCCCGCTCCTCATGCTTCATATATGCAAAGGCATACAACGTTGCAAAAGGCCAAAGCGCTGAAATCAGTCCTGCAAACACAGTGGACAGTCCGTCCACCTGCAGCTCAATAGCCAGATTTCCCGTAAAATACACTACCGTAAATGCTTCTGTCGGCTTTTGCAAAAGGAGAGTCCACACCAACAGGGAAGTGATACATACCAGCGTTTCCAGATAGGTAAGCATTGCCGCACGGCGTTTCCAGCCAAACAGCGGTATCAGAATACTGCCCAGTACAGGCAGCAAAATTGCCGATAACATCAAAAATCCTCTCATCCGCCCATCATCTCCTTAAAAATCATTCCGGCTGTATTGCCGATAAAGCTTATTATCCTTTCCGGAAACATACCAAAGAAAACAACAAGCAGTGTGAATATCACTATGGGAATCCGCATAAAAACCGGTGCTTCCCGGCGTTCCTGCTCCTTGCAGGCAACAGAAGCTGCCATACCGGAAGTCTCGTTCTCCTCTTCCGGCTTATCACTCCCTCCCGGCTTGTTACTCTCTTCCGGCTTATCACTCTCTCCCGGCAAAAAGCCCTTAACAGCAATGGGAAGCAGATAGCCTGCCGTAAGCAGCGCGCTCACAAGCAGTACCGCCGGTCCTAAGATGCTGAATACCGGCATGTCCGCCGCCATGCTGCCTACCCCCAGATACCATTTGCTGACAAAGCCTGCAAATGGAGGGATACCGATTAAGGACAGGGAAAGTATGGTAAAGCAGGCCATGGTAACCGGCATTTTTCTGCCGATTCCCGAAAGCTCATCCACTCTTGTCTTTCCTGTTTTATAGATAATGGCACCGGCAATCAGAAAGAGGCCGCATTTCATAAAAGCATGGGCAAAGGTGTGTAAAAAAGCGCCCGTAAAGCTTGCCGGCGTAAGCATGGCAAGTCCGAATAAAATATAGGATACCTGGCTGACCGTAGAATAGGCAAGACGTTTCTTTAAGCCCTTTTCCCTATAAGCCATCATAGAGCCTAAAAGCACCGTAAGCAGTATCAGAATAAGCCACACCTTCTGCACCCAGGTTCCCTTAAGGAAATCTGCTCCGAACAGATAATAAACCGTGCGGATGCTTCCCAGCACACCGGCCTTTACGATAATGCCGGACAAAACACCGGAAGCCGGCGCCGGTGCAACAGGGTGGGCAGCCGGCAGCCATACATGCATGGGAAACATGCCAGCCTTCACGCCAAAGCCCAAAAGCATCACAAAGGCAACTGTCAGTAAAAGTCCTTCTTTGCCGTTTATAAGCGCCGTATCCAATACGCCTCCCGCAGTAAAGGACAGGGTATTGGCATACCGGTTCAGATAGTAAAGCCCGAACAGCGCCATATAAGCTCCCGCAAAGGAAAAGAACAGATACTTCATACCTGCCAGTATGGCCTGCTTTGTGCCGGTATGTAAAACAAGCGGCAGGGCAGCCAGGGTCATAAGCTCATAAAATGCATAAAAGGTAATCAGATTTCCCGAAAAATCCAGTCCGATTAAGACGCCGTAAACAATCAGATAAAAACCGTAATACCGCTTTTCCTTCTGTTCGTGGGACATATAAGAAAAAGCATGCAGTCCGGCAAGCAGCCACACAATGGTCGTAAGCACTGCAAAGAATCTGCCCACCCCGTCAACCTTAAACAGAAGGGGAAGTGTTTTCGTCAGATTAAAAACCGTTATGGGTACATTATCCGGCGTAACAAAAAGCGCCCCTGTTACAAAGCCCGCTGCAAGCAGCAGAAAAAAAGCCGTATAGCCGCACAGGCTCTTTCTGTTTTTCCATTCCGGCGTAAGGAGCAGGAAAAGCCCTGCTGCCACCGGCACCAATATGGATAGAATTATCATGCGAACATCTCCAGTCCTTTCCTGATAAGATTCACAAGAAACTGCGACATGGTTCCCAATACAATATTCAAAACCACGAGACAGCTTCCCGAAACCGCAAACAGCTTCTGTTCCTTAAATTTACGCTTTTCATAGGCTGTTTCTGCCGGCGTATAGATTCTGATTACCGTTTTCATAAAATAAATAGCATTTAATATGGTACTGATTGCCAGTGCAAGCAAGGCCGGCAGCATCTTGCCCTGATTCTGCACCGCTGCCTGGGCAAACAAAAGCTTGCTGATAAAACCGGAAAACAGCGGTATGCCCACCATGGACAGAGAGCCGGCAGCAAAGGCCAGTCCGGCAATCTTATTGCGGTAAGCCGCACCTGTCAAATCTGCAAAATGCTTGCTCTGTCCCGAAGCATCCGTCAGCCCCACACCGGCAATAAACAATAATGCCTTAGTCGCCGCATGGGAAAAAATATGGAAAACTGCCGCAACCATGCCCGCCTGGGTTCCCATACCGATACCCATATAGATATAGCCAATCTGCGCCACAGAGGAAAAGGCAATCATACGCCGGATATCATTTTCCTTGATAGCGCTTAAGGAGCCGAATATCATGCCTGCAAGTCCGAATACAAAAAGCACATTGGTAATCCGGCTGCTTAAAAATATGTCAAATCCGATAACCCGGTAAATAATCTTAATCAGCAGGAAAATATATCCCTTGCTTACCAGGCTGGAAAGAATCGCCGCACTGGAAGCCGTAGAGTAGCCGTAAGCATCGGGGACCCAGGTATGGAAGGGAAACAGGGCGCTCTTGATGGCAAGTCCCACCGTCATCAGCCCGATTGTGACGGTAAGAGGTACATGATACTGTCCCGATGCCTGAAGCACAGCCACTGCCTCTTTAATATTGCTCATAAGCAGATGCCCCGTAAGGTCATAGAGCATACACAATCCCATTAAAAGCAGGCCGGATCCTAAAAGACTCATAATCATATAGCGTACCGCCGCTTCAATGGTTCTTCCGGTCTGTCTTATCATAATCAGTCCGCATGCCGAAATGGTATTTATTTCCACAAATACATATGCCGTAAAAAGGTCGTTGGTATAAACAAGGGCAAGCAGAGAACACAGCATCATATTGGTCAAAATGTAGTAATAATTCAGCTTGGAGCCTTCTATCTCCTCATCTAAATGCCTCTTTCCTCCCCAGAGGGAAAAGAGCATAATCATGCAGAAAAAGAACGCCGTGGCAGATTCCAGTACTCCTGCCCGGATTTCATTGCCGAAGGGCGCCGGAAAATGCCCCATCATATAAACAAAGCTTTCTCCGGTCTGCCAGGTAAAGAGAAAGGTCGCTGCTGACAGTGCCGCAACCGTAAGAATGACCGCCTGATTTAAAATGCGGGCAGCCCTTCCCTTTAATACGGAGCTGACAGAGCCGGAAAACAGGGATAATATAATGGAGAAAAACGGAAAATTCTGTACGAAAGCCATTTATCTGCCCTCCTTTTTCAGAAGAGCGGATATCTCGTCCAAATCCAGAGTATGATATCTCCGGTACAGCCTGATGGTCAGCGACAGCATCAGCGCCGTTACAGACACGGACACTACAATGCCGGTAAGCACCAGACCGCTGGGTACCGGATTGATATAGGCTTCTACGCTCTGCACCCCGTCTACTACAATAGGGGCTGTCCTTCCGGCAATATATCCCTTTTCGGCCAAAAACAGATAAATCGCACCGTCCATGATATTCAGGCCGATAATTTTTTTAATCATATTTTTCTGTAAAAGCAGATTACAAAAACCGATTCCGAACAGAATCATGGCAACCGCTTCTCCATAGTTAATAAGCAGATTGGAACCCATTTAAAAGCCTCCCTTCCGAAACAGGGCATAAAAAGCATACATTGTACAGGCAACCACCAGCCCTACGCAGATATTTAAGGGCAGAATCAGGCCGCTGCTTAAAATAGCGCCCGGCGTACCTAAAGGGATACCGCTGTGCAGACCGTTTGCTCCCGTATAAAAGGAGTAGCTTTTTGCCAGACAGTAAAAGGAAAGGGAACAAAAGCATACCCTTTTATAGGTTTTCTCCGTAAAGAAACGCTCTGTTTTTTCAAAGCCGAAAGCATTCAGATACAGAATAAGCCCGGCGCCCATAATGGCTCCTCCCGAAAAACCGCCTCCCGGAGACAGATGGCCGTTCAAAATTACATAAATACCGAATATCATAATCATGGGCACCAGAATAAACGCTGCCTTTTGCAGAATCGTATCGTTTTTCGGCTCATAGATACGGTCATTATCCTCTTTCTGGCCCTTGTTTTTCCGCATAAGTACCAATACCGTAACCGTAGCAATAAACAGCACATGGGATTCGCCCAGCGTATCAAAGGCACGATAGTCTAAAATCATGCCGGTTACAATATTGACCGCGCCCGTTTCATCCAGTCCTTTTTCAATATATCTGGCCGACACCTCGTTGTTATCCGGGTTGGCTGCATTGCCCACAGGCGGCAGATAAGATACCGCGCTTAACAGCACCCCTATCAGCAAAACGCAGAATACGCCGGACAGAATACGGTACAGATACTTAAAAAGCCTGTATTCTTTGTTATGCTCCACATCATTGACGCGTTCCACTATCATCTGCTGCTCCCGCATACGCTCCACTATGGTCTGGGGCGGCAGGGTATATTCCTTTTGAGGCTTCATTTCCACATTGCCGGTATACAGGTCCTGCTCTCCGTCAAGCCAGGAAAAGAACCGGCTCTTTTTATTACTTTTCATCTTCTTCGACCTCTTCTTCCCTGATTGCATGTATTTTCTTTAGGGTTACAAAAAACAGAATACTGGTTACACCGGCGCCTACCGCAGCCTCCGTAATGGCAAGGTCGGGGGACTCCAGGCAAATCCATATCATAGACATTACCAGAGAAAAGGACATATAAATAATGATAGAGTTTAACAGGTTTTTGGAAAAGCTGACCGATATGGCGCATACCACTAAAAACCCCAGTAACAAATATTGCAGAACGGTCATTTTTCTTCCTCCTCTTCCTTACAGATACAGCAGTCTTTAGAGAGGTTCTCATTCGTCTCTGCCTCCAGTCTTGCTATCAGATGAGAGGATACCGGAGAAGCACACCATAAAAACAGAACCACCAGCGCCATTTTCAGGGTAGTGAAGTTAAGGCCTGAAAAAATCATCAGCCCCACCATGGAAAAGCTAATCCCCAGGGTATCTCCCATAGCCGCCGCATGCATACGGTTCAGCACATATTTATAACGGAAAACCCCAATCAGTTCCACACAGAAAATAGTAATTCCTATCAGTATGAACACCGTTCCTGCAATAAATTTAATCCACGCAAGCATCCTTATCCCTCTCCTTTTCCTCTTCTTCCTTTTTCTGCTTTTCAGCCAGATAAACACCCATATAAACCTTCGTCAGTACAATTACGGAAAGGAAGCTTATCATAGCGTATATCAGACAGATATCCACCAGATACCCTTCTCCTAAAAGCTGGGAAAATACTGCAATCATGACCATTACCATGGTACCCATCATATTCACAGCCACTATCCGGTCTGCAATTTTAGGGCCGCGCACTGCCTTAAGCAGGCAGGCAAACAAAAGCAGCGCCATAAAAATAAGCACTACGATATATTCTGCATGATATAACTTTTCTAAAGTCATATTTTTTCTTTCCTCCTTACGCCTCCAGTTTTTGAAGCAGTCTTACAAAAACAGAGGAATCCATTCCCTCTGCCAGACTTTTATCAAGGCAATGCACCGTATATTCGTCCTCTTTTAAGGATATTGTTATGGTACCGGGTGTCAGGGTAATGGAGTTTGCCAAAAGCACCCTCGCCGTTTTTGTTTTTAAATCGGTCTTAAAATGTATGATGACCGGCTCGTTTTGAAAATGCGGTGATAAAATCATATGCATAACCGCAGCATTGGCCTTTATAATTTCCCATACAAGCACCACGGCATACTGCAACAGCCGCAGGCTCTTTTTCATAAGCAGCAAATCCTTTTTTATACTGTAATCCAAAAAGGCACAGACAAAAGCATACATTGCCGCAGCAATCACCAGACCAAACAGAAGGATTTCCGGTGTAATATTTCCGTTAAAGATAATCCACATAAGAAAAAATATTATGTACATAGCAGCCTCCTTTCTGAAATGATTTTGCTTTCATGCACTAATGCATTAATGTATTTTTTGCAAGACAAAAAAGAATCCCGCAAGCGGGATTCCCTGTATGCATATTGCCGCACACGCTCTGTTTAAATATACTATAGTTTAAATATACTATAATGCCTCTTTGATTTTTTCCGTAAGCTGTGCTGCACTCATGGCACCCACACAGGTTGCCTTAACCTCGCCGCCCTTAAAAACCAGAAAAGTGGGAATGCTCACAACACGATATTTCTGTGCCAGTTCGTTTTCCTCATCTACATTTAATTTTCCAACCTTGACCTGGCCTGAAAGTTCTTCTGCCAGACGCTCTACAACGGGGGCCATCATCTTGCAGGGGCCGCACCAGTCGGCATAAAAATCTACTAATACCGGCAGCTCTGACTGTAATACTTCTGCTTCAAAATTCTGCTTCGTAAATTTTAATTCCATAGCTCTCATCCTTTCCTTCATGTATCTATTGTTATTGTCACCAGTTACCTGTAAATAATGTACTTGCAGATAGGATTTCCCATCGCGGAAAATTTTTCCTCATATTCCGTCATGATATTGCCTGCAAGCATGGCGTCCTCATGGTGCAAATCATAAGTAACCGCCTCCGCCTTCCAGCCTGTACCGGCAAGCTCTTCCACCGCAAAATCAAACAGCGCTCTGTTGTCCGTTTTAAATTCCAGGCGTCCCTCCGGCTTTAAGATAAAATCATAGCGCTCCAAAAACTGTCTGGAGGGCAGTCGTCTCTTTGCATGCCTGTCCTTGGGCCAGGGGTCCGAAAAGTTTAAGTATATCTTGTCCACTTCTCCCTTACCGAACACCTCCGTAATCTCCTCTGCATCCATACGGATAAACAAAAGATTGGGCAGTTCTTCCTCCTCCATCTTCTGGATGGCTCTTAACAGAACGCTGGAATATTTTTCAATTCCTACATAATTAATATCGGGATTTAATTTGGCAAGTGTATGCAAAAACTTTCCTTTACCCATGCCGATTTCTATCCGCACCGGATTAGCATTGCCAAACAGCTCTCTCCATCTTCCCTGCTGCGCCTTCGGGTCATGTACTGCAAAACGGCTCTCCCCGATAGTTTCACGGGAGCCTGTAATATTTCTTAAACGCATATTGTCCTTTCACCATAAATCTTTCTTATATGATTTATTTAGTATAGACTATTTTTTAAAAAAAGGAAAGCATTGGATAAGAAATACTTTGGTTTTTGTTAAAAATAGTGTATGATAAGAATATGTGCGGAAAAATTTTTTTCTGTTTTTCCATTATTTATTGCTATGTCGTTATTCATTACTATATCGTTATTTATTACTATGTACAGAAAGGTTGTTGTATATCTTGCGTAAGCTTTATCATAAATTATGTGTTTCCTTATCCGTCCTCTGTGCAGTCAGCCTGTGGCACTCCGCCTCCCTGACTGTTTCTGCTCTCCCTGTTCTGACAGAACCGGAAGAGAGGATTTCCATTCCCATAGAAACCAACGCCATCCCCAACTGGCCGGATGGCCCTGTTGTAAACGCCCAGTCCGCCATTCTGATGGATGCGGACAGCGGTGCTGTTTTATATGCCAAAAATGTACACGAGAGGCTCTATCCTGCCAGCACCACCAAGCTGCTGACATGTCTTTTGGCTATGGAAAACTGTTCTTTGGATGAGATTGTAACCTTTTCCCACAGCGCCGTATTTGACACTCCCAGAGACAGCTCCAACATCGCTATTGATGAAGGGGAAGAGCTTACCATGGAGCAGTGCCTGAACGCCATTCTGATTGCTTCCGCCAACGAGGTTTCCTTTGCCGTGGCAGAGCATATCTCCGGCACCTGGCCGGAGTTTGCCGAGCTGATGAATGAGCGGGCTACGGAGCTTGGCTGTGTGGATTCCCATTTTGTCAATCCTAACGGTCTGCCGGATGAGAACCATTACACCTCTGCCTACGACCTTGCCGTCATAGGACGTGCTTTTTTTGCCAATGAGCTTCTGTGCAAAATTTCTTCCTCCTCACGGCTGGAAATTCCTCCCTCAGACAAGCAGCCGGACAATATTATCGAGGTATCCAGAAACCAGCTTCTGCCGGGCAAGACCTATGCTTACGAATACCTTGTGGGCAGCAAGACCGGTTATACTGTGGCTGCCAGAGGCACTTTGGTTTCCTGTGCGGAAAAAGACGGTATGAAGCTGATTGCCGTGGTAATGGTAGAAGACTCTCCCTCCCAGTTCGCAGATACGGTGGCACTGTTTGACTACGGCTTCAGTAATTTTGACCGGGTAAATATTTCCCAGACAGAGACAAGGTTTAACATCGACAATGCCAGCTTTTTTTACAGCGATAACGATATTTTCGGCAGCTCTAAGCCGATTCTCTCCTTAAATACGGAGGATTGCATCATTTTGCCAAAAACCATAGCCTTTGAGGATATAACCTCTGCCATTTCCTACGATACAGGGGATGAAGGGCAGGCTGCCCTGATTACTTATACCTATGAGGATTATTTTCTCGGCTCCGTGTCGGTGGATTTCGCCGCCGATGCCCAGGAGAGCTATTCCTTTGAGAGCGGCGCCATGCAGAATCCTAAGGAGGAATCTGAAGATACCGACTCTGCCAAACCCAAAGTCATCTTTATCAATATCTTCAAAGTACTGCTTAGCATCTTAGGCGTTGCCGGCGCTGTGATTTTGATAATTGTTGCCCATGCTTTCTTTACCAATTACCATTTTTCCCAAAGGGACCGGGCAAGCCGCAGAAGCTGGCTTCGGGACCGCCGCAAAAAGCGCAGGCATTACCACAAAAAAAGACCGAAACGGCCTCGCAGATTCAGAGATTATGATTTTTAAGAGTAAAGGGACTGCCATATGCAGCCCCTTATTTTTATCGCTGTTATTCTTTTATCCTGTCCTGCTCTTTTGCTGCCTTACGCCTTTTCATTACTCCCTCTGTGCCGTCTTTTTCTGCGCTGCTCTCTCGCATGCTCTTTCCGTTCTCTGACAGCCTCCGCTTCCTCCTCACTGACAAGCTTGGTGGTTTTTACTATATACACTGCTTTGCTTCCCGCTTTCCGAATGCGGATTTTCCCCTTCATAAAGCCATGCACGCTGCAGTTTCCCACACAGTAATAGTGTTTTCCGTTTGTGGTAAACCACCTTATTTTCCGTTTTATATTGCTGCGGCAAAGATAACACTTGCAGCTTGTAACCTCTCTGTCTGCCAGCGCTGCTTCTTTGCTGGAAAATACGCGGGAAATATATTTTGCATAAGTCGGAAATACAACCTTTACTTCTTCTTCCTTATTTTTCGGCGGTGTGAACACATCATAAGAGCAATATTCACATATCTTCTCCGGTATCTTTGCCAGTACCTTTCCCGTATAATAGGCATCGCTGAATGCCCGGTGAAACGGAATGTCCTTTTCAATTCCCAAAAAATCAACGGCATATTCCAAAGACCGCCTGCTCTTTTCATCTTCAAAGGCCAACGCAAAAAGCTTCTGCACATCTAAAAATTTAATCGGTCCCGCACCAAGCGGTTCCATATCGTAATATTTCATATTGCTCTGAAGCTCATGTAAATCAGTCGGTCCCCATGTACAAAAAATGTACTCCTCCTTACCGCACCACGCAAGAAACGCCTCCATGACCTCCTTAAAGGGTCTTCCCTTCTGCAGCTCCTGCATCTTAAGATGAATCAGTCTGCTGGTAATCCTGTGCATCTCATGATACACCTGCGGTTTAATAAGCCTGCTGAACTCGCCGACCATTCTCTTTTCATCATTTAACCGGACAGCTCCTATTTCAATAATTTCAAAAGTCAGCCTGCTGTCTGTCTCTTCTGTTTTACTGCTCTGATTCCACTCCAAATCCAGTACAATATAATTCATTACCGTTCCTTTTACCCACAAAGCGCTGTGCTTCGTCATTTCACGGCACAGGCAGTGCCTCACTTCCTGTGCTGCTTTGCCATGCTGCGCATTAACCATATCTGCTTTCTATTATACTACTGACTTCCGTATTTATCTACTGCTTTCTCTCTTGCCGCATTCTGATTGTGCGCATTGATAAGGTCTATGGCATAAACCTCATCATACCCCAGACTTTTCACCTTGGTCTGCATAGTGGTAAGAAGGCTGTCAAATTCCTCTTCGTTTTCAGCAAAAATCATTTTCCAGGAATATTCTACAATAATGCTTCTGCACTGATTCCGCATGGTAGATACCTCCAACGATTCCGTGGGTTTTGCGTAGTCGCAGCCCGGTGCAATCACCATCATATCATTTTCCGCCAGATACTCCATGGTTGAATCTGCTCCCATATATTCCCGCCACGCCTGATCCAAGGACGTTGTTTCCATTTGGGCAACGGACTCCCATAGGGAATAGGCATAGGGATAGCCATTGGGATCTAAGTCACTCTGCACCACAGTTTTAAAATTCAGTGCTGAGATACCGTCCTCCCAAAGACCTCCGCCCCATTCTTCCGGCACTATGGCTTCTCCATTCATCAGTGCCTGTACCCCAAACTCGGTTAATACCGGCCCTTCCTCTGTCATTTCCCACGTCAGTCCCTCCGGCCCTGCCGTTCCGCCGGATACCTGTGCGCCGTTAATCTGTATCCCCTCCGGGGAATAGAGCCAGTCAATAAAATCTGCCAGCCGCTCGGGATCCTCAGCATTGCTTCCTATTGCCGCCACAGTCTGCGGATTGCCCGATGTCTTACAGCCATAAGAAAAAATCTGCATATCCTGAATCGGCGTCAGCATAAAGCCTTTTCCCTCTTCCTTATGGCTGAGGGTATTGTATGCCGACTGTGCCAGCCACGGCCATATGGAAAACAGGATATCGCCGTCCACATATTTCTGAAATACGCTGTCATAATTCTGCATCGGGGAATCCGGGTCTACAAGTCCCAGCCGGTTTGCTTCAAAATAAAACTTCAATGCCCGTATATACAGGGAATCCTCATCAATGACGCTTTGATAATCGCTCCCGTCCGCCCTGGCCAGTACGAAGCCTATTTCATCATAACCGTACAGACATGCCGGCTGCTTGGCATTATTCATCAGGTTGCCGTCCCAGTCCTTAAAAAAGGAAAAGGCATAGGTAGGATTGCCGGTATCCCCGTAAGGTATCAGCTCCTGCATATCCTTTAACACAGGGAGCAGGTCTTCCAGGGTATCGATTTGCGGATAGCCTAACGCCGCATAGGCATCCCACCTCAGATAAGGACCGTAGGTCAATTCAGAGGTTTCGCTGGGTGTAAGCGGTGAGTTGCTGGACAGCTCTGCCGGAATAGCATAAATGCCGTCCTCGGAAACCGTATCATTAAGCGCCCTGATAGCCGTTTCATACTGCATAATCTCCTTGTCCTTCAAGTAATCCTTCATGTCTATAATAAGACCGGAGGTGACCAGATGCTCCAGCCTGCCGTTATCGACACCCACAATAATCAAGTCGCCCAGGTCTCCTGCTGCAGAGCGGATTTCATACAAGGTATCCCCGCCTCCCGCTACATTGGGCGCTATAATATTTAACTCCATATTGAATTTATCTTTTACTATTTTAGCAAACCAGCCGGATTGTATACCCTGGAAATTGGCAAGGGAATCAAATACATCCACTACAATAAACTCCTCATAGGGACATTCCTCTTTATCCGCTGCAAAAAAATGCATGCCGCAGCCGTTTATAAAAAGCATTCCCGATAACAGCAGGGCCAATGCCGCCTTTTTTCTTAATTTCATACAAAAGCCTCCGTACAGAGCAAAATATATATCTGCCGATATTTTACCATATTCCCCGGGCAACTTCTACGTCACAAATTCAACATTCCATACATAGAAATTTACAGTGCATGCCTTGACTGCATTTTAAATCTCTTCTATACTGTAATTGCTGCAATTTATTTTACTTAATGTAAGCTTTAACCGACTGTATTGATTGGAGACGCCATGTATCAGGTCTTAATTGTGGATGATGAGTCCCTTATCCGGGATGGTTTAAAATATATTATGGACTGGGAAGCTGCCGGTTTTTCCATATGCGGAGAGGCTTCTAACGGAGAAGACGCCTTAAGGCTTATTTTGTCTGACCAGCCCGACTTAGTGCTTATGGATATCCGTATGCCTAAAATGCATGGTCTTGAAGTGGTAAAAACTGCTCGTGAATGTGATTTTAAAGGTAAGTTTATTATTTTAAGCGGTTATTCCGACTTTAAATATGCTCAGGAAGCTATCCGTTATGGCGTGGATTTTTATCTGACAAAGCCCATTGATGAAGATGAATTAGCCGATTCCCTGCAAAATATCAAACAGGCATTAGACAGTGAAAACCGTAATCAGGACAACCTCGAGCAATTAAAACGCAAAGCCAAGGATGTCATTTTACATGAGCTGATTACGAAAGCCGATGATACTGCAAACGCTCTTTCCGAAGCAGATATTATTGACCTGGAGCTGGACGCTGACATCTATCAGGTCGTTATCTATGAAAATTTCAGCAGGATGCCCGGCAGTATTTCCTACAGCTTTGCCGAGCTTTTAAAAGTAACAAACCGTGATGACCATACCTTTAATCATTTTGCGGAGAATCAAAAGGACGTTATTTTACTAAAGGGTACTTACGCCCTGAACCGCTTCCGGGATTTTCTGAAGCATTACAACGGCTCTACCCCCCCCCAAAAAGGAAGCCCCATGGATACTCTGTTTTTGGCATATGGCCGTCCTGTCACGGCACTTTCTGACGTACATCTTTCTTATCAGGATGCGTACAGACTGATTACACGGCGGTTCTTCTGTATACAGGGACAGCATACCCTAAGCTACGAGGAGCTTCCTGACATAAACCAGGCTACCCTGCCTCTTTTACCGGAAAAGCTCTCGGAATATACCGATTATCTGGTTGGCTATCTCCAGACCTTCAACCGTAAAAATGTGGCGGAAACCCTCTTCGGACTGGAAAACTACCTCTATAATGTCCAAAATGACATATCGGAGGTAAAGCTCTTTCTCACCGATTTGTATCTGCGTATCAAAGAAAAAATCAATCTGGTATACAATACCTTAAATATACCGTTCCCCACCAATTCCACGGTGATTGATTTTATTGAAAAAAAGTACTATATGTATGAAATCATCCTGTTCTTATCGGAACAGTTTGAAATGATTATGAACGCCACCGGCAACCCCAGCCGCAACAGTGTATTGGATGATATTCTCTATTATATTGACCACAATTATCAAAGCAATATCAAGCTGGAGACCATTGCTCCCCTGTTTGGCTATAACAGTGCATACCTTGGCAAGATTTTTAATAAGACTGTGGGCGAAAGCTTCAATTCCTATGTAGACCATATGCGCATTGAGCATTCCAAGGCGCTTTTGCTGGAAAATAACTTAAAGGTCTATGAAATTGCAGAAAGAGTAGGCTACCGGAACGTAGATTATTTCCACAAAAAGTTCCGTAAATATGTAGGGGAAAGCCCTGCCGAATTCCGCAAAAAAAATGGCGGGACAGTTGAAGATTAATCAACTGCCCGCCCTTTTCATTCTTCTGTATGCGTAGCGGAAAACTCCGTAAACCCGGCACATCTGCCGTCCTTATCCACCGCGTAAAGCCCAAGCATAACGCCCGTAAAGCCTCCTGCAACCTCGCTTGACAGATATTTGGTATCCGCATAGCCCAATTCCATTCTTTCATTTCCGGTTTCTGCAAAGAAACGGTAACCATAGGCTTCTGCTTCTATTATGAGCTTTACCGCTCCTTCCATAACCGTCACCTCATTTACCACTGCAGAAAGGCAGCCGATAGTAAGCCGCAAGCATACGCTGCCTGCATTATCCCTATACAAATCATAATGGTGATTTTCATCCATATAGACCGTAATGCCTGCTTCCTCACAGTCACTTTGTACCCTTACCGAAACCGTTTCCTCAAATTCGCTCTGACGGATTGCCGCAACCGTAGGCAGCTTGCAGTCAAACAACGTATCCGGCGTGCCTGTAAGCCGCAGATAGTCCGTACCGCATTCATAGTTTTCTTTTCTGTAATTTCTGATAAAGCACCAGTCCTTGTCCCAGCAAAGGCTTTCAAAGGTCTTCCTAAAGGACAGCTCCTGAGGGGAAAAGCTCCTGTCAGGAAGGTCATACTCCAGTTCACAGGTTCCGTTACCCATATAAAACCAGCCGTCTTTCCAATGGACAGGCACCAGACAGCACTCTCTGCCAAGATGATGATAGGTCATCCACTGTCCGGACTGTCTGAAAGCCAGATGCATAAACCACCAGTTTCCGTCTTTATCTTCAATAAGGTCGCCGTGTCCTGCTCCCTGTATGATATAGCCGCCTAGATTGCGGTTTGTCAATACAGGATTTCCCGGAAACATCTCAAAAGGCCCCCACATGCTCTTGCTGCGGGCATAGTTTACCATATGACCGTATTCCGTACCACCCTCTGCATCGAGAATATAGTAATAGTCGCCAAACTTATAAAGATGGGGGGCCTCCATGAACCTGCCGCCCGTACCGTACCACAAAGGCCTTGTCTCACTTAGCTTCTCGCCTGTCCCGATATCAATTTCACACATTCTGATACAGGAGCGCGCGCTTTCTTCATCAAAGCCGTTGCTGATAAAATAGGATTTTCCATCCTCAAAATACAGTGACGGATCGATGCCGTCCTGCTCTACATATACCGGATTGGACCATTCACCGTAAATATCATCCGTATAGACATAAAAATTTTTGTGATTGGTGGCATGGGTCGTCACCATATAAAAACGTCCCTTATTGCAGCGTATGGTGGGTGCGAAGATTCCGCTGCTTATTCCGGCGCCGCTTAAGTCAAGCTGGCTTTTTCTGGTTATACAGTGCCCGATTTGTTTCCAATTAACCATGTCGCTGCTTTCAAACAGCGGCACTGCCGGAAAGTACTGAAAGGTACTGCAAACCATATAATATTTATCCCCCGCCCTGCA
Source organism: uncultured Lachnospiraceae bacterium (assembly GCA_900551115.1). Taxonomy (GTDB): domain Bacteria; phylum Bacillota; class Clostridia; order Lachnospirales; family Lachnospiraceae; genus Acetatifactor. The sequence goes on from URUY01000025.1 coordinate 31,579, forward strand.
TACGCTCGGATCGGGATACATTCCCCGTAATACCGGATTCTTATAGTGCATATTACTCCTTCCTGCTGCCGCCTGCTACCTTTAATGTAATTCCGAAGACAGCTGCGCCTAAAAAGATAATCCCCAGCACAATTAAAACCGCGCTTAAAACGCCGCTGTTCTTACCGTCCCCTGCTTCCGTTTGTCCGGTTTGTCCGTCCTCTTTAGCTTCTCCTGCATTTTCCGTTTCTTCTGCCCCACCGGTATTCGCAAAGCCCTTTTCCGATGTGCCTTCTGTTTTCACCAAAAATTCTGCCTGCAGGCCGTTTTCCGTATAAGCCGTAACGGTTGCCTCCCCGTCACCGTGGGCATATACCGTTACCGCTGCCATACCGTTCTCTGTCACTGCACTTCGGTTGTCTACAGATACTGCCGCAGCATCGGAAGAAACAAACGTTACTGTTCCGGCATCTGCGGGATTTACCTTAACGGTTATTTCCGTCGGCTGCGTCCCCTGTACGGTAATAGCAGCTTCGTTAAAAGCCTCTATGGATTCTGCCTGTACATTTTCCACTTCACCGGCGCCCTCTTCAAATACCAGATTGCTTATGGTAAAGGTCACCTCAATATGCTGAGGGTTCTCAAGACCTGCAAAATTCAGTACATGATTATCTACTTCCACTTCTTCAATTACAGAGCCGTCCCAGGAGTTAATCGGATCATTGGTATCAAAAATGCCGGAAGCCTTCAGTGCCGATTTGGGCTCCGTCATGGTAACGGCATATTCCACACCGTCCACTACAACGGAATCATAAATAATATCGCAGGAAACAAGGGGTGACTTTTTCGCTTGTCCCTTTGTCACGCTGTCATCCTTGATGTAAACAGCCGTCAGGTCATTTAAACCTGTTACGCCTGCCGCAGCAGCCTTGTCTGAAAGATCCGTTCCGCAGTCAAAGGCGAGCGTATACTGTCCGTCCTCTTTTACGCTTATGGGGCTGCCGCTTTCATTGCTGAAATAGTTGTGGGGGCTGTCGTTGTAATATACATTCAGCGCCAGCGCGATTTCTGCCACAGTCTCCCCTTCCTCTACCGTCACCGGAACTACCTTTGTCAGTCCGTCTGAGGAAGTAACGATAACATAGGCACTGCCGCTGCCTACTGCCAGAATCTTGCCGATTTTCGACACCGTTACAACATCCGTATCAGAGGAACGGTAGGTCAGAAAAGCGTCTGTATCCGCAGGCGCCATGCCTGCATGCAGATACACATATTCACCGTTTGTCAATGTGTAGCTTTCCTGCTCCGTGCTGATTTCCGTACAGGGCTTTTCCGTTACTGCCGCCTGTACCTCCACAGGAATCTCCAGCACCGCCTTGCCGCTCTGTGTATAAGCCGTAATTACCGTGTTGCCAATACCAGCGGCATGTATATTGGCGGAAAACGCCTCCAAATCCCCTGCGTCCGGGTTGACTGTGGCCACCGTTTCATCGGCACTTTTCCACAGCACTACATCATTAACGGCAGATTTAACCACAACATCCGCAAGGCTTATGTCAATAACCTCACCCATATGTAACAGATAAGTGCCCTTTGCTTCTCCCAGGTCGGCAACGGTCTTGATGACCGGTTCCTTTTCAATATCAGATAAATCATCTGCTCCCTTTAAGAACAGTCCTCTCATCATGGCGGAAATAATTTCCGGATAAATCTGTTCACACTTCTCTCTGTCAACCAGTGCAAAGCTGAAGTCCGGCGTCATTGACAAATCATACCAGCCCTGATCCCAGTAGCAGGGTACTACGCCCGTCTGCTGGCATATTCTGGTTACAATTTCCATATGATAAGCCCGTTCTGCCGTGTTATTTTTATTAATAGCGCCGTATTCTCCTAAAATCACGGGAATTCCCTTAGAAGTAAAGGTATCCGCAAGCTTCTGGAACTCTGCCTGCAAAGCCCTTGCCGCATCCGGCGTAAAGGCTGTAGTCTGTGTGGTTTCCAAAAGGCCAAAATGCCAGTCATAATAATGAACCGCAACAAACAATCTGTTTTCCGCGGTATCCTCCGGCAGCTTAAAGCCGTTTTCAGGATTGGTGGTATTGGCAATATTGGTGTACCTGCCCGGTACAGACAGCCACCTTACGGCATTGTTAGAGCCGGTAGCACGTACCGTATCCACAAATATCTGGTTAAACTCATTGATGACTGCAGTATCCTCTGCAAGGTTACTGCCCGGTCCCGTCACCTCATTCATGGATTCAAAAATGACATGCTCGTCATAATCTTTGAAACGTTCTGCAATATGCCCCCATACCGCTGCAAATTTTTCCTTTACGGGAGCGGTATCCTCTGCTCCTACGCGCAGCCATCCGGTCTGTTCTGCCCCGTCATGGTGAATATTGATAATGACATACATATTCATATTTACCGCATAGTCTACAATATCCTGTACACGGCTCATCCATTTCTCATCAATGGCATAACCGTTTTCATCATCTATCATGGTTCCCCAGGTTACGGGTACACGCACGGTATTAAAGCCCATATCGTGCAGCTCCTTCAAAAGAGCCTGGGTGGTCTCCACGTTCTGCCAGAGTGTCTCAGAAGGCGTAAAGCCCGTATGTCCGTCCATGGTATTTCCCAGATTCCAACCGTTTCCCATCTCTGCAACCATCTCCGCCGCTGTCATTTCCCTAAACGGCATCTGCGTATTCTCTGTCCGGGTATCCTCCGCGGCTTTAAGATTCTCTGCCGGAATACCCGCAAAAAGCAGTGCAAAGGCTAAGATCCCCGCAAACAGCTTTTTTGTTCCGCGTACTGTTTTCATGTTTATATCCTCCCAATTAATTATAGTCTTTTTTATCAAAGCCAAACTGTTAAAGCCCCTTTATCCAGGTGTTGACCAATGTTATCCAGCTTTGACAACAGGGCTCTATTTCATTTCCCTCCGGTGTTTGGGTAAGCGCCGTTGCAAGGCTTAAGCCGTGGCCCCCCTGAGGATACATATGAAGCTCTGTGGAAATCCCCGCCCGGCGCATTGCTCCTGCAAAAAGAAGGGAATTCTCAACAGGTACGCAGCCATCCGTAAAGGTATGCCAGATAAAAGCCGGCGGTGTATCCGCATTGACCTGATTTTCCAAAGACATCTTTAAAACCAGTTCCTCATAGCGGCTGCCCAAAAGATTCACAAAGGAATCTCTGTGTGCGTATTCGCCGGAGGTAATTACAGGATAATTTAAAATCATACCGTTGGGACGCAGAAGCTCTCGTTTGTCAGCTTGCAGGGAAAGGCTTTCCGCCACAAAATCCTCTTTCCAGAATACGCCGTAGGAAGCTGCCAAATGTCCGCCTGCCGAGGAACCCTCCACAATTATTTTATCCGTATCTATGTGCCACTCCTCTGCTTTACTGCGAAGAAACGCCACTGTCCATGCCGTCTCCAGCAATGCGGTAGGATAAACTGCCGGTGCAACGGAATAATAAAGCACCACTGCATGACAGCCCATTGCCGCATACTGCAGGGCAAGTATTTCTCCTTCTCTGTCTGACAGATAGCAATAGCCGCCTCCCGGACATACAATTACCACCGGCCTTTTCTTTATTTTAAATTCCGGTGAATCTTCTATCATATACGTTTTTATACAGGACGCAGGCAGCGAGCCCGGCACTGTAAGCTTTATCTTTTCCTGTATCATTATCCCTTCCTCCTACCGCTCTTCTTCAGTGCTTTCCGGCTTCTCTGCCGTTTCTTCCTGCTTTTCTTCTGTTCCTTCCGGCTTTTCTGCCATTTGCTGCACCGCTCCCGGTTCCTTTTCGATTTCCCTGAAGAAACGCAGCGCAAAGCCACTGACAGTCAGCATGATGCAGGCCGGTCCTATCAGAATCCCCAAAAACAGCGTAGTGGTATTAAACAGAAAAAAGATTACCTCCACCGCTAAAACCGCCACTAAAAAAAGGGTGCGTAAAAAATATCTTGTTGCCACATTCACGGAATTTTTCAGTGTTCCAATCAGCGTATTCTCGTATCTTGCGCTCAGAGGAAATGCATAGATAAAAGACATGCCAAATACAAAAGCCGCCACAATACCAAAGATTAAGAACATAATAGGGTTGCCTTCCACCTTATTAAAGAGTTCAAAGTCCAGATATACTACATAAGAGCAAAACAGCGCTAAAAGTCCCAAAGGAATCCCCTGCTTTAAGTTTTCCTTAAATGCCTTAAAAAACTGTCTGCCCACGTATCCTTCCGTCTCATCCACCATCTTAAGCGTCACACTGTAGGCTGCAACGGTAGCAGCTCCCATGGTAACAATGGGCAGAGAACAAAGCAACCACAGGAAATTTAGCTTTATCATATCCCACAACCGTGTCATAAATTTGTATAAGCCGCCGTCAACACTAAAAAATTTCATATAATTCCTCTCTTTGCTTTTTTAATACAGCATATATTATCTGTAAAATACAGTATATAGAAAGGGCTGCCGCATGGCAACCCTTTCGTCTACCGTTTATAACCGTAATCCTATTATCTTAAAGGTGCCTGCAATTCATTTCTGATTGCTGCCTGCTCAATACACCATTCGATGTACTGGTCATAACCGTAAGATTTAGCTTTACCGCGCATTTCACTTACAATGGCTTCAAAGTCAGCTTCTGTCTCAGCGTAGATAGCATTCCAGCTGTAATCCTTCAGACAGATAGCCACCTGGTCCCATTTTGCCTGCATCTCAGGATCTAATGTAGCCAGAGAGAAGCTGGTGGGAACGTCTACAGCATAGTTACAGGTATTCATATACTCATCCACTGTAGAACAGCCTGTATATTCACGCCAGTTTCTTTCTGCTTCGCAGCGTCCTTCCGGAACCTGTGTGCTTGCCCAGTACTGCTGGTCATATCTTTCACCGGATTCAGGGTTTACGTCTGCTGCAGTCCATGTAGTATTATTTACCTGGAATGCACCGTCATTGAAGGTTGCACCGCCCCATTCTTCGGGCATCAGTGTGGTTCTGTCCTCAAAACAGGTCTTACCAAAATCGGTAAAGTAGGTCTTGTTGTTTTCATCATAATCCCAGCAAAGTCCCTTAGGGCCGTAATCCGTGGTAAGTCTGCCTTCCGGTGTACATAACCAGTTGATGATTTCCATGCAAAGCTCAGGATACTGTGTATTGGCGCCGATGCTCCATACACGGTTGCCGCCTAATGTGCTTAAGCCTGCTACAATAGGGCATGCCTCTTCGGGTACAAGGCTTTCCATAATCTTGTTTTCGCTGTAATGTACTTCTTTGTTGTATGCCAGAGAACCTGCATAGTTGAAGATAGAGAAGAATACGTTACCGTTCTGTACCTTTTCAATCATGTTATCATAGGTCTGTGTCATGGAGTCAGGGTCAAGCAGTCCCTTACGGTACAGCTCGTTGAACCATGCAAGCATCTCCAGATACGGACTGTCAGGAGAAAGTGCGTCATAGTATTCGCCGTTTGTTACATTGTAATGGCCAAAGCCCAGCTCGTCATAACCATAGTAAGCAGTTGCCATAGCTTTTACATACATTACATAGTTGCCGTCCCAGTCAGGCCATAAGGACATAGCATAGGTCGGTTTGCCGTTGTCACCGGTAGGACAGATTTCCTTCATCTGCTCTAATACGGACATCAGATCATCAAGATCCTTTACTTCCGGCTGTCCCAATTCCTGATACAAATCCCAACGGATATCCCAGGTATAGAAGAAAGCGTCATGGCTCTCGGAGCTTGATGCTACATTGTGTCCAAAGCCATATACAATACCGTCATCACTGGAAATCTCTCTGTTTTTCTCTAATGCATCCTGCATGTTCTCATAGATATAAGGACCGTATTCCTGTACCAGATTATCCTCTTCCCAGTTGTACAGAAGGCCTGCGTCAACTGCCTGATGATAATCCTTATCGTCAGCGCCCCATACTACGATATCGCCCAAATCGCCGGCTTCCATACGGGTATCATACACGCCGTCGCCGTCAGGAACAAGATTTACCTTAACGTTAAATTTGTCCTTTAAAATCTGTGCGAACCATCCCTGCATTTCGCCGGAGTAGTTTGCAAGCTGGCTATAGATAGTCAGAGTAATATACTTATCTTTCTTTCCACAGCCTGTCAATAGTCCGCTGACCATAATAACGGCCAACGCCAGTGCCACAATACGTTTCATCTTTTTCATGTGTTTTATATCCTCCTTTATATATTAGTGGAATGCCATTAACCCTTAACAGCTCCCAGCATAATACCTTTTTCAAAATACCGCTGCATAAACGGATAAACCAACAGAATCGGTATAATGGATACCATGGAAATGGTGTATTTTATAACTTTTGCATTCAGCGCCGTCTGCATAATGGACTCTGCTGCCGCCGAGCTTACGCCGCCGTTCATCAACGCACCGATATTGGAGCTGGTCGTCAGATACAGGTACAGTCTGTGCTGTAAGGTAAACAGTTCAGGTGCATTCTGCATCAGAATCAGGGAATCCGTAAAGGAGTTCCAGTGTCCTACCGCACCGAAAATAGCGATAGTTGCCAAAATCGGCTTACATAAGGGCCAGATAATGTTGCGGAAAATCGTCATATATCCCGCACCGTCCATAAATGCGCTCTCTTCCAGCTCAGCCGGAATGGATTCAATATAGGTTTTTACTAAAATAATGTTGTACGGTGCTACAATACCGGGAATGATATATGCCATAAAATTATTGGTCAGTCCCAACATGGACATATTCAAATACCAGGGAATCGTACCTGCATTGAAGTACATGGTAATAACAAGGAATCGATACCAGAACTTCCTGTGCCACATCTGCTGCTTTGTTACCAGATAACCGATAAAGGCGGAAGCAGCCACCATAAGCGCCGTACCAAGAAGCGTTCTGCCGATGGAAACCAAAAATGCCTGCCCTACTTCTCCCGCATTAATCAGGTTGACATAGTTGTCAAAGTTGATGCCCTTCGGAATGAAGTTAATCATCCCTCTGCTTACCAAATCATTGGATGAAATGGTGTTGATAAACAGATAATAAAAGGGAAACAAACAGCTTAAGGTAAATACGATAAAAAAGGTATAATTCAATATGTTAAATATAACATCGCCCGGTGTTAATCTATAGGCTCTTTTATGTTGTTTATAATATTGCTTTTCTGCTTTCGCATCTAATTTTTCCTGTGCTGTCTTAGCCATTTTAACACCTCCCTACACTATACTTTCGCCGCGGACTAATTTAGAAATCGCATTAGCACCAAACAGCAGTATGACGCTGACTACTGACTTCACCATACCAACCATGGTGGACAACGGTATGGCACCGTTCATAATACCCAGTTTGTATACATACAGGTCAAGTACCGTAATCACATTTGTATTGGTCGCATTTTCAAATACCATGTACTGATCCATACCGTTGCTTAAGATACCTGCAACAGACATCAGTAAGAGTACCATATAGGTAGGAATCAGTCCGGGCACCGTAATATGCCACATCTTCTGGAATCTGCCGGCACCGTCTACGGTAGCGGCTTCATATAACTGCTGGTCGATACCGGAAATACCTGCGATATAAATAATGGCACTCCAGCCGATTCCCTTCCACATACCCCACGCAAGCATCTTTAACCAAATATGGGAATCACCCATCAGCATATTCTTGCCTTCATCCCAAACACCCGTATTTACCATCATACTGCTGATAAAACCATCGGATGCAAAGATTGCAAGTGCAATCGCATATACCAAAACCCAGCTTATAAAATTAGGAATAGTCGTAAAGGTCTGCACAAAACGTTTTACTCTGGGGCTCTTTATTTCCGAAAGGAAAATAGCAAAGGCCATAGCGCACCAGCTTGTCGCAATACCCAGACCGCTCATGGCGAGGGTATTTCTGAGTACCCTGACAATATCATTTCTGGTCGCTTCATTTTCAAACAGCATGGTAAACCATTTGAATCCCACAAAATTGTCCTTAGACAGGGTACCACCGGAGGTATAATCAAAAAATGCATACCGCCAGCCGTAAAGCGGCAGATAACTGAACACGAAAATCAGCGCTGCAAACGGAAGAAACATTAAAAACAATTTGTACTTGGTTTCCATTTCATATTTTTCATCCGCTTCTGCCTTAGGCAATAAGCACTGTACTGCCACCGTAACCACCAAAATAACAAGTGCTATTACAAAAAAGAACAGCCAGTTCCCCATAGGGAAAGAGGGAATAACCTTTTCCGGTCTTGTAGTAGCAGCAACCTGTGTATATGCCAGATAAATACCGGCAAGACCAAGCATCTGAGCAATGGCTCCGCCGATACCAAACCAGTTGCCAAATCTCTGCAGCTTGCGGTTACCGATGGACATACAGCCCATAGCGGCTACTGCTGCAATACCTAAACAGGTAATAATACTGGAAATAAAAAGAATCACAAAAGAAGACTCCTGAAGCCATCCCTGATTAAATGCACGGGTACACTGCTTAACAAGTCCCGAATAAGAAACCGCCGATGTGAAAAGTGACATATTCTTATTTATGTAGTCACACACTTTAGCCGGATTGAGCGCCGGAAAGAACATGAGGATTATGGACAGCAGCGCACCGATACGCGCCAGATAATAAATATACCCTGCCGCTCTTTCCCTTCCTGTCTTATTGTTTTTCATTTCTTACCTCCCTAACTCTCACTTTTTTAAGCTCAAAAGACTTAAATTTGCATACTTCAAGCAGTTAAGTTCATTATACAAAAAAGTGCTTTTTAAAGATACCGTAATTACTTGATAGAAAATACAGTAATTTTTTGCGCACATAAGCCACCGTCCCGCCGGGTTGTCAGCACGCCGGTTTCGTAACGGATAAAGAGTTCTCTTACGGAGCGCTCTTCTGTAAATCAATCAAAAAAGTCCGCAGCCTGACGGCTGCGGACATCCACACTTCCTTTTACAAGGTCATGTCATGATGTCGGGGTCAAAAGGTATTTTGCCCCCGACTGATGCCACGGATTGCTACATTGCTACGCAATTCCTGCAATCCTGAAAACATTCACAATCCGCAGATTTACTGCGTAAATCGCTACTTGCTCATGTTTAGTGGGTCTCAAGGTTAAATACCTCATTGTGCAAGCACATTCGGTATTTATACCTTTTGACCCTGGCATCATGTCATTATTTTGTTCCTTTTTTCTTCTTAGCTACTACTACACCGGCTGCTGCTGCCGCAACTACTACAACCGCTACTACAATACCGATGATTAAACCGGTGTTGCTTCCGCTGCTTTCAGCAGGTGCTTCGGTTGCTTCCGCTGCTGCATCGGTTGAAGGTGCTTCGGTTGCTTCCGGTTCTGCCTGTACTGCATCATTAGCAAAGCCGCTTACATCAAAGCTTACCTCAATGCTCTGGGTAGGTGCTGCGTAGTAAGGAAGCGCTGTAATCTCTTTATTCCAGATGTTTGCCAGAAGAACCTTCTGAACGGTCTTGGAATCAGGATCTAAGAATGCGCTCTCAAGCTCTGTAATGGTCTTGCCGTCCATCTTCAGAACAACATTGGAAATCACTACTTCGTCATTTACGGGCAGGTCTGTGGATACAAACAACAGGTTGAATAAGCCTTCATCACCAAGGATTGCTGCACCGTCAAACTGACCGGAGAAATCATATCCTGTTAAGGATACGGTATAAGTGCCGTTGCCGGTAATCTCAACATCTGTAAAGGTACCGCCCTGTGCAATCCAGTCACCGTCTACAAAACCAAGCTGATCGAAGCAGCCGGAATCCTTACCGTAGGTAGCATCATCATAGGAATTACGGAAAATCCAGGTAGGTGTCTGAACACCAAGGTATGCATGATATGTACCGTTAGGATCGAATTCATTTGCAGGAGCTTCTTCTGCCGGAGCTTCTCCGCCTGCCACATAGATGGTAGGTGTAACTTCAAAGGTCAGGGTCTTGAATCCCTTAGGAGATTCTGCAATATATTTGTCACCCCACTCATTGTAACCGCCGCCGATACGAACAGCCTGTGTATCTGCATAATCACCGGTTCCTTCAGCCCAACAGCTCTTGCCTGCGGACAGGTCTGTTGCAACCTCTTCACCGTCAATCAACACCTTTACCTCAAAGGTAGAATCCGGAGAAATTGCGCTTGCATCCTCTGCAATAAAGCAGGGAGCCGTAAACCAAGTATAGAATACTTCGGAAGGGAATTCCAGAGTAAGTGTTGTGGTTTCACCATTCTTTAATTCACCGTTTGTTGCTACAATATCGCCCTTATTGCTGCTTGCACCGTCACCGTAGTACTGGAAGCCCCAGTCATTTTCTGCTGCTTCATCACCGCCGAATGCAATAAATGCAGGATAGCTTTCTTCGCTGAGAACCTTTTCGCCGGCAGCTTCACCGCCGCCTAAGGTAATGCTGTTTAAGGTAATGGTGTATTCCATGGTGGTAAAGCCTACAGGAGATTCTGCAATATACTTGTCAGCCCACTCATTGTAACCGCCTTTTAAACGAACAGCCTGAGTCTCGGTATAATTACCGGTTCCCTCATACCACCACTCTTTTTCACCAAGTGTCAAGTCAATGGTATCTGTAATATCATTGCCGTCCATGGTAACCTTATCGATGGTATAAGACACATCGCTTACGCCCTCTGCTATAATAACAGGAGCCACATACCATGTCTTGGTTGCTGCTTCAGGTAATGTAACACCGATTGTAACAGTATCGCCAACCTTAGCCATAGCTGTGGTTGCGGTAATGCCGCTCTCGTTGCCTTCTTCATTTGCCCAGCACAGATTCCATGCATCTGCCTGTGATTCTCCGCCGTAAGCGAGGAACATCAAATATTCCTCTTCCTCCGCTGCTGCTGTCAATGACAAGGTAGAAAACATCATTGCAAAAGCAAGAAGAGAAGCAAAGAATTTTTTCATTTTCTTTTTCATACTAATACCCTCCTAATGATATTTAACAAGCTTAATCGTTTTCGTAAAAGAGAATAAGCTTAGTTAATATTTACAAATGCCAGTTTATCAAATTTATTATAATAAAAAAACCATTCCTTTTTTACATCTTATACGGGTAAAATTATACATCACGATGCCTTACCGGCAGCTTTACTATAATGCATGTTCCTTCTCCCGGCGTGCTTTCGATTGTCATGCCGTATAAATCCCCATAGTACAGCCTGATTCGCTGGTTAATGTTGCAGAGGCCGATGCTGCCGGTACGGTCCAGTGTTTTCTGCGCCATTCTTATATTTAAAAGCTCCAGCTCTTTTTCATTCATGCCGCAGCCGTTATCGGTAATGGCAATCTGCAGATATTCATTTTCGGGTACTGACACGGCAATATCAATATGTCCGTTCTCCTCCACCTGTTCCATACCGTGAATAATGGCATTTTCCGCAATAGGCTGCAGCAGAAGCGGCAAAAGAAGATAATCCTCCAAATCCAGATCATCCGCAAAGCGGATTGTATAATTTATCCGGCTGCCGAAACGCATTTTCTGAATTTGCAGATAGGTTTCCATATAATCCAGCTCTTTTTTCAGTGTTACCAGAGAAGTGCCTGTGTTTTCAAGGACATAGCGCATGGACTTGCCCAAAAGCTTTATGGAATTTGCCACCTCTTTATTGCCGGCAGTCAAGGCCTGCATACGGATACTTTCCAGCGTGTTATACAGAAAATGCGGGTTAATCTGGCTTGCCAGCATCTTCATTTCCATTACCTGCTGCTCGTTTAAAAGCTGCTGCTCGGAAAGCCTTGCCTTGTACATGCGGGCATCCTTCTCCTTGATTTTCTGTACCATAACCTGTAAATCGACAAAGGTTTCTGACAGCTCATCCTCGCCGCCAAAGCTAAGCGGAATGTCATATTCCTCATTATTTGCTTTTTTCATTTCATTTCTGAGTACATTGACACGTCCGGTAAAATAACCGGTGAAATAATGAATCAGAATCGCCGGAACCGCAATTGCCATCAGAATAATCAAAAGACAGGTAATGATAATGGAATTGATATCCCGGTAAGCTGTTTCATTTAAGGTGACAATATGAATTTTGCTGTCCGTCTGATAAAGCTGCAGGGTGGATATTTTGGCAAACAGCTTATCCGCATTCTCCCATACAGGGCCTAAATACTGGTAGTAATCGTCTGTATAATCAATATAAATATTCTGCTCTTCTCCGTATTTTTCGCGGGAAGAATTATAAAAGATTTTTTTATTGTCCGCCGATACCGTAATCCGGTATTCCTTGCTGCGGATGCGGGTCTGCAGATAATTGTCGCTGATCTGAATCACCAAAACCGCCTGATAATCGCTTCCGATAACGGTTATTTTCCGTACCAGTGCCAAATTCCAGTAGGAATTCCCGTATTTGTCCACCTTTTCCATGGGAATCCAAAATGCGCCGGACTGACCTGTTGCCTTTTGATACCAATCGGTACTTTTTACCGTTTCATCAGCCTCCGCAAAATGCATATAGCCGGCGGCACTTGCATTGTCCGTATATACGGTGATATCCTCTATTTCCGCATGGGTGGAAATATAATTGTCTATGGTGGTATAGGAATATGCCGGATTCCCCTCCTCCTGCCTCTCATCGGATATCAAAATTTCCTGCAGGCTGTCTTCAAAGGAAATCTCCTCGGAAATATTGTAAATCTGCGCCGTAATTTCAAACAGGATGGTTTTTACACGCAGATTGTCGGATTCCAGCAAATCTTCATGGTAATTGGTAAGAAGCCTGGCCGTATTGCCCAGCAAAAAAGAACCGATTACGGCAATCGGAAAGAAAACGGCAATAATGTATATCAGATATAACTGCTGCCTTATTTTTCTTTTACTGATAAGCTCCCATAAACGGTTCTTTTTCTGTTTCATTTATACTTTTATACTCCTGTTTGCATGCTGCCGTGCAAAATTGCACGACAGCCACGCCTATTCGCTATCGCTATACTGTCACGGTAATGCGTCCTGACACAGGTGTCAGAATTGTGTCATTGCCCTCGGCTGCCGCTTCCGCTCCCTCTGCGCCTGTTGCCACAGTGTTTACAAGGCGTATGCGGCATGTCTTATCCGTATCCACCTCCAGAGTGATGGTATTGCCCTTCTTCTCTGCCGTAAGCTTTATCTCTTCCTCCTGATTCATGCCGTATACAACAGCAGAAACCGGCATATTATCTTTAAGCTCATAAACACGAAGCTCTGCACCCTCACCGTAATCATAGTCCGGCTTGTCGTCATGGGCACCCAGCGCCACAACGGAGCCTTCCTTTACCATAAGGGGCACACTTAAATAGCCGTGCTTTTCTTTTATCCATCTGCCGCCCGTCTTTATTTCACCGGTAAAGAAATCCGTCCAGCGTCCCTCCGGCAGGTAGTATTCCGCCATTCCGTCTTCATTGAAAACAGGCGCTACCAGCAGATTATCACCCAGCATATACTGGCGGTCCGCATAGTGGCAGGTTCTGTCTTCCGTAAATTCCAGTACCATACTGCGCATGGTAGGAATACCGGTTCTGTTTGCCTGAATGGCTGTTTTATAAAGATAAGGCATCAGCCTTGCTTTCAGTCTGGTAAAGAAGCGTACTACATCCACTGCCTCTTCGTCATAAGCCCAGGGTACTCTGTAGGAGGTGCTTCCATGGAGACGGCTGTGTGAAGAAAGCAGTCCGAATGCCACCCAACGCTTGTAAACGTCAGGCGTAGAGGTGCTTTCAAAGCCGCCGATATCATGTGCCCAGTAGCCAAAGCCTGACATCAGCAGGGAAAGACCGCCGCGAAGGCTTTCTTCCATGGATTCATAGTCAGACCAGCAGTCACCGCCCCAGTGTACAGGGAATTTCTGACCGCCTACCGTTGCGGAACGGGCAAACAGCACTGCCTCTCCCTTGCCGCGTTTTTCTTCCAGTAATTCATATACTACCTTGTTGTACAGGTAGGTATAGTAGTTGTGCATCTTTTTAGGGTCGGAGCCGTCATAATAGCAGACGCCGTCCACAGGGATTCTTTCACCGAAATCGGTCTTGAAGCAGTCAACGCCCATGTCCAGAAGTCCTGCCAGTTTTTCCTTATACCATGCACATGCCTCGGGATTGGTAAAGTCTACCAATGCCATGCCGGGCTGCCACATATCCCACTGCCATACATCGCCGTTCAGCCGTTTTACAAAGTAGCCTTTTTCCACGCCCTCTGCAAACAGGCAGCTTTCCTGTCCGATATAGGAATTAATCCAAACACAGATATTGAGTCCCTTTTCCTTAATACGCTTTAACATGCCCGCCGGGTCAGGAAATACTCTGGAATCCCATGTAAAGTCAGTCCAGTGGAACTCCTTCATCCAAAAGCAGTCAAAATGGAAGGTACGAAGAGGAATGCCTCTTTCCAGCATACCGTCCACAAAGCTCATAACCGTTTCTTCATCATAATTGGTCGTAAAGGAGGTAGACAGCCAAAGACCAAAGGTCCAGGGCGCCGGAAGTGACGGCTTTCCTGTCAAATCCGTATATCTTTCCAATACTTCCTTCATAGTCGGCCCGTTAAAAAGATAATAATCCAAATAGCCGCCCTCTACGGAAAATGCGGTTTTGGTTACCTGCTCCGTGCCTATTTCAAATTCCACCTTTTCCGGATGGTTTACCAATACGCCGTAGCCCTTGTTGCTTATGTAAAAAGGAATATTTTTATAGGACTGATAGGTGCTGGTACCGCCGTCTTCATTCCAGACAGAAACACTCTGCCCGTTCTTTACAAATGCTGTAAAGCGCTCGCCAAGACCGTAAATCAGCTCTCCTACACCCATGGAAAGCTGCTGGCGCATATAGGTTTCTACATTGTCACCCTTGTCGTAATAGTCGCCCTTCCAGTCCGTTTTCATGCAGGCCAAATCCTTTGCGGCAGATTTTGTAATCAGCTCTCCGTTTCTCTTATAGGACATTGCCCAGTTCTTTTTTTCTATTTCCAAAGTCATTGTACCGCTTCCGATAACAAGCTTTTCTTCATCACTCGTTACCGTAAGAGGAAGCTCTTCTTTTTGATACAGTTCAAATTCCGGTCCCTTCTTCTGTATACCCATGTGATGATAGGTCTGTACGCGCAGTACTTCCGGTGCAGGGGAAGTAATGATCATAGTCAGGTTAATTCCGCCCAAGGTAGCGCCTCTGCTCGTAATTTTCGTTGTCGGCAGGCACAGCGTCACCTTTGTTGCTTCTACCTTTTCAAAATAAACTTCCTGCGGAGAAAAGCATCCGCAGCCTTCTTTCTGCAGCCAGCAGCCATTACCAAATATCATACTGTATCCCTCCATATTATTACAATACTGTTTTGCATTCTTCTCTGCCGCATTTACGGCACAGATTTCTGCACTATATACTGTGATTATAAAAAAAGAGGGGTAAAAATATACACTCTTTTTTCTATCTCAATTACCGGATTATTTTTACAACTGCCCGGAATTGTTACACCCCTTCAATCCAGGTACGGGCCAATCCTATCCAGGACTCGCATTCCTTCTGCATATGGGCGCCGTCCCTGCTCGCCGTAAGAGGGCTCGCCAATGCCAGCCCATGCTGTCCTGCCGGATAAAGATGAAATTCCGTAGGAATATTGTACCTGCGCAGTGCGCTTACCAGCAAAAGGGAATTTTCCGCCGGTACCGAACCGTCTGTGAAGGTATGCCAGATAAAGGTCTTTGGCGTATGCCCGTTTACCTGATTTTCAAGGGAAAGCTTTTCAAGCAGCTCTTTATTATCTCCTACCAGTTTTTCAAAGGAACCTCTGTGGGCAAATTCGCCGGAGGTAATCACCGGATAGCATAAAAGCATGCCGTTTGGCTTAATCTTTTCTGCGGACTCTGCTCCTGCCAGCTTACGGAGCCATTCTTCTGTCCAAAACATCCCAAGGCTTGCTGCCAGATGCCCGCCTGCCGAGCTTCCCTGCACTACGATTTTATCCGCTTTTATATGCCACTCCTCTGCATGCTCCCTGATAAGCTTCATGGAAAAAGCAAGCTCCGAAAGCTGCACCGGATACCGGGCAGGCGCTACGGAATACCGCAGCACCGCCGCATGGCAGCCCATGGCAAGAAACTGAAGCGCTTCGCTCTCCGCTTCCCTGTCAGAGGTATGGTTGTAGCCGCCGCCGGGGCAGAGTATTACCATAGGGCGCTCCTGCACCAGCATATCCTTGGAATAATCCTGAATATATAATATGAGCTTTGCGTCAGGAAGAGAGCCCTCCATCTGCAACGGTATTTCTCTGTAAATCATGGTCCTGCTCCTTATATGTTTGTAATCAGGTGATTGCGCAATTCTAAAGTGCAAGTTATATTCCAATGAAAAGCCCTTAAAAAACGTCGGCATTTGGGCTGTGTATTTTACAGCCCTATGTACCGCTACGTTTTTTACGGAGCGAGAGCGCGGTTTTCATGGAATATAATTGCACGGAAGAGTTTCGCAATCACCTTCTGTATTTTTAGTACGCCCTGCCCCAGTAAACCATTTTCTTTGCAGGCTTGCCGCAGCAGACGCAGGTATCAGCAATCTGTTCCTGCTCAAAAGGAATACATCTGCTTGTGACACTGAGCTTTTCCTTAACAGCATCCTCGCATGCCTGCTCGCCGCACCACATAGCCTTTACGAAGCCTGCTTTTTCCGTGAAAAGCTTTTCAAATTCAGCCATGTTATGTGCCACATAGGTATGGGCGTCTCTGTGAGCCCTTGCTCTTTCTAACATATCATGGTGGATAGTTTCCAGAAGCTCTGCTGTCTTTGCTTCCACTTCGTCCAGGGAAACCTCAATTTTCTCTCTGGTATCTCTTCTGCAAAGCACGCACTTGCCCTGTTCGATGTCCTTAGGTCCAACCTCAAGACGAATAGGGAAGCCTCTCATCTCTGCCTCTGCAAACTTGAAACCGGGACTCTTGTCGGTATCGTCTACCTTTACCCTGAAGCCGTTCTTCACCAAACGGTCACGCAGCTCGTATGCCTTTTCCAGAACACCTTCTTTTTTCTGCTGAATGGGAATAACAGCAACCTGTATGGGCGCTACCTTGGGCGGCAGTACCAGACCGGAATTATCACCGTGTACCATGATAATGGCACCAATCATACGGGTCGTCATCCCCCATGAGGTCTGGAAGACATGCTTTAAGGTATTGTCCTTATCCGCAAACTGGATACCAAAGGCTTTTGCAAAGCCGTCACCGAAGTTATGGCTGGTTCCTGACTGCAATGCCTTGCCGTCATGCATCAAGGATTCTATGGTATAGGTTGCTACCGCACCGGCAAATTTTTCTTTATCTGTCTTCTGTCCCTTAATAACCGGAATGGCCAGCACTTCCTCGCAAAACTGTGCGTACAGATTCAGCATCTGAATGGTTCTTTCCTCTGCTTCCTGGGCCGTTGCATGCGCCGTATGGCCCTCCTGCCACAGGAATTCTCTGGAACGCAGGAACGGTCTGGTTTCCTTTTCCCAACGCACTACGGAACACCACTGGTTATATACCTTGGGCAGGTCACGATAAGACTGTACGTCATTTTTATAAAAATCGCAAAACAGCGTCTCAGAAGTCGGTCTTACACAAAGCCTCTCCTGCAGAGGCTGCAGTCCGCCGTGGGTTACCCATGCCACCTCCGGCGCAAAGCCTTCCACATGGTCTTTTTCCTTTTCCAAAAGGCTTTCCGGAATAAACATGGGAAGATATACATTCTGTACACCTGTCGCTTTGAATCTGTCGTCAAGCTGTCTCTGCAAAAGCTCCCAGATTGCATAGCCCGCAGGTTTGATTACCATACAGCCCTTTACGCTGGTATAGTCAATCAATTCCGCTTTCTTCACAACGTCCGTATACCACTGGGCAAAATCCTCTTCCATGGAGGTGATTGCTTCTACTAATTTTTTCTCTGCCATTTTCTCCTCATTTCTGCGCATATACCGCGCTGTTTTTTCTGTGTATAAAGACCAAAGAGTCCGCTCGCGGAGCGTTTTGGTTTATAGGAACGCCTTTCACACTTTAGTGTAAAAAGGTCTTTCCTATAAATCAAAAACGCCGGTCTTCCGTCCCCAAAGGGACCGGAAAACCGGCGGTACCACCCTAATTGATGCCATGCCCATTTCATCATGCACACTGCATCCTGCTCATTTCGCCGTTAACGCCGGCTCTGCGCTGTATTTTCATACAGGACTCAGAGGCAGGTTCAGGTGCTTCCTATAAGAGCCTCTCACCACCGGCTCTCTCTCTTTGATATTCCGCGGCCCTACTAACCCTCGTCATTGCCATAATATCGTAATTTCCGTAAAATACGGTATGTAGTGATTGTAGGACATGGGATTTTTTTTGTCAAGAGGGACATTACATTTCCATTCCGTTTACTTTCTTTGTCTGTTGCTCATTGTCAAAAATGCGGTATCTTCCTCATGAAAACGCCTCAAATGTCACGGCATAGTCGCTGCTGTATATCCGTTTCAGTGTCTCGTGGCTGTTATACTTCTCCGTCAGCACAAATTCACCGCACCAGGTCATATAATAACACCATGGAACCCGGCTCTCCTGCAGCAAATCCATATCCGGCAGAATGCCGATTTCTGCCAGCGCTACCGGCTTTTTAGCCGTTGTGATGGCTGACAGTTCCTCATATTCCTTCCGGTAATCGGTTGCTGTTCCCGCAGGCATATACACATCTCTTGAAATCACGTCTACCACATCATCCCCGGGATATCCTTCCGGCAACGGACTGTTCCACACCCACAACAAATTGTCTAAATGATACTTGTTCACAAAATAGTCAAAATGCAGTCGGTAAAGCTGTGCCGCCACCGCAGGACCCTTTACGCCCCACCAGAACCAGTTGCCCTCCGCTTCATGAAAGGGGCGCCACAGAATGGGAATATCTTCTGCAAGAAAGGGCTTTAACAGCTCAGCAATCCTGTCTAAATCATGGAAAAAGGCTTCTCTCTCCGCTGTTCCCTCCTGCAACACCATCGTGGCATCAAAGTCGGTATTCTCCGCATAAAAGCTTTTATCCCTTCCGCCAAGCGGAGAAAACCAGTGCCAGGTAAAGGTCACAATACCGCCTGTTTTACCAAAAGCAAGCGCCTCCTCCAGAGTATTTTTATTTTCCGCTACCTCTTTTAAGCACTCCTCATCCGCCGTCTCATAGCGGATATTGGGAGAATAAGCCAACAGTTCAAATCCGCGCAGAGCCGGTGTCTTCCCTGTCAACCGCTTTATTTCTGCTATTTCCTCCATAGCAACGGTCTTTGTATGCTGTCCTGTAATAATCCTCTGCCCACCAATCTCTGATAAGTATTTTAAAAGTTTTTTTGCATTTTCTGTCGCATGTAAGTTTACCGGCATCATAACGGCTGTTCCTTCCTTTCAGAATATCGCATCCCTGCATGCTTCTTTCTCCAGTTTTCCAACAAATCCTAGTAAAGATGTTTACTATTTTGTCTTTTTGTTTGACTATTACATTGAAGTCATGTATTATTATTTTTGCAGGGATTCAGCAAATAGAAATGAGTGGCACAATTATGTAGGGGTCAAAGTTGTGCCGCTCATTTCTCGCTTTTATTGGTTTCATGAAATGTTTTTATCTCATAATTTTATAAAGCAGTCCAAAGCTAAAACCATCATAACATTTTAAATCTAAGTTGTATATGAAATCCTGCCCCTGCCGTTATACAGGTAATAGCCGGTGCAGATTGCCTTACTGCCGGCAGGGAATGGGATGCCGCTCTGGTTCTGGCTGTTATTTGCTTCTGCATTGGTGGCGTTGCCGCTGCCGGTAGAAGTATCCGTTCCGCCGCCGGAGCTATTGCCTTTGTTTCCGTTGTTCTTTCCGTTGCTGCCTTTACCGGAATTTCCGCTGTTCCCTGCCCCTGCATTGTCCTTGTTGCTGCCGTTTCCGCTGCCGCTGTTATCCTTCCGGTCATCATCCGTATGGAGGTTGTAGTTTAACTGGAACACCCGGTTACCGTCTGCATCATAGGTATAGGTAAACCCGTCTCTGTCTTTCCCGTACTGTACCTTGATAACTTTTCAATCATCTGTCACTAAAACATTTATATATGTCCCTTATTTAAGCACTATTAACTATGGAACTACGCCATTAAGCTTGTCTACTTATATTTTTTTAATTGATTTTCTGCATTTTCAGATAATATTTTGTTTGAATTCCGTGTTATTTCTTCTAATACCAGTTTTGATTCTAAATTGTGTATATATCCCAATGCCCAAATACATTTTACTTCAAATGCGTAATTGTCATCCCATTCTAAATATTTAAGGTTCATATAAATTGCTTTTTTTAAGTAGTCAACACTTAATGGAGAATGTAATTTTTGCAATATCATTACAATATTTTCATGCTGTTCATGCCAATCACATATTAATAATTTATTTAATATTTCGACAAAATCTTGCAAACTAATTTTGTCTTCGACCAACATGATAACATATACTAAATATTCTATGTTTTTACTATCTTTTTTTAACAATGCATCCTGTAAATTTCTCCTCACTCCCTCTTCAAATCCTGGCATGTCACTTCCAATCTTAACTAATAGTTCACTTTGTGATATTTTATTACTAAAATATTGTTCAAAAGCGTCATTAAAAGAATGCAAAATCAATTACCTCCTACAACCTCAAAATTAAGTATATTAGAATTAAAAATTTCTCTAGCTTTTCCCTGCCCCAATCCAATATTAGTTTGTAACCCCTCTCCTTTAAAAAATGCATTATTTATATTCCATCCAGATTGAACTTGAGGCAATATTCCGTAATCTTTTATTGATTGAATAGTATTATTGCTTACACCAATTTCTTTTAGTGCATCTAGAGTCCCTGGTTTAACTTCAAATTTTACAGTCACACCCTCATAATTACTGGAAAACGATTGAGTCGGCGAAATAAAGGTTTCGTTTGTAGATGGCATTTCCCCCGTTAATTTCAATTGATTATAATCCTCTTGACTCATTGTTCGATAAAAAGTTTCAGTAGTGGACTCAGGCACACCACCCATCATCTGATAGCTTACACAGCTCTCAACCAGCCCATATGCCAGTGCCGACTGCGCAGTAGAACCGATAAAACTTCCAACTGCACGTGCAGGTGCCTTGTTTTCTCCTGCGCAGAAAGCATCTGCAAGCTGCATGGGTCCCTCTAACGGGTCTCTGAATACCGTCTCGTTCGGATGATCCAAAACATAGGATGCCTGATATATCATATACATCGGGTTTGAAACATTCTGCCATGTTGTGTACAGGCTGTCTGCTGCTCCGCAAACCAGATTGTTGTCGATTTTAAACATATCGGCAAACCAATCCCTGTCTTCCCCGTACTGTACCTTCAGGTTGATATTGCGCACACCTACCACCGGGGTTGTAAACAGGAACAATACTACTGCATTAGCAACTGCACAGGTCTGACCAGCCGGATCGTATAAGAGCCAGTCCTCCATACCATCCACATACTGTTCCCGCTCCATCATCTCCTGATATACCCGGATTTCTGCAAACTCTGAAAAAGATGTTCCGCCTGCCTCCGTATACCTGTTTATATATTCTATTTCTTCATCGATTGCAGGCGCCCACAAATCGGAAATCCAGCCAAAGGGGTCTATTTCTCCATCAACCTCTTCTTCAATTCTGCCCAGATGCCCGCTCTTATCCACATAGTTCACCGGGTTGCCCATACAGTACCCGTAGCGATTGAAGGTAAGGGGCCTTGTTGCATCCCACAGCTTCCACATATCCTGAGGATAGAAATCCTCTGTGATAAAGGTACCTGTTACTACGTCATAGTACCTTGCTCGCAGGTACTGGCTTTCGATGTTGGGAATATACTCGCTTTATCCTTGATGCCAGTAAACATTTTACTGCCTTTATCATATCAACAACCATTTCTTCAGTTAACGATTTTGTAATTGATTAATAGAATAAATGAAAGCCTTCCAAAGATCCCATTTTTCCCATACACCAAAAATAGATACTAAAATATTTAACACTCTTTTCGTTTTTCCAACCTTGCATATGTAACTGGAATCCATTTCTTCTCTTACACCCTTTTCTCCGCCATATTCCTCCAATATCTTTTTTTCATAGGCAGCTGCTAACCCAAGAAGCTCTGTTTCTACCTCCGCTACCGGTTTTCCTCTCAGCGGCTCCATATACTGTTTCACACTTTCCAGTGCCTCCACAGCATTTTGATCTCCCATTGCTAGCTTCTCATAGTACTCTGACGACAGTGCATCATATTCTTGCTGAAAACGAAGAAAATGGTGATGGTTGGGTACACTGTTCTTCATTTCCTCCACACATTCCTGCAGAATAGTATCGCAATACTTCTCAAGAATATCATGACAGTCTGCAAATATATCCTGAAAAAGTGCTTCTTTCCCTGCCCCATCCTTTTCAAAAAGCCCATATCTCCATTGCTCTCTATTGGTTCTTGGGTTGTCCATATAAGGAAGAAGCATCTCCCCGGGCCAGTGCTTTTCCCCTCTCCCAATCACTAAATAGATACATCCTTTTGTATCATGCAGTTGAACATACTGGTATACCTCATCTATCCATATCTCCCACTGCCAAGAATTCGCTTCCGGTCTTTTCAATGTAAAGCCTTTATTTTCCATGAGAGGATTAATTATCTCCATTACCAGCATATCCTTATATTTTCTGATTCCGTTCGCCATCGAAACCTCCATCCTCTTCACCGCAATCAACTTTAGTAAAGATAATTACTATTTCGTCTTTATACTTGACTAGTTTTATGAAGTCATATATTATTCTTTTTGTAGGGCTTACGCACTACAGAAATGAGCGGCACAATCATGTAGGGGGCAAAGTTGTGTCACTCATTTTTTGTTGTGGAGTTTTACTCCTTTTCTAATACACTCCCAAAGAAAACTATCTGTTTTACTTACCACCACTTTGGCACTTTCAGGTAGTCTTCCAATTTATCAAGCGGAATCGGCACTGACAGGTACAGATTTTCCTCTGTAATCAGGAAATCCGGTTTGTAGTAACTCTTCGTTCCGTTCTCCTCTGCTATTCTATTCCATTCACTTGGTTCCATTGCGATTTCCTCAAGAATCTCTATGATGTATTCTTCCGAATCATTTTCATATCCAAAATACGTTACTATACTCTCTCCATTATCATACTCATAACCCTTTCCATACTTTTTCACTCCGGCAACAAATCCCTCATTCAAAATAAACAAATCATCTAAACCAACTCTCTCCCCTGTCTTTAAATCATAAACAACTTTATAATCACTACTATGACTAGCTCCTCCAAAACTAATTGCGTATGATATATACAAATAGCTTTCTCCAACCACTTCACTGTGAAACCCTCTCGTTCTTAGAAAACCATGACCTTCTAAATAATCTTCCAAATATATTTCCATATCATTCCGTATATTATCATTCAGCTTTTGCTGCACTGCCTTATCTCGCATTCCCTTAATTTCTACAAGCCAAAGGTTTCTTCCATTAATTATCAAATCTGATTGGTAACTGCCTATTTCTATGTTATCTCGAATTAGACATATCCTAAGTAGCAGTATTATGCCAAGCGCACATACTATCCCTATTACTATCTTTCCAACATTCCTCTTCACTTTTCATTTCCTCCAAGTTTACCAATCTTTCCCCCATGCTTTTACTATCGTATTATAATTCTCTATTCTTTCCACCAGTCTATCTGGTGCAGGATATTTTCTTCCTTCTATTACCACATAGTTGATGGCAGTTTCATCTGCATTATATACAAACTCATAGCAGCCTCCCCTCGCTACTGATGCATAATCAGAGTTTGTCTTAGAATCATCATAATTAACTGGATTTTTCCAACCATTTATATAATATTGAGTTATAATAAATAACCCCTCCAATTCAGGATATTCCGTTCCCGTACCGTTATCTCCCTGTGCATACAAGTTCAAATCTTTCTTACTTTCAGGTGTATACCTTTTTTCATCCTCTTTATATGTATATAATGACGGTCCCGTCCAGTACCATGCTGCACTTGTCATTGCCCAGTTTTCTGCGATTTCCGTTGCAGTATCATTATCCGTTGTATCAGAAGTCCATGTCCAGACACCATCCACATCCACTGCCGTATTCGCCAGATTGACATATTTCTCATACAGACCCGAACTATAATTGTCCACAACATACTTCAAAAAATTGTCATGCAAATCATCGCCTGTAAGCTGTATGTACCCCGCACCTCGCGTATTTTCTGTATAACCATGTTCCAGAAAGTATTTTGCATTTCCGCCTTCCAGTACCGCGCCATTTCCCTCTGCTTGCATTGTAGCAAAAAACATCCTGATACTTGGGCCGGAAGTAATCCCAAAGCTTTCTAAGATAGCATTCATAACATCCAGATCTTTCTGTGACATAGGTCCCTCCCAGCCTATGTCTTTCAACATTTTCTCTGTTACATATTCATATCCTGAACCCCTATTTATAAAATAATCATATTCATTCATATACATTACATCTTTGCCATCCACATACTGTACTTCGCTATTTGCTTCAGCATCTGCCTGCCTGAATCTTATATATTCCGTCCATGCATACATCTGCTCCCGCATATAAGAAGGTATGGGTACACTTCCCATCGAATTTTCCCATGCTCCGCTTACCACTTCTTTAACCGAATGCCCGCTCTTATCCACATAATTCACCGGATTGCCCATGCAGTACCCGTAGCGGTTGAAGGTAAGAGGCCTTGTTACATCCCACAGCTTCCACATATCCTGAGGATAGAAATCCTCTGTGATAAAGG
>URUY01000026.1 GCA_900551115.1 uncultured Lachnospiraceae bacterium
TTCGCCCTATGGCTGCCGCTACAGACAAACCCGCCTGCAAGCAGGCGCTTTGTCTGTACTGGCAGCCGCACGGCTCATTGCCTACGTGAACATTATACCATTTTTATATCGTGACGCAAACCTATTTTCTCTTGAAAATGATTCCAAACAGGGGGGCTTGCGCATATACTGTTTATAAGTAAATATGCGAGGTCTTTTTATGCCAAGAAATCTATATGCTGTGCAGATGTCTAATCCGGTTCCCGAAGCCTACGAGGGAGAAATGCGTGTTAAGGTCATTTCTTCTCTTGGACAGATTCCCATACAGGGAGCAACCGTTTCCATTGCTTATACCATAAGTCCGGATAATATTCTTGCAGAGCTTACTACCGACAGTTCCGGTCTGACAGAGCCCATAGACCTGCCCGCTCCGCCTCTGAATCTCAGTCTCAACCCTGAAAGTGAAATAAAGCCCTACTCCGAATACAATATTACCGTTACCGCTTTCGGATATGAACCGGTATTTGTCACCGGTTCAGAGCTTTTAGCAGGTACTACTTCCTTCCAACCCATACGCATGAATCCTTTGGAGGTTACCGAAGAAGAGGAAAAAATTGTAGTGATTCCCGCTCATACTCTTTGGGGAGAGTACCCGCCCAAAATTCCGGAGGCTGAAATCAAACCCATTGCAGAAACCGGTGAGATTGTTTTAAGCCGTGTGGTTATCCCTGAATTTGTAATCGTCCATGACGGTGTGCCGGCTGACAGAAGCGCCTCTAATTACTGGGTACGCTATACCGATTACATCAAAAACGTGGCTTCCTCTGAGATTTATGCCACATGGCCGGAATCCACCATTTATGCCAATATTTTAGTCATTATGTCCTTTACTTTAAACCGGGTTTATACGGAATGGTACAGAAATCAGGGCTACGACTTTACCATTACCAGCTCCACCGCTTACGACCAAAAATGGATATACGGGCGCAATACTTATGAGAACATAGACCGGCTGGTGGACAGTATTTTCACTAATTATCTCTCCCGTCCCGGTGTGCGCCAGCCCATCTTCACCTCCTACTGCGATGGTCAGCGTGTAACCTGTGCGGGCTTAAGCCAGTGGGGTTCCAAGTATCTGGGGGACGAAGGCTATTCTGCCATTGAAATCATACGGTACTATTACGGCAACGATATGTATATCAATTCGGCAGACGTTATATCCGGTGTTCCCTCTTCCTTCCCCGGTTATAACCTGTCCATTGGCGCATCCGGCGACAAGGTGCGTCAGCTCCAGCAGCAGTTAAACCGGATTGCCCAAAACTACCCCGCCATTCCCACAATAGTAGCAGACGGCATATACGGCCCCCGTACCGCAGAAGCTGTCCGCACCTTCCAGCAGATTTTCGGCTTGAATCCCACCGGGGTCACCGACTTTGCAACCTGGTATGCCATTTCCCGGATTTATGTAGGGGTCAGCCGGATTGCCGAGCCCCTTTAAAAGCTTTTATATCATCTTCTGTTTATTAATTATAAGAGCAAACTTTACACCCAGCTTTTCCGCAGATTTTTTACAAAGTATCATACGGTTTAAAAATATTTCAAAATAATCCATGACACTGCAGATTTCTGTTTCGATTCTGATATCCAGACAGATTTCTGCCTTGTCTATAATAAGGCTTGACTCCTTTACGGAATAGTTTACCCTGTCATGTATATCAAAGCTGGACATATCCTGATTGCGCACCCTGCTGGAGCGCACGTCTGTCTTATCTGCCAAAATCAGGGCTGCTGCCACAGGATTTACCGGAAATGCCGTAGATTCGTCATGATTGCCGATAGCCGTCACAATGGTGGCTATTTCATCCGGATCCGCATTCATTCTGTCTAAAATACGAAATGCCATAACTGCCCCGCTCTGCGCATGATCCACCCTGTTGATTACATTTCCGATATCATGCAGATATCCGGCAATAGAAGCCAGCTCCGCCTCTCTTTTGCTGTATCCCAAAGTATCAAGTATCCTGTAAGCTGCTGCAGCCACCTTGCAGACATGGGGAAAACTGTGTTCCGTATATCCCAAGGCTACCAGGGATTCATCCGCTTTTTTTATGTAGCATTTAATTGCTTCATCCTTTTGTACATCATCCAGTGTGATTTTCATAGCTTCTCCTATCCGCGCTTTATACGCATATGCTAAAAATAATTTTTTCCTTGAAAGAAACGTATTCTGCAGCCGTTCATCATACCTGACGGCAGCTATATAAGCCTCATCAGTTTGCAGTTATCGATTCCTGCGCTCCAAAACTTTTCTATCGGAATATCCTTAACCTGACATACAATGCTTGAGTTCATTGCGCCGTGCCCGATTATTAAAATGTCTTTTCCGCTTTTTAACTTTGGTTCAACAACTTCCTTTAAAAACGCTTTCGTTCTTGCAAACAAATCTTCTAAGCTTTCTGCATTTTCAACCGGTGTAATATATTTTTCAGGCTGTTTAAAAAACACATTTATCGGACAATCCGGAATTTGAAAACTGTTTTCAACCCCCTCGTATACACCAAAGCCCATTTCCACCAGTCTATCATCTGTAATAATCGGAATATTTCTTCCTCTTAACACAATTTGGGCTGTTTCCTTTGCCCGAATGAGAGGGGAACAATAGCATACATCAAAGTGAATATCTTTATATTCCTCTCCTGCCTTCTCTGCCATAACCCTTCCTTCTTCATTTAATGGGATATCTGTTCGTCCCTGTAGCTTATGCTTTGCGTTCCAATCCGTTTTACCATGTCTCATAATGTACAACATATTTCTTTTCTCTCCTGCATCTTCTATTTGGAATGTTCCTGTACATATGCCATAAACTCCGGTGTCTTTGACCAGTATTTTATGCCCCAGTTTTCAAAATTCCATTCTTCCATATAATTGTTGCATTCAAAATCTATATAATAAAGCAGACCGTCCTGTACCACAAAATTGGTGGGAAAGTAGTCTATGTTAATTTTCATGGGATAAAGCATGCCGCACATTTCCTCTATCTGCCTTAAGTAGCTTTCTTCCATTCTGTCACAAAGCACCAACTCATAGATGGTAGGACCTTCAATATATTCTTTTAAAATCCTTTCCGCCTCTTCATCTACAGCAAGCATCTTAGGAATCCGGATACCTGTTTTTCGTAATCTCTCATAATCGTTTTTTTCTGCCTCTACCTTATCTCCAAACTGGTAATAGGCACAGGGCTCATGATGAATCTGTTTTAAAACATAGTATTGATCTCCGTCTGATACCAGATAGGAATATCCGCCCTTTCCATGTCCTAACAGCTTTACTGTCTCATATTCCTTACTTTTTATACTTAATTTTTCCATTGCTGCCGACCTCCGCCATAAACCTAAACAAGCCTGCTATCCTTCTCTCCGAAATACATACTTTATTTTACCACACTATCTGTTTTCCTGCTACAGGGTTTCACAGTGTCAGCTTTGTTGCCGAAAACGCCGTCAATCCGACTGCTGTACATATAAAAACAGGTTCAATTCATATAATAAGGTATTAAATACACATGATGTAGTAATTAATACTATCAAAAGTATAGACAACGCTTTTTTAATGTATTACAATATCCTGTGAACTACTAACAGCAAGCGGAAACTACGGTCATCCCGTTTCCCGGAAAGGTTATTTATGAGATATCAAATTATCACTGACGGCTCCTGTGACTTGCCTGTCGAACTTGTAAAAGAAAAAAATCTGATAGTCGTGCCCTTTTATGTATCCTTTGACGATCAAAATTATAAAAAAGAAATTACAGAAATCGGCATTCGCGACTTTTATGAAGAAATGGTTGCACACCCCAAAGTTTATCCCAAATCGTCCATGCCCTCCGTACAGGATTATGCAGATGTATTTGAGCCCCTTGCAAAGGATGGGATTTCCATCATCTGTATCTGCATCACCACAAAATTCAGCGGCTCCATGCAGTCTGCCCTTACTGCAAAAAGCATGGTGCTTGAAAGCTTCCCCGATGCTAAAATTACCGTCATTGACACTACCGTCAATACTGTTTTACAGGGACTCTACGTTTTAGAAGCTGTTAAGATGCAGGAAGCCGGATGGGAATATGATGCTTTGGTTAAACGGCTTGAAACCATCAAAGCTACAGGCCGCATCTTCTTTACTGTGGGCGACATGGAATATTTGAAACACGGCGGACGCATCGGCAAGCTGACCGGTCTGGCCGGTTCCATTTTGGGAATCAAACCGCTAATCACCTTGAAAGAAGGTGAAATTTTCCCTTCCGGCATCACCAGGCACCGGAAAAAATCCATGGATAAGGTAATTGACCTGCTATTGGATTATTTAAACGAAACAGGAAAAGATATTCACTCCTACAGCCTTGCCATCGGGTTCGGCTATGATAAGAAGGAAGCAGAAGATTTCCGGCTGCTTGCTTTAGGCACCATCAATGAAAAGCTAAAAAGCAGCCGCCCGCTGTCCACAGAGGATCTGCCCCTTTATCAGATAGGCGCTACCATCAGTGTACATACCGGTCCCTATCCGCTTGGTTTTGGAATTATAGAACGTGCTTTTTAAGCCACTTTGCCACACCGTCATTATCATTGCTTTCAATGACGCCGTCAGCATATTTTTTCAAACACGGCACAGCGTTCTCGACTGCGTAGCACTCATCAGAAATCTGAAACATGGGGATGTCATTTATGGCATCCCCAAAGGATATTACCTTTTCACAGGAAAGTATTTCCGCAAGCTTTTCGATTGCATGGGCTTTCGTGGCCTGTGCCGGCATGATTTCACACCAGTATTCAGTCCGGTAAAGCTCCTGCTGCAGCGTACAATGATACCGTTCATCCTGTTTCATTGCTTCATACAACGAAACAAGCTCTTCTTTTTCCCCTATGCAGGTATAATAAAAAATCTCCCCCGCACACAATTCTTCATCTGTTGTAACCGGCCTCAGTCTCCTGTCACCCTGACGCTTGCTAAGATACTGCCTGCCGCCTTCGTTTTCCTTATCCGTTCTCCACGATACACGTTCCGCTCCGTCTATATAGGAATAAACAAACGGTGAAATATGATTTTCCCGGATATGCTTCCATGCAGTTTCTCTTTCCTCTTTTGTAAAGCTTACCGCTGCCAACACCTCGCCGTTTTCAGGACGGACAATCAGACAGCCGTTATAAGCAATAACCGGAATCTGTACTGACAATCCGTCTGCCACAATGCTGGCAGATATAAGGCTTCTTGCCGTTGCATAAGTAAACAGCATTCCCTGCTTTACAAGTCCGTTAATGGTTGCAAGGGAAAATGGGCTTATCCTGTCGTTGCTGTCAAGCAGCGTCCCGTCCAAATCCGATACATATAAAATCCTTTTTTTCATTGTCTACTCCTCTGCGCTAAAAACTTCTGATTTTATCTGTTCCGTCATCTACCGTATTTTCTATCTTTACTATCTCCACGTCATATCCAAAGCCTTCATTTACCTGCACACGGACTGTATCTCCCACCTTTTTCCCTATAAGAGCCTTGCCTAACGGTGATTCATTGCTGATAAGCCCTTCTAAGGAATTGCCGCGGACCGTTGTTACAATCTTATAAATCTCCCTGCTCTTATCTTCTGTAAATTCTACCGTAACCGTATTATTGATACCGACCTCATCCTCTGCTGATGTGTCGGAAATAACATCTGCCGTGCGTATCATCCGGTCTAAAAAACGAATACGGCTTTCATTCCTGTTCTTTTCCTTCTTAGCTGCGTAATATTCAAAATTTTCGCTCAAATCACCATGGGCTCTGGCTTCCTTCACATCCTCTAAAAGTCCGGGACGCAGCACCAGTTTCCGGTATTCAATTTCTTCCTCCATTCGTTTGATATCACTTGCCGTCAGTTTGTCATTCATACTTTCCCCTCCTTATCAATCCCATGCAAAAACCTTATTAAACACATTATATTCTACTTGTCAAATTTACAAAAAGCAAGTATAGTATATAATACATTTGCAGAAGCATTCTGCTTGCTGCGATTTTTCTACATCCGGCGGTTCGCCACTTACACCATCTTTTAATTCAAAAAAAGGAGAAACAGCCTATGGCAAAAACACCCACTGTAACCTTTAAACCAAATCACCGTCCTCTTGAGGAGCTGAATCTCATAGATGACTTTCTTTTTCAGGAGCTGCTCTCGCAGGAAAACGATGGTGAAGAATTCTGCCGTATCCTTCTTGGTACCATTTTAAACAGGCCTATCCGCAAGGTGCGGATTATGCCTCAGAAAAATGTGCTTGGTCTGGATACCGGCCGGCACGGCATCCGCATGGATGCCTATATTGAAGACATTTCTAATGAAACTACCCTTCCGGGTATTCACATGGCAGATGCCAAAGTCATATCGGACATTTATGATATTGAACCAAACAACCGCTATGAAAAGCAGACCCTTCCCAAACGAATGCGATATTATCACGGTCTGATTGATACGCAGCTTCTTTCTGCAGATATCAAATACGACAAACTCAAAAATGTTATCATTATCGTTATTCTCCCCTACGACCCTTTTGGCAAAAACCGCATGATTTATACCATCCAAAACCAATGTATAGAGGATACTTCCATTCCCTATGATGACGGTGCGAAAAAAATCTTTTTATATACCAAAGGAACGGAAGGAAACCCTAGCCAAACACTGAAAGATATGTTAAAATACATAGAAAGAACGGTTGAAGATAATGTAACTAATCAGGATATCGATACAATCCACCAGTTTGTCAAAAAAGTAAAGCGCAAAAAGGAGGTTGGCATCAACTATATGAAATCATGGGAATTAGAAGAAATATACCGGGAAGAAGCCAGAGAAGAAGGGCTGGCGGAAGGTCGCGCAAAAGGTCACGCGGAAGGCTTAGAGCAGGGAATCGCCGTTCTCATAAAAACCTGCCGGTCACTTTCTTTATCTTCTGAAGATATCTGCTCACGCCTTGTAGAGAATTTCTCCCTTACAACCGAAAAGGCAGAGGAATACATCCGAAAATACGGGAAATAAGTCATAACCGCATAATTTTAAGTTAAATCCAACTAATAAAAAGGGATATTGTTTTTCAACATTTTGAGTTCACCTCATTTCATTGAAAAAACAACATCCCTTTTTTCATTTCAGCTATTTCTAAATTTCAGCTGCTTCCAAGTTTCCTAATACTTATTTTGCTTATTTTGCCAAAAGCATCATAATATCATTGCTTCTTGCAATAAATTTAGTCATATCCTCGGGACTTAAGGGCGCATGCTGCAGCTTAGCCAAATCATAAAGCTGTTCACAAATCATCTGTACATTTCCGTCCTCCTGATGTGCTGTTACATACTGCACCAAAGGATGGTTAGCATTGAGAATCAGGGTTTCTCCCTCTGAACCGAAGGCACCCATATCCATGCCGTTCATGGAGTACATTTTCATCATATCCTGCATACGGCGGCTTTCTTCCGACAGTGTAATCATAGAAGAAATCTTCTTGTTTTTCAGTTTTTCAACCTTAACCTCCAGCTTTTCCTTCTTCAGCACTTTTTTCATAATTTTGCTGATGGTTTCCGCCTGTGCCTTCATTTCTTCCTCAGCCTTTTTAGAGGTTTTTGCCTTAAAGGTATCTGTCAGGTCAGCATCGATTCTCTGGAACTTGATGCCCTCATTCTTTGCCTCTAACTGAGAGATAAACGGCTGGTCGATATTGTGGGTAAGGATTACCGCATCCATCTTCGCATTCTTAAACATATTGATGTACTGGCTCTGCTGCTGTTCGTCCGTTACATAGTAAATTGTCTTTTCCTTCTTTTCTTCCGCTTCGGAAGCTGTCTCATCCTCTGTACCGTCTTCGCTCCTGCCATCCTCTACGACCTCAGCTTCTACCTTATTGCCGTCCTCATCCGTTGCGTTTTCCTCCTCATCCGGGTCAATCTTATTGACCTCAAGGCACTCCGGCAGAGTCATGTAGTTACCGTCCAGATTCTTAAAGAGGATATAATCTGTCATCTTATCGCAGAATTTGTCATCCTTTAAGCATCCGAATTTGATGAACGGGCTGATATCATCCCAGTACTTCTCGTACTCTTCCTTTTCCGTCCTGCACAGACCTGCCAGCTTATCGGCGACCTTCTTGCTGATATAATCGGAAATCTTCTTTACAAAACCATCGTTCTGCAGCGCGCTTCTGGATACGTTAAGCGGCAAATCAGGACAATCGATAACACCCTTAAGCAGCATCAAAAACTCAGGAATGACTTCCTTGATATTGTCTGCTATAAAGACCTGATTATTGTACAGCTTAATCGTTCCCTCAATGGATTCATACTCCATATTGATTTTAGGGAAGTACAAAATACCTTTTAAATTAAAGGGATAATCCATGTTTAAATGTATCCAGAACAGCGGCTCCTTATAGTCCCTAAATACCTTTCTGTAAAATTCCAGATACTCTTCCTTTGTACATTCACTGGGATTCTTCATCCAAAGAGGATGGGTATCATTTAAAAGCTCCGGCCTCTTTACAATTTTCAGTTTTTCAGGTTCCTCTTCCTTCTCCGGCTTAACAGTCTCCAAAACCACATCAGAATCAAGCTTTTCTTCAGTCTTAATAATCTGCGTTTCCTTGGTATCTGCCTTGCTCAGATAAATTTCCGTAGGCATAAAGGAACAATATTTCTGAATAACCTCTTTTGCCTTATATTCATTACAAAACTCCAGACAATCTTCCATTAAAAACAGAGTAATTGTAGTACCGACTTTTTTTCTGTCCCCCTCTTCCATGGAGAACTCCGTACCGCCGTCACACTCCCAGTGTACGGGCTTTGCTCCCTCTTTATAAGAAAGGGTATCAATATGCACTTCATCTGCAACCATGAAAGCAGAATAAAAGCCCAGACCGAAATGACCGATAATCTGATCTGCATTGCTTTTATCTTTATATTTTTCAATAAAATCTGTTGCGCCGGAAAAAGCAATCTGGTTAATATATTCCTCTACCTCTTCAGCTGTCATGCCCAGACCGTTATCCTTAAAGGTGAGTGTTTTCTTCTCCGGATCTACAATGACCTCTACCTTGGCTTTGTATCCTTCCGGCAGAGCATACTCTCCCATCATATCCAGCTTCTGCAATTTGGTAATGGCATCACAGCCGTTGGAAATCAATTCCCTGTAAAAAATGTCATGGTCCGAATACAGCCACTTCTTGATAATCGGGAAAATATTGTCACTGTTAATTGATAAGCTACCTGTTTTTACTGCCATAAAAATCCACATCCTTTTCTTTATATTACTTTTAATTATTTTACAGCTTTCACATAGAATATAGTGTAAAACCAGTGCTTAAAAAAGTCAATACAAAATTAGCACTCATTTTGAGAGAGTGCTAACAATGTTTGTAAAATGCCCATTTTATGGGATTTCTACATTTCTAAAATTTTTGTAAAGTACAGTCTTACTTAACCTTTTAAAGGCTCCGCGCCCTGTCTGCTACATTTTTTTTGAAATTCTGCACCTCATGATTGTACTCTTTGTCCATATAAGAAGAGGTAATCAGAAAATCCGCAGTTGCTTTATTATTGGCAATGGGAATGTCGTACACCTGTGCAATACGGAGCAGCGCCTTTACATCCGGGTCATGAGGCTGCGCCGTAAGCGGGTCTGAAAAGAAAATAATAAAATCCACGCGCCCTTCTACCACCTTGGCGCCTATCTGCTGGTCGCCTCCTAACGGTCCGCTGTTATATCCCCGAACGGGAAGCCCTGTTTTTTCCGTAATCATTCTGGCAGTAGTGCCTGTTCCGCACAGAAAATGCTTTTTCAAAATCTCCTTGTTGGCTTCACACCAGGCTATCATTTCCCCCTTCATGTTATCATGGGCAATCAGCGCAATGTTTTTCTGCTTTCCGATAGTCAGTGTAATATAATCCTGTTCCATGTAGTTCCTCCTTTACTCTTCAAAATATGCCATGTAAACATCAATAAAATCTGAGGTCTTTACATTCTCATCATGGATAAATCCAACCTTCTCCCACACCTCATCATTCAGCTTTCTGGTCAGCGTGTCCACAAACACATCATATTCCTCTCCGAATTTTTCCTTTTTTCTCTCTTCCACAATCTTCAGCTTATTTTGGTCTGTTTCTTCTCTGTTGAAGGTATTGATACATTTGATGATATGATAGCCGTACTCATCCTCCACAATCCCGCTGATTTCATTTGTGCCGAGATTAAATGCCGCCTCTTCAAAAGCCGGTTCCATTTCACCCTTCCTGAAAGAATAAACAGCAACGTTGTCCTCGCTGTACTGGGCTATCAGATTCTCAAAATCATGCTCTCCGTCCTGCGCAAGTGCCAGTGCCTCACAGGCCTTTTCATAAGCCGCCTTCTTTGCCGCTTCTGAATAAGCAATCTTTTCTCCCCTGCCGTCAATGGTATAGGTTTTTATCAGAATATGCTGTACCGTAATGGTCCGGGCTTCATCATCGCTGATTTCCGGATTAATATCCTGTATGATTTCAGCATATACCTTTTCCGCCAGTGCATATTCCTCATAAAGCTGCTTTATGATTTCCTCATTCACGCCTAACAGCTCTATTTCCGTTTCATTTAAGGAAGCGTAATATACCTCTGCCGCCTGTGCTGCCTTTGTAAGCTCTGACTCATCAAGCGTCACCTGCTTTGACTCTGCCAAAAGATTCAGCGTCTTAATCTGCGCTATCTTGGCAAGCACCATTTCCTTCACATTTTCTTCTAAGGTTACTCCGTCCAGATTAGCCTGCCATATTTCTTCTCCGTAGATTTCCTCATATTGGTTCTGCGTTGTCGTAAGATATACCATGATTTCCGGCAGCCTGCAGGACATATCTTCTATTCTGAATATTTCATCGCCTGCAAGACCGGTTGTAAACACCACCTTTGTTCCCGAACCGTCTTTTTTTCCGCAGGCACACATAAGCACCGTCATACACAGCAGACCTACGGCAAGTATCCGCCTGCAGGTACGCTTCTTCTCTATCCAATGTATCATTTTATCCTCATTTCTAAGTGACTTGTCGCGAAGAGGCGAAGAGCTACTTGTTTTCACGCTATCACTCTTCCAGTCTTTTCTATTCTGCCAGGCGATGTTCAACTGTGGGCATCTTATATTTCCATAAAGGACCATTAGAAAACGCCACCTGTTTTCCATTATACATGAATTTTAACGCTGCTGCCACTGTTTGTTTTCTCAATAATAAGCTGACTGTCTATGCGCTCCCGCAGCTCCGGTACATGGGAGATAATACCAATCAGCCGGTCATGCTCCACAAGCCCCGTCAGCGTTTCACATGCCTGGTCCAGGGATTCCGTATCCAATGCCCCAAATCCTTCATCGATAAAAAGGGTGTCCACTTTGATTCCGCCGTTCATTGCCTGTATGACATCACTCATGCCAAGGGCAAGGGAAAGGGACGCTTTAAAGCTTTCACCGCCGGACAGGGTCTTTACGGAACGGGGCTTTCCGGTATAATAATCCATTACCTGAATTTCCAGGCTGTCCTTTACCCTGCCGTCTCCGGCCTCTTCTACCCGGGACATCTCATAACGTCCGCCGGTCATCTTCAAAAAACGCAGATTGGCAGCACGGAGAATTTCTTCAAAATAACCTGCCAGCACATATTGTTCAAAGACAAGGCGCTTTGTATTATTGCCGGATGCCAAATTATCCAAATCCCTGACAAAGCCATATTCCTCTTTCGCCTTCCCGATTTTTTTCTGCTTCTCCTGAAACTGAATCCTTGTCTTTTTTATTTCTTCACAAAAAGCATGCGCCTGCTTTAACCCATTTTGCTGTTCCCCAAGATGCTTTCTGCACTCTTCGGCTTCCTCTAAGAGCGCTTCTAAGTCATGCTTCTTTTTACCGGAAAGGTTCTCTTCCAAATGTGCCTTTACGCTTTTTGCCGCCGTCAGCTTTTCCGTATAAGCATTTATCTGCTCTTCCAGCTCTGCCATTTCCTGTTTTTTTAAACAGGCGGCCTCACATTGCTCCTCTGAGTCAAAGCCCTCTTTTTTTAAGGCTTCCTGCAATATTTTTTCACATTCCGTCTTCTCCTGTTTCCCCACAGAAATTTCGCAGACAAGCTTTTCTATCTGCTCCTCGGTGGACAGCAGTATTCCTTCCGCCTGCTTTAATCTGTCTGTTTTTTTCTGTATTTCAGAGGCTTTTTCCGCATAGGAAGCAGACAAAAACTTACTGTCTGCAAAATCCTGCCCCGAGAACAGGGCTTTTCCTTCCTCTTCTTCCTTTTTTATAAGCTCTGCTGTTCTTCTGTGAAGCTCAGAAAGCAGGCTGCCCTTTTCCGTGGCCAGTGTTTTTGCGGCAACAGCCTGTTCCTGTACCTTTTGTAAGGCTGCTTCTGCTTCCTCAAGCTCCTTTGAAAGTCGTTTCAGTTCTTCTTCGGAAGGAAGCCCTGCCATCTCCCTCGCCGGATGCGGATGTTCTAAGGAACCGCATACCGGACAGGGTTCCCCCGGCTTTAGCATCTTTGCGGCGATACCGACTGCCGCATGGGAAAAAAGCCTGTCAGCTTCTTCATAAGCTTTCTTTTTTTCATCCCGTTTTTTTTCTTCCTTCAGGTACTCTTCCTTAAAAGCTTCCCACCTTTTACAGATAACTCCGTAATTTTTTTCTTCTTCTTTTTCCTTTTCCCTGTTTTCCCAAAGCTGTCTGCAGACCTCAAGATACTGTTTCATTTCTTCTTCACGCTCTGTGAAAAGGGAAAGCTTCTGCTTTTCTGCAAAAAGCCTTTGCAAATCCTCCTGTAAAACTTTTTCTTTGCTTTTTTTATCATCCAGACTCTGTCTTGCCGTCTGCGCCTTTATCCTGTAAGGTGCCAGCAGCTCTGCCGCCCTTGCACGCACTAAAAGCTTTCGCTTTTCTTCTATGGCATCTGTCTGCTCCTTTAATTCAAGTAAGGTTCTCTTTGCCTGTTCAAGCCTCTCTATCTGTTCATTTTCCATACGCTTACCGGTGACTTCCTCAGTCAACGTATCGTTCTTTTTCTGTAACTGCCTGCATACCTCCTGCAAAGACGCCTCTTTCTCTCCGGCTTTTTTATAAAGCGTAGAAAGTTCTTCCCAGATAGCAGTATAATTCCAGTCTGCCTTTTCCGTAAGCTCCATAAGCTCCTTCGTCATTTCCTGCTCATGGGTATCTGCCAGAAGGAATCGTAAATCTTCCTCCAGCTTATGCTTCTGTTCCGTCACTCTGCCATAAAGGGCATTTGACTTTGTCCGCAATATCTGTGTGAACCGTTCATAGATACCTGTTCCGAAGATATCGCGGAAAATTTTGGTCTTATCCCTTGGAGATGCTGTCAAAAGCCTTGCAAATTCCCCCTGCGCTATCATGGTAATCTGCTTAAACTGCATATAATCCAACACCAGGATTTCCTGCATCTTCGCATTGACTTCTCTGGTTCCCTCTATTACCTTACCGTCCGGCAGGTACAAAACTGCATTTTCCTTCTCTTTTGTAAAAGCCCCGCTCTTCCCCCGCTTTCTCGGTCTGATATATTCAGGATTTCTGATAATATGATAGGCATTCCCCCCATGCTGCATAAAAAGCTCTACAAAGGTAGGTGTAT
This sequence comes from uncultured Lachnospiraceae bacterium, assembly GCA_900551115.1. Classification (GTDB taxonomy): domain Bacteria; phylum Bacillota; class Clostridia; order Lachnospirales; family Lachnospiraceae; genus Acetatifactor. The sequence continues at coordinate 13,627 of URUY01000026.1, forward strand.
CCGCATCTGCAAAATCACTGCGGACGCTGTTTTTTTCCCGCATTTCTCCGGAAAGTCCTCCGTACAATGCATAAGTGATGGCATCAAAAATCGTGGTCTTTCCTGCGCCGGTAGCACCGGTCACCAAAAAAAGCCCCCTTCCTTCAAAGGCGGTAAAATCTATTTTCGTCCTGTTTTTATAGGGTCCCCACCCGCTGATAATCAATTTTTCCGGTCTCATCGTATCCTTTCTTCCTGCCGGCTGTTCTTTTCTGCTGCCTTTTAGAAACCTATGCCTCGTCTCCCTACGAAGACTGATTCCCTGCTGCATCTAGCCCTCCAGCTCTCGCTCTATATCTGCCACAATTTCCGCCCGTCTTTCATCCATAGGCTCTCCCTGTAACAGCTCATAAAACTGTGAAAACAGCTCCCCTGTCGTTTTTTTTGCAGTGAATATTTCAGGGCGGTATTCTTCCTCCGTTTTCATCCCGTTTTTGCAAAGCTCAATCTGCATAATATTGGGATAGACACTTCTTAGAGTACCAATCGGGTCAATAAGCTCCTCTTTATCCGTAAGAACCGCCTTGATATAGTCATTACAGTCCGCCCCGCACACTGCATCCGGTGAAATAAGCCGTTCCAGTTCTCCCTTTATAATCCGCATATCATGAATCGGCTTCAGCTCTCTTGCTTCCACGGATATGTCGCCTTTGCAGCCCATGGTAACCAAATTGACACTTTTATTCTGCTTTACTTCGGAAAAAGAATATTTTAAAGGCGCTCCTGCATACCAAACCTGCCCCTCCCCTATCTTTTGTCTTTTATGGATATGCCCCAGTGCCACATAGTCAAACGCTGCAAACAAAGAAGCCGATACATTACCAAGCCCGCCCACATTGACCATGCTCTCCGAGTCTGAAAGCTCCGGTTCCTGTCCGTTTTCTCCTGTGACAAAATAGTGGGCGACAAGCACATGCCGGCTTAAAAGGTCCATAGTCATGGGCGTTTTTAAAAGCATTTCCTCCACGCCTGCCACAGCCGGCTTTACAAAAGGCATACACACAAAATCCACCGTGCCCCACTCATCAGTAAGCGCCACTCTTTTTAACTCTCCGTCATAGCCGCCCGCAATATAGAGCCCCTGTTTTTCCAGTATTCGGTCTGCGAATGCCACTCTTTCTCCCGAATCATGATTGCCGCTTATCATAATGACCGGAATTTTTTCCTGCATAAGTGATGTCAGAAAATCATCTAAAAGCTCCACTGCTTCCGTAGAGGGAATCGGCCTGTCATAGACATCGCCCGCTATGACCACCGCATCTGCCTTTTCTGCCGCCGCTATCTCTTTTATCTGTTTTAAGACATATTTTTGCTCCTCTATCATGGAAAATTCATTTACGGTTTTTCCTATATGCAAATCCCCTGTATGCAGAAATTTCATAAATCTTTGCGTCCTTTCCCATCCGCTTTCGGTCTTTATGACTCACTTTTCAGACTGATATGGATACATGGTAATTTTACTCAAATCAATCTCATAATTCTTGCTGTCATAGTCACCCAGTTCATCCTTGTAAAACCAGATATTGATTACATTTTCCTCAGGAAGATACCAGTTTCCGGTGCTGGGTACGCCATAATCATCATAGGGCTCATCTAAAAAATCTCTCCCCCAGCCATACTCCACCTGCTGCCCGTTATAGCGGTAAATGATGGTTCTGCACGCCCCGTCTCCGGTATAAACCACGTTGCAAACAAGCTCCCTGTCACCATCTCCGTCTAAGTCTACCATATAATCGCTTGGGTCACCGCCCCAGCTGTCCGCCAGACATATCAGTTCATCCCCTTCCAGCGCGTAATAGTACGCCAGATACCACATATTGAAATAATGGTCATAAAGATAAAAGCCGTCGTGCCCCAGCAGATTTTCAAAGGTGCCTGCGGTAAATTCCGAAGGCTCTTTATAATCCTTCTCCCTGTAATAGGTACGTGCAATGATTTCATCCTCTCCCGCCCTCTTTATTACAAGCTTTAACGCCATGCCCGGCACCAAATCCTTAAGCGATACCTCATAATCCTCAACCGTAAGAGTCCAGTAGGTCTGCTGCTCTGTAAAAAGTGTTCGGACAGGCAGGCTGCTTATAAAATCGTCCGACACCTGCTTTTGCAAATATACCTGCTTTTCCCATACCATATTCATGACACTTGTAACAAGCCCCGTCTGATTTTTCTCTTTCGCTGCTTCTGCGGCAGTATTCCGGTGCCCGCAGCCTGCTGCCATTGCTCCGAAGCCCACAACCAGACTTCCCAAACAGACTACCAGCAGCCGGGAAATTTTTCCCTTTTTCAAACACATTTGTCATACCCCCCTTTACCGGATTCCACGGTTAAAAAAAGAGCTGATGTTGTATGCAAGGTTTTTGCCTTCCAAAATCACCAGCTCTGTTTAAAAACTGCCCGCTTTCCTAATACACAGCTTTATCCTGTTCTGAAATTGTTCCCTTACATGATTACATGAATCCAGCCCTTAGGAGCCTCAATGCGGCCCATCTGAATGCCGGTCAGCGTATCATACAGCTTCTTTGTAACAGGTCCCATTTCCGTCATACCGCTGGGCAGACAGATTTCCCTGCCATGGTCCACAATCTTGCCTACGGGAGAAATAACTGCTGCCGTACCGCAAAGTCCGCACTCTGCCATATCGTCAAGCTCGTCCTTGTAGATTTCTCTCTCCTCTACCTCCAGTCCCAGATACTCCTTTGCTACATAGAGTAATGAACGTCTGGTGATAGAAGGAAGGATGCTGTCGGAATTAGAGGTTACTACCTTGCCGTCCTTTGTAACAAAAAGGATGTTGGCACCGCCTGTTTCCTCTACCTTGGTTCTGGTTCCGGGATCCAAATACATATTTTCATCATATCCCTCTTTATGTGCCGTCACAATGGCATGTAAGCTCATGGCATAGTTAAGTCCTGCCTTAATATTACCGGTACCATGCGGTGCTGCACGGTCAAAATCACTGATTTTAATGGTAAGAGGCTTTGCACCGCCCTTAAAGTAAGGACCAACCGGTGTACAGAATACTCTGAACTGGTACTCCTCTGCCGGCTTTACACCAATAACCGGATTGATACCGAACATATACGGTCTGATATAAAGAGTTGCTCCCGAACCATAAGGCGGTACATATGCTGCATTAGCACTTACCACCTTTTCTATTGCGTCTACAAATCTTTCCTTGGTAAAAATCGGCATCTCCAGTCTTGCTGCGGAGCTTTCCATTCTTTCTCCGTTTAAGTCCGGTCTGAAGGTTACAATATGTCCATCCTCTGTGGTATACGCCTTCAATCCCTCAAATATTGTCTGTGCATACTGCAATACACCTGCACATTCGCTCATTACAATATTGGCATCATCAATCAGCGCTCCTGCATCCCATGCTCCGTCCTTATAATTTGAAACATACCGCTTATCAGTCTGGACATAACCAAAGCCCAGATTTGCCCAATCAATGTTCTTCTTTTCCATGCCTTGTACTTCCTTTCCGTCTGTGTTTTTATACATTATTATACTTTTTTTTGTAAAAGTCAACACTCTTGCAGATTAATACTGCATATTGTGAAAGTCTATTTTTTCCGCCCGTATTTTCTGAAATAATAGGTAATATCAAAGTAGGTCTGCTCGTCACTTTCTTCCAAAAGCTCCCATTCTTCATTCCTGTCCAGATTTTCAAAATACCGATCCGCATCATAAGCTTTTTCCACCATAGTAACATAAGCGGTGTCACATTGCTTAAGAAGCTGGCGGTACAGACTTTCACCGCCGCACACATAGATATCCTCATCCGATATATTCTTTATTTTATCATACAGTTCCTCTAAAGAATGCAGCACTTGCGTTCCTCGGACTTTAAAATCTCTGTTTTCTGACAGTATAATATTGTTTCTGCCATACAGAGGCTGTCCCTGAGGCATAGCCTGCAGGGTCTTTCTGCCCATCACCACAGTACCGCCCATTGTAAGCCTTTGAAAATTCCTTTGGTCTGCCGGAATTTGTACTAACAGTTTATCCTGCCTGCCCACAGCCCAGTTCTCGTCCACCGTAACTACTATATTCATTTCTTCTCCCGTCTGCACGCTTTCATGCACCTATATTAAAGACCTGTTTTAGATTGCAATGGGAATATTCTCTATCTGCGGTCCAAATTCATACCCTTCCACCGTCACGTCATTACGGGTAAACTGATAGAAATCATGTACATCGGGATTGAGCCAAAACTTCGGCGCCTCCTTCGGTTCTCTTGCAATAAGCTCCTTTATAATCGGGATATGCCTGTCGTAAATATGGGCGTCTGCAATGACATGCACCAATTCACCCACCTGCATATCACATACCTGGGCAAGCATATGCACAAGCACTGCATACTGCACCACATTCCAGTTGTTTGCCGCCAGCACGTCCTGAGAACGCTGGTTTAAAACAGCATTTAAGGTCAGCTTATCTGCTCCCTTTTTCTGGGTTACATTAAAGGTCATGCTGTAAGCACAAGGGTAAAGATTCATTTCATGCAAATCCTGATGCACATAGATATTAGTCATAATCCTTCTGGAAAAGGGATTGTGCTTCAAATCATAAATCACCCTGTCCACCTGGTCCATCATGCCCTCTTTATACACATGCTTTACTCCAAGCTGATAGCCGTAGGCCTTGCCTATAGAGCCATCCTCATCCGCCCATTCATCCCAGATGTGACTGTGTAAATCATGAATATTGTTGGACTTCTGCTGCCATATCCAAAGAATTTCATCGGTAGCGCTCTTAAGAGCCGTCCTTCTTAATGTCATAATCGGAAATTCCTTTGATAAATCATACCGGTTTACCACACCAAATTTCTTGATGGTATAGGCGGGCGTGCCATCCTCCCAATGAGGGCGGACCTTCTCCCCCTCCGTACCGGTTCCGTTTTCCAGTATATCTCTGCACATATCTATAAAAATTCTGTCAGCCTGACTCATATCTTTCTTTCCCTTTCTTTTCCTCACGCTTCCCACTTATCACACAAAGACGTAACCTGATCTGCAAACCTTGCCAGGTCCTTATTGCTTCCGCCCTCACTCTTTTTAATGATAGCAAGCAGTCTCTGTCCTGCCGAAAGAAGTCTTGCATATACGCCCGACGCCTTCCGGTCCTTCTTTTTAAGCAGTACAGGCTCCGCTTCGTATTCCAGTTTGCCGCTTGCCAGATTAAATACAGTGCCACTGTAAGGTGCATATGCTTTAATGCCATGCTCCACCATCAGGCATTCTGCAAAAGACTCACAGACGCTGCCCTCACCATGTACCACAAATACCTTTCTGGGCTTTTCCTTAAAGGCAGTAATCCATTCAATCAAACCATTTTTATCGGCATGACCGCTCAATCCTGACAGCCTTGTTATTTTAGCACGTACTAAAATCGGTTCTCCAAAAAGCTTCACTTCCGTTGCACCTTCCACAATGGCCCTGCCCAAAGTACCTATGGACTGATACCCCACAAACAAAACGGTAGATTCCGGACGCCAGAGATTGTGCTTTAAATGATGCCTGATACGACCTGCCTCGCACATACCGGAAGCCGAAATAATGACCTTCGGTGTTTCTTCAAAGTTAATGGCCTTGGATTCATCGCTGGTAATCGACAGCTTAAGTCCCGGAAACGAAATAGGATTGATGCCTTTTTCCACAAGCGCCATGGCTTCCGCATCAAAGCATTCCGTTTTATTTTCCTGAAAAATGGAGGTAGCCCGTACAGCCATGGGACTGTCCACGTATACCGGGAAGTTACCATGCCCGGTCACAAGTCCGTCCATCTTAATCTTTCTGATAAAGTAAAGTATTTCCTGTGTCCTGCCTACTGCAAAGGAAGGAATAATTACATTGCCGCCCTTATCAAAAGTTTCCTGTATAATCTGCGCCAGCTCCGCCACATAGTCAGGACGCTCATCACCATGGAGTCTGTCACCGTAGGTATTCTCCATTACTACATAATCCGCTTCCTCCGTAAAACTGGGATCCTTTAGAAGCGGCTGGTGCTTGTTGCCGATATCACCGGAAAACACGATTTTCTTACTGCAGTTTCCTTCCGTCAGCCAAACCTCAATACTGGCAGAACCCAAAAGATGTCCGATATCGGTAAAACGTATCTTTACCCCTTCGCACAGCTCGATTATCTCACCGTAACGGCAGGGCACAATACGTTTAATCAGCCCTTCCGCATCCTCCATGGTATAATCCGGCTCATATATTTTAGCTCCCTCGCTCCGCTTTGCTTTTCTGTTTTTCCACTCAGCCTCCATTGCCTGAATATGCGCGCAGTCACGCAGCATGATCTCACATAAATCCGCCGATGCATCCGTAGTAAAGACCTGCCCTCTAAACCCCTTTGCATACAGAAGCGGCAGCATCCCTGAATGGTCTACATGGGCATGTGTCAAAAGCACGTAATCAATGCAGGCCTCTTCCACAGGAAGCTTTGCATTTTCATAGGTATTGACTCCCTGCTCCATTCCATAATCCACCAAAATGTACTTTCCGCCCACCTCTATACAGTGACAGCTTCCGGTAACCTCATGAGCCGCTCCAATAAACATTAATTTCATAGTCATACCCCTTTCCTTAACAAGCTTACTTCTATTGTATAATGTTACGCTCTGCGAATCAAGCATATAACGGTCTGTTTTTTCCTGCTAACGGTCTGCCCGTTCCCTTCCATGTCATGAAACGGAATGGTAATGCAGAATGCAATTTCAACCAGCCCCGCCTCCTGTGCATCAAAATCAATAACAGACCCATAATAACCATGGACAACAACGGCGTTTTTTTCATTTTCACTGTCTATATAATGCTCAGTCTGCCACGCTTCTCCACCATAATTTATGCCGTCTGCACTATCCTTATAAAGATTTCCCTCTTCTACGCCTGTATACATTTTATTCTAAAAATACACATTTCACAATAGCGGCAGGTGAAAAAAGACAGAAAATCCCAACAAAATGACCTCTGTTTACGCAACATAAACAGAGGCCATTACTCATGCATTTCAATATTACTCACTAATCTTTAACTCCTTCTTTTCTTTTTTGGAAAGTTCATTCGTTTAACTTCATTTTGTTTGCCGCAAAGAGTGTCTTCCTTTGTCAACAGCTTTTTTATTCCGTCCGATGCTAACGTTATAATCAGTCTTATGTATTCTTCCCGAAGCTTTCTTGTTTCAAGGTCATCCGGCTCGCTTTTCTGCTTCTGCTCTTCCTCTGGCATAGAATCCGTATCTGAAATCTTCCCTTTTCCTCTGTCAATCCCTGAAACGCTGTTAACCGTTTGTATAAAGCGCTCAGTTTCCTGCGTCCCCATTATCTCCTTGTGCTTCAACCATCTCCTGTATACCAGATACAGCAGGAATAACACAGTCAGAAGTACGATTGCCCAAACCGGAAGCTCCGATTTTAGTATTAATTGGGGAATCACACCGGTTACAACCAAATGGTTATCAGAGAGGATTCATACCATTTCACCTCCTTACAGCGCAACACCGCTTTTTTGCCATTGTCAACAATTTTATTATATCTTTTCCAAAGACATGTTGTCAATATTATATTCAAAATTATTATACAAATATTTTAATTAGTCATTTTATATATAATTAAAATTGTTATTAAATATTTTTATACATTATAACATAACAAATTTGCAATGCCATCATTTTTATGCTATGATGCTTTTGTATTATAATCTTTTGTCCCGGCTGTTTTTCTGCAAAGAAATGGAGTGAATACATATGGAAAAAAACATTGTATACCTAAAGCAAAACAATCGACTGCTCAACATCATCCGCTGCAATCCGGGCATATCCAAAAGCACTTTGTCAGAAATCCTGAACGTTTCCTGGCCGACTATATCCAATGCCATTGAGACTCTGAAGGCATCAGACATTCTAAGCCGGGACTCCACTATACAAATAAATCCCGACCATGCCCATATGATTGGCATATCAGTCGATGCTGCCCAGATTAAATTATGCATTATCGATATGAATTTTGAAGTGATAGCTTCCGGGCGCTTTAAAGAGATCATCGGCAGCTTACATATTTTCAAAACTGCCGCAGGTTTTATGTTTGAGAATCACATTACACCTGACAGCTTTGTGTGTTTTAAAACCTCAGACAATCTCTTTGATTTGCAGGGCCAGCTTGATGCTATTATGCAGGATATTATTACCTTAGTTGAAAATCAGGAGCGTTTTCATTTAAATATCGTTGCCGCAGGGCTGACCTTTACCGGAGCGGTTGATAATACAAACAAAAAAATAGTTAAATCACACAATCTGGATTTTATATCCGACAAGCCCCTTGGCAGCATTATTTTTCCCAACCGGATTGACTATTTTGAGCAAAAGAATATCCATATATATGCAGACAACAACTCCAATCCTTCTGTTGTTGCCGAAAAATATAATCTGTACAATGCTGCCTGCAGCAATTACAAGTACCGTGACAAAAAAAATATTATATCCATCTATCTCGGAACCGGAATCGGCTCCGGCATGATTTTTAACAACAGACAGTATCACGGTGCTTCTAATTTTGTAGGCGAACTGGGACATATAGAAGTGCCCTTATATCCCACGCCGGCTGCCCGTTCTGCTTCAGCCGGGCAGGCCTGTTCCTGCGGAAATAACAATTGTCTGGATTTTCGCATCAGACATGATGTTTTTGAAATGAATTTAACAGATTTTTCAGCCATGAGTACCGATGACATTGCCGCTTTTCTTTGCGAGCATCCGGAAAAAACGGATGTGTTGTCCTATTACATCGGCTATATCGTAAATCTTTTAATCAATATTTTAAATCCTGATATGATTATCTTTACCGGAAAATTTTCATCCTTTATGGACAAAATGTGGCTGCCTCTTTACAGCCGCCTGAACAGCAATAAATTATCCTACATCCGCAACGAATGTACCCTGATTGCTTCCAACCTGGGTATAAAGTCGCCCTCCATCGGAGCTGCCATCTGTTCCTATTTTGATAAAATCAAGGAGCCTGTTGAATGGTAAAACGTCGGTTATGCACGGACCGGAGCGGAGCGGAGAACTCGAACCGTACGAGCCCGTGCGGGCTCGTTTATATCAAAAAGGACACCCGTACGGATGTCCTTTTTGATATAAGAAAAGCGCGAGACGGGAATCGAACCCGCGACCCCCTCCTTGGCAAGGAGGTGCTCCACCGCTGAGCCACTCGCGCACATTACCTGTCCATGTCTTATGGACAAGTAATAATATACTATAAGAATTGGTATTTGTCAACTATAGAATTGTATTTTTTAGCATTAAATTTCATCAGCAATTCACACAACTTCTTTTACATTTCCCGCAATCTTTACAGCTTTTATATTTGGTATATCTGTCACAGATAGTTACTCGCCCAGTTTATCCGCATACTTAATCCTGTAAATTCTGCGCAGGGAATCATTAATACGCTCTTCCGAAATCGTGCCGTTCTGTACGGCTTCCAATACACCGTTATATGCCTTTTCAAAGTCATCGGGCATAAGAATCATATCACAGCCTGCCTTTAGGGCCTTTATTGCCGCTTCATCCGCTTCGTAATATTCGGTTATGGCGCCCATATTCATGGCATCTGTAATAATAACACCGTCAAAGCCCAGCTCTTCCCGCAAAATATCCGTTACCACAGTTTCCGACAAGGTACAGGGCGTATTGTCTCCCGTAAATGCCGGCACCGATATATGGCTTACCATCACAAAATCCACACCGGCATCAATGCCGGCTTTAAATACCGTAAACTCCTCCGCCCGAAACTGCTCCGCGCTTCTTTCGGTAACTGCCAGTCCGGTATGTGTATCATTTGTACTGCTGCCGATACCGGGAAAATGCTTCAGGCAGGCGCTCACACCGTTTTCCTGCAGCCCCTGTACCATGGACACTGCCATGGATGCCACCACCGAACTGTCACTGCCGTAAGCCCGGTCTCCCATAATGCCGTCTTCCGTATTGTCAATATCCGCAACCGGTGCAAAATCCAGATTAAATCCAAGCGTCTTCAGATAACCTGCGACATTTACACCTGCCGCATATGCCTGCGCAGGGTCTGCCGTTGCGCCAATTGTCTGTGCGCTGCCGACATTTTCAGCAAGACCGGCTTCCGCCACACGGCTTACACTGCCTCCCTCTTCATCCACACCTATAAAAAGCGGATATCTGCTGTACAGGGAACTGTTTGAAACCATCTCTGTTATCTGTTCTGCCGACTCAATATTCTTTTCAAAATAAACCAGTCCGCCTACCGCCCACCGGTTTAGGGCCTCCTTCGTACCGTCTCCGGCCTGTACTGCAGTACCGACTCCGGTAATGGCTTCCGGCGTAACCATAAAAAGACCTGCAACCTTGTCCTCTATAGGCATAACCTCTATGGCCGCATTGATAATTTCATCCAGCTTTTCCTCCGGCGTCTGCTCCGGCATCATTTCCGAAGGCTCCGGCTTAGCCAGGCTTTCCTCCGTACCGATAATATTATCGATGTCTGCTTCTACCGAAGCATTATTTTCATTTTTTATCTTCTCCTGCCTGCCGATATAAATAACAGTCCCTACAATTCCGGCTATCAGCAAAAGAATAAAGAAGAACATTGCCATATATGCAAGCATCTGATTCCGCTTTCTCCGTCTGTGGCGTTCTTCTCTTTTTATCTGTATTTCCCTCTCCAGCTCTGCTTTTTTATTCTGTCTCAAATCGGTATTGTCACCCATTTATAATCTCTCCTCTACTATATATGGTATACTATACCTTATTTTGAGACATATTTCTACAGGAAATACTTTACTTTTCTTATTTTTTTCTTAATGCAGCAAAATGTAATATTTACTTCTCTGCCGGAATCTGTGCAATGTAAAAGAGCGCACCGATTCTTGTTTCAATCAATGCGCCCTTTCAGACTATGCTCTCCAATGGACTCTTCCTCCTGTTTTACTATTGGAAATGGTTTACTGTTACCGAATTTTCTCATCCATATTTTTCTTTTGTATCTTTCCACTTTTTCCTTTGTACTGATTGTACTGTAACGTCAACTGCTTTTTCTCTGTTGTACTTCGTTACCTTTTCCTGTGTACTTGTATACTCTTTTCTTTGGTTCCTATATTCATTTGTATATTATATGGATGTTTAAATTTGGAAATTTACGTTTTAGGTGGACTGTACCTCGCTTTCTTTTATATTTGCAATTCTGCTTTTTATTTTCTTTTTCTCTTGTTTGTAAGTTCATTATATCTATTTCGCCTTTATTTGTCAATATACTTTTTATTATTTTTTAAATTATTTTATTTTTTACCATTATATCCCTTATTTTCCAATAATTATGCATTTTATTTTGGGTAAACTGTTTATTCAAGTCTTTTCCACTTACATTTTCAAGATATCACACATTATTGACGGCGCAGAGATACCGTTTTATAATATTTTTTATAACATCAGGTTTATATAAGGTCTGTATGGGAAAGGTAAGGTAATTTTCGTATGACACACAAACAACTGGCTTTTGAAACTACTGCAAACACGATTATAAAGAATCTGAACACCCGAAATATAGAAGGCTATTTTTTTGAAAGCTCCAAAGACGCGGTTTTGGCCATTCTTAACATGATGCCCAAGGGAAGCTCCGTCACCTGGGGCGGCAGCGAAACGTTAAAGGAATCCGGCATGTTGGACGCCCTGCAAAAGGGAGATTACAGCCTGATTGACCGAAGTACAGCTACCACACCGGCAGAACGCCGCACCCAGTACTCTCAGATGGTCTTAGCTGATTACTTTTTTATGAGTACCAATGCCATTACCATGAGCGGTGAGCTTGTCAATATTGACGGCAACTCCAACCGCGTCGGTCTTTTGGTCCACGGTCCTGCCCACGTCATGATTTTGGTAGGAATGAACAAGCTTGCAGCCGATGTGGAATCGGCAGTGAAACGCATCCGCACCTATGCATGTCCTGCCAACGCCCGCAAATTAAATAAAAAAACACCCTGCGGTGTAATAGGAAAGTGCAGCGAATGTCTATCTGCCGAATGTATGTGCAACCAGGTTGTTATCACAAGAAGAAGCGGTCATCCCGGCCGCATCAAGGTATTCTTTATTGCCGAAGAGCTGGGCTTTTAGCCCGGTGCGGATATAAAATGACAGGTTTCTTATTATGAAAACATATTAAAAACGCCGTCCCCTTGAAGCAGTGTAAAACCGCTTCCTGCGGACGGCGCCTTTTTATAACTGTGTTATTACAAAAATATCATAAATAGCTTTTATTGCGGTTTCAAATTCCTCATTAGATACACCGATAATAATATTCAGCTCTGAAGACCCCTGGTCAATCATCTTCACATTGACATTTGCATGTGCCAGTGCGGCAAATACCCTGCCTGCCGTACCGCGCATGGATTTCATACCGCGCCCTACAACTGCAATCAGCGCCATATCTGACTCGATATCAATGGAATCAGGGTCTGCCAGTCTGTGAATACCTGCCACCACCTTCTGCTCCTTGTGCATGAATTCATCCTGATGCACAAAAACCGTCATGGTATCAATTCCTGAGGGTACATGCTCAAAGGCAATACCGTTTTCCTCGAAAGCCTGTAATACCTTTCTGCCAAAACCGATTTCCGAGTTCATCATATCCTTTTCAATATTGACTGCGCAGAAGCCTTTTTTTCCTGCAATACCGGTAATGACATATTTGGATTTCTGACAGGTGCTTCCTACAATCCAGGTACCTTCATCATCCGGCGCATTGGTATTGCGGATATTAATGGGAATCCCCTGCTGGCGCACCGGGAAAATAGCATCCTCATGCAGCACGGTGGCACCCATATAAGCAAGCTCACGCAGCTCCTTGTAGGTAATCACTTCTATTGCAGCCGGCTTGTCGATAATGCGGGGATCCGCAATCAAAAAGCCTGAAACATCCGTCCAGTTTTCATAAACATCAGCCTTTACTGCCTTTGCCACGATGGAACCGGTAATATCAGAACCGCCGCGGGAAAAGGTCTTTACACGTCCATCCGCATAAGAACCGTAAAAGCCCGGAACCACAGCATTCTTACATTTGGAAAGACGCTCTGAAAGCACTTCGTTTGTAAGCTCTGCATTAAATTCGCCGTTATCCTTAAAAAAGATAACTTCTGCGGAATCAATAAACTCGTATCCCAGATAGGCTGCCATGATAATACCGTTTAAATATTCTCCGCGGGAAGCGGCGTAATTGTCGCCTGCTTTTCCTTTAAAATTCTTTTCGATAACCTGAAATTCTTTATCCAGTGAAAGCTCCAGATGAAGTCCGTCAATAATTTCCTGATATCTTTCCTTAATTGCATCCAGTTCCTTTTTAAAATCCTTGCCTTTTTCTGCAAGCGCATAACAGCCATAAAGCATATCCGTTACCTTGGTATCGTTTGAAAAACGTTTGCCCGGAGCAGACGGAACCACATAGCTCCTTTCCTTGTCTGCCCTGATGATATTACCTACCTTTACAAACTGCTCCGCACTGGCAAGAGAGCTGCCGCCAAACTTCACTACTTTCTTCATAACACTTTGTACTCCTCATTATTATTTTTCAAAAAGATGGTCTATCAGCTTATGGCCCTGCGTTTCCAATCTGCCGCTTGCATGCCCTTCCCGCTCATTGTAATTCCACTTTTCGCTTTTTTCATCCGTACTGTCATAAAGCATATAAGGCACATTGTCTGCCGTATGGGTACGCACCCTGACAGGCGTAGGATGATCCGGCAAAACCAGCATCCTAAAGTCCATGCCTTTATCTTGTAACTGCTTTACAACCGGGCCGATAACCCTGGTATCCAGATACTGAATGGCCTGTACCTTTCTTTCCACGCTTCCCTGGTGACCCATTTCATCGGGCGCCTCCACATGGATATATGCAAAATCATAACCGTCCTCAGCTAATGCTTTTACGGCTGCCTCGACTTTTCCTTCATAATTGGTATGCAGGCCGCCGTTTGCCCCCTCTACATGGGCGACTCCCATACCGGCTCCCACTGCAATTCCCTTTAAAAGGTCAACCGCCGATACCATCATGCCCTTTTTTCCGGTCTTTTCTTCAAAAGAAGTCAGCGCCGGTTTTGTGCCTGCACCCCAGAACCAACAGCAGTTAGCAGGATTTAGTCCCTGCTTTTTTCTCTCTATATTCAGGGGATGGTTTACTAAAATTTCATAGCTTTTCTCCATCATTTTACGGAACTTATCCTCTGTCGGAAGATACTGCCCAATCACCTGTCCCAGTACATCATGGGGCTGCGTCAAATCGATTACCCTGCCTTTATTCCATATCAGACAATGTCTGTAGCTGGTGCCTACATAAAACTGAAACTCTTCGTCCGCAAGCTCACGGGCAACTGCCTCCAACAGTACCGCACAGTCCTCGGTGCTGATTTCCGAAGAGCTGTGATCAATAATGGTCTGCTGCTCAAACGGTACGTCTTCCTCTGATAAGGTTACGATATTACAGCGGAGCGCAATATCCGTATCCTTCATAGGTACGCCGATGCTGAGTGCTTCTAACGGAGAACGCCCGGAATAATACACTTTAGGGTCATATCCGATTACAGAAAGATTTGCGGTATCCGACCCCGGCTTCATGCCGTCAGGAATCGTATGTACCATGCCAATCTCCGATTTTTTACTTAACTCATCCAGATTGGGCGTAGCCGCATACTCTAAAGGCGTCTTTCCTCCCAACGCTTCTATAGGCTCATCGGCCATGCCGTCCCCTAATACTACCAGATATTTCATATTGACAAAACCTCCTGTTTTTATGCCGTCCTATTATGCTTCGATACGGATTCTGTCCCCTGTTACCACATCTGCAAGCTTCTCATACCGGGAGGCAAATTCTTTTTCTTTCATTACCGGCGTTACAAAACCTGTTTCCTCGGGCACATCAGAAAGCTTAATTTCCTGTACTTCTCCAAACAGCTCCTTTACCTTTTCTTCGCTGCCTGCTTTTGCACGGAAGAAGAACCTTCTTTCCACATCATCTATGCTCATCAAATCTGCATCCTGTGCGTCCCAGAAGCACATAATCACCTTACCCAAGTGTCTTGCACAGTCAATGACGTCAGATACCACTGCACTTGCCGTAGGCAGCTTTCCGGCTCCTCTTCCGTAATACATGGAATCACCTAACATATTGCCCTTTACAAACACGGCATTGAACACCCCGTTTACCATATGCAGGGGATGGTCCTCAGAAATCAGGCAGGGAGCTACCATGGCAAGCGTCCTGTCTCCGATTTCCCTGCTTAAGGCAAGGAGCTTAATGGACATATGCATTTCTTTTGCATAGGCAAAATCACGGGATGTAATTTTAGTAATACCTTCGGTATAAATTTTTCTGTAATCTACATTCTTACCAAGCATCAGGGAAGAAAGTATGGCAATTTTCCTGCAAGCATCGTGTCCTTCCACATCCGCCTCCGGATTTTTCTCTGCATAACCCTTTTCCTGGGCTTTTTTCAAAACATCGGCAAAATCAGCGCCTTCATTTTCCATCTTGGATAAAATGTAATTGGTAGTACCGTTTAAGATACCGGTTATGGCTTCAATACGCTCCGCTGTCAGAGAGTAATTAAGCGGTCTGATAATGGGAATACCGCCGCCTACGCTTGCCTCAAACAGATAGTTGCATTTATGCTCCTTAGCCAGCGAAATCAGCTCCGGTCCATGTGCCGCAACCAGCTCTTTATTAGAGGTACATACGCTCTTTCCTGCAAGCAGCGCCTGTTTGGTAAATTCATAGGCTGCTCCCACGCCGCCCATTGTCTCGCAGACAATCTGCACTTCCTCATCCTCTACAATCTGTTTAAAATCATGGACAACCTTGCTTTCGTAAGGGTCCCCCGGAAATTCACGTAAATCCAGAATATATTTAATTGATAATTCTTCTCCGGCCTTTTTGTTGACCATATCCTTATTCTTTTCGATTACTTCAACAACACCGCTTCCTACCGTACCGTATCCTAACACTGCTACCTGAATCATGTTTAATCCCTCTCTATCATTTTTTATTCTTTTGCCAGTATCTTAACGTGATGCATACCTTGTTTGTTTTCCATTTCCGCAATCATCTGAGACACATCCCTTGTGGTCTGAAGTATCTGAATACTCAGGCTTAAGGAAGCCATCCCGTTAATAGGGATACTCTGATGAATCGTCAGTATATTTGCTCCAAAATCTGCAATTGTCTTAAGTACCTCAGACAACAGCCCCGGCTCATCATCCATCTGAAAGGTCAGGGTAATGGTGCGCCCCTGGGAATTGTCATGAAATTCAAAAATATCATCCTTATACTTATAAAAAGAACTGCGGCTGATGCCTACCTTATCCGCCGCCTCCTGAACTGTCAATACTTTTTCTGATTCCAAAAGCCGCTTTGCTTCCACAACCTTTAATAAGACCTCGGGAACAGCCTTCTGTTTTACTACAAAGTACCCGGTAGATTCACCCATATTTTCACTTCACTTTCTCTGCTGCGAAGCTTCCGCTTCCCCAATAATCCGTATTATGTATACACCTGTATACCTGTCAGCTACATTTCCCTTTATGTGTCCGCGCAACAAAAACGCATGTGCGCCGCTGAAAGATAGTTTAGCACACATGCCATTGGAAAGCAAGCCCCAAATTGTATGGATTCTCCTTTTTTTGTGGATACATTTTGTATAATATATACAAAATATACCTACAAAACGGGCGGACAATATGTCCGCCCCAACCAGTCAAGCTGATATATATCTTTAAATAAGAGGATATTTGTCCGTCAGTTTTTGTACAATGGCTCTTGCTGCAGGAATCTTCTCCTCGCCTTCCTTGATTACCATGGCAATTGCTTCTGCAATCTGGTCCATATCTTCTGCATTCATGCCGCGGGAAGTAACTGCAGGCGTTCCCAAACGTACACCGCTCGTTACGAAGGGAGACTGGGGATCATTGGGAATGGTGTTTTTGTTGCAGGTAATATGGGCTGCATCCAAAAGCTTTTCCACTGCCTTTCCTGTCAAACCAAAATTAGTCAGATCCACTAACATCAGATGATTGTCCGTACCGCCGGAAACAATTTTGATGCCGCGGCTTAAAAGCCCCTTGCAGAGTGCCTGTGCATTGTTCACAATCTGCTGCTGATAAGCCTTGAAATCATCGCTTAATGCTTCTTTAAAGCATACTGCCTTTGCTGCAATCACATGCATCAGAGGACCGCCCTGAATGCCGGGGAAAATTGCTTTATTGAAATTATATTTTTCAGCAGCTTCCTTATTGCAGAGAATCAAACCGCCTCTGGGACCTCTTAATGTCTTGTGTGTCGTAGTGGTGACCACATCTGCATAGGGAATGGGACTGGGATGCAGACCTGCCGCTACCAGACCCGCAATATGCGCCATATCTACCATCAACACAGCGCCTACTTCGTCAGCAACCTCACGGAATTTTTTAAAATCAATGGTTCTTGCATAAGCAGAAGCGCCTGCAATAATCATCTTGGGTTTATTGGCAATGGCCAGCTCTCTCATTTTATCATAATCAATAAAGCCTTCGTCATTTACACCGTAAGGTACAATGTTAAAGTATTTTCCGGACATATTTACCGGGCTTCCGTGTGTCAGATGTCCGCCGTGATCCAGATTCATACCCATGATGGTGTCGCCGGGCTTACATACCGCAAACTGCACCGCCATATTAGCCTGTGCGCCGGAATGGGGCTGTACATTGGCATAATCACAGCCAAACAGCTCCTTCGCCCTCTCGATTGCCAGATTTTCCACTACGTCCACGCATTCACAGCCGCCGTAATATCTCTTTCCCGGATATCCTTCCGCATATTTGTTAGTCAGCGGGCTTCCCATCGCTGCCATAACCGCCTTGCTTACCCAGTTTTCGGAAGCAATCAGCTCAATATGGCTGTTCTGCCTTTCCTGCTCGTCTACAATTGCCTGTGCAATCTGCTCATCCACTGCTCTTACTTCATCTAAAGAATACATTTTTTTCCTCCTTCATTGTTTCTGCTTTTTTACATTAACGTGTAAAAACACTTAAAAAAGATTATAGCATAGCTTCTGCAGTTTACGCAATACATTTCATTTACATTTAGACGGTTTACTGTTACAATAATTGAGGTATCGCCCTGTATGATACCTCACCTATGATAAAGGAGGTTTTTATGTATTACATTATTATAAATCCCGCCTCCCGTTCCGGGCGCGGCATTCGTATCTGGGAGGAAATGATAAAACCCGCGCTTTACGATAAAAGCATTTCCTATCAGGCATATTTTTCCAAAAATTCCGGTGATGTACAGCGGCTTGCCGCAAAAATCATTTCTGATTTCCATAAATCCCATCCCGATTCCCAAGCTCCCTGCCGTCTGATTGTCTTAGGCGGTGACGGCACAATTAATGAAGCCCTGCAGGGAATCGCTTCCTTTGACCGCGTTATTCTCGGCTACATTCCCACCGGCTCCAGCAACGACCTGGCCCGGGATGTGGGGATTCCCAAAAAGCCCTTAGAAGCGCTTGACCGCATCCTTAGTGCCGGGAGCAACGAAGCTGCCGTTCATAAAATGGACAGGGGGCTTGTCTTTTTTGGCACACAAAAACGTTCCTTCGCCGTCAGCACAGGACTTGGTTTCGATGCCGCTGTATGCGAAGAAGCCCTGCACTCCAAAATAAAAAATACACTCAACCGCCTGCATTTGGGAAAACTGACCTATTTAGGCATTGCCCTAAAACAGCTTCTTGCAGCCAAATCTGTTTCCTGTGACTTATATTTGGATGATAAGGAACCTGTCCATATTAAAAAGCTGCTTTTCGCAGCAGCCATGACACACCGTTTTGAAGGCGGCGGGTTTAAATTCTGCCCTATGGCAGACTATACGGACGGTCTGTTCGATTTGTGTGTGGTAGGCAGTCTTCCCAAGCTCATTATACTCTTTGCACTGCCCACTGCTTTTTTCGGAAAGCATTTTATGTTTCCCGGCGTCAATCATTACCGCGCAAAGCATATCCGTATTAAAACCAGTATACCGCTTTGGTTCCATACCGACGGAGAGGTTCATGAAAAAACCGATAATCTGGAAATCACCTGCATACAGGGTGATATCCGCTTTATTATCTGATTTCTGAAGATTTTCTAAATAAATATTGAAAGATAGCAAAAAACCATTGCAAAATAGAAAAACTCCGCTATACTTGATTTGTACACAAAAATTAGTCAAAGGCAGTTTGCTGCCGGATATGATGGGAGTTATTATTGTGGAAAAATTAAAAAAATTTTATACCGACTATCGTCATGGTATTCCGCTTATCATTTACGGAATTATCTATCTGACATGGTTTTTCTACTTGGAAAAAACAGTAACAAAGCAGTACACTGTTATTCATATGGCAATAGATGACTACATTCCCTTTTGTGAGGTTTTCATCATTCCTTACCTCTTATGGTTTGTATATGTAGCCGCCGTGGTGGTATTTTTCTTCTTTAAGGATAAAACCGACTACTACAGAACCTGTACCTTTTTATTTACAGGCATGACTGTTTTTTTGATTATTTCAACGCTTTGGCCTAACGGGCATCACTTAAGACCTGGTACGATGCCCCGTGACAATATCTTTACCCATATGGTGGCTTCCCTTTATCAGACGGACACTCCCACCAATTTATGGCCCAGCATTCATGTTTACAATGCCTTGGGCGCACATTTTGCAATTGCAAAAAGTAAGTATTTTGAAAACAAAAAGGGAATTAAAACCGCTTCTTTTGTACTTGCAGCCTCGATTATTTTGGCAACCATGTTTTTAAAACAACATTCTGTTTTTGATGTATTGACAGCTTTCGCTTTATCGGTTATAATGTATATAGTCGTTTACAGATACGACTTGGTGCTGGCAATTAAACACATCCTGCATTCGGATGATAATTCCACACCACAGATTGGGTAATTCCCAATTTTGTTAGGTAGCAATATTCATTGCTGAATTCCTATTATTGAAAGCCGCGAGATACCCCCTATGTCTCGTGGTTTTCGCCTTGTAGGAATGCAAGGCAATGTAAAAGGAGCCGTGCCCATTTGGACACGGCTCTTTATTCTTTAATTAAAGTTGAAAATCTTTTGGCAGATACGATAGCCTTCTACGGAAATCTTTCTTCCGCCTTTTCCCGGCAGGTTCATGGCACCGCCCATGATACCGTTGCGCATCCAGAAATGCAGCTTTTTATCCTTATCCTTCAAGTATTTCCACAAATCCTTCTTTACTTCAAGATGCTCTTTGGTTCCCGAACGAATACACAAAATAGAAGATACCGTCATGATAATTTCCAAATAGTTGCGCATGTACTGATAACGCCTTTTGGTCTTTGCAATCTCTGCTTTATTCTTTGTAAAATAATCAATCATCAGCTTGTTGACCCTTATCTGCTGGTCCAATCTGGAAATCATTATCTCTTCATTGACGGACTGGTCTGCACGCCCGATGTAATACCGGTAAAAATTTACATCCAGGTAATACATGTTCTCCACCCACAGAAGCGGCTCAAATACATAAATATTATCCACATAGAAGGTATGCTCCGGCAGTTTTAGGCCGCTGTCCTTCAGAAGCTGGGTTCTGAAAATAACAGAATGCATTAAAATATAGTGACCCTTGCTGAAATGCTTGCAGTCATTCCAGGTAAACATTTTATCCTGAGGAAGGATATGCCGGTAATGCATAATCTTCTTACGCTTCTCCCCTTCCTTTTCATATACATAATTGCTGACTAACATATCCAGATGCTTGCCGCCGCCGGCTATAGTGCGCAGGGTATCTAAAATCTTCATATACGCTTCTTCCTGTACCCAGTCGTCACTGTCCACCACTTTGAAATAGAGTCCTGTCGCATTTTCAATTCCGGTATTTACCGCAGAACCGTGGCCGCCGTTTGCCTTATGGATTGCCCTGACAATGCCGGGATATTTAGCCTCGTACCGGTCTGCAATCTCTGCCGTATCGTCTTTCGTGGAGCCATCATCTACAATCAGTATTTCAACATCTTCACCGCCCGGCAAAAGCGATTCAATACAATTGCTCATATAAGCTGCTGAATTATAACATGGGATGGCAATAGATAATAATTTCATTCGTCCTCTCTCCTCTGGTACTTTTCATTTCCCAGCTTTATATTTAAATAACCTGTATACGCCGCAAATGCGGACGGAACAGGATATTTTTCTTCTGTTTCCTCCGGCTCTGCAAAAACCCAATTTTCTGCCGCCAGACTTTCTGCCTTAGGCGCAAGTTCATCCACCCTTATCATATATCCCCACATATGCCACTCTTTATGTGTAAAAATATGCCTGGATTCCTGAAGCCTGACTACCCTGAGCGCCTTAAGCCCCACTCCCTGAAGCCAATCCAAAACCTCTTTTTCTGACCTGTGTCCTGACATGGACGGAAACTCATACATTCCTGCCAAAAGTCCCTTTGAAGGTCTTTTATGAAGCGCCGTTTTATTGGCATCCCGGATAACCAGAATCGTTTTTTCTTCAATGCTGCGGGGCTTCTTACTGCTTTTCTTAGGATATTCCCCCTGCATCCCTGCTTCTCTTGCCATGCAGATTTCTGCCAGCGGACAGCTCTCACAGTGGGGCGCACCGTTTGGGATACACACCATGGCACCGATTTCCATCATTGCCTGATTAAAGTCCCCGGCCCTTTTCGGCATAACGGCAAGAAGCTCTTCTTCCGTCTTTTTTTTCACTGCCGGAAGGAGTATGTCCTCCCCCCTCATACCTACTCTGGAAATAACCCGCAGCGCATTACCGTCCACCGCAGGTACAGGCTGCCCAAATGCTATGGAGGCTATTGCCCCTGCCGTATAGCTGCCTATCCCCGGCAGCTTTAAAAGCTCTTCATATGCGGAAGGCATAACCCCGCCGTATTCCGTCATAATACGGACAGCCGCTTTCTGCAGATTTCTTACCCGGTTATAATATCCCAGTCCTTCCCAAAGTTTTAAAAGCAGCTCCTCCGGTGCCTTTGCCAGACTTTCCACATCCGGCAGCGCCGTCATAAATCTTTCAAAATAAGGTTTCACTGCCTCTACTCTGGTCTGCTGCAGCATGATCTCCGATATCCAAACCCTATAGGGTGCGGGTTCCTCCCGCCAGGGAAGTATCCGCCTGTTACTATCATACCATGCCAGGAGCGGTTTGGGAATGTCTTCAAGGCACCCCTTTCTAAATTTTATCTTAGGTTGTGCAAAATTCTTTCCAAAGACAGCTTCCTTTTCCGGTTCGCCAGGCTTTTCAAGCCTCACCTCCACCGGTTCATTGATTATCATTTTATCCGGTTCTACCAGACAGTCATAAGCAAGAATATGCACGCCTGCTTCTTTGGCTTCTTGCAGCGCCTCTGCAAGCGCCGGCTGTGTTTCTCTGTTAGGGGTAAAGTAGGATACCCCCTTCATCTGTACCACAAAAAGCACATAGACCTCGTACCCCTCCCGTCCGGCAGCTATCAGCTCCTCCACATGCTTTAAGGCACGCTCCGATGGTGCGTCCGGAAAAAACACCACATTATCCTGCTCCAGCGTAACCCCCTTTACCTCCATAAATATCTTTTTTCCGCCTGCTTCCAGATAAAAATCAAAACGGGATTTGCCGTATTTTGTTTCAGGACGCACAAAATCCAGGTCCGGGAAGAGCTGCTTTTTTAAAAGCCACTCTTCCACGGCCCTGTTCGGCGCCTGGGAATCCATATTGATTATTCTGCCGTTCTTTTCTACAGCTACCAGATCATAAGCTGTTTTTCTGTCCGGATTACCGCTTTTTTCCAGATAAACTACTGCCTGCTCTGTCAAAAGCTCGCCGCATCTTCCCGTATTCTTTACATGAACGGTTTCCTTTCTGCCTGCGATTTCCACATATGCAATAAAACGGTTTGGCCGTTCCAGAAACATACCCTTTATAATATCATGATACTTCATCTATCTTTCTTTCCAGTCTGTATATATTCGTCTTGGCTTTGCTGCTCCTTATCGGCACTCTTGCCGCTGGTACGACTTCTGCCGCCAGCTTCGTATGTAAGGGCTGGTCGTCAAAAAAAATCTGTGCCCCAAAAGCCGACAGCACCTCTCTCTTCGTAATGCCTCCTAAAAAGAAGGCTTCGTCAATTCTGACATTCCACGCCCGCAGCGTGCGTATCACACGCTCATGGGCCGGCGCGCTTCTGGCTGTAACCAGTGCCGTCCTGACAGGCGTCTCTGACGGTTCAAACTCTCTCTGCAAATCAGATAATATCTTTAAAAAGCGGGCAAAGGGACCTGCATGAAGGGGAAGCATCGCCTTTTCCTTTTCACTGTTTTCAAAGGCTTCCAGTCCCTGCTCCAAAAAAATCCGTTCAGCTTCGTCCGAAAACAAGACAGCATCCCCGTCAAATGCAATTCTTATCTGGGTGCTTTCTTTATCTTCGCCGCCGCTCTCCGTATAATCTGCCGATTCCCCGCCGCAGATGATTCCCGCCGCAATACCGGCATCTATAGCCGACTGCACATCCTCTTCACAGGCGGATAAGAACAAATCCGTTTTAAAAGCTGTCAGATACGGAACAAGCGGCGCACCGCTTAAGAACACAGCCCTTGTTATCTTTAGTCCGTAGCTCTCTATGGAATGAAAAATGCGGAGCGAAATGTCCGGACTGTTCTTTGACATCAGAATGACCTCCACCCTGTTTGCCTGCCCCGGCAGTTCATTTAAACATAGCAGCGATTTTATCAGCGCAAAGCCCGGTCCCGGCTTTAAGCTCTCATTTTCATGCTCCTTCTGATAAATGCCGTATGCCTCCACTCCCTTTTCTTCAAATATCCTGTTTTCCACTCTCAAATCAAAAAGCGCACGCGTAGAAACGCCTATTACCAATTTATGTTCAAGGCTGTAAGCCATAGAAACCTCCTTCTTCCCATGGCCTGCTGCAGCAAGCGGCTGCTTTATCCGTTCCGTCCTCTACCTGAGTCTGCTGCACTCATACTTATCACGGGTAATCAGACAATTTCTCAGTCCAAGAAAACGCTCTTCCAGACTGCCTTCCGGCACCTCCACGTCACTGGCAATTGCCATTGTGGTAATCATTTCGTCTGTGATCCGATGCTTTAAGCCTGTCAGGATATTCAAACGTTCCTCGTAGCTGTCTGCCTCCAAAAACTGAAGCACCATGGAATCAATATGCAATTCTTCTGTCGGTTCTGCACCTTCTTCCTGTGCTGCCACCTCTGACGATGCCGCACCCTCTTCCTGTGCCGTTACCTCTGGCGATGCCGCACCCTCTTCCTGTGCCGTCACCTCTGACGATGCCGGCGCTGTTACCAATATCTGCTCCCCGCCCCGCAGTTCAAATCTGAAGTCCTGTTCTGCCTCAGGATATTTTTGCTTATCCACCTTAGCAAGAAAATTGTCAAGCGGTCTGGCATATATCTTAAATTCTCCGTACAAGGCCTGATAAACCACCAGTTTTTCTCCTGTTTCTGAATGCTCTGCCAATGCAAGCACCTGATACAGGTTGCCTTTGAAGTGTTTATATATTTCATACGGTTTCGGAATCCGGGACATACTGTTCTCCTTTCGTCCGCTCTTGCGGTTCTTTTTATTATAATCCCAAATTCCCTGCTTGTCATGCATTTCCTGTAAAGGAATGTATAAAGCTGCAGTTTTGCTCCTGAAAGGCTTTTTCTTCCAGTTCTCCTGCCAAGGCTGCCTTTTCCTCTTCTGTCATATTTAAAAATCTGCTGTTATGTACAGTAATACGGTACTCCCTGCTGCCGTCCTCCCATACAGTCCTCGTCAGCATTACACCGCTGTTCTCAAACCCGGCTTCATTCAGATATTCCCGCATTATTCTTACATATTCCCGCTCCAGCTTTAAATAATAGTTTTCATTTTCCTTTACCGCATCCCTGCTCTGACTCTTAACCGTTCCCGCCGCCAAAAAAGCAGTTATCAAAACCAGTAAAACCGTGGTTACAACAAATCTTCCTGTTTTCATCTCTTTCCTCCCGTCAGCTTTCATTTCATTTCTGATATACACAGTGTACAGGAATCAGTGTCCAAATAACCTCCCTTTGAACGGGTAATGCAAATATCTCCCAAATTCAAAAAACCGTCCCCTGCTGCCTTGCAGAGAACGGTTTTACCATTTATCCATACGTCTATTTAAGTTCTATGATTTCTTCCTCGTAAATATCTATATGGAACAAATCGCCGTAATATCCTTCTATTCCCTTATAGCCCCAGTCTTTGGCCGAATTGCCCTTCTCCAGGGCTATCGTCATCGGTACAAATCCCCAGCGTATTCCGTCTCCGTCTATATATCCGTTGGTACAATGGGCACGGTATACGGCATACTCTCCCCTTTCATAACCCAGCATCAGCGCCATATCTCCGTAAGTAATCTCCGTCATAACGTCATAGCCCTCTGACTCCAGATAGAACTCGCACCCTTCTATAAACTGTCCGTTCAAAAATGCCGTCACTTCCTTATCATCTGACATAAGCTGGGTAACATAATCCGCAGCCTCTGCACAATACAGCTCTGCCTGATAAATAATATATTCACTGGCATCTACCCGAAAAGTAAAATCAAAGGTTTCATAATCACTGAAGCGAATGTTCCAAAAAGCAATTTCCGTACTCTCTGCATTTTCCGCAGTGCTGTCACTTAAGTTGTAATATTCCGCATAAACAATATTGCCCTCTATGTCATAAGCAGAAATATCCGGCAGCATATTATACTGTGCCGCAATCCGCATAGCCTCTCTTATGCCTGCTAACAGTTCCCTGTCCGTAACCTCCTGTCCGCTCAGGTACAGTGTTCTTTTTAAAGCTTCCTGTTTTATGATGTTTTCCATCATCTGCTGTATACGCTCCCGCACAGTCAGATCCACCGGGCTTTTAAAAGAAAAGTCTTCTCGCTCCACAACATGCACCTGATTTAAATCCTTGCTGTCCATAAGAGCGCTGTAGCCCTGCGGCATCAGAAAAGTTGCCAGCATCAGAATCGTAATCGTAAGAATACCGATTGCATAATCCAATATCCCGCCTTTTTTTTCACCGTTATTTTTCACCGCGCACCTCCCCTGTCGGGAATACCACCCAGATTGCCGTACCTTTCCCTTCTTCGCTTCTGATATACCATCTTGCATTATGCACTTCTACGATACGGCTGCACAGCGTCATTCCCAGTCCGGCGCCTCCCTCCTTACGGGAACGCGACTTATCCACCATATAAAAGGCTTCCGTTATTTTATCAATCTCCTCCTTTGGCATGCCGCAGCCGTTGTCCTTTACCATCAGCTCATACCCTTCTTTCGTCTGCCGTCCCTTTATCCAAATGATCCCTTCCTGTTCCAGCGCCTTTCTGGCATTGTCCACTAAATTGACAAGAAGGGAAATTAAAAGGTCATGCTCCCCACAGACAGTCCCTTCCTCTACCTCTATATTGCAGGCCGCCTTTTTCTTCTCCAGGCTCTTTGATACTATCTGCTTTACTTCCTCCGCCAAAGCTTTTACCGAAATCTCCTTAAACTGATACTCCTGCTTATTGGTTACTATCAGCTCCAGCAGCTTAAAGGAAAGGCTTTCCAGACGCTTTCCCTGAGAATATATATAATTGGAAGCCTCCATCGTTTCTTCCTTTGTCATATCCATGGTACGCAGCATATCCGCATACCCGATAATAGAAGTAAGCGGCGTTTTTAATTCATGGGCAAAAGAAGCAGTAAAATCCTCCTGCTTTCTCGCCGCATCCGTCAGTTCTTCCATTTTCTGCGTCAGATTGTCTGCCATCAGATTAAAATCCTGTGCCAGCGTACCAATCTCGTCTTCGCTTTTTACATTGGCACGGATATCATAATTCCCTTCCGCAAACTTTTTGGTTGTATAGGAAAGCCCCACCACAGACCTTGTCAGGAAATGAGATATTATAAAAATCACTACGCTGGTCACAGCAAGCAGACCTAACATAATGACACGGTACTGGTTATAAAAGCTGTTCCGCTCCTCGTACAGCTCGGTAATATCCTTTGCGCTTTCCAAATAATAGGTTCTGCCGCTCATGATACTTTTGCATACAAAAATAAGATACCTGTGTTCTCCCGATTCCATAACCTGATACACGCAGGTATTTTCCCCAAGCTGCTCTATAAGCTGATGCTCCAGCCTGTTTTCAGAATTTTCATAAATAAGGTTCTGCGCACCTCTGTACAGCTTATAAGAGTATTCCTGATTATCCAGATTGCCTATCACTGATTCCGCCAGGTCCCTTACAATTTTCTCCGTCCTGTAATTTTCAGACAAAGCGTTCATATTTACTTCAAAGGCAAACTGAAACATCCTGTTCTCACGGTTGCCTTCCTCAATTTCTTTTTCCAAAGAATTGCGAAAGCTCTGCGTAATCATAAAGATGCTGAACAGACTGAACACTATTGTTATAAGCGATGTAAATACAAAAAAGATTTTCCAGAAAAATTTCATTAAACATCCCCTTCACTCAGGCTTCCAAGCGGTATCCCACCTTATACACCGCAACAATTTTGTCTTCCCAGTGCAGCTTTTTTTTCAGTCTCTGTACATGCAGATCTACCGTCCTGCTCTCTCCCATATACTCACTTTCCCATACATTTTCATATATGGTATCTCTGTAGAGGGCGATATTTTTATTCCGGATAAACAGAAGCAGCAGTTCAAACTCCTTCAGGGTCAGCATAACCTGTTCTCCGTTCTGCATGACTACCCTGGAATACACGTCCACTTCGATATCCAGAATCTTAATCAGCCGGTCAGCCTTATTGTATCTCCTAAGAACCGCCTCTACTCTGGCAAGCAGCTCCACGATTTCAAAGGGCTTGGCAATATAATCATCCGCCCCTTTTTTTAATCCCTTTACCCGGTTTTCCACAGTACCCATAGCAGTAATAAAAATAACCGGAACATCCAGGCTCTGGGCATACTCCAAAAGCTCATAGCCGTTTATTTTAGGAAGCATGATGTCAAGCAGTATCAGGTCGTAGCTGCCGTTTGTCATCATATCGGCTGCTTCCTGTCCGTCAAATGCACATCTGCACTGATAGCCTGCCTTTGTCAGATTCATGCGTATCAGATTGGAAATGGGCTCTTCATCCTCCACTATCAGTATCTTAATCATTTATCCTACCCCCTTCTTTGTCAGCATAGCCACGCCTTGTATCATAATTGCATCAAAGCACCGACATAATCAGCAGTTCTACGCTCATGGTGTCGTTCATCCTGCCTGTCTTTACCGCTTCTTCTGCCTCCACACACCGCTCCACAGCCCGCTTCAAATCCTTCTCCTTAAACTTTGCTGCCTGCGCCACATATTTTCCTGCTACAAAGCCCGGAAGTCCTGTCTTTTCCCCTATGGCTTTATTGTCAAAGCCTTTATTCTTAAGCTGCTTTGCCTGCAGCAGGGTATTGCACTGTCTGGCTATCAGAAATAAAATCCGCATAGGCGGTTCCTTTAATGCCAGAAGGTCATAATAAAGCGTCAGTGCCTTCTTTGTCTGCTTATCCCCGATAGCTGCAACCATGTCAAAAATATGGCTGCTGATACGGGTGGTGCAGATCATATCCACATCTTCTTTTTCCACTACATCCCGGTCCATGCAGTAGCATATCAGTTTTTCTAATTCTGAACGGATATTCCCCATGTCCGTTCCTGTTTTATCCAAAAAATATTCTGCACAGCTCTCTGTAATCTGCTTGCCGTCTTTTTTTAATATCCCGGCAATCCAGCGCTTCAGCGTCCGCTCATCCTGTACATCAAAACAGACTGCCCTTCCGTTCTTCTGTACCTGCTTAAACAATTTGCTTCTCTTGTCCACTTCGCTTTCCGCAAAAACAAAAAAAGCAGCAGGCGCAGGATTCTCCAAATACTCAGCCAGTTTTTCTCCGCCGGCTTTAAACAGTCCGGTATTTTCCATGATAATGACTCTTCTCTCTGCAAAAAAGGGCATTGTCTCCGCTAAGTCAATCACCTCTGAAACCGGCACGTCCTTCCCTTCAAAATAGTGAGTATTCATGGAATCGCCTTCCGGAGAAAGCGCATTTTTCAGTTTGTCCATATACTGTCTGCGCAGATAAGCTTCCTCTCCAAAGAGAAGATACATCCGGCTGAACTGTCCGCTTTTTAAATCTTCATTAATCTGCTGCACGCTTATGCTCCTCTCTTTTCAAAGCCTTTTTTGGTATCGTCACTGTATTATAGCATTAATTTTATACTGCTTCAACACCCGGCCTTTGTGCATATATGCCATACTCTTCTAATTCCTTCCGTTAAATTCCTCTATCCTTATCCGTTCCCCATCTGTTTTAACTATTACCGCACCGCTCTCAGGTGTCTGATATACCCGTGTCCCGCAATTATGAAGCCTGTATAAGGTTTCCTCATGGGGATGGCCGTAGAAATTATTATGCCCTGCTGAAATTATCGAAAACCGGGGACGTACCGTTTGCAAAAAAGCTTCCCCCGTAGAGTATTTGGAACCGTGATGGGCCACCTTTAAAACCGTCACCTCTTCTATCCGTCTCTCCTGCAGGCTTAAAAGCAGGTTTTCTTCGCCCTCCTTCTCCACATCTCCGGTAAGGAGCATCGTGAATGCACCATAGGAAAAATAAAGCACCTCCGAAGCCGCATTGGTATCCGGCAGATATTCAGTCTGCGCCGGATGCAGGCAGGCTGCCGTAACACCGCCGCATTCCCATTCCATTCCCTGCGCAAGCCACAGCACGGGGATTTTTCTCTGTTCTGCCAAAGCAAGTACTTTTGTAAAGCTCTCTTCGTCCGTTCCTGCCGTGCAGGGCAGTGCCAAAAGCTCTATTTTTATTCCACCGTTTTCCAAAAGCTCCTCTACGCCGTTTATATGGTCTTTGTCCGAATGGCTTAAAAATACTGCCTCCAGGGTATCAATTCCCCTGCTTTTCAGAAAAGGTTCTATCCTGTAGGTGCCCACCCCCGAAACATTTAAACTGCCGCCGTCTGCAAGCCACGTACTGCCATCCGGCAGTTCCATGCAGATGCAGTCTCCCTGTCCCACATCCAAAAAGGTAACGGTAAGGCCGTCTCTTTCCCTGATACCAAAAAGCAGCACCGCTCCGCACAGCAGTCCCATCCTATATTTCCATTTCAGCTTTTTCAAAAAAATAACCGCAAAAACCAACACTAAAAAGCATAGTATCTGCCAGACATAAGGCTTTCCCGGCGTCCACAGGCTGCCGGGAAGACTGCCTGTAAAGATGCAGCCCTGCTCATAAGAGGCCAGTATCATATGCAGAAAAAGAGCAAAAATACCGGTTACCGGAGGCAGCAGGAAAAAAGCTGCCAGAGCCCACACTCCCAGGCTAAGGACAACACCCACCAAAGGAAGTACCACCAAATTAAAAAGCACCCCATAGACGGATACTTCATGATAAAACCAAAGCTGGACAGGCAGTGTGAAGATTGCTATTGCAAGCGATGTAAAAAAGCTGTCCAAAATCGGAGAAAACCTGTTAAAAGACGGCACTATTTGCGGCTTTAAGCCCCCTACAGCCGCAACTGCAAGAAAAGAAAGCAAAAAGCCTGAATGATACAGATAAAGCGGCTGTTCTATTACCATGACTGCCCCGCATAATAAAAGCGCCGTCAGCATATCGTAGGTTCTGCCGATGCAGTCTGCCAAAAGCCGCAGCAAAAACATAAAAACCGCCCTCCTTGCAGAAACAGGCATCCCTGCCATCATGCCATAGGCAAGCATTACTGCGCCCGCAAGCATTGCTGCCGGTATAACAGGAAGCTGTATCCGCCTTAACAGCTTGTATATCCCCATTCCCAATATCGTAATGTGGAGTCCTGAAATAGCCAGTATATGCAGGATTCCTGCCTCTCTGTAGCGTTTTTTTATTTCTCCGTCCAAAAAAGCCCTGTCACCTAACAACATGGTTTTCAAAATTGCCGCGTCTTCTTCCAAAAAAATTTTATCCAGGCATTCTCCAAAAAAATTGCGCAGCTGCCAAAGTCCCTCTTTAAAAAAATCCTGTCCTTCTTCCTGTATTGTCAGCTCTCCTTCTCTTATAGCGGCAGAAATCCCCATAGTCCTATAATAAATTGCCGCATCAAACTGCCCCGGATTTGAGGCAGCTTCATATTCTGTCAGGATTCCCCGTACAGTAACCAGGCTGCCAACAGGCGGTTCGGTATCTACATTTTTTATACTGCATATGAAGTTGTCATAAAATGGAATATTCTGAGAATCCGCTGTAAGAGAAAGCGGTTTCAAATAGATAAGTAAGATGGGGGATAGCTTCCCCCTTTGAAATTCTTTTGCATATACCCGTCCGGTGAGAGACACCTCTGTTCCGGCAGCCTCCCCATAGGAAACAGGGGACGGCGGATGTCTCCACATCCGGACTGCCGTCAGCAGAACAATGGTCAGGCATACCAAAAACAATGGTCTTTTCATAATCACCTACTCCACTGTAGTAATCAAATCCAAATTTCTTTCAAACACGGTAGTCAGACTGATGCTTTCACGATACATAATATCCGTTTCTCCATTTACCGATATCTGTACCTTGTTGACATCTGTCAATTCTGCCAGCGAATTCACGATGGAATAAATCGCCACCTCCGAGGACACATTATATATTTGTGTCAAAAAATTTTCATCAAAGTTTACATAACAAATTCCATCCTTTACCGCAATGCTCAAAACCTTTACATTGGGATTGATGGTAGGATACACCACATCTGCCACATCTGCTCCCGGACCGGATAAAAGCTGTTCCACCACCAGCTTTTCCAAAGAAATATTGGTATTGTAGGCCATAGTCCTGTTGGTGGCAATCAATGCCGTTCCCTCTTCGTTGGCAAAATAAAGCCGCAGCTTTACTTTCTCGTAGGTATTGATTTCATCTCCGGCATTGTCAATAAACTGATCCGCCGTCATCAGCCCCACCACGTTTCCGAGGCTGTCATGAAGCTGCCCGCCTGCTACCGTAATTTCAATGTATTTTACCCCCTTTGTCTGAGACAGTGTCCTGACAAGGGCTGCCCTGACTAGGACCTCTGTTGTCGGCGGCAGATTCCTGTACTCCTCACTCATATCCAAATACAGCTTTTCGCCGTCCACATGATAAGAAAGCAGTTCAAACCCCATTTGCAGAGGCGCCTTATACTCCAGCTTGGCCGGCATGGTCTTCAGCTGCTCAATCAGCTCGTCGAGCTGGCCCTCTGTATCCGATGCCTGCATTTGATACTCGTGCATTTCTACCTTTGTTTCTGCATTATTGACATAATAAACTGCCATGACCCGGCTTTTATCAGCCGGCGCATCTTTCCCGCAGCCGGCGGCAAAAAAAACGCCAATCAGCAAGAACAGCAGCGGTTTTATTACTTTTTTCATAACCCTGTCCTTTCCACTTACCCTGCGATATGGTTTAACGGAATTTTTACAAGAAATGTAGTCCCTTCCCCTTCTAAGCTTGTCACTGTAATGGAGCCCCTGTGCATAAGCACAGCGTTTCTGGTAATTGCCAGTCCCAGCCCCGTTCCGCCGATTTCTCTGGAATGTGACTTGTCCACACGGTAAAAACGTTCATAAATATGTTCCAGCGCGTCCTCGGGAATACCGATACCCGTATCCGTAACCTCCAGGGAAAACATCTGATGGTCAGCATCCAGAATTATCTTTACAGACCCCTGTTCTCTATTGTACTTGATGGCATTTTCCACAAGATTTGAAATGATGAGCGTCATTTTTACCTCATCCACCTCTGCCACTACTGGTCTGATGCTTTCCAGTGTTACCTCGATATCCTTCTTCCTTGCAATCGGACGAAGACGTTTGCAAATCAGCTCCGTCAATTCATTCATATTCACCGCGCTGACATTCAGCTCCGACACCGTCTTATCCATCTTAACCAGTGCGAGCAGGTCCGTAATAATGCGGTTTTCCCTGTCAATCTCATCGGCTATATCACTCATAAATTCCTTGTACATCTCCAGGGGGGCTTCCGGCTGCGCAAGCAGGGAATCCGCCAGCACCTTCATGGAAGCCATGGGCGTCTTTAATTCATGGGATACGTTTGACACAAACTCCTGCCTGGAATCGTCAAGTACCTTCATCCGGCTCAAAAGCTGATTAAAGGCGTCTATAATATGTGCCGTTTCCAAATAATCCGGCACGGAAATGCTTTCATCCGTATACCCGGACTTTACATCATTGATTGCCTGCGTAACCCGCGCAAACGGCCTTGTCAGCACATCGGACAGCACAATGGCAATCCCTATGATAACAATAATCATCAGCACTTCTAAAATCAAAGCCTTTCTGCTTAAAATATCCATGGTGGCAGTAATACTGTCCGTAGAAATACTGGTAAGCATAACGCCGCGCACTATGCTCTTCTCTGCTTCGCCGTTGTCCGTCATAAGCTTTACAGTCTCTGTAATAGGCGTTGTCATCTCGATATAACCGTGTTCTTTGTCATAATTAGACAGGCTTTCACCGCCGAAGGACTTTATGACCTCTTCGGATATAATGGTTTTGCCTTCACTGATGGTATATGTATCTTTTACAACCTTAAAATTACCACCGATAATCAGCACACGTCCGTCATAAAGATTGGACAGCATTTCTAACTCCGCATTGATTACCTCGGAAGAATTATCCTGCAGATAGTTGTAGGTAATCAGGTGATTTGCCAGTATTTTCAGCTGCGTCTGCACCGTATCTGCACGCAGCGGTATTGCACGGTCTTCATAATTTTCCACAATCCCGTAACGCATCAGTATGCTGGGCACAATCCCCACTGCAAGAATAATGAGGAAAAGCCGCGCCCGCAGGCTGCGTAAATATTTTAACTGATGAAGCCCTTCTTTTATTTTTAACAGCATATGCTTACTCCGCGTTCAAAAAGTAATATCCGACACCCCATTTTGTATGCACAAACTTAGGCTCACTGGGATTGTCCTCAACCTTCTCCCTAAGCCTTCTGATATGCACATCCACCGTGCGTACGTCGCCCGGATAATCGCTTCCCCAAACCAGCTTCAAAAGCTTTTCCCTGCTGTAAACCTTGTTGGGATTGCGCATCAAAAGCTCCAGCACCTCAAATTCCTTGGCTGTCAGTCCGATTTCCCTGCCCGCCATATAAGCTCTTCTGCCTTCACAGTCCAGGCGCATGGAACCGCTCTCTATGACGCTGGCTGTATCCCTGTCACTCTTTTTAGGCTCCATCCTGCGCATAATGGCCTTGATTCTGGCCTTTACCTCCAAAATGTTAAAGGGCTTCGTTATGTAATCGTCTGCACCGTACTCCAGTCCCAGAATTTTGTCCATATCGTCCCCTTTTGCCGTCAGCATAATAATCGGGACATTGGAAAATTCACGTATCTGCTGACACACCTCAAACCCGGTCAGCTTAGGCAGCATAATATCCAACAGAATAATATCGTAATTTGTATTTTTTGCATACTGCAGCGCCTCTTCGCCATCGTATGCACAGTCCACTTCCATGCCATCCTGCTCCAGACTGAAGCGGATTCCCTTCACAATCAATTTTTCATCATCTACAACCAATACTTTTTTTCCCATCCTGCTCATTCTCCCTATTCATAATATGCGGATTATTCCACACAAATCATTTCCGCAAGCTTCTCATACATGCCTTCCTTGATGCCGGTCACCTGCATGATCTCCTCTGCAGTGCGAAAACCGCCCTCTTTTTCGCGGTACTCAATAATAGCCCCCGCCCGGCTCTCCCCTATGCCCGGAAGACTGCACAATTCTTCTACAGAAGCCGTATTGATATTGACAAGTCCTGCTTTTTCAAGTATTGCCTGCTGCCTGCTCTCCGCAGCCTGGGCAGCGGAGGGTATCACCACCTGCATACCGTCCGAAACCCGTTCCGCCAGATTTACAGCATCCGTTGCAGCCTCCTCCGTGAAACCGCCGGCTAAAAGCAGTACGTCACAGACCCTGCCATCCTGCGAAACCTCATATACTCCCGGCAAGACCACTTCACCGCAGATATGCACAAAAACCGTTAAAGCTTCCTTTGTCTCCGTCTCTCCGGCTTTATGTTCCTGCTCCGTCAAAAAGCCCCCTGTCTGTCCTGCTGCCTCGGAAGCCGTTTCCTCTGCCGTATTCCCTTCCCTGTCCTCCGTCTTAGTCTGCAGCTCTGCAAGCTTTGTCAGCTCTATGCCTTCTTTTGCCGTTCCACAGGCCAAAAACAGACAAACCGGTACAAAGGACAGCGCCGCTTTCCATCTTTTTTCTTTTCTTCTATCCATATGTAATCCCTTCCGCATTTCGCATCAGGGAATGCCTCTCATACCGACTGTTTTTATTGTAAATTAATTGTTTTCAATTTACAAGAAGAATTCATCATTTCCAAATGAAATCGGGTCATTTCCATTTAAAAACCACAATTCCTGCAACAGCAATCAGCATACCTATGATTTTCCGTATTTCGAGCGGCTGCTTTTCCACCCCGAACCATCCCAAAAGTTCAATCCCGTACGCCACGATAAGCTGTGCTATTACAATAATCATCACTGCGCGGGCAGGCCCCAAAAGTGCCATTCCCTTTATCACCGTATAAGTAATTCCCGCCCCCATCACACCGCCGAGCAGCATATATTTAGGCTCCACCCTTAAAAGGGAGGTAAAGGAAGTACGGTCCGCAAAGAGCCATATGCCCATGCACACCAAAAAAGCGGATAACTGCACAAACGCATTTGCCACCCAGATACCCGATGTCTTTGTAACCTGCGTATTAAATACGCCTTGAACACTCATCAGCGCGCCCGATAAAAGTGCAATAAAAAATCCAACCATGAAAGCCTCCTGATAATCTGATTTCCTTATCTAGCTTGCCCACATGGCCGGATTCCTATTCCATTGCATCCGGTATTCTATTGCATCTGGGAAACAATCTGATTTGACAAATCCTGTAAAAGACTGTCAATATCTCCTCCGTCCCATACTCTTGAAAATAATATTTCAAGCTGAATCCAAAAATTGCTGGTCTGCATCATTTTAGGCAGTGAATCCGCATTCTGATATTCTGCCATAAAAGCTGCCAAATGCTCATTGTCCGCATTTGCCGAAAGGTTAGCCGATACCTTTCCTGTTCTCTCATATAATTTGTCATAGTAGCTGCCGGTAAGGTATGCCGCAAATTCATTGGCCAACTCCATATGCTCTGAATACCCGTTTACCACCACACAGCTTGTTACGGAAAGGGAACGCCCCTTTAACTCCGCACTGGGCTGCGGTATCAGGGAAATGCCGTATTCATAGGGGAAATTGCCTTCCACCTTAGCCTCCTCCAGTTTTTTAAGCACATCCGTAGTCGCTACCGTAAAAACAATCTTGCCGTCAATAAAATCCTGCACTACTGACTCATAGGTAACGGCATCATACTCAATGTAAAAGAACTGGTTTAAATTCTGATAGATTTCCAGGCACTTCTTGGTTTCCTCATTGTAGATATTGATATTTTCCTCATCATCGCCGCTTTCGCCGCCCACTATCATATAATTACCTACAAAATAATAATTATAAAAAATATCGGAAACATCCCACCGAAGCACTGCCTCTACGTTTTCAGGCGCGTCATAATTGTCTGCAAACGCCAGCACTTCATCCATCGTAGCAGGAATACCCGCTTCTATCTGCTCTCTGGTGACCTCAAGGGTATCGTCCCCCGGTTCTCCTTCCGGAATCTCGTCAGGATTTTCTTCCGGAATCTCCTCTGTATCTTCTATGCCTTCCTCACCTTCTGCTTCCGCTTCCTGTGCAGCAAGCTGCTCCGCAGTCCACGCCTCCAAATAAGTCTTATTGTAAAGAAACGCACTGGTTTCGTAAAAATAGGGATAGGCTACCAGTTTGTTTTTATAGGTCACTGCATTTAACGCGGTCTGAGGAAAATGCTCTGTGGTACACAGCTTTCCATCATCGGTTATTTTAGAGGCAAGCCCTGCCAGATAAGCTTTTTCAAGGGAGTCATTGCTGATGATATACGCATCCGGAATATGCTCTCCTTGAAGCGATGCTTCGTTAATTGCCTCTAAGTATTCGCTGTCTGAGGTAAGCACCGGTATCACGCGCACGTCTCTTTCTTCGCCAAAGGTTACTGCCGCGCTGTTTATAAAGTCGGTCATGGTTTCATCTGCATACCAAAAATAAATTGTTTCCTTATTCTGAAACAGAAGATTATTGTCAGACTCCTGTTTCACACTCATCCCGCTTTCTCCCACATATACCACACCTGCCACTACACAGACAATCGCCAGTATAGCCAGTAATCTTTTCTTTAATTCCATATATTTTCTCCTCAATCAGTATTTAGGAGAAACATCCCTCCAAAATCCCGATCATATCATCAATATTCTTTTCGGTAATAATCAGGGGAGGTACGAAACGGATTATATCACTGCCGGCATTGATCAATATCAGGCCTTCATCCAGCGCCTTATTTATATACTGTGCCACAGGTCCGTCAAACACAAGCCCCTGCATCAGCCCCGCGCCACGTCTTTCCTTGATAAAATCATATTTTTCTACCAGTTCGTCCAGGCGCTTTTCCAAATAAGGCGCCACCTCACCCACATGTTCTATTATATGGGTCTTGTCAAATAAATCAAGCACTTTATTAATAGCTGCACAGGCAAGGGGGTTGCCGCCGTAGGTTGTGCCATGGTCCCCTGCCGTAAGAGAATGGGCTGCCACCTTCTCCGTCATAAGAAAAGCACCTACCGGAACACCGCAGCCTAATGCCTTAGCCGTTGTCATAATATCCGGCTTTACACCGTATTTCTGCCATGCAAACATATATCCGGTTCTGCCCATACCGCACTGTATTTCGTCTAATATTAACAAAATATCCTTTTTGTCACAGAGAGAGCGCAGCTTCTTTAAGAACTCCTCCTCTGCCGGATAAATACCGCCTTCTCCCTGTACCGTCTCTAAGATAATCGCACAGGTTTTTTCATTTACCTGACCTGCTACACTGTCAAAATCATTCATGTCTGCAAAACGGATGTTGCCGATACCCGGTTCAAAGGCCTCCCTGTAATGGGGATTGCCGGTCACGGAAAGCGCGCCCATAGTCCTGCCGTGGAAGGAATGGTTCATGGCTATGATTTCATGGTCTGTTGTACCGTCCTTCAGATATGCATATTTTCTGGCTGCTTTTATAGCGCCCTCCACTGCTTCTGCGCCGGAATTGGTAAAGAAAACCCTGTCCATGCCGGAAACCTTTTTCAGCTTTTTGGCAGCTTCCACCGCCGGTACATTGTAGTAATAATTGGAGGTGTGGATCAGCTTATCTATCTGCTCTTTTAATGCATTATTATACGCTTCATTATGATACCCCAGCGCGAACACTGCGATACCTGCCACAAAATCCAGATATTTTTTGCCGTTTATGTCATAGAGGTAAACGCCCTCTCCTTTATCAAGCACCACCTGATAACGATTATAGGTATGAAGAAGCGCCGCTTCCGCCTCTTCAATATATTCTTTCATCATGCTTCCCGCCCTCTCTCTTTCTGCATACGCTGATACCGACTGTCAGTTTTCTGCACCGTGATTGTCTTCGTCCGCTACGATGGCCGTACCGATACCTTTGTTGGTAAATATCTCCAAAAGCAGGCAGTGCGGAATACGTCCGTCCAGAATATGTACCCGGTTCACACCGTTTTTAATTGCAGAAGTACAGTTACCTAATTTGGGCAGCATGCCGCCGCCGATAAAGCCGCCTTCTATCAGTTCCTCTGCCTGTGTTGCCGTCAGACGGGAAATAAAGCTTGACTTGTCATTAATATCCTTGTAAAGCCCTTCAATATCCGTTAAAAAGGCCAGCTTTTCAGCGCCTACCGCTTTCGCGATGGCACAGGCTGCATCATCTGCATTGATATTGTAGGTATCAAATTTGTCATCCAGACCGACAGGTGCCACAATAGGAAGAAAATCCTTTTCCAAAAGATCATAAAGCACCTTGGGATTTACTTCTTTTACTTCTCCCACATAGCCGATGTCCTGTCCGCCGGAGAGCTTTTTTTCCACCTGTAAAAGTCCGCCGTCCTTGCCGCTGATGCCCACAGCCTTAATACCCAGCTCCTGCACCATGGTAACAAGATGCTTGTTTACCCTGCCTAATACCATCTCTGCAATTTCCATGGTTTCTTCGTCCGTAACCCGAAGGCCGTTCAC
The DNA here is from genome assembly GCA_900551115.1 of uncultured Lachnospiraceae bacterium. GTDB lineage: Bacteria > Bacillota > Clostridia > Lachnospirales > Lachnospiraceae > Acetatifactor. The sequence goes on from URUY01000026.1 coordinate 52,951, forward strand.
AAACTGCGCCTCCTTGCCTACCTTGCCGACCCAGCGGCTGATTTCCTTGCCGCCGCCGTGTACGATGATGGGTTTAAAGCCTACCAGCTTCAAAAGCGCCACATCCTTCATAACATTGCGCTGCAGTTCTTCATTGCTCATGGCGCTGCCGCCGTATTTCACCACGATGACCTTTCTGTTAAACCGCTGTATGTACGGCAGTGCCTCAATCAGCACCTCTGCCTTCTGTAAAAGGGTATCCATATTCTTATCCTGCATTTTCTTTATTCTCCTTTTTTACGACCTGTAATCCGCATTGATTTTTACATAGTCATAGCTTAAATCACAGCCCCATGCGGTTGCCGTTTCACTGCCGGCATGCATATCCACCAGCACGGTAACTTCCTTTTCTGTCAGTATCTTTGTAGCTTCCTCTTCGCTGTAGTCTGCTGCCGTACCGTTTCCGTAGATTTTGATACAGCCGGCCTTGCTCTTAAAGAACAGCTCTACCTTTTCAGGGTCAAAATCCACACCGGAATAACCAAGCGCGCAGAGAATCCTGCCCCAGTTGGCGTCATGCCCGAAAATAGCCGCCTTTGTGAGGCTCGAACAGATAACGGACTTGCTCAGTATCTTAGCATCCTGTTTCGTCCTTGCACCAATTACCTGTGTTTCAAAAAGCGCTGTTGCGCCTTCCCCGTCTCCTGCCATCTTCTTTGCCAGTGTGGTATTGATATAGGAAAGGGCTTCTTTAAATACCGTATAATCCTCATTTTCTTCTGTAATTTCAGGGTTTCCTGCCATGCCGTTTGCCAAAAGCAGGAAGGTATCGTTTGTAGAGGTATCCCCGTCCACGGAAATCATGTTGAAGGTATCGGCTATGCTTTCTTTTACCGCTTTTGTAAGAAGCTCTTTGGAAATTGCCGCATCGCAGGTCACAAATGCTAACATGGTACACATATTGGGGTGAATCATGCCGGAGCCTTTGCACATGCCGCCCATGGTCACCGTCCTGCCGCCTATTTCAAAGCTTACCGCCACCTGCTTATCCACCGTATCCGTTGTCATAATGGCCTCTGCCGCAAGCTGTGCCGCTGCTGCGGAATGCTCCTTTACCTCTGCCAGCTTTTTAATACCTGCTTCCAGCTTTTCCACCGGCATCTGCATCCCGATTACGCCGGTAGAACCGATTAACACGCTGTCTGCAGGAATGGCAAGGGCTGCCGCCGCTGCCTCTGCCTCTTTTTTACAGCAATACATCCCTGCTTCTCCCGTACAGGCGTTGGCGATGCCGGAATTTACCACTACAGCCTGCGCACAGGCTGCATTTTCCACAATATTTCTGTCCCAGATAACCGGCGCCGCTTTTACTACATTAGTGGTAAAAGTACCTGCGCACACGCAGGGAACCTCGCTGTAAACAAGTGCCATATCCTTCCTGTTTTTGTATTTCACGCCTGCCTCTATGCCGGCTGCATAAAAACCTTTTGCGGCGCAAACACCGCCTTCTACCTTTTTCATCCTTAGTCCTTCCTTACATTGTATAGTAGTAGTTTTTATAGTCTCTCTCCAAAGACTTTACCTTTTCACCCTTTTACTCCTTCATCACTTCCATATTAATTTCATAAGTTGGGTCATTCTTTTTGTTTATTAGCTCTTGCAATTGTTCCAAATTTAAGTCTCTTAATGGTATATATGTATCTTTTAAACTTTGTTTCCAATATTCATTATTTACTATTTCTAATTCTGTCCAATACTCTGCTATATCCTCGTCCCCTTCTTCTTCAAAATACCCTTCCATATAGCGGCGTATCTTTTCATAACCCTCATAGATTCGCAGACTTCCGTCCTCGTTATACTCACCGGAGAGATATTCCTTCACATCTGCAAGTGTCAATTCTTGCTCTTCTTCCCCATTTAAGCGCATCTGCTCATTGTATGCTGCCAATCGCACATACAGCTCTTCTTCATCCACTGCTTCATATCCCACATAGCTTTCTATGCCTCTTGAATAGCCTCGTATAAGCGGCA
>URUY01000027.1 GCA_900551115.1 uncultured Lachnospiraceae bacterium
ACGAAACATGCTTTCTGAACAGAAACCCTTGCGTAAGATAACTTAGCTGAAGGTCTTGTATCTTTCTGCGCATTTCTCTCTCTTTTAATTTGACTTCTATGTCCTTTAGCCATAGAATTAGTCCTCCTTTCAATTTCCGCTGCTTCTGTTTAAGGAAAGCTCCAAAGAATTTGCCAAAGCAAATTCTCTGGCGGTCTTTCATGCAGCGAAAGACTTTGTTATCTTACCTTTGATTTCTTTTCGTCTTTACCGTGTCCTCTAAAGGTTCTTGTTGCAACAAACTCGCCGAGCTTGTGGCCAACCATATCTTCTGTTACATATACAGGAACGTGCTTTCTGCCATCGTGTACTGCAATCGTATGTCCCACAAAAGAAGGGAAAATTGTAGAACGACGGGACCAGGTCTTAATAACCTGCTTCTGTCCTGATGCATTCAGCGCATCTACTCTCTTGAGCAGGCTCTGGTCTGCGAATGGTCCTTTTTTCAGTGATCTAGCCATTGTCTTTCCTCCTTAATTATTTGATAGCCCTACCGTCTCTTCTTCTTACAATCAGCTTATTAGACTTGTTTTTCTTCTTACGTGTCTTTAAGCCGAGTGCAGGCTTGCCCCAAGGGGTGCTAGGGCCGGGACGTCCAATACCGGTCTTACCTTCACCACCACCGTGCGGATGGTCATTAGGGTTCATAACAGAACCGCGAACTGTGGGACGAATGCCCATGTGACGCTTACGTCCTGCTTTACCGATATTAATAAGGCTGTGATCGACATTGCCTACAACACCTACGGTTGCTCTACATACAATAGGAACCATTCTCATTTCGCCTGAAGGAAGTCTCAAGGTTGCGTACTTTCCTTCTTTAGCCATCAGCTGTGCGCTGTTACCAGCGGAACGAACAAGCTGTCCGCCCTTGCCGGGATATAATTCAATGTTGTGTACCTGTGTACCAACAGGAATCTCAGATAAAGGCAGGCAGTTACCTACTCTTACTTCTGCGTGCGCGCCATTCATTACCTTCATGCCGTCTGTCAGGCCTTCGGGTGCGAGGATATAAGCCTTCTCGCCGTCTTCATAACAGATAAGTGCAATATTTGCTGTTCTGTTAGGATCGTATTCGATACCGATTACGGTAGCCGCAATGCCATCCTTATTTCTCTTGAAATCAATGATTCTGTATTTCCTTCTGGAACCACCGCCACGGTGTCTTACCGTGATTTTACCCTGATTGTTACGACCTGCACTCTTTGCTAAAGATACGCAAAGGGATTTCTCAGGAGTTGTCTTTGTAATCTCAGAGAAATCAGAACCGGTCATATTTCTTCTGGAAGGTGTATATGGGTTATATGTCTTAATTCCCATGATTTATATCTCCTTTGCTTTGTTATTCGCGCGGCTTATGCCGCATACATTAACCTGCTTGGAAGAATGTCCCGAAGGGCATTCTTCGGTGCGGGGCTTAGAACTTCTTAACGAAGCAGCTTTTGCTGTGAGTTTTCAGAAGCTCTTCTCGCACTACAGACCAGCAAAAATCTCAATATCTTTGCTGTCTTTGGTAAGCTGAACAATTGCCTTCTTGGTCTTTGCAGTCTTGCCGACTGTCATACCACGTCTTTTGTTCTTGCCATCACTGTTCATAGTGTTGACTTTTTCTACCTTGGTTCCTTCAAACATTTTCTCAACGGCTTCTTTAATCTGAGACTTGTTGGCGTCCGGATGAACCAGGAAAGTATATTTCTTTTCGCCCATACCAGCCATACTCTTTTCAGTAATAACCGGTTTGAGGATTACGTCATAGTATTTGATATCAGCCATTATGCGTATACCTCCTCAATCTTTGAAACAGCGTCCTTTGTCAGAACAACTGTGCCAGCCTTCATAACGTCATATACGTTTAAAGTGCCTGTTAAAGTGGTCTGTACTGTAGGGATATTTCTTGCGGAAAGAACTACGTTTGCATCGTTGTCAGCCAGGATAACAAGTCCCTTCTTTACATTCAGATTATCCATAACAGTCTGGAAATTCTTGGTCTTGATTTCATCAAACTTGAGTTCATCTACAACAACAAGCTTGTTATCAAGAACTTTGCTTGTGAGTGCTGACTTTAAAGCCGCTCTCTTTTCTTTCTTATTTAATTTGAAAGAATAATCTCTCGGTACGGGAGCGAATACTACGCCGCCGCCGGTCCACTGGGGCGATCTGGTTGAACCCTGTCTTGCATGACCGGTTCCCTTCTGCCTCCAGGGCTTTCTTCCACCGCCGGATACTTCAGAACGAGTCTTTGCTTTCTGAGTTCCCTGACGATTGTTTGCAAGCTGCTGTACAACTGCCATATGCACCAGGTGTTCATTAACCTCTACACCAAAGACAGCATCGCTTAAGTCGATTTTTCCGACTTCTTTGCCTTCCATATTATAAACAGATACGTTTGCCATTTCTGTCTAAGTCCTCCTTTCATCTGCGAGCAAGACCCGCTGTTAAGCTTCAACCTTTACGGTTTCTTTGATTGTAACTAAAGCTTTCTTAGGTCCGGGTACTGCACCCTTTACCAAAAGTAAGTTCTTATCAGCATCCACTCTTACTACTTCCAGATTCTGAACCGTTACTTTTACGCAACCCATGTGTCCGGGCATTCCTTTTCCTTTGAATACACGGCTGGGTGAGGAGCATGCACCGTTGGAACCCTGATGACGATGGAACTTAGAACCGTGCTTCATAGGTCCTCTGTGCTGTCCGAATCTCTTGATGGCGCCCTGGAATCCTTTACCCTTGGAAATTGCAGATGCATCTACTTTATCGCCGGCTGCAAAAATATCAGCCTTAATCTCATCACCGAGCTTATACTCTTCTGCATTTTCAAATTTGAATTCTCTTACATATCTCTTGGATGTAACACCGGCTTTTTTGAAATGTCCCTGCATAGCCTTTGTTACGCCATGTCTGTGGATTATTTCTTTCTTGCCGCTTGCATCTTTGTTGACTGTTTTGTCCTTTTTGTCTACAAAGCCGACCTGAACTGCGCTGTAACCGTCATTTTCTGCTGTCTTAACCTGGGTTACCACACAAGGACCAGCCTGAAGAACTGTTACAGGAACAAGAACGCCGTCTTCGTTGAAGATTTGAGTCATTCCGACTTTGGTTGTCAAAATTGCTTTTTTCATGTTTTCCTCCTGTTTGTTCTACAGCGGGACGCATCTGCGTCCATACTAGTAGGGGATATTATTTGGTTTTCATTTTGATATCGATGTAAACACCTGCAGGCATTTCCAGTCTCTGCAATGCATCAACTGTCTTCTGTGTCGGTGCAATGATATCAATCAGTCTCTTATGGGTTCTCTGCTCGAACTGTTCACGGGAATCTTTGTACTTGTGAACTGCACGCAGGATAGTAACAACTTCCTTCTTGGTAGGAAGAGGTACCGGTCCGCTTACCTGAGATCCATTTTTCTTGACTGTTTCGATGATTTTTTTGGCAGATGCATCAACCAACTGATGATCATAAGCTTTCAGTGTAATTCTCATTACTTGACTTGTTGCCATAAAAAAAGTCGCCTCCTTTTCGCACTTTTGCTTTAAGTACGACAAGCGGTGACTGTACACTCTCCCGTGTGTATCCTGTTTTTGCACAAACCTTGTGTCAAACTTCGTTTCTCACGGTTGTTTCTGTCATATGACAGACTTGATTTTGGTACAGTGACTTGTCGTCAGTTTCCTAACTTGACATTCGCTCCACGGAAAACCTGCTTTCCGGCATCACCCTTTAGCAGCAACCTCACGCTTCATAGCTATCATGCCACAGCAAAAATTAGTATACATTGTATTTTAGCGGATTGCAAGAGGTTTTTTATAAAAATTGTATTTTTTTTGTACAATTCCATATGCCTCCTGCCATCCGCCGGGGCAGAATACCTTTTGCCCCCCTGACACCATATATATATAATAAATGCGTACCGTTTCTTCTATATATAAGTGTATCCGGTTACTCTACCTTTCCTGCCTTTACATCCGCATACTCAGCAAGCATCTCTTCACTGGGAGCCTTTCCTGTCACACTTGCTATAATGATTGCAAGCAGGCTGACTGCAAAACCGACAACCAAAGAATATAATCCGGTTGCCGCCCCTAAGGTAGCACCGCTTACAAGAGGAATATAATCCCAGACAATAACCGTCAATGCTCCGGCTGTGATACCGGCTACTGCACCTGCAAAATTTGTACGCTTCCAGAAAAGCGACATCAGTACAATAGGTCCAAAAGCGGCTCCCAAGCCTGCCCATGCATTGGATACCAGACCCATAATGGTATTTTTCGGATTAAGTGCAATCATATATGCCAGCAACGCAACCCCTACAACCGTAATTCTGCTGATTGCAAGTACTTTTTTATCATCAGCCTTCTTGTTGAACATCCCCTTATAAATATCCTCCGCTACACTGGACGCACTGACTAAAAGCTGGGAATCTGCCGTTGACATGATAGCTGCCAGAATACCGCAAAGGAACAGTCCTGCTATGAGCGGCAGTCTGATATCTTCAGTAAACACCTTTTTAATCATTTCAATAAAGACTTTCTCGCTTCCGCCCTCTACCAGCACATCTCCTAAATATGCCCGGCCCAAGACACCGATAAAGCAGGCAAAGAACAGCGATAAGGCTACCCAGACAATTGCAACTACTTTGGACTTCTTTAATTCCCGCTCATTCTTTACAGCCATGAAACGTACCAGGATATGAGGCATGCCAAAATAGCCGAGCCCCCAGCCTAAGCCTGAAATAATATTGACCGCATTGTTAGATTTATCTCCGTGCTTCATCAGATTTAAAAAATCTGCGCTGTTTGCCACGTTGCCTGCCTCTGCCAGACCCGAGGCAACCGTTACGCCGTCCTGCTTCATAAAAAGCAGCGCTACAAGGGGAACCGCCAGAATTGCCACAAGCATCATGGTTCCCTGAATAAAGTCCGTAGTACATACTGCCATAAAACCGCCTAAGAAAGTATAAATCAAAATAACCAACGCACCGATAGTCAGGGCAATTTTGTAATCAATACCGAATACCGATTCAAAAAGCTGCCCTCCTGCTGCCAGTGCGGAAGCACAATATACCAAAAAGAAGATAACAATCGTAACGGAAGAAACCGCCATCAGTATCTTTTTCTTATCGTGAAATCTGTTTTCAAAATAAGTAGGCAGTGTCACTGCATTGTTGGCACGTATCGTGTAACGGCGCAGTCTGGTTGCCACAAGCAGCCAGTTTAAAACCGTTCCGATAAACAGGCCGATAGCTACCCAGCCATCGCCTCCTACACCTGTCAGATAGATTGCTCCCGGCAATCCCATCAAAAGCCACCCGCTCATGTCCGATGCCTGTGCTGATAAAGCTGCTACAAACCCGCCCAGCTTTCTGCCTCCCAGAAAATAATCCTCCGAGCTGCTGTTTCCTTTTGCGCAGATAGCGCCAACCACAATCATCATGAGCAAATACAGCACAAAAGCTACGATTACCCATCCTAATGTATTTCCTGTCATACGCTCCTCCTCATTTCATTCGTATTTTTTTCAAGACCCGTATCAGTCTATCTTTTTTATTATATTATAAGACAGTCCGCACAGTCAACAGATTACCGTGTTATCATTTTAGTGTGTAAAAGCATGCCGGTAATTTATGAACGCTATTGCTACTTTTAGCTGCCTGTTGTATATTAAATTAAGAAGAAACAGCAGAAAGGAACCAAATATTATGTGGATTGCAGATAACTGGAAAGATTATGAAGTATTAGACACCTCCTCCGGCGAGAAGCTGGAACGGTGGGGAAAATATACCTTGGTTCGTCCGGATCCGCAGGTCATTTGGAATACCCCGCATGACCACAAGGGCTGGAAAACCAAAAACGGTCATTACCACAGAAGTCAAAAGGGCGGCGGCGAATGGGAATTCATCAATTTACCGGCAGAATGGGCTATTCATTATAAAAGCCTTACCTTTAATCTGAAGCCCTTCAGCTTCAAGCACACCGGATTATTTCCGGAACAGGCTGTCAACTGGGACTGGTTCTCTAATCTTATTAAAAATGCCGGCAGACCCATAAAGGTCTTAAACCTCTTTGCCTATACAGGCGGCGCTACGCTTTCTGCCGCAGCAGCAGGGGCACAGGTCACCCACGTGGACGCCTCTAAGGGCATGGTAGCCTGGGCAAAGGAAAATGCCTCCTCCTCCGGCCTTGCAGACGCTCCCATACGCTGGCTGGTGGACGACTGCGTAAAATTCGTAGAGCGTGAGATCAGGCGCGGCAACAAATATGACGCCATCATTATGGACCCTCCCTCCTACGGCAGAGGTCCTAAAGGTGAAATCTGGAAAATAGAAGACAGTATCTGGCCCTTCATAGAGCTGACAACACAGATACTGTCCGATAAGCCTTTATTCTTTTTAATCAATTCCTATACCACAGGCCTGCAGCCGGCAGTACTCTCTTATATGCTGAATATGGCTGTAAAGAAACGCTTCGGCGGCACGGTTGAATCGGAAGAAATCGGCCTGCCTGTAAGCGGGAACGGCTTCATACTTCCCTGCGGCGCGTCAGGCAGATGGACTGTCTCCTCAAAATAGCTATTTAAAAAGCAGCTCCGGCTTCAAATACCGGAACTGCTTTTTCTGTAACCGCATAGCTATTTTTGCTGCTTGCAGATTTCCCGGATATATTCTTCACTCTCCTCCAATTCATCTGCTATAACAGCAATGCTCTTTCCCTTTTTTATCTTTTTACAAACCAGCTCTATTAATTTCCGTTGTTCACCCTCTGTACGGCTCTCTTCACGCTGCTCTTCAAATGCCTGCTGCAGCTTCGCTTGCTGTTCTGCTAATGTCTGTTGCATCTTTTCCCGTTTTTCTTCAAACTCCTGTTGCATCTTCGCTTGTTTCTCTTCCAGTGCCTCCTGCATCTCTGCCTGTTTTTCTTCCAGTTCTTCCTGCAGCGCCTGTTGCATCTCTGTTTGTTTTTCTTTCAGTTCTTCCTGCAACTCCTGTTGCATCTCTGCCTGTTTTTCTTCCAGTGCTTCCTGCAACGCCTCCTGCAGGCCTTCTCTAATGCCATCCTCTATTCTATAATATACATATTCGTCAAGTGTCATATATTTTACCTCCGCCTGTGCGTTCTCCTTGACCTTTTTTACGCGCTCCGATATTTTTTTCACCCGCTCGGTTGCCGGAGAAAACCCGATAGAATTCTCTACATAATGTAAAAAATCAATTAATTCCGAGCTAACGCCCTCTGTAACCATTCCCTTGGTATTCAGAAAAATTTTCCTCATACCGTCACCCAATGTAAGGTCCGGCTCTTCTATACAGCAATTTTCAAAAGTATAACAGTATCTTCCTCTGCCAAACAAGTCAAAGGTACAGATAAAGATAATCATGCAGTCATTTAGTTTGCTGTAGTCCCGCTCTCCTGCCGGCAAAATTTTGATGTCAATAACGCTCTGATAATGTCTGCTGCGTTTTGGAATGTTATGCCGGTTTTCCGTCTGCATTTCAACACTATAAATCGTGTCCTCTTCATCTTTGAAAAAAATATCCAGGCGGATGCCTTTATGAATAGCATCTACATCTAAATGCTTCTCCTTGTTGGCATACGCCACACCGGCAATTTCCCTGCCAAGAATAACCTCCAGTGCCGTCTTGCAGGTTTCTTCGTCACACATTACCTCGCCAAACAGAAAGTTATCCGAAAGATTTAGCTCCTGCAGGCTCTTTTTCTTTGTCTTTTGCATATGCATGCCTCCTTAAAAGTGCAGCAGGAGGTTGCTTATAAACCATCGTCAGACCGACAGCATTCTTTTCATAACCTCTCTGCTTATTAAAATGGATTTAAAAAGCATTGAAGTTTCTTTAGATATAAGAAATATCAGATAACAAGATACGGTAAATCCGTAATCAGAAATTTGAATGCTTCTAACTGCATTGTAGCATATGTATGTAAATATGACAAGTTGTTTTTGTTAATCAGAACATTCAAAAAGGATACGCCCTTTCCCTTTGCCCGAAGCTTGCCTTCGATATTGAAAAGCTGCATATCCTTCTGTATATTTTCTTATTTTAAGATACCTTTTGCCCCCGGCATCATTTTATATTACTATAGCTACTACTGTGCCCGCCCGGTCTCTTGCATAGCTTCAAACTCTTCCCCGGACATACCTATGGTTCTATACACAGCCCAAAACTCCGTTTCACTCGCATACCATTGTGCAACAGAATATATGACAAGACAGATGCTTTCCGCTACCTTCTCTTTATCAGTATTTTTGTTTGTTCTCCCTCATAATGTAATTGTATGGTTGGTCTGCTAAAAAAGCAGTACTAAATCCTATGCGTCAAAGCCTTTAAACCGCTCATAGATACTGTCATACTGGTTCACGATTTCCATGTACTTCTCCATGGTTGCATCGCGTTCCTTTTCATAATTTTTAATAATCGTCTGAAAACTGCCTGTTACAACCCTTACCACCTTTTCACATATTTTACCGCTTTCTGCGTCTGACTGCAGAATTTCTTTGATTTTTTCAGGAGCAAACGCATCTTTGTAGCTCCGTTTCCCATACAAGGCACTCAGAATATCAGCCACTGCCGTAATCCGCTCAAGCTGGGATAAATCACCGGCTGCAAGTCCCCGCGGGTAGCCTGTTCCGTCCAGTTTTTCGTGGTGCCTTGCCGCCACTTCTACAATCCGCTCATCCATAACTCCCCGCAGGATTTTATCCGTAATAAGCACATGGGCCTTCATGATGCGCATCTCCTCCTCCGTCAGCCGTCTGGGAGCCTCTAAAATAGAAAGAGGAATCGCAATCTTTCCAATATCGTGAAGCAGGGCACCGTAATACAATACCTGCAAATCCATAGTCGGAACCCGCATCATCCTGCCGATTTCCAGCGCAAACGCCTTAGTGGACATCGTATGGATAACCGTCTGCTGGCTTCTGAAATCAATGGCATAAACCAGCATTTCAAGAAAGCCTTTTTTCTGCCTTTCACTGAAGCTCACATCTGTAAACAAATCAGACATTTCGTTCAAATATTCATCTGTTTTTAACTTTGTAAGGAAATTGTATTTCGTCTGGGCTGTCTGAAATACTTCCAACGCTCTGGCAGAAAAATTAATATTGGCACGGTGTACAAAATAATCCCTGTCCATACCATGCCCTTCCATGCGCATGAATACATCCATCTGGTCGGCAATAGTCAGGTATTCTGTCACCTTCAAATATCTGCTCTTAATCCGTCCATGCAGATAATAGGGCAGATGGTGATACAGCACAATCTCCGCCTTGTCTCCTACCGGAGACAGATACTTCAAAAAAAGATAGCCGTAAACCGAATGAGCCCACACGTTTGTAGTCTCGCACTGTATAACGCCGTCCTTATATCCTGTCTTAATCATACCGATATCATGCAGCATGCCGATAAGCGCATACTCTGCAAGTTCTGTATTAGTATAGCTGCCTTCTGCCTTCAGCATATTATAAAATATGTATCCTGTTATTTCTCCGTGCAAAAGGACTTTGCTGTCCATGCAGCCTAAGGCTCTGCGTATTACGTTATATATGTCACTGGTGCTGACAAGCTCTGTGCCCATATTGCTCCTCCAATTTCTATCAGCTTTTCTTATTTTAACATGTTTCCGTGCGGAATTAAATACTATATCTCCCAGTCTTTTACACATTTAGTAAATATGCACAATTTTGTCCCTTATATTTTTTCGTATTTTTTCGTAAAAATTAACTTTTTAGCCCATGGCTATGATATACTGTGAAAGAGGTATCAATACACAGTATCCATATAATGAAACGGAGGGTTTATATGAGTAAAAAAATAACCATTGTGCTGACCGGAGTGTTTCTGCTCCTTTCTTCACTTTTTACCGCCCTGCTGCCGTCCTCTACGGCAAACGCAGCAGGCACCACTCTGATTGTCCACTATGGTGGCCGCGCTGACAACAATTATGACGGCTGGAATATGTGGATTTGGGAAGAAGGACGGGACGGACAGTCCGTTGCCTTCACTTCTTCTGATGATTTCGGGCAGATTGCCATTTATCAGTGCAAGTCCGATGCCGCTAAAATCGGATTTATTGTCCGTCTCAATGAATGGGAGGCAAAGGATGTTTCCGAAGACCGATTTGTTGAGGTCACTGACAATGTTATGGAAATCTGGGTTACCAGCGAGGTAGCAGAATTTACCACCACACCGCCTGATGGCGCCACCGTCTATGATTTTGCCGCTTTGGAAGAAGAACGTTTGGCTGTCTATAACCGCGAGGACGCCCTAAAATTAAACATACACTACTATGCTTTTTCCGAAAATTATGATGTAGAAAGCACAGAAGCCTATGCATGGCTTTCTGATGACGCCGGCGGTTCCTATCCTCTTACAGAAACCGATGATTTCGGCGCCGTGTTCCATGTAGGACTGCTGCCCGAAGCCGGGCAGACCGCCGGTATAAAGATCTATCAGAACGGAACTTCGGATTGTATCCGTTCCCGGGATATTGACCTTGGCCGCGCAAAAGACAATGTGCTTGATATTTATCTTGCGGAAGGCAACCCCACCGTCTGGTATTCCGCCGAGGAGGTCAGTTACAGTCCCGTCATCGTGGACGCCGCCTTTGCGTCTGATTCCAGCAAGAAAATACTCTTTTCCTTATCCAGGCCCATTGATACCGCTGACACCACCGAAGGCAGTAAGTTTACGGTAACGGACGAAGCCGGCATCTCTTACCCCATCGTAAAGGTATGGTCAGAAAACCCCAAGGTAGAAGCTTCTGCCTATCTGATTATGAAGGAGCCCCTTGATTTGACAAAAAAATATTATATAGAACGTGAGGGCTATGACGGCACCGCAGTTTCCATACGGGACGTTATCGGCTCCGCTGATTTTGATGCTGCATTTGCCTATGACGGAAATGATTTAGGCGCCGTTTATACCCCGGAAAGTACTGTCTTCCGCATGTGGGCGCCCACTGCATCCGCAGTAACCCTGAACCTGTATGAAAAAGGCGACGGTGACAGCTTAATAGAGTCCCTTCCCATGGAGAGCGATGTAAAGGGTACCTGGGTTTATGAAAAAACCGGGGATTTAAACGGCGTTTATTACACCTATTCCGTTACGGTAAACGGCGTTACAAAGGAAGCAGTGGATTTATATGCAAAAACCACAGGCGTCAACGGCAACCGGGGTATGGTAATTGATTTGGATGCCACCGACCCGGAAGGCTTTGCCGATGATAAGCGCCCCGCCTTTGTAAGTCCTACAGACGCTGTTATCTATGAGCTGCATGTCAGGGATTTATCCTCCGATAAAAGCTCCGGCATTGAAAATACCGGAAAATTCCTGGGTCTTACCGAAACAGGTACTACAAACAGTGATGGTCTTCCTACAGGACTTGATCATATAAAGGACTTAGGCGTTACCCATGTCCAGCTTCTTCCGGTTTACGATTATGCTACCGTAGATGAAAGCAAGCCCGATTCCGGTCAGTTCAACTGGGGCTATGACCCCAAAAACTACAATGTACCGGAGGGCTCCTACAGTACAGACCCCTATAACGGCGAGGTACGTGTACAGGAATTTAAGGAGCTTGTACAGACCCTGCACGAAAATGATATCCGCGTGGTAATGGATGTGGTATTCAACCATACCTACAGTCTGGAGGAATCTAATTTCCAGAAAACCGTTCCTGACTATTTCTACCGCAGAAACGGAGATTCCTACTCCAACGCTTCCGGCTGCGGCAATGAAACAGCTTCCGAAAGGGCCATGATGCGCAAATATATGATAGATTCCGTTGTGTATTGGGCAACCGAATACCATATAGACGGATTCCGTTTCGACTTAATGGCAATCCACGACCGTGACACCATGAATGCCATCAGGGACGCCCTTAACGAGGTAGACCCTTCCATTATCATTTACGGGGAAGGCTGGACCAGCGGTGATTCTCCTCTTGCCGAATCCGAGCGTGCCCTGAAACGCTCCAATTACCTGTTAAACGGCGTAGGCGCCTTCAGCGACGATATCCGAGATTCCTTAAAGGGAAATGTTTTTAATGACCTTGACACCGGTTTTATTAACGGCAAACCCGGTATGGAAGAAAGTGTAAAAATAAGCGTTGTAGGCTGTACGGAAAACGAGCAGACCGATTATACAAACCACAATCAGGCCTCCGCCTTTTGGTCCGGCTCCCCGTCTCAGACCATCAATTATCTTTCCTGCCATGACAATCTTGCGCTTTGGGATAAGCTTGCCATTGCCAATGCTGCCGACAGTACAGAAGACCGTATCAAAATGAACAAGTTGGGAAGCGCTATTGTATTTACTTCTCAGGGCATTCCTTTTTTACAGGCAGGAGAGGAAATGCTTCGCAGCAAGCCTTCCGCCACAACAGAAGGCAGCTTTGATTCCAACAGCTACTGCTCTCCGGATTCTACAAACAGTATCAAATGGGACAACAAGGGAAAAGTAAGCGATGTATATGAATATTACAAGGGACTGATTGCTTTCCGCAAGGCACACGGCGCACTCCGCATGCCTGTCACAGAACAGGTGCAGGAGCATCTTACCTTCCTTGATGATATGCCCAAAAACGTGGTGGCTTATACCATTACCGGCAGTCCCAACGGGGAAAGCGCCGAAACACTTTTTGTCGTTTATAATGCCAACAAAGAAGATGTTTCCATAGCACTGCCCGAAGGCTCCTGGGATATCTTCGTAAACGGTGAAAAGGCCGGTACCGAAGTGCTTGGCACTGCCGAAAACACCGTTACGGTGGCCGGTATTTCCGCTATGGTGCTTACGCAGGGAAGTGCTATGGCTGCGTCCGCAGACGCATCCCCCCGCAGTTTTTCCGCTCTGCCCGCAGTAATCTTCTCTTCCCTTGCCGCACTGGTTTTCGTAATCGGCACGGTGCTGTTTTTCAAAAACAGAAAAAAGAACAAGGTTAATGAAAAATAAAAACAAAAACGAAGTGCATAAAAAGTGCCGTAGCCTTCCTGGCTGCGGCATTTTTCTGTTGCCTGCTTTTCCTGTATGCTTTATTCATACTCTGCATTTTCCAAATTCAAGCTATACTGTTGCTGCTATGCTGTTGCTTCTTCAAACTGAGAATTGTAAAGGGTTGCGTAGAATCCGCCTTTTGCAAGGAGTTCTTCGTGATTTCCCTGCTCTACGATATCGCCGTCTTTCATCACCAGTATCAAATCCGCATCCTTTATGGTAGAAAGCCTGTGTGCAATGACAAAGCTGGTTCTGCCCTTCATCAGGTTGTTCATAGCCTTCTGAATCCGCGCCTCGGTTCTGGTATCCACGGAGCTTGTCGCCTCATCCAAAATCAGGATGGGATTGTCAGCTAAAATCGCTCTTGCAATGGTTAAAAGCTGTTTCTGGCCCTGCGATACATTGCTGGCGTCTTCATTTAATTCCATCTGATAGCCTCCGGGAAGAGTCTGTATAAAGTGATGGGCATGGGCTGCCTTGGCTGCGGCAATAACTTCTTCGTCCGTAGCATCCAGTCTGCCGTATCGGATATTTTCCATGATGGTTCCCTTAAACAGCCAGGTATCCTGTAATACCATACCGAAATACTCACGCAGCTCACTGCGGTTAAAATCCTTTATATCATACCCGTCCACCTTGATGGCTCCGTTATTTACGTCATAAAAACGCATCAAAAGCTTCACCATGGTGGTCTTGCCTGCGCCTGTAGGCCCAACGATTGCTACCATCTGTCCCGGCTTTACATCGCAGGAGAAGTCCTTAATAACAATTTTGTCAGGGTTATACCCAAACTGCACATGCTCAAAGGATACTTCGCCGTCCAGCTTTTCTACATGCACGGGATTTGCGGCATGCATCTCCTCTTCTTCTTCGTTTAAAAATTCAAATACTCTTTCTGCGGAAGCAGCCGTGGACTGCAGCAGGTTGGATACCTGTGCCAGCTGTGCAATGGGCTGTGTAAAGCTTTTCACATACTGGATAAAGGCCTGTATCTCACCTACATCAATGACGCTCTTTATGGCTAACATACTGCCGCTGATTGCCACTGCCACATAGCCCAAATTGCCTACAAACATCATAATAGGCTGCATCATCCCGGATATGAACTGGGATTTCCATGCTGATTTATAAAGGATGTCATTGGTTTGGCTAAACTCCTGCAGGGACGTCTCTTCTCTGTTAAAAGCCTTGATGATATTGTGTCCGCTGAAGGTTTCCTCTATCTGTCCGTTGATTTTTCCAAGGTAGGTCTGCTGGGTTACGAAATGCTTCTGGGAAAATTTTATGACAATCCCAATCAGGATACTGGACACCGGCAGGATAACCAATGCTATCAGCGTCATAAGCGGGCTGATGGAAAGCATCATAATCAGTACGCCTATAATGGTTGTTACAGAGGTTATCAGCGTGGTAATACTCTGGTTTAAGCTCTGTCCTAAGGTATCCACATCGTTTGTAATGCGGGAAAGCACCTCGCCTACGGTTTTGGACTCAAAATACGCCATGGGCATCCGGTTTATCTTTTCCGATATCTCCCTTCTGAACCGGTAACAGAGCTTTTGGGAAATATTTGTCATAATATAGCCCTGTATAAAGGAAAGCACCGCACTGATAACATATAAGCCCAGTAAAAATACCAGTATTTCGGCTATCCTTGTAAAATTAATACCGCCCGTGCCGGAAACCTTTGCCATCAGCCCGTTAAACAGCTCCGTGGTTGCCTTGCTCAATACCTTAGGTCCAATAATATTAAATGCCGTTCCGCCAATGGCAAATATCATAACAAGCAGTATGGCAAATTTATACCTTCCCATATAGGCAATCAGCTTTTTGCTGGTGCCCTTAAAGTCCTTTGCCTTTTCTCCCGGCATCATACCTGGTCCGGGTCCATGCCCCATGGGTCCTCCTTTAGGAGGTCTGTTCTCACTCATTTCTTTTCCACTCATGCCTGCGCGCCTCCCTTCAATTCAGCTTCTGACAACTGGGATTTTGCAATTTCTCTGTAAGTTTCACAGGCAGCAAGCAGTTCCCCGTGTGTTCCTTTTCCTACGATACTGCCATTGTCAAGTACAATAATCTGGTCCGCATGCAGAATGGTACTGATACGCTGCGCTACGATAATAACGGTTGCATCCGCTGTTTTCTCATGCAGCGCCCTTCGTAAGGTTACATCCGTCTTATAATCCAATGCGGAAAAGCTGTCATCAAACAAAAATACTTTAGGATTCTTTGCAATGGCTCTTGCAATGGAAAGCCGCTGCTTCTGTCCGCCGGAAACATTAGTGCCACCCTGGGAAATCGGGCTTTCATAGCCTTCCGGCTTACTGTCGATAAATTCCACTGCCTGAGCAATTTGGGCAGCCTCCACCATTTTTTCATCGGAAATATCTTCTCCGCCGAACTTAATATTGGAAGCGATATCTCCCGAAAACAGTACGCCCTTTTGGGGTACATAGCCCAACACACTTCTCAGCTTCTTTTGGGAAACCTCTCTGATGTCGATACCGTCTATGGTAATACGCCCCTCCGTCACATCATAAAAACGGGGAATCAGATGCAAAAGAGTGGACTTGCCGCAGCCGGTACTGCCGATAATGGCTGTCGTCTCTCCGGGCTTTGCCGTAAAGCTTAAATGATGCAGGGCATCTTCTTCCGCTCCCGGATATCTGAAACAGACATCCTCAAAAACGACTTCCCCTTTTACTTCTTTTAATTTATCATCCTGCACGTTCTCACTGTCATGGATGGTTTCTTTTGTATTCAGTACTTCTTCAATACGGTTGGCTGCTACGCCTGCACGGGGCAGCATCACGGAAACCATGGTAATCATTAAAAATGCCATAACAATCTGCATGGTATAGGTAATGAATGCCAGCATTTCACCTACCTGCATGGTACCGGCATCAATGCCCTTGCCGCCAAACCATACTATCATAATAGAGATAGCGTTCATAATCAGCATCATGGCCGGCATCATAAAGCTCATCACCCTGCCGGTAAAAAGCTGGGTGTTCATCAGGTCCGTATTGGCTTTATCAAACCGCTTTTCTTCAAACTTCTCCCGGCTAAAGGCCCTGATAACGGGAATACCTGTCAGTATTTCCCTGGAAACAAGATTTACCCTGTCCACCAAAGTCTGCATCTTTTTAAATTTGGGCATTGCCACTGCCACCAGCACCAGTACCAGAGCAGAAATAACGCCAACTGCCACTCCGATAATCCACCCCATACCGGTGCCGGTATTCGTTACCTTCACAACACCGCCGATACCGATTATGGGTGCATATAAAACCATACGCAGCAGCATCACGATTACCATCTGTACCTGCTGAATATCGTTGGTGCTACGGGTAATCAGGGAAGCCGTGGAAAATTTATCCATCTCCGCACTGGAGAATGCCACTACCTTATTGTATACGCGGCTTCTCAAATTACGTCCTGTCCGTGCCGCTGCCACAGAAGCCAACAGTCCGGCAAGGATTGCCGCTGCCATCATAAGCACCGACAAGCCCAGCATCTTAAGCCCGGTCTGGGTCAGATACCTGGTCTGTATTTTGCCTGTATCCATGCCAAGCGCTTCATATTCTGCCTGCACAAACTGGACTGCCCTTGCAGAAATAACGGAATCGCTCATGTCTCCCATCATGGAAACAGCCTGTTCTCTGATTTCAAGTATCTGTTCCTCGGTTATCATCCCGCCTGCTGCCATGGTGCGCAGCGTTTCTATGGTATACTCCGTCTCACCGCTGTTTAAAAACGATAAAAGCACCATCGGAAGTCCCAGACTGCTGTCGATATTCTGAAGCGTTTCCTCATCCTTCGCCGTAAGGCTGTAATTGCCGTCTGTATCCTGCACATACGCCCCATCTAACACCGTCTTTTCTTCCGCCGTCATAAACAGTTCCAAATCGGCATAGGTTTCCCCGCGCATTTTTTCAGGAGCAGCATAGGCAATACCGCCCTGTCCGATGCCCACATCCACAATATCGGAGGTATACTGGGGCAACTGCAAATCACAGTACGCCTGCACAATCAGCAGTGCTATAATGGTAATTGCAGCCAGCCAGGATTCCTTTACATATTTAAAAATTTTTCCCATGGAATGCACCTTTCCTTTTTTTCTAAAATATAATTTCTACCTAATATAATGTCACTTTTCTTAGCAAAGTCACATTTTTTATTGTATTTTTTTCCATGGGTAAGTCAATGAATTATTTATAAAGAAAATGTAAAAATGCTATAGCTTTTATCCCCTCCTCAGGCTATCATAATTATATTTATCCGCCTCAGAAACCTTGTCAGTCCGCAGCTCTCCATCCTGGGAGCTTAAGAGCAAATGGCTGTTTTCCAGATAATAGGAAAGACCGTCCGCCCATTCCTTAAACAGTTCATCATCATATAAAAAAACGCCCTGCCATTCAAAAGAGGACCCTGCAATCTGCTGTATTTCCCCTTTCATTCCCAATCCGAATACCGCATAGGTAAATATGCCTGTATCATCCCGGTCCTCATATACCGCCGTCATAATAAAGCATCCCTCTTTCGCTTCTCCCAGATAGACATTGTTCCACCCGGCTCTTGCCACATGCGCAAAAAGCCGTAATACCAAAACTGCCGTTCCACGATTATCCCTCGCAGTACGGCAGTCCTGTTTACACCCTATTCTATTACAAACTCTCAGAAAGCTATTTTATCACTGCAGCACCGCTGCTGCTTTATCCCCTGTCAATACGCTCTTTCATCCAGATACAGCTGTACCCTGTTATCCAGCTTCTCTGCTGCCTGTTCGGCTGTGATATCCCCTGCAAAATATGGTGCCAGCTCCTCCCATATAACATCTTCAAGCGCCGCCGCATTATAATTAGCGGGTTTTGCATTGTGAAGCAGGAAGTAGAACTGCTCTATCTGTTCATCCGTATAAAGAGGCTCAAGCTGTATAATGCCGCTGTCCGTATAGATGACATTGTTCTTTTTATCTCTTTTTATTTCCTGCTCCACAAGGGCATCATAAGCTCCCATGTAAATAGGAAATTGCTGCTTATGACCCATCAGGCTCTGTCCCGGCTCTCTTTCATCCTCCAGGCAGAACGCACTATACTGCAGCTGTTCTTCTTCCGATAACAGGAAACTAAAAAATTCTTTTGCACCTTCCTTGCAGTCTGAATTGGCATTCAGATACAGCTCCCTGCTGTTTACATAAATGCCGTTTCCTTCTGCTCTGGGATATCCGATTATTGCCGGATTTTCCTCAAAGCTGCCGTAAATTTCTTTCATATAGCGCAGCTCATCAAACGGAATCACAAGTCCCTTTGCAAAGGCCTTCTCACCCTGTATATTTTTGTCATCCGCATATTCTTTGGCAAATGCAAGCAAGTCTAAAAAGGGCTGTTCTGTTAAATGACTTTCTCCCCTTTCCCAGTCGATATAGGTGGTATCGGAATTGTCATTCAGCGCATATTCCCTTACAATACGCACACCGCTGTAATCTTCCTGCAATATCTCCGCATCCGAAGCACGTACTGCCGTCATCATTTCCGGCAAGGTCCATGCGGTACATCCTTTTGTATCCGCTTCACTATAGAACACAAAATCAAAGGAGCAGTCGTACGGTATACCATACAGCTTTCCGTCTATCCTGCACCCGTCCAGTGCGGCCTGCAGATACCCCGATTCATCCGCAATTACCCCGTCCAGACACTCCAGATAATCGTTTTCCACATAGGGGGCAATATCAAAAATGACATCATGTCCCAAAATATCCGGTCCGCCGCCGGCACTGATTTCCAGCCGCATACGGTCCGCAAATTCTCCCCATTCCTCTTTTTCCTCAGGCAGCATAACAGTTATATAATACCGTTCGCTCTGTCTGTTGAAACGTGCAATCGACTTTGACAGCGCCAGATGCGGCATGGTAAAGGCAATGACTATTTCCTGCTTTTCCTGTGGCTTATCAGTTTCTGTAAGCTTTAAAAAAGTGATTTTTTTGTCAAGCTTCACCAGAAAATGTACTTCACCGTTTTCCCCGGCTTCCATGCCGTATAAATCCTTAATGATATAGCCGTTCCCGGAAAGGTCATAAACCGGCTCAGGTTCCCGTACCTTGTCTGCTTCCCCATCTGCTCTCCACACCTTCTGTGTATCTGCCAGAAAAAGGGGACCGTCAGCCGAGAACGCCGCCATATATTCACTGCCGATTCCTTCAAAGCCATCCAAAAGCTTCTTCTCACCAATCACACTCCCAATAACTGCCTTGCCGGTTGCATCCGTTCCGTACCAGCAGGTATCCGTTCCCGGCCCTGCCTGTATCAGATTTAAAATTTTGCCGGACTGCTCTGCCTCATTCTGCGTCTGCATGGCGTTGCCAAGGCAGGTAATGCTGCTGCCCAGCTCATGGAAATAATAAAAACCACCGTCCCTGTCACGGCTTAAAACGGCCTGTTTGTTATTTCCTGCACAAGCCCAATAATCATCTATAAGTACGGACGGAACAGTACAGACAATCTCCTCTATGCCGTTTTCTCCAAGTCTGCCTAAAAAACGTTCTTCCCCTTCTGCCGGATACACAATGCAGTAAAGCTCCCCATCCATTGTCGCAGAAAAGGGTTCTCCAAAACCGGAGTACTGCCTGCCGTCTATCTCAAACTCATCGGAAAGCGCAATATTTTTCCATTCCATCTCTGACAGCTTTAAAACCTGTAAATAATCCTCTATAGGCATGCCTTCCTGCGTATATACCATGATTCGGCGGTAAATATACTCCCCCTTCAAAATGGGGTCCTTCCGCCAAAGCCAGCCGCCCTCCGGTATACGGTCTTCAAAGCCCTCATCCGGGTCCGGCAGCGAAATCTCCTCCATATCATAATAGACTGCTGCCTCTTCTCCGTTTCCCGCAGTACCTGTACCTTCCCCCGTATGGGCATCCCCGCTTTGTGCCGCATTATCTCCGCCTGCTGTAAGCTGTGAGCCGTCTGTACCGGTTGCCTGCTGCTGATTGCTGCCACAGCCGGTAAGCCAAAGCACCCCTGCCAATGCCACGCAAAAAAGACGCTTTTTTCCTCTTACTTTTACAGTCTCTCCCCTCATTTTCCCATTCTCCCTCTATGACAAAGCTCTTTTTGAGCTTAACCGGACCAAAACTCCGTCACAAGCTAATAAGGTAAAAAGTCTTACAACAATTTTTTACCTTATTAGTATAACTCCGCCTTCTTACAGAAACAAGGTAAAAAGTCTTACAGGTTTCTTAACAATCGTCATACTTATCCTTCAATCTCTGATTAATTTCACTTGCCTGTTTCAAATCAATTATGCAGTACGCCCCAGCGGAAAGGATATACACAACCGCAACGGATATTGCCATCATAAGGATTCCGTCAAAGTCAAAATCCAGCCACCCAAACCAGTGACCGCACAGAATCATTACTGCACACAAGGCAAGATAGTGGAAAAAATGCTTTAAAAAAATTGTGGATTTCTTATTGCATTCTCTGAATACTATCAAAACAGTCACTATGGTCGTCAAAAATCCCGATACCAGAATCTGCCACAGGGATGCTGCCGGAATTTGCGCTTCGCCGTCAAGCCCAAAACCAACTGCACAGACAATCAAAATATTTGTTGTAATATAAAAAAACCATTTTATAAACTCACCGATTCTCTTCATTTTCATTTCTCCTATATCTCAAGCATTTTCTTCAACTCTGCAACATACTGACGGGATATAATAACCTTTTCTTCATTTTTAAGCTTTGCCTCAAAACGTCCGTTAAAGATTGGCCGTACATATGCAATCTTGGCTATATTTACGATTACCGCCTTGGAGATTCTCAGAAAATCCATATTGGAAAACTCCGCTTCTATCTCATATAATTTTTTATGTACCTCATAGGTATCCCTTGCTGTATAGGCAAACAGCTTGTTGTCAACACATTCAAAATAGAAAATGTCCTTTCGGGGAAGCTTTACTATCCTTTCCTCTATATAAGCCGTCAGCGTATCCTTCTCTGCTTTTAATGCATATATCAGCTTCAGGGTTTTGTTATCCAAAGAAGCACAGCGAACTATGATTTCATCTTCTTCTCCCGGCTTTGGTGTTTCTATTGTTATCTTCATTTAATCCTCCCATCATCTGTCCGTTTTCCTGCTGTATTTCAAAAAAGCCACACCTGTAATGAGGAATATTATACCACACAAAAGCAATATGAGCCATTCTTCCAGCGTTCCTATCTCTTTTCCGAAAAGCTTTAAGCTGATTCCCATAACATCACAATATTCTGCAATCACTTCGTCAGGAAGCCCCTGAAAGGTTTTTGCAAGAATATCTTCTGTCATAACGGTTCTAAACATTGCCGTGCCATAAATAACCGGCGTGCATTTTATGATACTGCCCACCGTTTCCGACAATGCCCCCACAGGAATATAAATGCCTCCGAGGAATCCAACCAATGTACCTATGACCGTACCCATACCGCTCCAGGCGCCTTCCGTTTTTGCCAGTAACACCATAAGATACATAAACGCTGCATAGGTAAAAGAATTCATTGCAATCATCCCAAACAGCCTTATATGTATAACAGCCGGGAAAAAAGTCATACCTTTTTGGACGCCTATTAGCTCTATCGCAAAAAGGGTAAGCACGCAGACACATACTGACGCAATAAAAGACGATGCAATATATCCTCCGGCAATCGCAGTACGGCTCATGGGTGATGTATAAATGGCATTTATCCTGCCGCTTGCTCTGTCTTTTATCATAACAGAGTACACTGCCATCGTTACTGTTACTGCATTTATGGAAATAATACCTGCACAGGTCCATACAAAAACCAGAAGCTCTGCATTCTTCTCATCTGCAACAGCATCCCTGCCCGGAAACTGTAAAAGCAGATTTTTAATGCTTTCAATGTTCATATCGCCCAGGAAAAAGGTCATCAGGCAAATCACAATTATCATGGACAGAAGCGAGAAAAAGACTGCTCCCTTATCTTTAAAATAGTTTTTTAAGTTACGTCCTGTAAACACAATAAACTGTTCCATATCTATTTTGTCCCCTCCCCATATTTTGTTTCCTCCCCATCCGGCCTTCCGACTGCATTTAAAAATACATCATCCATATTGCCCAAAATCACCTCAAAACCGCTTATCTTCTCTTTTTCTTTCTCCAGAACAGGCAAAGCTTCTAAGGTTGCAGGAATGGTTATTTCCTCTGTTCTTCCGTTTCGGTAATATAACTTCAATTTGTCCTTCGCATATTTTTCCTTTAATGCAAAGGGCGTTCCCGATGCTATGATGCTGCCATGGTCCATAATCACAATCTGCTCTGCCCCCGCCGCTTCCTCCATATAATGGGTTGTAAGAAACACCGTCATTTTCTCGGTCTTCTGCAGCTCTGCAATTGTTTTCCATACCTCTATTCGGGTTGCCGGGTCAAGTCCCGTTGTGGGCTCGTCTAAAAAAAGTATCTCCGGTGTATGCATCAGGGCTGCCGCTATCTCGCACCTTCTCTTTTGTCCGCCGGAAAGTGTTCTGTATTTCTTCTTTATGATATCCTTAAGCTTTAAGATTTCCGTCAGGCTCCCGAACCTCTCTTTTGCTTCTGCTCTTGTCGCTCCATGTATCATCCCTCTGCACATCAGATTTTCCTGCACTGTTAAAATATCGTCCAGACAGTTCTGCTGGTATACAATCCCTATTTTCTTACGAATGCTTTCGTCCCCTTTTCCAAGAGTTTCCCCACAGATTGTTACCTTTCCCCCATCCGGCTTTAAAAGTGTTGACAGCATATTGATAACCGTTGTTTTTCCTGCGCCGTTCACGCCAAGAAATCCTAACATAGACCCCTTCTTAACCGCAAAGGATATCCCGTTTACCGCTGTAAGCGCACCATAATTCTTTTTCAGATTTTCCGCTTCAATAATATTCATTTCCCTCTTTTCCCTCCATGACGAAGCCGCTTTGCCCGGACACTGCACTCCGTTTTGTTTTTTGCCATAATAGCAGAGAAATCTGACAGGTTCAATAACCGGACAGGCAGGTTGCGTTTTTGCGGCAGTAAGTTGCAAAAACCGCAGCTCTTCTTACGAGGAACTGCGGCTTTTATATTCATCAATATACATACTTCCCTTTACGTTTTCAATCTGCACTCTCTTCCAACACCTGTTTTACCATGCTGCTGAACTCTTCCGGCTTAGAGTACTGCACATTGTGACCACATCCGTCCAGTACAAGGAATTCCTTTTCAGCTACATTAATGTCAGCTACATAAGATTTAATTGGGATTACCGGGCAAACCCAATCATCAGAACCCGATATAAAATATGCCGGCACCGAAGCATCCCATAAAAAAGCTTTCGCATCGAATGTCCATATATAATCAAACAACTGTTGATTCAGCATATAATACTCATCCATACTGCCAAGTTGTTTTAAGAACCATCTAAAGTCATCCATGCCAAAATACGGTGATGTAACTGCCATCCACATAGACTGTTCTGCTACTTCTACAGGATGATATGCAGCTGTGGTTTGGCGAAGTTTCATTATATTTGTAAGACTTGCATTCTCCTGATACTGACCGAAAGCCGACACCATCTCTGTCGTATCGTCCCCTGCTGCCTCTGCTCTTGCAAGAGCATCCTCGTAACTAAACGAATCTGTCTCTTTCATTGACAATACCTGTGCCACGCCAATATATGCCGAAACTTTTTCCGGATGCTCAGATACATACTGGCTGCCAAGTATGGTCCCATAGGAATGCCCCATAATAATAACCTTGTCTTGTCCGAAACGCGCACATACATAGTCAACCAAAGCATTCAAATCTTCTTTGGCCTGATCAAAAGAAACTGTTGTATTATCCGGGTCGGTATCTCTATTCTTAAAATAGGTTCTCCCACAACCTCTCTGGTCCCATGCAACAAATGTATAATCGTCTATAAGCTCATCTGCAAATCCGTTGGTAATATGGGTGTCCGGAGATGATGGACCACCATGCAGATATATGATAACAGGATTTTCTATATTTTCACTTCTTATCAGCACATATTGTTCCTGCCCGCATAGCGGCACATAAATTCCTTCATCAACGCCTTTTTGAATATTTACATAGTGCTGTACATAATTAAAATTTCTGCATCCGATAATAAAAACCATGACTCCGAAAACAATGGTCAAAAGCCCCATACCACACCATTTTAAAATTCGGAATATTAATTTCTTTTTCGGAATACAGTCTGAGATTTCTTTATAGTGATTCCGGTGAATTCCTATATGTCCTACACCCAGGATAATGGTTGAAATAATCAGGAAAATGTTGCTTCCATATATCCCCAGTAAAAAGAAAGCGCAAACCGGGAGCGTAGCTCCTGCCACCGGAATGCCACAGAGCTTTCGATAAAAATCTGACATTTTTCTATCACTTTTAAAATATCCAATCCAATAGGTTTCATAAAGTAACATCAATCCGAAAGATATAATGAGCCATACAATCCAAAAGGTCTTTCTAATATTAAAATCAGAGAAAATCAAAACAGAACAACAAACCATCACCTCTCCGATTCTTTCAAAAACAGCCAAAACCTTACTTTCCTTTTTTTGATATTGCTCATAATTCTCCGGTTTATTTTTTGTCCAAATGATATTCGGGACAAAAAGCATGCTAAGATATAGTACCCCAATATATGAAAATCCAAAATGAAACATATGTATTCTCCCCCCATAATCCTTTCTTTTGTATAATGAATGGTATTTTTATACACTATATCATACTTGTCTGGCCGGTAACAAGGTATATTGGAGACATTCCGCCTCTTTGTACGCTGCGCATACATTGGGAATAACAATAAGCCGAATAATAATCTATCCGGCTTATCATCTCATCTAAATTCAGCATTATTTCTTTTCAAGAAGCTTATATCATTTCCATATTGCAAAGCAAGAGCAGTATCATTCTCCATAAACAGCTTATATTCCTCAGGTTTGATCCTTGAAGGTTTTATTCTTTCATAGATTGTCAAATTCCAAGAATGCTTACACTTTTTACATCTGTATATAAGCCAGACATCTACTTTATTACCATTGGCATTTACTCTGAATTTTCCTGAATTTACAAACTCTTTCTTTTTTCCGCATCCTCCACAGCGATGACATACCCTTAAACTCATTAAAGAGAGGACCCCTTTTCATGAGTTGTTCTTATAATCCTGTGGATGCTTTTCTCTGAGAGTGAGAACTCATCAGCCAGTATTTTTACCGAAACACCTTCTGTATATTTTGTACATATTTCAGTGTTTCTGATTTTATAATATTGCCTTGTTTTCGTCTGGCTTCCCCAGATTTTTTTCTCCTTACACGGAATGTATATATTTTTTCCATCTACATATTGCTGAATAGTTTCTATAAGTTCTTTGGGCAGAACATCTTCTGCTCTGACATGGCTCATTGTAATCCTCCTGTTATCTTGCGGGGATTCATCTGAGCTTAACCATTCATTTATATTTTAAGCTCAGACTACTGAGCAATAACATATCTTCTACGCATAAAAGGCACACTCCTTCCATTACCATTTGTTAAAGTGTATCAATATTGAAACGCAAAAACAACCTCTTTTATTATTATAAATAAACTTGTGCGCTCCCTTTTTGGTATTATCTTTGGTTTCGTCCCCTCTCTCCGTTTTTTCTTCTCACCCGGTAAGCGCTTAATTTGCTTCTTTTTTTAATCTTTGTTTCGCTTCTTCCACGCTTTCGCCGTCTTTGGTTAGATAACAGTCAACAAAAGCGTCCTCGATTTTAGTGTAGCCTCCGACAACTGTATCTTCGATTTTTTCAAATGTTCCAACAACCTTTTCTGCAATTTTTTCATTTGCTTTTACTAATTTTGACTTTGCCATAATGAGATTATCCTTTCCTTTTTTTGCCTCTCCTTATCATCATAATACCAAGTACCAGTATGAACAGACAGACAGCGGCACCTGTTAAAATATTCATTTGTCGTATCATGCTTTCTTGCATTGATCCGAAAGAGACAAGCATTGACCGCTGTAATGTCAGGATAGATGCTGCCACCTCTGCATACCCGATACTTCGGACAACTGCAAACAGCAGAGAGGGATTTTTGTGCTGCTTTACTGCTTTGACAATCGCCACTGTGATTTTTCCAAAGGTATAGGTTGCTATGGTAATCATAATGATTTCACCATACTTTGTGGCGATATTCTGCGACAGACTGATATAGATTACGCCTGTCAAAACAAAGCTTAATACTGTGAGTAATACACCGGAAAACTTCGTTACAAAACGCTCTGTATCTGCGGTGTATGCAGGATTGCTCTTATGTCCGCATAAGACAGCAGAAAACCGCAGAGTGCTTAAAACAACATAGTATGCACACAAGGTAAGAAACCATAAGGACTGATTGGCTAAACCAAGCACACCATGATAGAAAGCATACAGCAGGTTTAGAATAAAGCTAAATGTAGTCACAAAAAGTATTCTATATTTCTGCTCCTGCAGCATCTGTTTTCCAAACTTCCATTTTTCGATTTTACAAATTACTTTGTGTTTTATACTCATATGTTCTTCTTTCGTATAGAGGAAAGACCGGTTTTATTCTTTTATGCCTTTCGTCAAAGGAATCAGGCAGAGCAAGATTACAATGCCGACAAGACCGATAACAATTCCAAAAATCATCTTATCCCACACCATGCTGAAACACATGCCTACGCCCAGACCTAATGCGCCGATAACGCTAACAATAACAGTAAGAATATTTTTGCCTGAAATTCGGATAGGCTCTTTGTGTGTCATTCTTCTCCATACAATCAAAGTAATCAACGCAAGAAACAATCCAACACAGCCAAAGATAATTCCCGGCCAAAATGCGTTCCATTCCGGGATTAGTGCCATGCACATACCCAGCGCAAAGAGTACGCCGCTGACTGAACCTAATACCATTGCTACAAAACTGCTTTTTTTCATTTGAAAGCACCTCCTGTTTTTATTAATGCAACTGTTGTTGTTTTAATGAGTTTATAGTATAATCCTTGTGTGATTTGAAAAACAATCATCAATTTACATACAAGTGTTGGAATAATAAAAGAGGGATAGTATGAATACAAAAAACAACCGGCGGCGACGTGAGTCCATAGAGCGTATTGAGAGGGCATTTCTTGAATTACTGCAGACAAAAGAATTACATGAAATTACAGTATCCGATATTTGTAAATGTTGCGGATTAAATCGAAGTACTTTTTATGCGAATTACATAGATATTTATGATCTTGCCGATAAAGTAAGAGAACATTTAGAAGATGAGGTAAACCAACTTTATGAAGCAGAGAAAAGGCTGGGCTTCAACAGTAACGATTATTTAAAACTGTTCCGCCACATTCGGGATAATCAACTGTTTTACCGCACCTTTTTCAAACTCGGATATGACAATCAATATCAGATTAAATATTTTGACACACACCAGGCAGAGCAGCATTTCGCTAACAGACATATTGACTACCATATAGAATTTTTTAGGAATGGTTTTAATGCGATTGTTAAAAAATGGCTTGCAGGCGGCTGTAAGGAAACGCCGGAAGAAATGGACGAAGTAATCCGTAGTGAATACCAAGGGCGCGCTTAATTGAGTTTAATCTCTATTAACACATGGTACACCGGTTATTCTGCACCACCTTCTTATCAACAACCTTTATATTATTCATAGGACATAATTTCTCACACTTACCGCAGCCTATGCACTTATCCGCATCTACTTGCAGCTTATCTGAGTAGTTCTTTGTCTTATGTCCAAAATACAATCTTTGTCCAAAGAAACCGGCCATACGATACCAAGCACCTATCCCCTCCTGTGTTGGGTTCCCTGACTTCAAAAGCTGAACCGACCTCCTAATCTTCTGCTCTGCTTTCTTTACAAGTTCCTTGTTCTTTTCCACAGGACGTTTCAATACTTTTTCATCGCCTATGCTATCCGGCATTTTCAGATGCAATCCACCCAGTATTTCCGCTCCGTATTTTTGTAAAAGTCTCCCAAGATCTCCTGCTCCGTCACCACTAAACAATCCCATTGTGGCAATAACAAAAACCTTCTTACTCTCCCACAGTTCTTTATTTTCGGTTATAAAATCACGCAGTATTTTCGGCACAGTACTATATTGCACCGGATATGCAAATGCAAGCATTTCCTCATTTTTCACAGCCTCAATAATGTTACCGTCCTCTATAGAAAATGCTTTGGCCGCTTCGTCATATTCATTACAAAACAATTCTACTGCATGTTTGGAATTGCCGGTACCACTAAAATAGATTCCTACCATATGGTCTTTTCCCCCTTCATCCGCCCGATTGTTTCCTCCACAGAAATGCTCTCCGCATATCTGCCCTTCCGCATAAACTCGTTGTAATACTTACAGTTCTGTTCTCCTGTCATAAATTCATAATTATCTCATTACCTCCATAACAAACCCGACCACTGAAAAGAGATTACACATACAATGAAACCATATGCTTATGTATATATTCTTTTTCTTATATGCCACGTATGCCGCAGGTGCAAATGCCATAATCCGAAAGATATTATTAAATGGTAACCAAAAATGATATAGGGAAAACAGAATGGCAATTAAAATTGGTGTAAATATAGTCTGTTTATTGTAATGAGAGGTAAGATATCCTCTAAAGAATAATTCTTCTGTAACAGGGCCTGCAAACACATTAAATACAAAGTAATAGATACAGGTTACAACTAATACCGGCTTTGAAAATGTCCTTAAATATTCATAATCCGTCCAGTCAAAACCTGTCGGCAAATGACTTAAAAGATCACTTCTTAATCCTGAAAAAAGAAAATTTTCCAGAGGGGCAATTGTCACAGAAAATAACCCTGCAATTCCGAAAAGCACAAAAGCAATTATAACGATTTTCCATAATGGCATCTTTTCCTGTCCGGCTAATGCACTTGCCAAAGAATATTTCCCTGTTTCCTTTTTACTTGTATTTAAAATGATACCCAACTCGATTGGTACCATAGTGAAAGTGGCAATTATGCAAAACAGTAATAAGTTTGGCATTTTTATAAAATGCCCCAGCACGAAATACACCACATTCAATACAAATGTTGGCGCAAAGACCGATAATAAAAGCCCGGTTTTATTTATGGTTTTCATACTATAAATCCCCTCTCATTTATTTCTACTCAATCTATCAAAATATCGGCGCTAAGCAAACCCAACTTCTCCACCACCCGCTCCATTCCTTCTTTGCCCGGCTCATGTCCGGAATTCTCTATCATTTCACATTGCAGATTGGAATTACTGCTGTTTTGTACCAGGGTTTTTACTGTCGATGCAGAAGCCACAATATCCGTATCTCCCTGTAGTATTACATAAGGAATCTGTACGTTATTTAATGTATCGGCCAAGTCAATTTGCAATATTTCATTCCATAAAGAACAATTCTTCTGATATCCGTTTATTACCATAGCTTTGAAGTCTCTGAACCGATAATCCGGACTTGTTAATAATCCTTTTATTATCGTTCCCAGAGGTGCCGGCGTTCCTTTTTTATTCTGATTTCCTTCCGTATATTTCCGAATGCTTGCGGAAACTAATCGCAATTCTTTCGGAGAGACCTTATCCCTTTTCGCAGCTTTAATTATCTCTAATTTTAATTTGGATAGCTTCGTTTTGTCCAAAGCTGCTATCACCTCTTCATTTTAAAAAACATCCTTTACAATCTGTCCGTACACAAGTATACCATCTACCAATTTGCTTTCTTTTTCTAAAACTTTAGCACTCAAAATCGAACCCCATGACACAGCAAAAATGTATATTTTATTGTTTGGAAATAACGCCCTTACTTTATGAACCAAATCCAATGTCATCGTTACAAAAGAATCTATGGAAAAACTGTCATCAATCACACAGTTGTTGCTTCTCGTCCTTTCCGTCTATCAACACTTTTTGGTTATATCCGCCAAGATTCCACTCATAAATTTCTGACACCTTATTCCCGGCTATAATCTCTTTTCGTTTTTTATTCATATGAATCCTCCTTTTGAGCGACTTGTCACGAAGAGACGAAACGCAATTCGCACAGGCGGTTTCTCTTCTGCCATCAGAGCTATTTGTTTTCACAAAGAAACAAACAGCCGTGTGAAAAATCAGCGCATCGGCGTAACTTTTCACACGATACCCTCTCCTACATGCTTACGCAAAACGTTGTAAGCAAATCCTCCAGTTTATTTTCCCAACCGAGATTATACTTTATATTCGGCATAGTGGCCAATGCTGTCAAGCCATGAACATAGGCAAATAAGGAAATCACGCAATCCTGCTTTTTTTCCGGCGTTAAGTCTGTATGCTCCAGTCTTTTTAACACCTGCTCTTTATATATTTGAAAAGGCTTATAACCCCCTTCTGCCTCCGGGCTGAAATCAACCTTTACACTTCCCTGTCCGAAAAGGAAATGAAAATACTGTGGTTTGTTCATGAAAAAAGTAATATAGGCTTTTCCGAATTTCAACATAAAATCAGATTCGTCTTCATGTTTTGAAATGGTTTCTTCCAGTATCCCGGTAAATTGTTCCGTAATATGTAACTGCATGGCCGAAAGCAATTCCTCTTTATTTACAAAATGGCTATATGGTGCTGCATGGCTCACATTGCAGGCTATGGCAACCTTACGAAGAGACAGCTGTTCCAGCCCGTATTCATTTACTATTTCAATTCCTTTTTCAATTAATTCACTTTTTAAGTTCTTATGATGGTAAGTATTTTGCTTCATAGCTACTCCGTTTCGATTATCAAAATCAATTCAACTTGACGCTGTAAACATTATATCTTTTTATCTTTACAGTGTCAAGTCGAAAGTATTCCATTGGATATTTATTACTTTTAAACAAATAAACATTCATCCCTCTTCGCCTTATTTTTGATACGTCACCATCATGCTCTTCATACTGCCTGCCAGCTTACCAATCCAATAGAACATCTGACCAATTGGCTTTTTCCACCACGTCACCTTCACCTCAGGCGCATATACCTTCTTTTTCCTTTTTTCATCCGTCCAGTAAATTCCATCTTCCGTTTCATATTCCGTTCCCGGAACATATGCCAAAGACATTCCCCGAAACAAATTATATGGTATAAGCAGCATCACCGACGGACTATGAAGCCTTCCGGATGCAACATCCTTATAAAATTTCTTAACCTTACGATTCAATACAGCAATTGTCTTACCACTTGGCGTATATGCATTCCAGCTGAAGGATGCTTTCGCAAATGAATAACATCTGTTAAAACCAATTCCATTCAAAAAACGTACAATACTTTTTGCACTGGCTCCGCCTCCCACACCGCCGGTGGTTGTTATTACAAGTGCTTTGGATTGAAAGAAATGCGGCCTGTGCAACAGGAAGCAAAGATGGTCAAAGAAATTTTTAAGCAGTGCCGTTTCACGCATATTGTAGGTTGTTGAACACATTATAATACCATCTGCCTGCTCCATCTTTTCAATGAGTTTGCCGATAAACGAATAATGCAGACACTTATCATGCCCCACTCTAAAACAATTGCTGCAACCCACACAAAACGGAAGCTTTTCCTCTATTAAATGTACTTCTTCAAACTCCGTTTCCTTATTACATTCCAGCAGCTGCTTCTTAGCCTGTTCTGCTAATTTCCATGTGTTTCCCTTATGCGGACTACCATTGATAATAAGAATTTTCATAGGGCTATGTCTCCTTTTCGCCTGTAATACCGCTAAAAAGCATTTTTACTACGGTATCTATAAAGGAATCTCTTTCTTCTTTTTGGTAAAGGTCATATCCAAGAATCTCCTTTGAGTACTCCCCGGATAGAAATGCCGCCTGCATAGTTGATGTAAGTGTAAATACCAGCATTTTCTTCTGCTTATCATCCGTAAGATTGGCCAGTGCCAGTGCAAAACCTCTTTGCGTATTCACAGAATTGCAAGCAGTGTGATAATCCTGCATATCACCTAATATGGACATCATCGAAATGACTCGATTCTTAAACAAAAAATCATATACCTGCTTTGCCCAATCCGCCAGGCGATACCTGTCACCATATTCTCCGTAATCCTTCTTTTCCGGTGTAAAGCAATGGACAACATTATTAATTATCCTTTGGGTACATTCCAGAAGCAATTTATCCTTACTGCCAAAGTGATAATTTATCAAGCCAAGTCCGACCTGCGCCCGCTCTGCAATCCTCCTGATGGTTATTCGATTTATGTCGCCACCGGATTCCTGTATTAATTGAGTTGTAACATCCATAATATGCTCTTTAATATTCTTTGTTTCTTCCATTTTACTCTCCTTGAACATCGTTCAGTTTTATTATATTGAACAGCGTTCAAATAGTCAACTCCTATTTTTCCCGATGCAAAAAGAACCTCCGAAGAAGTCCTTTATACTCTGAAGCTTATTCTATTCGCATTTGCCGTACCCGTTTCGTTATACCAGCATAATCATCTTATAAAAGCTACGCTGCTTAAGAAACCGGTTTAATCGGATGCCTTATGACTGTTTTCCACTTGTCCGCGGAAATCTTTCTTGCATCGGACAAATAAATTTCATGATGAAGCCTGTCTGCACTTATGTCATTTACATAACCATTTGTTTCAATAAATTCATTCATCAAAGCAACACTCTTTGGCTCTTCATCAAACGGGCCTGCATGCATTATCTGAACACATAAGCCTTCCTCTATGCTTAAAAATTCCGCAGAAGAACAATCCAGCTTTTTCTTCTGCGTTGCCGTTTTTACTGCCCAGTTAAAATCTTTGGGGGATATAAAATCAGGAACTCTTATGACAGAAATCCAATGAAAGGATTCCTTATGACTATAATCGACACCCCAAGCCTCTTCTCGCCTTCCGGCTCGGTCAGTTCGCATCACATTATCCACCGGATGTTTCTCCCCCTGCCACCAGAAGCCTTCCAGCGGTGGAACCACATATTCAAAAAATCCTTCAATCCTATAATCCGTTTTGTAACTCATTTTTAAGGTGTAGGCTACAGCATATAAAACACTTTGCATTCTTTTCGGAAATCATAAGCCATTGCCCTTCTCCCTTATCCCGATTTTGGATTCTCTACTTATTTTGTTGCAGCATCTTAAGAAATCTTTTATCATTAAGCTGCTCATTCGTTAAAAAGGAACCATTGTAAAACATCGCATAAGTTGTACACGGGCTGGGAACAGACTGCGCCTCTTCTTTTGTTGTGATATGGATTGCCCGGAAAGGTACATTATTCTCTCTGGCAACCTGCTCAATAATCGGGACATATTTACCATTAAAAGGACATTGATTCGTGTAATATAAAACGTACCCGTCCACTTCAATATGCGGGTGCTTTGCACACTCTTTAAAATGTGGTACAACAGCATTTTCTTCAAAGGGAAGATACCATAACTGAATTCCCACATCTGATTCATCTGCTACTCTGAAACCTTTATAAAGTAAATATTTCGGGTCCGACAAAAACGGTTTCTTTTTGGCAGAAGAAAGAACACACAAACCAGCTTTTCCCTTCTCTCTACTTTCTTCGATGCACGCATTCAAAAGGTCGTTGGAGTATCCATGACCTTTAAAGGAACCTGATACCCAGAAGCAGTCAATGTACATATAATTCTCTGCAATAATAGGAACCCATGCATGTTCTGCCGGAATATACTCAATAAAGCATTTTCCACGCTCTATGCTTTTCAAAAACACAAGCCCATCATCAAAGCATTGTTTCATCCAATCTTTTTTGGATGAAACCTGAACATCCTTGTTATTTGAAATTGCACAGCAGATATGCTCCTCATCAATATTCTCTTTCGTCACTCTAATATACTCCATTTGGCACCTCTATGATTTCTCCCTCTATCGTTCTATTTATTAAAATGCTCCTCTAATGTAATCTGTTTTCCGGCAGCTTTATCCTCAAACTCATGCATGTAAGAAAAAAGCCTCGTGCTATCACAAACAATTTTATTACGCCTACACACATCCCTGATAATCTTCATAAGTTTTTTGTTATCAGGAGAAGGAAGCTCATAAGCATTTCCGTAGCTTTTGATATACTGCTCTTTCAGCCCCGGAAAATGTTTGTCCAACTGCTTATAAAAATATTCCCTGTCTCCCTCTCGCAGGGTAACTCCTATATCAAACAACAGGATTCCATACACTTTTGCTTCACTGCAATAATCCAAAAGCCCGCGAATATTCTCTTCCGTATCATTTATAAACGGCAATATAGGTGTCATCCAGCATATAGTAGGGATTCCCTCATTCCGCATAATTTCCAGAATTTCAAATCTCCTCTTTGTAGTACATACCCCAGGCTCAAGAATCCTGCACAATTCTTCATCATGGGTGGTCATGGTTATCTGTACTACGCATTTTGTTTTTCTGTTAATACTCTTTAATAAATCCAGATCACGAAGTATCAAATCTGATTTCGTTTGGATCGCAAGCCCGAACTCATATCTATCGATAAGTTCCAGACATTTTCTTGTAAGCCCCAGTTCCTTTTCAATGGGCAGATACGGATCACTCATGGCACCGGTTCCAATCATGCAACGCTTTCTTTTTCTGCGCAGAGCCTCTTCCAGAAGCTTTGGTGCATTCACCTTAACTGCAATATCCTCAAATGCATGATTCATCTGATAACATGTACTTCGAGCATCACAATAAATGCATCCGTGAAGACATCCTCTGTAAAGATTCATTCCGTTCTGAGGACTTAATATTGACTTTGCAATCATCTCATGCATTGCCTTTTTTCCTTTCTATCAGCCCCCTAATCACCTTACAGGCTGCAATACGCGCTCCCGGCGGATTATCTCCATGCTCTGGATCATTAGAATAATCGGTCAATAGCTGGCAGGGGAACTCCGCACATTCTCCACAAAAAGAGATTCCCTTTTGCATAACACATGCCGCCACCGGGCAAGGAGTGTCCTTCGCATGAAAAGGCATTCCCCCGGTAGCTGTACAACCATTACACCTACAAGGTTCCTTCCATTCGCAATTCGTGCAATCCAAGCCACAGTATGTAGTCAGCAGAATTTCCTGCTGTCTCTTTTTACTAAAGCCACGAAGTATCAATTCATAAGATTTATCCAGCATATCCTTTAGCAAATCATCCGGCACTTCACCATCGGGATTAATAGAATTCCAATGCACTTTGTTCATATAATATCCCGGAATAATGTCTTCGTATTGTTGTCTGAGGAAGTCCCCATCCAATGGATTTAATTTCAAAGTAATATAATAAGGCTTATCCGCATTTGTCCTGCTTAAACATATTGCAGCAAACATCTTCCCACCAATCATATAGCGAATCCAGTTCCACTCTTCTTTCAAGTCTTTGGTAACCCCCGGCTTACTCATCAGGTAATCATCCATCCATGTGTATTTCATTTTATCCCTTCTCCTTTATTTGTATTGCTGTAAGGCTTTCTGCAATTCCTCACAGAGTTCCTTACGAATCTCCTCAGGCTCCGTTAAAATCACTTTATCTCGAAATGTGAGCAACCATGTAATCAGATTTTCCTTATTCGTGTAATCTGCCTGAAATAAAAGCTTTCCATCCGCCTGCTCTTCAAAGCAGCCTGTACCAAATTCCTCTACCAACCGCCATTTACATTCCGGCTCAAACAAGGCTTTTACATGAATACCACCGGGGAAAACTTTCTCTATCTCGGTAAAATCCGGCAAAACCACCGAACGCTTTTCAAAAACCGTTTCCGTTATGGCAAGATTATCCAGACGATTTAGTTTAAACATCCGATAATCCTTCCTTGTATCACACCATCCCCACACATACCAGCTGGACCACTGAAACACCAGATAGTAAGGTTCTATGATTCTCTGAGCTTCTCCTGATGGTGAATAATAATAAAATGTGATTTTACGATGACCGTTAATGGCACTTCTTATAATCTGTATCTTTGGTGCTAAAGACTCCTTGTACCAGGAGGAAAGGTCAATTAATACCGATTGCTCTCCTACCAGAAAATCAGAGGAACCAGCCTCCAGTTTTTCCATCAGCTGCTTATATTGGTTCGTTCCGTTAACACTGTCAAGGCTTCGGATACCTGCAAGAATATCCTGCATCTCAGTATTTGTAATCACTGTTTTACTGATTTTATAGTTATCCATGATATAGATTCCGCCACCGGTTCCCTGCTTAGTTGCAATTGGAATTCCTGCTTTGCATAAATCCTCGATATCCCGATTTATAGTTCTTCTGGATACCTCAAAATGCTCCGCAAGAAAAGGCGCAGTAACTATGTCCTTTCGTAGCAATATAGATAGAATCCCTATCAGCCTGTCAATCTTCATTTTATCTAATCTCTTTCTTTGATTACAATTTACGCCTTTTAACACGCCACCTGTATGTCATGTTTAAAATATTATATCAAATAAAATCAGTTGATACAATTGAAGTGTCTATATTATATAAAATGACTACCCCAAGCTTGATAAAGAGCTTATTTTAGACAAAAAAGCACAGACCCCTGCTCCCTATTCTAAAATGATTTTTTCTTCAATAACACCCTTACTCACTACTTCTGTTATTGTCTGCCCGTCCAATTTTAATACCAATTTCTGCAAATCATCAAAAGTAGTGTCCCTTGGTTCTTCCTCATTCACATAGGATGCATCATAGTTTACACTGTAATAAAATCTTAATCTTCCATCTTCCAGCTCCTTTACCTGCATCTCCGCAATACCATTAAGGCCCGTATTTGTGTTCTGAAACACCATATTGCGAATTATATCCTTAGATGCTTCATCACACACTACCGTCATTGTAAACATTTTCGTTCCGTGTGGAACAATATGCCATATATTTTCCGGATTTCCGAAAAGCTTATCACTTACAAAACCATATGAATCAATGTAACACTCCGGGTATTCTTCCGCAAAAGGAACGTGTAGATTCTCACCTTCCGGTGAATCGGCCAAAATATCTGCCAAGGTACCTGTTGTCTTCAAATCTGTAAACTTATGAAATGTTCCTATCAGATTATTGAATTGTATGTTAAGCACTTCTCCCTCCAACTGCGCTTTCGGAAAGCCTATACTCAACTCGAACTCTGCACCGGAAAAATCCTCTGTAACAGATGTACAGCCCACATAAAAATCCTCTGTTATCCACTGGTAAGACTCGTGGAGTCCCGAAAACTGTCGGCTCACTTCATTAACTGTAACCTGAACCGTCTCAAAACTGAGAGGAAAGAAAACAGGCGCTTTATTGATTTCATCCATTATTAATGGTGAGCCATCCTTTGTTTTCAAGGTAAATGTCATTACAGCCCTCGAATTTTCCAACTGTTGTCCAGTCCATGTAATCTGAAGATTTTCCATAGAGGCACTCTGCTCTTCTTCCACTACTTCCACATCATTTTTTAATGGTGCCTCCCCCACCACAACACTTCCTTCCAGCCTTGGTAATTGATATATACTTTGATAATATTCATAAGCCAGTACGACTGCAGTCGGCAGCATAACCATCAACAGCGCAGCTGAGACAGCAACAAGTATTTTAGAAGCATTCCATGTCGTTGTATTCTTTGTCATCTCACCTTTCTCTATTCTTTTTTGAAGTCTTCCCAAGCCCTCCTCCACATCTGGTGTTATAAAACTCAACTCCTTGTCTATACTTTCTTTTAAACTCTCTCTACTCATAAAAACTTACCTCCATCATCCTTTTTATCTCAATCCGGGCCTTTTTAAGCCGAAATTCAACCGTAGTTCTCGGAATCCGTAGTATATTGCTGATTTCCTTTGTGGACAGTTCCTGATAGTAAAACAAAATAACCACCTCTCTCAATTTTTGTGGCAGCTTCTGAATCGCTTCCGTTACAAGAAGTTTATTCATCGTTTCTTCAGAATTCATGATGTCGTTTTGTTTCTTTTGTATATCCTCCGAAAATACAATAATTTCTCGTCTTTTTTCTTTTCTCAGCATGTCCTTACAAGTATTGATTGCAATCCGTGTGAGCCATGTCTTAATATCACTCTTCCCTTGAAAAGAATTATATTTTTCATGTGCCTTTAGAAATGTGTCCTGCATTGCATCCTCAGACGCAGCTATATCCCCCAGATACAAAAAACACACTCTCTGTATGTTGAGCGAATATTGACGATATAATCCCTCTATTATCTCAATCGCATCCATCTCAATCTCCTTTAGCATAAAATAGCGTTGCAACTCTTATCTTATATATGTTAGACGCATCAAACAACTGAATTCGGAGTTAAAAAACAAAATTATCTCAATAATTGCTCCATCTGTCTGTCATCTTATGCAATAGGAAGCAATGATAAGACACAAAAATAGCCGCCCCTGTCTGGTAAACTAGGCGACTATTTTGTACTAATTTATTCGGACTAACCGTCTATCGGTAGCACTCTTTCTATAATCATAAGTCAGCAACCACCAGTTCAACTGGCAATGTCGTCAACTTAAGACTATCCAAAGTCCAATAACAAGTTAATCCTGCAGGACAATCAATGCTGTATTTTTAAATAACTGCAGCATAAATAGAACTGTTTCCTGTTGGTAACAGTCTCTATTGCCAATATTTTCTTAACTGCTCAGATACAGCTCTTCATGTGGTTATAATAGCGCCGGCGTGTATGTTTTCGATATCTGCCAAATTTACGCTCAGGTCTGACGATAGAAAGAACTTTCGAAGCTTCATTTACTATTTGAAATATTTTATTGCTGCATACAGACACAGAAGCTCGTAAAAGCAATATTATATTACATTTTATTCTGTTTAATATATAACTGCGGTTTGACCGATAATTATGTTTATTTTCAAAGGATGAAACGATTGCAGAATCAGCATTCCTCTTTACGATTGCTACCAGATTGGAAATATACATTGCAGCCAAAAACTCCTGTCGGATGCTGACAGGTTTCACACTGTTAAATGATTCTATTTCCAGTCTGTTTTAAGTTCTCTGTACTTGCTTTCAATCCCCCAACGCAGGCGATATAATTCAAGGAACTTTTTAGTATCCATTTGGACAGACATTAAATTTGTAACAAGATACTCTGTGGTTCCATCCTCCAATGTAAAGTGAATGCTCCTTAATGAAAGAGCCTCCTTATCCCGGGAGGCGGGATACCGGAATAAAAAATCTTTTTCTTCAGATATGGCTTTCTTAAAAGTTTTTGGAATACGCATAAGGAAGAAAATTCCCTGTGAATTCAGAAAACGAAACATATCTTCTGAAGGATACCCTCTGTCAAACACAATGATACTGTTAGGGAAACCGGGCAGGAAAGAAATATGTTCTTTAGCTGATTCTCTTTCATTGTAACGATATGGATTGAGGGAAATATCCACAAGAATATCGTTTAAGACATCATATAGAACGGATACAGAGGCAAGAGGAGAGATAATCCCTGTTTTATTGGGATTTCCTCCAAATACGCTGTAGTTTTCTGATGATTCCGGAATCTGTATGGTGCTGCCATCTACCGCATATATATGAAAACCATTCCATGTTTGCAGGCCAGATGGCTGGTTATAAAACTGATCAACTGAAAGGCAGAACAATTCATGAAAAGCCTCATGAGAGATTCCCTGTCGTGCCTTGGAAATAGCCTGCTTTGATACGAACGGGAGAATTGAGGTTTGAAAACTGTCCATAAGTTCCGAATAATTAATAGATAAGGATTTATGAGTAGAGCGAAGGATAAAGTACATGAGATTTTGAAAAGAAAGTTTTCTTGAACGCGTAAATGCATTACCGATACGATGTTGTGTACAAAAGCTTTCAGATGTGATAAGTTCATTAGAACGTTGTAAAATGGATGTTAAAATATTTGTGTTCATAAAAGCACCTCGCATTAAAAATATAATCAATGCGAGGCATCATATTTTGACTGATATGTCAAGCGTTTTTTTATCATTTAGGGTATATTTTATTAGCTGTTTAGATTCTAAAACCTTAAGTTGACGACATTGCCAGTTCAACTGGTGGTTTGATGTGAGCCCTCAAAAGGGCTTTTTTACTGCTCGCCCATAAGGGCGGTGTCGCAAGCTTTTTTACTGGTCCGCTAGAAAGCGGTACTTCTTGTATCTTCCTTGCGCGACTCTTCTACTTGCTCGTTTATATACTTCCTGACGGCATCTTCGGTGATATTACCAATTGTTTCTACGTAATAACCTCTTGCCCAAAATGCTTTGTTCCACTTGCTCTGCAATTCGGGGTGTGATGTTAGAATATAAATAGCGCAAGTCAAAATGAGTTAATCCAATAGATAAATACATGATACAATGAGTGTACTTAATGAAGGAGGAACTCAAAATGGCAAAGCACTTCGATAAACAGTTCAAATTGGATGCAGTCCAGTATTACCATGACCACAAGGAACTCGGGCTTATTGGTTGTGCCAATAATCTTGGCATCAGTCAGCAGTCTCTGTCCAGATGGCAGAAAGAATTACGTGAATCCGGTGATATTGAATGTCGTGGTTCTGGTAATTATGCTTCCGATGAAGCAAAGGAAATCGCCAGACTTAAGCGTGAACTGCGTGATGCACAGGACGCACTTGATGTCCTAAAAAAAGCCATCAACATTCTGGGAAAATGACAGAAGCCATTTATCTCAAAGTGGCTGAAAAGGCGGAAACTGCCAAGCAAAATGGACGCCGAGTTTCCGTCTCCGGAATGTTGAAATTTTTAGGCATTTCCCGATCCGGTTATCGTGCTTGATGCAATCATATTCCTTCTGATACAGAACATCGTAGAAAAGCTGTAAAAAGCAGAATTCAAAAGATTTATGATGAATCCAAACAAAACTACGGTGCGCCAAAGATTACAAAAGAGCTTCGTAAATCTGGTGAAATTATATCAGAAAAAACTGTTGGTAAATATATTAAATCCATGGGTATAAAAGCTCAGTGGGTCAAGCCATGGACAATCACCACAAGAGCTTCTGATTTCAGTAATGAACTCAGAAATATCCTGAATGAGCAATTCAATCCGGAGCGCCCAAACGCAGTATGGTGTACTGACATCACTTATATATGGACAGTAGATGGATTTGTCTATCTGACCAGCATTATGGATTTATATTCTAGAAAAATCATCTCATGGACACTGTCTGAAAC
This sequence comes from uncultured Lachnospiraceae bacterium, assembly GCA_900551115.1. Classification (GTDB taxonomy): domain Bacteria; phylum Bacillota; class Clostridia; order Lachnospirales; family Lachnospiraceae; genus Acetatifactor. The sequence goes on from URUY01000027.1 coordinate 41,199, forward strand.
ATTAGAAGTTTCCTGCGTAATTGATACCATAAATAAAGCCAAAAGCCGTAGAGACACAGAGCAGCCACTAATTATTCATTCAGATCGTGGAAGCCAGTATGCTTCGGAGGCTTATAAAGAAGCAACAGCAAAGATGAATTGTAGTTATTCCAAGAAAGCATTTCCTTGGGATAATGCATGCATCGAATCATTTCATGCACTTATAAAACGTGAATGGATAAATCGCTTTCGTATTCGTGATTATAGGTACGCTTATCTACTGATATTTGAATACATAGAAGCTTTCTATAATACTAAGCGTATCCACAGCCATTGCGACTATATGTCGCCAAACGACTACGAAAGACTTTATGAAGAAACGCAGATGCTTCTGGCAAGTTAGAATGAGGAAAAACTCATTTTAACTTGCGCTAAATCTTGACATAGGACCAGTGCCTATCATATATCATAAGGGTACTTTTCCCTTTAAGATATCCCATAAAACTTGATAAACTAATTTTGGGTGGAATTGCCACACTTAAATGTACATGATCCTCACATACTGCTCCTGCTATTATTTCTACATCCTTATACTTGCATAATGTTCCGATAATCTCTCGTACATCTTCCTTTATTTTACCATATAGCTGCTTCTTTCGATATTTTGGAATAAACACTATATGATACTGGCATTTCCATTTTGTATGTGATAAACTTTTATTGTCCATTTGGACCGCCTCCTATTTTGAGTTTGGCTTGCGACACCACTCTCATTGTATCATAGGAGGCTTTTTTATTATATCTTCATCATTTCCACTTACACTATTCTCCCCAGCATAGCTGGGGGATTAAACTTTTCATTTATCTGCCACTTCTTCTAACGCCTTAAAATCACAACAGAACTTAACCACCTTTCCGGTTGCCATCTGTTTGTCGTACAACTTGTTTGCCTTTCCGATAACTTCATCAATTACCTTCAAACAAAAAGAATATTCCTTATTTAACAAATCCTTATATTTCTTGACATCATCGGCATCTGTGTCATCCGGATTAATATTTACCCTACTGTAAACACCATCCACAATCGGAATCATTTTCTTAATATCCATAACAGAAAGAATATGCTTCACATCATCCTCTTCTGTTGCCACCCAAATATCTCCTTGTCCCATACTGGACTTCTTCGCCATCTCATAAATCAAATAACATTCTTTATCAACATTTTTCCATGTCTTATGCTTCGCCTTAGCTGAAGATAACGGAATTACATATTTTCTGTCATTTTTATTTATCAAAATTCCTATGTATGGCTTATTCTCATAACCGTTTGGCTTGTAATACACCTCTGAGCATGCATCATGCAGCTTTTTGAGGTAGCTCTGGTCAATGTTGATAAATGTCAACTTTCCATCTAGTGTAAACATAATACTGCTCCTTTGTATTTTGAGTTAAAAAATGTGGGAAGACTAAGCTTCCCACTCGTTAATGTTCATCTCTTTACGGATTGATTACCGAAGGTTAATGGAGACCTTCTTTAATGTTCATCTCTTCTATGGTTCAAGACCATAAGGTTAATGGAGACCTCTCTATAATTATAATATGACAATTAACAGGTTGTGTCAACTGTATATTATATGTTTTATCATAACCCATACAAACTTCTTTATGCATTTCAAAGTTCTTCAAAACTCACTTCGTACACAAACATCGGATTACACTTAAATTCTGTATCTAATAATTGTTTTAGCTCCTCTTCGCTGATATCTTGTTCCATACCCTTCGGTAATAAATATTTAATTTTCACACTAACCGGACCATATCTATCATCATTAAAAATTTCATCTACAACTACTACGCCTTTATATTTACCACTATGATTAAAAAATTCTATGCACCACAAAAAGTAATCAACTATTTCCATTTCAGCATATCCCAATCCCCCCTCCTCTCTTACACCGATATTGACCAATTCATTTCCACATAAAATTGTACCACCAAATCCATCTTCTGCAACAATTCTGCAAGAATGTTGCAACTTATACTCGAAATAATCTTCTTCGTACAATTCATATTCCTCAATCTCTATATCCTTCGGGTTATTCACTTCAAATTCACACAATCTTTGGAACTCTATTTTTTCATCATTTAATAATTCCTCAAACTTATCCTTCCCCAATAACAATATCAACTTTGCAATTTGCTCATTCTTCGCATCATTTGAATGAAAGTATACAGTAGTAACTGTATTTTCAAACATTATCAATCCCGTCAATATATCCTTATCTGTAATATCTAAAGAATGCCCTACAATATGAAGATGGTTTACACTTTCTTTATTCAACATTTTCTTCAACCGAAAAGAAGTCCCTTTCTGAATACGTTGATAATATTTCTTAAATTTAACAAATCGCAAATCCATATTACTTTGCTGGTCTTTTTGGTCAGCATTAATTCCCAACACAATCCCATTTTCAATTTCATTCATACTACCATGTACATAAAATACTTTTGTATTTTTAGAATATAATCTAGAATACGTATCTGTATAATTAAAGTTTATTACTTCATCAATATTGTAAAAAATGGGATTATTCGAGCTTTTGTTAATTGCAATACTTTGGACGAACTGTTCTAAATATATGCATAATGCCTCTGATAAATTCTCTAAATCTTGTTCCAACTTATATATAATTTTCGTCTCATCTATTTTTAAAATTCTATTTCCTTCTATATCTTTAACATAATACTCGTCTTTTACTTTCAACTTTTCTTCTAATTCCTCATAAAAAGGAACTCGCATCAAAATATCTATATCACTTCTAGACAAAACATTTTCATCAATATGTATTCCTTTCTGTAAAAAATTCTTCTCATCTCCTGAAACACAGTCAAAATAATTTGTTATAGCATTTATTACCTGCGCCATCTCTTTTTCAAAATCAATCCATCCGATATTTCTAGTACACATTTTCAAAAAATACTTTATCCAAACATTATCCTTAGAGATTTCAACCAAGCGTCCGATTCTGTTCTGTTTCAATTCGACATTATGCATAGAATTACTGTGAATCTGATAACATTTTTTAATATGTTCGTCACTATACAAAGGGCTCCCAGTACCGAACATATAATTTATATATGAACATCTCTGCAATCTTTGTTCATCTGCAAGGTCCAGTAATCTATTTACCACATTAATAAAATCAATATATCTCGTTGGTAAACAATGATATAAATCAAATCCGTTTCCTATTACTAAAACATTTTTCTCTTGTTTTGTATCTATCATGAAACTTTCTCCTCTTTACTATTTGTGTAATGCACTTACATCCCATGGATAAATAATCCATTCTCCATTATTCTTCCACGGCAGTGCGGTTTCTTTCGCATCTTGATTCAATGAGATATAGGACACCCCAAAAACCAAATCACCACTTTTCATTTCTTCATTACTATCCCAAGTAACATTTACAACTACTTTAGACATATCAATCTTCCCCTTTATATCTACTTCTTCAAGTTATTTTCCTTATCAAAAAATGCCTTTTCGAGCTGCTCATACTCTTTCTGTGAACAAACCTCTTCGCATTTGCTTTGGTATTTTTTCGATTGCTCTAACATACCTGCAATCTTGTCACACGGGAATTCAACACACTGATTGCATTTGCTTACCTGATGTTCCTTAATGCATGCAATCAATCCATAGGTACACTGCTTATGAGAGGAACAGCCGCCGCAGGCTATCTCATCAGCCGAAACGATTCGGTCTCGCCAACCAACTCTGTACCATAATTCCGCAACCTGTTCTAATTCCTCTTTACTGTGTGCATTATATCTCAGACATGCTATACAATTATCTCCGCATAATGTTATTTTCTCTTCCATACTGACTTATTCCTTTACTTTTGACCAAATAGACATAGCTTATCAAGAACACAATCCATTCCTTCTTTGCCCGGCATATGTCCGGAATTAGCTACGATTTCACATTGAAGATTTGGATTATGGCTACTTTGCACCAGTTCTTTTATTGTAGCGGTAGAAGCTACAATATCCGTATCTCCCTGTAAAATCACATAAGGAATATCCACCTTTGTTAATATGCCAGATAAGTCAAGCTGCAGAATTTCTCTCCATAGGGAACGATTCTTTTGATACCCATTTACCATTATCGCCTTGAAATCCCGGAAACTATAATCCGGGCTCGTCAGCAAACCTTTTATTATGGGTGCTATTGGCGCCTGCTCACCTATTTTATTCTGATAGCCATTGGTATATTTTCTAATACTTGATGAAACCAATTGCAGTTCTCTCGAAGAAACATTTTCCCGCTGTGTTGCTTTTATAATTTCCAATTTCGTTTTTGACAGTTTCGTTTTGTCGAGTGCATTCACAACTTCTTCGTTAAAGAAGATATCTTTTACAATTTGTCCCCACACCACAACACCATCTACGGCATGGCAATTCTTCTCCAATATCCTTGCGCTCAGTATTGATCCCCAGGACATTGAAAAAATGAATAATTTGTTATCCGGGAACAATTCCTTCACCTTTTGAATCAGCTCCAACGTCATCTGTACAAAGGAATCAATGGTAAAACTTTCATCAATCACATAATTATTAATGCCGCAACCCAGCTGATCCCAATAAACCATAATAAACCGGTCCGTAAACTCCGGGAAAAGTCCACGACATCCAGCCGAAAACGGGATTGGAGTTCCCGGACCACCATGCAATGTAATTACTACCGGAAGCGAAGTGTCCTTTCCTTCAATCAGCACTTTTTGATTATACCCGCCTAATGACCAGTCATATATTTCAGATATTTCGTTTTCTTCAATAACCGCTTTTCTCTTTTTGTTCATCCGCTATTTTCCTCCTATAAAACCAACTATGCTTTTGATAGCTATTTATATACTGTCAACGCATTGCAAACACCGATTAATTTGTGTGATTCTTTATCCATCCTACAGAAGCCTCAAAAGCATGTTTTCTTGCCAGCTTACAGTTCTTCGCATATTTACGCTCTTGCGGAAAAATTTTCAGTTTGACTGACTTTACAGGACATAATATATGACTTGATTTTGGATATACTATATGTTGATATGAATATGGATAAGAAACCGTTTTGAGTTTCTGCATTAAAATATCACCCATCTTTTTAGACGGCCAAATCGAATCATCCTGCGATGAAATAAGCAATATTGGGCAATTTGCGTTTTCAATTTTTATGCGATTTTCTTCTGAAAATCCCTTTTCAAATGCCTTAGTGAAGTTATTTAAAAACGCATATCCTCCTTGTGACAAATACATTTTAGCAATGTTAAAATTTTTCACTTGCGCTTTAATATATGGCAACTCTTGTCCTCGATATGTCCATGCAGAATGATCACTGTATCCTTTCGTTGAAAATCCTTCAAAAACAGCACAAGAAGGCGAAACCGCAATTACTCCATCTATATCTGAAAAGTAAGTTGATGCCACTAATGCTTGTTCAGCTCCTTTTGAAAATCCGTACAAATAGATTTTTTTGTACCCTTGCTTTTTCAATTTTGATACCATATCTTCAATACTTTCAATTGGTATGCATGACAAATCTTTAGGGAGCATTTTATAATGCCAATATACGAAAGCACACGCAGGAATACCATTAGCATTAAATTGTAGTGCAATTTTCCTTGCCCATGTAATACCACCATCACTACCCGTGATAACACAAACTATGCACTTCTTATCATTGTTGAAAGGAAAAATCTTTAATACATAATGTTCTGACATGCATAAATCTCCTTAATTTTACAAAACGTAAATACTTTAACTCTTCAAATCCAGTTCTAGTCAATTACCAGCATTTCCATTGACTTCTCATGTGTAACTTTCTCTCCTAAATAATTGACCCATTTTTCTGTAAAGAAAGAAAAGTAAGATAGCTTATTCTCTTTTCTTTTTTTTGCAAATAAAGGTAAAAATCCCCAAAGTGTAGAAGGGATTCCTATGATTATCAGATACAGTGGACCTAAGATTAGTGATTGAATTGTATGTCCATATTCATGAACTAACAATCTTTCACTCAGTTCAGTTTTATCTATCTTATTTTCAAATTTTGTAACAAAATATGGTTCTTTTGTTACAAAAACGAATAATCCTAATAACACACTGGACACATTTTTCCATTCAGTAACAACCGCTCCATGATAGTTATAATGATGTTCTTTAATGTGTAAAAAAATACGCATAAACCTAAAATGGTTTGTAAAATTCCCCATGTATACTGCAATATAACGTATATTACTTTCAAATTCATTCTCCTTATCAAAATCACTATTTATATACTACACATTAATAAATAACACCTGCATTTATTCATATAGATATAATACCACTCAATCCTGCCTTTTTCCATTCAAAAATGCCTAATCTCCGCTTTTGCCACATTCTAAATCCCAAATAAAAAGGCTCAACCCCTTGTATACAAAGGGCTGAGCCAATTAAGTCAACTAATACTCAGAAAGTATTTAATTACTCGATGATGCTGGCAACACGGCCTGAACCAACGGTTCTACCACCTTCACGGATAGCGAAGGTAAGACCCTGCTCCATAGCGATGGGATGAATCAGTTCGATGGTCATCTCTACGTTATCGCCAGGCATGCACATCTCGGTACCAGCAGGCAGATTACATACGCCAGTGATATCAGTTGTTCTGAAGTAGAACTGAGGACGATAGTTGTTGAAGAAAGGAGTATGACGTCCACCTTCGTCCTTGGTCAGTACGTAAACCTGAGCGGTAAATTTCTTATGGCAGGTAACGCTGCCGGGTTTTGCAAGAACCTGTCCTCTTTCGATTTCAGTTCTCTGAATACCACGAAGCAGTGCGCCGATGTTATCACCAGCCTGTGCCTCATCAAGCATCTTACGGAACATTTCGATACCGGTTACAACAGTCTTCTTCTTCTCTTCCTTAATACCAACGATTTCAACTTCGTCGTTCAGGTGAAGAGTACCACGCTCTACTCTACCGGTAGCAACAGTACCACGGCCGGTAATGGTAAATACGTCTTCGACAGGCATCAGGAAAGGCTTGTCTGTATCACGCTGAGGATCAGGAATATACTCATCAACAGTACTCATCAGTTCCATAATCTTGTCGCCCCATTCGCCCATGGGATCTTCCAGAGCCTTCAGAGCAGAACCCTTAATGATAGGGCAGTCTGTGAAGTTATACTCTTCAAGCTGTTCTGTGATTTCCATCTCAACCAGCTCAAGTAATTCAGGATCGTCTACCATATCGCACTTGTTCATGAATACAACGATATAAGGTACGCCTACCTGACGGGACAGAAGGATATGCTCCTTAGTCTGAGCCATAACACCATCAGTTGCAGCAACAACCAGGATAGCGCCGTCCATCTGAGCAGCACCGGTAATCATGTTCTTAACGTAGTCAGCATGGCCCGGGCAGTCAACGTGTGCATAATGTCTCTTTTCAGTCTGATACTCTACGTGAGAAGTAGAAATGGTGATACCACGTTCTCTCTCTTCGGGAGCCTTATCGATGTTCTCGAAATCAACCTTTGCGTTACCAGCTACTCTTTCAGCTAAAACCTTGGTGATAGCTGCGGTTAAAGTAGTTTTACCATGGTCAACGTGACCGATGGTACCAATGTTACAATGGGGCTTACTTCTTTCAAATTTAGCTTTTGCCATTATTATAGTCCTCCTTAAAATTGTTGAGTCAATTTTTTATTTTTCAATTTTCTCGGCTATTTCTAATTATATTAAAAACAGCCGAGATTTTCAAGCTTTATTTTACATTCAGATGATTCAGATACTTATTTGCGCTGCAATTACTTTGCTTTTGCTGCAAGTACCTTTTCCTGAACATTCTTGGGAACCTGCTCATATTTTTCAAAGAACATAGAGTAGTTACCACGACCCTGTGTCTTGGAACGCAGGTCAGTAGAATAACCGAACATTTCAGCAAGAGGTACATAAGCTCTAACCATCTTGCCGCCGCCGATATCTTCCATGCCTTCGATACGTCCGCGACGGGAGTTAATATCGCCGATAACATCACCCATGTATTCTTCGGGCATTGTTACCTCCACCTTCATGATAGGCTCAAGCAGTACAGGAGCAGCCTTCTTCATAGCTTCCTTGAATGCCATGGAACCGGCAATGTGGAATGCCATTTCGGAAGAGTCAACTTCATGGTAAGAACCATCATATACGTTAGCATATACACCAACTACAGGGAATCCGCCAAGGATACCGGCCTTGGTAGCTTCTTCGATACCTTCACCTACAGCAGGGATGTATTCCTTCGGAATAGCACCGCCCACAACGGTGGATTCAAACTTAAACAGCTCTTCGCCGTTTGCATCCATAGGCTCGAATTTAACCTTACAATGTCCGTACTGTCCACGACCACCGGACTGCTTTGCATATTTGTATTCCTGATCAACAGGCTTTGTAAAGGTTTCCTTGTAAGCAACCTGAGGTGCGCCAACGTTAGCCTCTACCTTAAATTCACGCAAAAGACGGTCAACGATGATTTCCAGATGAAGCTCACCCATACCTGCGATAATGGTCTGTCCGGTTTCCTGATTGGTATGCGCACGGAAGGTAGGATCTTCTTCTGCAAGTTTTGCAAGAGATTCACCCAGCTTGCCCTGACCTGCTTTGGTCTTAGGCTCGATAGCCAGCTCAATAACGGGCTCAGGGAATTCCATGGACTCCAGGATTACAGGATGCTGATCGTCACAAATGGTATCACCGGTAGTGGTAAACTTAAAGCCTACTGCTGCAGCGATATCACCTGAATATACCTTATCAAGCTCTGCTCTCTTATTTGCATGCATCTGCAGGATACGTCCTACACGCTCTTTTTTATCTTTTGTGGCATTCAGTACATAAGAACCGGAGTTCATTGTACCGGAATAAACACGGAAATAAGCTAACTTTCCTACGAACGGGTCAGTCATGATCTTGAATGCCAGTGCGGAGAAGGGTTCTTCATCAGAAGAATGTCTCTCGATTTCATTGCCGTCCATGTCTACACCCTTAATAGCGGGGATATCCAACGGAGAAGGCATAAATTCTACAACTGCATCCAATAATTTCTGAACACCTTTATTTCTATATGCAGTACCGCAGCATACAGGTACTGCTGCACATTCACAGGTACCCTTTCTTAAAGCTGCCTTTAACTGCTCATTTGTAGGTTCTTCACCTTCCAGATAAAGCATCATTAAGTCATCATCAAGCTCACAGATTTTCTCTACAAGCTCAGTGTGGTATAATTCAGCATCATCCTTCATGTCATCAGGAATATCAGTGATAGAAATGTCATCACCCTTATCATCATTGTAGATGTAGGCTTTCATTTCAAACAAATCAACGATTCCCTTAAATTCATCTTCTTTACCGATAGGTAACTGAATGCAGATTGCATTCTTACCAAGTCTGTTTTTAATCTGTTCTACTGCGCCGTAGAAGTTTGCACCCAGGATGTCCATTTTATTAATGAACGCCATACGGGGTACATTGTAGGTGTCAGCCTGACGCCATACATTCTCGGACTGCGGCTCAACACCGCCCTTTGCACAGAAAACACCAACAGCACCATCGAGTACACGCAGGGAACGTTCAACTTCTACAGTGAAGTCAACGTGACCGGGGGTATCGATAATATTGATACGATGCTCCAAAGCACCGGCTTTAGGCTTGCAGTTCTCCTGCAGAGTCCAGTGACAGGTTGTAGCTGCAGAGGTAATGGTAATACCTCTTTCCTGTTCCTGTGCCATCCAGTCCATGGTAGCAGTACCTTCATGAGTATCACCAATCTTATAGTTTACACCGGTATAGTAAAGAATACGCTCTGTAGTAGTCGTCTTACCAGCATCGATGTGAGCCATAATACCAATGTTTCTGGTTCTCTCTAATGGATATTCTCTTCCAGCCAAGATTTTTTCCTCCTTATATTAATACCTGACAGGCAGTCGATATACTAGAAACGGTAGTGAGCAAACGCCTTGTTTGCTTCTGCCATCTTGTGCATATCTTCTTTTCTCTTAACAGCAGATCCTGTATTGCCTGCTGCATCGAGAATCTCGTTTGCCAGTCTGTCTTCCATGGTCTTTTCGCCTCTCTTACGAGAAAACATAACAAGCCAACGGAGACCCAAAGCCTGACGACGGTCAGGTCTTACCTCGATAGGTACCTGATAGGTAGCACCACCGATACGTCTTGCCTTTACTTCCAGAACAGGCATGATGTTGTTCATAGCCTCTTCAAAAACTTCAAGTGCAGGCTTGCCTGACTTTTCTTCTACTTTAGCAAATGCACCATATACAATCTTCTGTGCTACACCCTTCTTACCATCTAACATTATGTTATTGATAAGCTTGGTTACCACTTTATTATTGTATAAAGGATCTGCCAATACGTCTCTTTTCTGAATATGTCCTTTACGTGGCACGGTTCTTCCCTCCTTAATAAATGATAACGCTCCTCCCATTGCTTTCACAACACATGGAACGTTAGGTTAATTAAATCATCGGTACTCACAATTGTTTCCCTAGTGTTCGTGCGGTATATCTGTACAACAGAATTCCAACACTCAAATAGTTCCGTTTCGTGAATCCAGTTTAATCAGCAATGCTGATTGTAAAGCAATTAATACCTGATTACAAAACAATCAATTCTTAATTACTTAGAAGCTTTAGGTCTCTTCGCACCATATTTGGAACGAGCCTGTTTTCTGTTGGCAACTCCCGCAGTATCCAGTGTACCTCTGATGATATGGTATCTGGTACCGGGTAAGTCTTTAACTCTACCGCCTCTGATCAGTACAACGCTATGCTCCTGTAAGTTGTGGCCTTCTCCGGGAATGTAGCTTGTAACTTCGATTCCGTTTGACAGACGAACTCTGGCGATCTTTCTAAGAGCAGAGTTAGGCTTTTTAGGAGTTGCAGTCTTAACAGCGGTACATACGCCTCTCTTCTGAGGAGAAGAAGCATTGACTGCTTTCTTGTGCAGAGAGTTGAAGCCCTTCTGCAGAGCAGGTGCTGTAGACTTCTTTTCGGTTGTCTGACGTCCTTTTCTTACTAACTGGTTAAATGTTGGCATTCTGTTTCACCTCTTTCT
>URUY01000028.1 GCA_900551115.1 uncultured Lachnospiraceae bacterium
CTAGAGCGAAGGTGCCGCTCAATCATCTAAAATGATGATTTTGCGACACCCTCTTCCGTCATTAAAAATACAACTGTTTCCTGCCGTCTGCTTGCTCTTTTTCTTTGCCGCCACCAGTTGTCTTGAAAATTCCTCCAAGCCATCAAATCGACATTTCCTGTTGGTGATGACCGCCATGGAAAGGGTTGCTATCGGAAACTTTTCTTCAAACCCGTGCCTGTTTTGGGATACAATATACTGATTTTTATAATCCTCCTCACTGTAGAGCTGTCTGATATTTTCTCCGAATTTTTTTGTAATATTTTCATACAGACCCGTTGCATCATGATAATCTGCAATAATCACAAAGTCATCCCCGCCGATATGTCCCATAAATTCATTTCTAACACAGGCTTCCTCCATGCTGTCTGCCAGTGCCTTTATCATCAAATCTCCATTATTGAAGCCATATGCATCATTGTATGCTTTGAAATTATCCAAATCAATATAGATAATGGAAAATGGCTCTTCTGACGCAATTGTACTTTTCACCCGCTCTTCTATTACCATATTTCCCGGCAGACCGGTCAGCGGGTTCGCCTCAACTGCCCGTCCCACCTGAATGGTAATGGCTGCCTCCAACAAATCCTTGACCGTCACAACGCCATAATATCTGCCGTCTTTCGTAACGATAACCGAATCATAAAGCTTACTCTGCGAACGCATCAGCGCCATCTTGGAAACCTTTTCTATGGAAACATCATAATCTGCCGTCAGGACATTTTCATCCATCAGCTCGCCTGCTTTTTTCTTTGCCGACAGGTCAAAACCGTACTGTCCTCCGAAGGATGCCATCACCTCTCTTCTTGTCAGTACCCCTAACACCCTGTCTGCCTCATCCACCACGCATACCTCTGTTATACGCGGCCTGTCCTTTAAAAATTCGTAGATTTCCCGTCCTGCAGTATTCGGTGATGTGGTTTCCTTCTGCTTGCAGATAGTTCCTACATTCCCGAAAAAAGAAGGCGTATAAGCATATTTATTCTTCTGATTATTTACCGCCCGTACATAACTGCTTATCTCCTGCGGTATTTCCCTCATCTTCGGTCCGGGCTTTGCAATATAGTATCCCTGTCCATAAGGGATTCCCATTTTTATCAGGGTTTTTAACTCCTGTTTAGTCTCGATTCCTTCTGCAATCAGATGTATATTTACATTCTTGCAGAACCCTATCATACTCTCTACCAGCGATTTCTTTAAATTGTCCGAATCAATATTTCTGACAATTTCCATATCAATTTTAATATACTCCGGCTCAAGAGCGCAGATTCTGTTCATTCCGGCGTAACCGTTTCCAAAATCATCTATGGCAATCTGAAAGGTCTGGTTCTGGTAATGTCTGATAACCTCCTTGAACACAGCCTCATCCTGAATAGAGCTTCTCTCTGTAATTTCAAAAACAATATCCTCCGGGAGCAGTCCGAACTGCCTCAAATACCTGCATGTGACCCCCTCCTTAAACTGCGCATCCCGTATCACCTTAGGATCTACATTTAAAAAAAGCTTCACTCCCGGTCTCTTTCCCACCGCATTCTGCAAAGACTTTCTTCTGCACAATTCTTCAATCTCCCATATACAATCAAACTTTTCTGCAAGCTGAAACATTTCCTCTGTATGAAACAGACAGTCCTCCAGGTCTATTCTGCTAAGTGCTTCATACCCCATTATTTCTCCATCCTCCAGTGAAATAATAGGCTGGTATACCGGGCGAATGCTTTTTTCTTCCAGAATAGAGCGAAACTGCCTTTCGTAAACATCTGTCACCGTAATCATTCTTTTACCTGAAACTTTCCATATAATATCCTGCTATAACAATTTTTTATACACGGATTATATCAAAAGTACCATGAAAGCGGCTATCCCCATAATGAAAATTCTATGTAAAGATTGTGTATAGTATTCTCTTCTGTTTTCACCACATGCAAAGAAGCGCAGATTGCTCTGCGCTTCCCGCATTTTCTTATGAGGGGGGGAGATAGTGAGTTCATCAACTATCTGTAACTTATAATACTGGCTAAATGTGTTCATTCTGTGTCCAAATTATGAGGATTCTATAAAATGAAAATGAAAGAATTAGAAATTCTCCGTTTTCAGACACATGTCATTTAAAAGATACCAGATACCGTCTGTCTCTATTTTATCACCGTTAACGTGGCTTGCCTCTACAATACAGTCGTCTCCTGACCGGGACTGGCAAAAAATTCGGAACAGATAGACGGTATCGTCAATTTCCTTAGACCATAGCTGTATCAGGTTAAAATTTGTTCTAAAAGTGTTCACCGGCTCATACTCTACAAATTCAGGTTTTAATGTTCTTATATGTCCTTCCTCTGTACAAAAGAAGCAAGGCTGCATTTCATACTCGCAGGATATATTATCATACGAAAAGCAATCCTTTATAACATATTCCGATATCCCGTCCCCATTCATATCAATGCGAAAAATATCGGTCTCCTCCGGTATATCCGAATAAAAGGCTGCCTGTATCTGTTTCCTCTCCTTATCAGAAAGCGCCGTCTGCTCGTCCCCTGTATACAGTACCGGGTCACAGGCTAACGGTATATTTAAAATTGCTTCCAGATTTTCCTTTAGATAGCCGGATACTGCCGGAAGCTCTTCTTTTCCGTAAACCTGAAAAGTCCTGTAACCATTATCTGCAAGATACATATAACACCGCTCATAGCTGTCGGCAGTCTTTAACTGCAAAATATTCAGACTGCTTATCCATTCATCCCAGTCACCTGCCTGAACCAGATAGTATGCTCCATCATACAAAATAAGTGAACAGGCCTCGCTGTTAAAGCTGTAGAATCCTCCGGAAAAATAATAGTCCGTACCGATTACATAGCTGCCATCCTCAGCTTTTTCCCATACAGAAAAGAATCTGTCACTGATGCCGCCATAAATCTGACCACAGACCGCCAGTTCCTTTGTACCGTCTCCGTCCAAATCGATTTCATAGCACTTATCAAATTCACAGCTTCCGTTTCTGCCACAGGACAGGTTATCAAATTCTTCTCCCAACAGTTCCTCAAACTCTTTTAAGCTGATTTCCTGTGCAGAAGCTTCATACTTCTCGCAAAACTTTGAAAGAACGTCTGTATCATTCTGCATATAGCCTGTTAAAAGCGCTTCTCTTACTTCCTCCAAAAGTTCCTCATCAAAGTTGGAAATTATTTCACCCTCTTTAATAATCTGTCGTTTTTCCTGATAAGAAGCTATCTGCTTTGCAGAAAGGACCCCTTCCGTTTCTTTCCTGTTTTCTTCTTCCCTGCTCCATACCACATCAGAAAACAGGGAATTTCCTGAAAGCACCCCTGTCTCAAAGGTAAAACGAACTGCCATAGAGGACAGATATTTTGTTTCTTCTCCTTCTCTGATAACACAGGCAGTCAGCAGTAAGTCATCCTTCCAGGACATCTCATAGAGGCAGAAGGTCACAATCTCTCCTCCTATTTCCTCAAACCACAGCTGCTGCAAAACACCGTCTTCCGGTACCAAAAGCTGCTTTAACTCCTTTGCCTCCAAATCAATCGTATCAGGACAGCGGTCATCATGGAAATTGACCCTTCTGACCTTCATGCCATCCCGAAAATGTTCATCCGTGCAGCGAATAAGCACCTCTTTTTCGCCGTCATTGTCATAGTCAATTTCTATAAAATCATTCCTTGAAGCCAACTGAATACAGGATACCTGTTCCCATCTGCTGACAGGCAGCGCTTCCTCCACGCCCGTATACACCCTCCCATAATTAACAGAGTCATACCCCTGCCGGGTCCAGTACAGCAGATTAAACATGTAGTCATCAATATAGGTTGTCAATTCTTCCCCATAGGGATATGATGCATTTTCATAGCATACGACCTGCTCCATTCCTGTCAGGATATTACATATTTGGATGCCCTGCATCCTGTCTTTCATATCCCCTGTTTCGTCTCTCCACACCCGGATGCCGCCATCGTATTCTTCATTGGCAGAAAGAAGCACTGCGTCATACTGCTCCCCTTCATAGGAAAATTTGTTCCAGCCAAACTGTTGTATACCATATTTTTCTTCAAGGGCTTCCCAGTCCTTTTTATAAACAAACTCCTGCAATTCTTTTGCCAAAGGCAGCGGAATACTGCCTTCCTCCCTGCCTAAATCAGCTTCCGTAAGCTCTAAAAAGCCAAACGTCTCTGTCTCTCCAAACAGTATCCCAAAGGCTTCCTCATCTTTTGGAAAAATCAGTTCTGCCGCAGGTTTTTCCAAAGGCTCCGCAGCCTGCGCAAGCAAAGCCGTTTCTTCTGAAATTGTTTTCTCTAAAGCCGTCCGGCTGTCCTTCCCCTTACAGCTGCAAAAAAAACACAGAACTGTCCCCAAAAGAACAACAGACAAAATCTTCTTTTTATTTAACACTTTTTCCTCCCCTTCGTACAAGGCACCCTGCTATCAAAAGGATGCTTATCCACTGATTTACCGACAAAATACCAAGCATGGTTTTAGAACCGCCGTCTCTTAAAAATTCTAAAAAGAACCGGGAAAGACCATGCAGCAGGAAAAAAATTTTTACAGCATTCCTTTGCTTTCTTTTTCCCACTACCATAATCACCCAAACCGTAAAGCTTAAGAGTACCTCCAAAAGCTGTACCGGAAAACGGCATATCCCCGACGGGCTCATCAAACAGCACACGCCTGTATAAGGAATCCCGTAACAGCAGCCCGCCAAAAAACAGCCCACTCTGGCAATGCCGTAAATCACAGGATAACTGAAAATAAATATTTTTAAGCTTTCAGAAAAAGACAGCTTATATATCCTGCAATAAAGATACAGTGCCCCGATACCGCCAAAAATGGCTCCGTAAAAAGAAAAACCGGTAAAAATAAACGTAAGTATGCCAAACAGACCGTCAAACCGGATGCTTGCAGGATTCGTAAGGATATACAAAAGCTTTGCGCCCAAAGTCATTCCCAAAAGCTGAAACAGATAGCCGCAGAGTATATCCAGTTTCTTTATTTTACTTTCTTCATTTTTTCCGTGCTGCTCACATAAAAATGCTGCAAGACATGCAAAAAATCCTATAAATGCTCCTGCTATAAGGAATAAGCCGTACCAGGATATCTGCGTCTTCATCCGATTTCCCCGCAGCCTTGTATTATCTGCCAAAATTCGCTGCCCGGATTGTTGACTTCTCCCGCCAATGCATTGCAGGCCATACCTATTGTCCATATTAACAACGCCACAAAAACTATCTCCAGTACAATTACAACGATAGAAAATACCAGTGAGATAATCGCAATGGCATTCGTCTTATATTTCATAGCTATAATACTTAAAACAAGACTGGCTACCTGCATCATTAAAAACACCACTATCATCCACTCAGATGCAACCTCACCAAAGCAATTTCCTATCACGTCCAGTAACGGTAGAATTAAAAAAGACCCTGCTAAAAGTGATAAGGAAATAATTGCCAGTACCGTAGCGTTTTTTGATTGTTTGTCCTTCATTTGTTCACCCTCCCCAAAAACCTTAAGTAACATTTATTTTATATCTGTAGCAGACTAACGAACCGCCTGTGGTGCGCAATGCTCCATTGCCTCAATCTGATAGTAACATCAAAAATCTCTGAAAACTCTCTGTACCGACAAACTGCAACTGCTCACAAATTCATCGGCTGTGCGTCCGGCTCTTTGATGCTTGTTATCTGCAATTCTTTTACATTACCTCGCTATTGTTCTTAAATAATAAACTGCCAATAGCTCTATAAATAAAAGGAACGTACATGCAAAATAGAGTAAATCTTTCCCATAACCCTTCATACTTCAACAAGGTATTTTGAAACTGCACCTTATCTCCCATAACAAAACAGACGAAGAAAACAAGTGATAAAGCAAATGAACTTATGCTGATAATACCCTCAATTATGTCTTTTTCCTTAAATGATATAATTCCATTTAACAATGGAAAAAATAATAAAGTCATAAAACCGATTGCCGCACCTGCGCCATGTATCTTTGACGCTGTAGTAATTATGTCTTTGCTTTCATTTACACTGAAAAATCCGGAAATAAGCCCTGCTCCAATAGCAAAAATTCCAATCGAAAGAAGTATAAAAACTGCCAAGACAGGAAACTTTACTCTCAATGACAAGAAATATACAGTTGCCGTAAATGTTAAGAAACCTCCGAGCCAGACAAGCCATAAATTATAAAGCAATCGGACAGGGCTTTGTGGACTTCCTAAAGCACTCATAGCCATTAGTTTTCCGTTATATTCAGCATAAAACTGTTCCAGAATCCACGGGATAAAAAATTCACCCATGATTGTGAATAGCAAAACCATATTAAAAAAGCGATTGTCTGCCATATTTCTCATTTCGTTGCTCTCCTGATATTGAGTTGTAGCATAAAAACCTCCTTTGTTGTTCTTCCCTTTTTGATTTTGATATGGTATTATAGTAGTATCTATCAAAATCACTTTATATATAAAGTACTTTAAATATGAAGAATTGTCAAGGAGGAAACCCAATGTTATCAAAACCTGCCACAATGCTTTTAGGTTTAATTTATGAAAAACCACTTAATGCATATGAGATAATAAAGCTATTAAACTATATGAATGTAAAATGGTGGTTCAATATTGCTGATTCAACCGTATATTCTACGCTGAAAGCTCTCGAAAAAAAGGAATATATATCAGGCACAACTGAAAAAGTAGGAAATATGCCAGATCGTACCGTTTATAGTCTTTCTAATAAAGGAAAAGACAAGTTTATAGAGACACTAAAGGCATCCATCCTACAATTCAATTACGATACTAACATTTTTTCTATTGCCGCATTTTTCTTGAATACGTTTAAGCCAGAGGAGCAACAGACGCTTTTAGAGAAACGCCTTACTATCCTGCAAAAATACCGTACAGGTATTGAAAAACAAGTTAATCCATTATGGGAAAATGAAGTTCCTGCTGTTCACGTTGCAAATGTAAAAAGAATGATTGACTTGGTTGATGCTGAAATAACTGGCACGATTCGCTTACTTGAAAACTGTAATAAAAACATATATTAAAAATTTATAAAACGTTTTCGGTCAATGCCTTAACAAAAATTCTGCATAACAATCTGAACCTCATTTTTACCCATGTAGCTGTTTATTCCAAGCTGATAGGTAATGGACATTTCATAACCGCATCTTCTCTTATACAAAAGCTCCGATGCGCCTGCTCCGTATTTTTCCTCTAAAAATGCATGGAAGCTGTCCAATCCGCCAAAATATACTACCTCGTATACCCTGCCGTTTTCCTCCACCTGATACTTTGCAAAGCTGTCCTTTGCGCCCAGCTTTTTCCCGGATAAAAACAGGACATTTTTCGTAGCAAACAAAGGTTTGGGATTGCCCGTACCAAAGGGCTCCAGTACAGAAAGCTCCTCCGCAAGCTTTTTATCAGCATAGTAAAGAGGCATGGGCACGTCTATATGTATTCTTTTAATAAAATCCTCCTCTGTAAGCATACATTCGGCATTCAGCCGCTCTCTCAGCACGGAAACATTTTTTTCTTCCAAAGAAAGCCCCGCTGCCATCTTATGCCCGCCAAACTTTGTAAAAAGCTCCTTACAGGAGGTCAGCGCCCCATACATATCATAACCTTCTACAGACCGTCCCGACCCCTTTACTCCTTCGTCTCCCCTTGTCAGTACAAAGGCAGGTCGTCCGTATTTTTCCCGGATACGTCCGGCTATGATGCCGGCCAGACTCTCATGGCAGCCCGGCAGAAAAATTACAAGCACCTTATCCTTTGCCATTTTATGCTGTTCCACATAGGCAGAGGCTTCTGCAAGCCCCAAAAGCGTCATGCTCTTCCGGCTTTCGTTCATTTCCTTTAATTCACCGGCAACAGACATGGCACTTCTTAGGTCGGAAGCTGCAAGAAGCTCCAGCGCTCTTTTTGCCGTATCCAGTCTTCCCGTGGCGTTTAAGCAGGGACCGATAACAAAGCCCAGATGATAGGAAGAAAGCTTAGAAGGTTCTATGCCGTTTACCTCCATCAGCGCCTTCAGTCCCATACAGGGCTTTTTATGCAGCCTCTTTAACCCTTCTTTTACAATAATGCGGTTTTCGTCCAAAAGCTCCATGACATCACAGACCGTTGCAACTGCCGCAAGCTGTAAAAATTCATCTAAAAGCGTCTGCCGTCTGGAAAGCTCCAAATCCGAACGGCGAAGCATAAGCTCCATCAGCTTATAGGCCACTACCGCACCGCAGATGTTTTTGTAAGGATAGGTACAGTCCTCCCTTTTGGGGTCCACCACTGCCGCTGCAGGAGGCAAAAGCTCCCTACGGCTGTCTGCTTCCTGTACATACGGCACTTCATGGTGGTCTGTCACCACTACGGTCATTTTTTTCTCCACTGCCAGCCTAATCTGAGGAGCCGCCGCAATACCGTTGTCGCAGGTTACAATCGTGCGGATTCCGTCAGAAAAAGCCTCCTCGATAAGCTGTTCGTTCAGACCATAGCCGTCCTTTATCCGGTGCGGGATTACCGTATCCACCTCTGCAAAAAGCGCGGAAAGTCCCTTTGATAAAATATGGGCAGCCGTAATACCGTCCACATCATAATCTCCGATGACCCGCATTTTTCTGCCGCTCCGTATCTGCTCCTCCAAAATAGCTGCCGCATCCTCCATATCCACCATCAGTTCCGGCGGATACATATCAAGGAACGTACCGTTTAAGTACTTTTCCACTTCTTCCTCAGAAAAAATATCCCTGTTACGGATAATTCTCGCCGTAACAGGGGTAATATTAAATTTTTTGCTCCAGGCATCAAAATCTGCTTTTTTTGCCGCAACAAACCACTTTTCCATATTCTGTTCCCTTAGTTTTTCTTTTCCTTCTGCGGAAACTTTTTACGCAGTATATAGTACAGACCGCCGGCAATAAAAACCGACGAATAAGTGCCGCAGGCAATGCCCACCATCAGCGGCAGGGCAAATTCCCTGATTGCCGTTACGCCCAGCACATAAAGTGCCGCTACCATTACAAAGGTTGTAAAGGAAGTAAAAATACTTCTTGATAAGGTCTGCGTAATACTCTTGTTGATAACATCCTTTAACTCTGCCTTATTGCCTAAAAGCTGCTGATTTTCACGCACACGGTCAAAGATAACGATGGTTGCATTAATGGAATATCCTACAATGGTTAACATACATGCAATAAATGTACTGCCTACGGAAACCTTTGCCACCGCATAGAAAGCAAGCACCACAAGCACATCATGGAGCAGGGCAGCTACACCGCTTATGCCGAAACGAATATCCTTAAAACGGATTCTGATATAGATAAGCATGCAGAGAATTGCCACTGCTACCGCTATAATGGTTTCGGTTTTCATTTCGTCTGATATGGTAGAGCTGATTGTTTCTGCTACAATCCGGCTCTCCTCCACACCGAAATCTGCAAGCAGCATCTCTTCCACCTGACTTCTCTTATCTACATCAAGGGCATTGCTCTTAAATACTACTTCGCTTGTTCCCTGTACAGGCTGCGGCTGCACGGCGCTGCCTACAATCGCTTCCAGCTTCGGAATTACCTTTTCCTCTATCTCTGCAAGAGACATCTGCTCATTAAAGGTAACGGAGGTAGAGGTACCGCCTACAAACTCCAGGCTGTAATTAAGCGCCTTGCCTGTCGATACCTTGTTTACGCCCATCATCACAAAGCCGCCTGCAATCAGCACAAGGGAAATCATTAAAAACACCGCTTTTTTACCCATGAAATCTATTGTCCTGTGTTCCTTTGCCACACCAAACCACTTTTCATCGCTAAAGCCCAGGGTATACAGTGCCCGGATAAGCCACCTTGTCACGAACAGCGCCGTAAACATGGAAAGTACTATACCAAGTACCAGGGTCTGGGCAAAGCCCCTGATGGAACCGGAACCCAAAATCCACAGAATTGCCGCTGCAATCAAGGTAGTCACGTTACCGTCCACAATGGCGGAAAGCGCTTTGTCAAAGCCAATCTTTACAGCCGACTTCACTGTTTTGCCGGTAGCCAGTTCTTCTCTGACACGGGCAAAAATAATCACGTTGGCATCTACCGCCATGCCGATTGACAGGATAATGCCTGCAATACCGGGCAGGGTCAGCGTCATGCCGAAACCGTTTAATAAAATGACTATAAGCGCCGTGTATAATAACAGTGCAAGGCTGGCTGCCAGACCGGATATAAAGTACACGGCAATCATGAATACCGCCACAACAGCAAGGCCTATTGCCGCTGCCTTGATGCTGGTAGAAATCGCTTCTGAGCCAAGCTGTGCCCCTACTACCTTGGAATGCAGCTCGGTAAGCTTTAACTGCAGGCCGCCGATGCGTATCTGGGAAGCCAGTTTTTTTACTTCCTCATAGGTTTCAAAGCTGCCTGTTATCTGCGCTCTGCCGTCCGTCAGCGCCTGGGAAACAGAAGGCACGCTCAAAAAGGTGCCGTCATAATAAATGGCAAGCGTTTCTTTGCCGGCAGCGGCTCTTGTAGTAGCATCTGCAAACTTCTGTTTACCTGCCTCTGTCATCTGTAAATCCACACAGAACTGGGGATTCCCCATGGAATCCGGTAAGCTTCCTGCCTGTGCATCCGCCACATCCGTACCGTAAAGGGCAATGGAGCCGTCTGCCTCCAGCTCTTCAATCGTCTTATTTAAGGTATACTTAAGATAGGCCTGTCCGTCTTCATCCAGCTCGTAGCTGCCTGTATAGTTGTCTGTTCCGTCAGACCCCTTCTGATAGATAAAATACAGGGTACCCGGCTTGCCTAACTCCTCCAAAATGGCATTGGCATCGGATACACCGGGAATCTCAATATTAATACGGTTGCTTCCCTCCTGATAAACCAAAGCCTCCGGACTGTAGCCGTATACACGCTGCTGCAGCTTGCCGATGGTATCACTCATAGCCTCACTGTCCGGCTCTTCTTCACCTTCTACCTGATAGGTAATGCTGACGCCGCCCGCCAAATCAAGGCCCAGCGTGATATCGGAGGCAGACGCGGTTCCTTCTTTGTCAATACCGAAAAAATCTATATATGTCACACCTGCCAGTATCAGGAAAAACACCAAAAGAATAAGGACTGCTCTGCTTTTTTTCATGCTTATGCTTCCTCCGTTTCAGCCAAAGCCGCTTTTATCATAATCGCGCATTCGATACGTTTGCGCTGCAATTCACACCCTATGTCATAGGCATCGTTGATGCTGCCATGGAAGTTGTAGGAGTTTGCGGCACAGCCGCCGCTGCAGTAAAATCTTGCAAAGCATTTTTTACATTTATCCTTGGCATATACATTGCAGCACTTAAATTCATCCCTCAGACCGGTATTTACAATCCCCTCGTCTACATTACCCATTAAAAAGGCTTCCTGTCCTACAAACTGGTGACAGGGATATAAGTCTCCCCAGGGAGTCACTGCCAGATACTCTGTTCCTGAACCACAGCCGGACAGACGCTTTGCCACGCAGGGACCGCCCTCCAAATCTATCATAAAGTGGAAGAAATTGAAACCTTTCCCCTCTTTGTGTCTCTTTATTATCTCCACAGCCAGTTTATCGTATTCTTCCTTCAGCATGGGGAGATCCTCTTCCTTAATGGAATACCAGTCCTCCGGCTTTGCCACCACAGGCTCTACCGAAATCTGCTTAAAGCCTAAATCCGCAAGGTGCAGCACATCCTGTGAAAAATCCGGATTATTGTGCGTAAAAGTACCTCTCACATAATAATTCATCTGGTCACGGCTCTCTGCCACCTTTTGGAATTTGGGTATAATTAAATCATAGCTGCCCTGTCCGCCGCGGAAAGGACGCATCCTGTCATTGACTTCTTTCCGTCCGTCAATGCTTAGTACGATATTGGACATTTCCCTGTTTGCAAACTCCAAAATTTCATCATTTAAAAGAACGCCGTTTGTGGTCAGGGTAAAACGGAATTTCTTGTTATGGGGCTCTTCCAGGCTTCTGCCGTAATTTACAAGCTCCTTTACCACCTGCCAGTTTAAGGTAGGCTCCCCGCCAAAGAAATCCACCTCCAGATTGACACGGTTGCCGGAATTTGCTACCAGAAAATCCAGGGCCTTTTTCCCGACCTCAAAGCTCATAAGCGCTCTTCTCCCGTGGTATTCACCCTCTTCTGCAAAACAGTATTTGCAGGCCAGATTACAGTCATGGGCAATGTGCAGGCAAAGAGCCTTTACCACGGTTTCCCGGTTTTTAAAATCAAAAATATAATTCTGATAGATGTCCGGTGCAAACAGCTGTCCCTGCTTATGAAGCTCTAAAACCTCTTCCACAGCTTCTTCTATTTCTTCCTTGGGATAGGGAATGTTAATGCAGTTTACAACTGCTGCCTTAATAAAATCCTCATCTGTTATGCCTTCTTCTACAAGCGGCTCTATCAGGGAAATCATATCATAAACGATATCATCCACTACATGTACCGCGCCGCTGTTTACGTCCATGACAATATTATATCCGTTATTTTTATACTGGTGTATCACTTTTTTATCCTCTTTCATACATAAATGAAGCAGCGACGCAAATCGCTGCTTTCTGATTATTACATCTTGTATACGGGTAGTTATTTAATCTTCTCGCAACTCTGGTTGCCTACTGTACAGGATGTCTTGCATGCTGACTGGCAGGAAGTCTGACACTCGCCGCAGCCGCCCTTTTTCATGGATTCCTTTAAGTCTCTGGTATTTAATGTCTTAATGTGTTTCATATAAAACAAACCTCCTTAAGTTTCACGACCTTAATACTTGTGTAGTATAGCATAATTTTCCGATTTGTAAAAGGCTTTTTTCAAAAATAAAGTAAAATCTGTAAATTCTGCAAAACTCCCTTTTCATTAGCTGAGCATTCCCCCAAGCATACCGCTGCCGGCGCACATAACAAGCACCGTCAGAAAATTGGACGCAACATCCTGAAAGGAATGGTTTACTGCCAATGATAATACTACCAGCACAACAAAATACAGGCTGCCCATCAAAAGGCCCCACAGATATTTTTTTGCTTTAAACTTCCTGCCTGTTACAAATCCTGCAAAAAAGGTTGCCCCTATGTAAATACCGATAATAATCACGGATACTATTTTTTCCGGCAGTGAAAACCGGTAAACCATAAGCGCTAAAAGCATCAGCAGACCGCCTGTCAGTATGTAGGCAAACAAAAGGCATTTCAGTAAAAACGTTCCTCTTTCCATTTCCCCCTCCTTCCCGGGGCCGCAGGTTCCCCGATGTTTATGTTTATAAATTTATAAATAAGTAAGAAATTTCTAAACTTCCTGTAAAATTATATGTTCCCATCCCCCATAACTTGACAACAGCCTGATATCTATTGTAATATTTTTTGTAATTATACCGTTATCGTACTTATTAACTTACAAAGGAGTGGTTTTTTTGGATACCTCTGGTGTCATACAACTGATAATTCTTTTTATTCTGATTATTTTATCCGGTTTCTTTTCATCTGCGGAAACGGCCCTCACCACGGTAAACCGCGTCAGAATGCGTACCCTGGAAGAAGAAGGCAACAGGCGCGCCGCTGTTGTAAACAAGATTTTGGAGCGTTACAGCAAAATGCTGACCGCTATTTTAATCGGCAACAATATCGTAAACTTAAGCGCTTCTTCCCTTTCCACCGCACTGGTTATCCGTCTTTGGGGAAATGCATATGTCGGTGTTGCAACCGGTATCCTTACCTTTATGATCCTGCTTGCCGGTGAAATCCTGCCCAAGACCTGGGCAAGCTTAAATTCCGAAAAGATTTCCCTTGCTTACGCACGAATCGTCTATTCCATGATTAAGCTGCTGACTCCGGTTATCTTTATTGTAGACGCCATTACCAACGGCATACTGCGGCTGATACATATTGACCCCGGTAAAAAGAACGACACCATCACAGAAAATGAATTGAAAACCTATGTGGACGTCAGCCACGAGGACGGCGAGATTGAAACCGAAGAACGGGAACTGATTTACAATGTTTTTGAATTTTCCGATACCTGCGTAAAGGATATCATGATTCCCCGCGTCAACATGGTTACTATCAGCTCAGATGACACCTGTAAGGACCTGCTTTCCATATTCAAGGAATCCATGTACACCCGTTTCCCTGTTTATCAGGAGGATAAAGACTGTATGCTGGGCTTTATCAACATTAAGGACTTCTTCCTTGCCAGGGACAACGCTCCTGACAAAGAGGACTTTTCCTTGGAACCCCTTATCCGGGAAGCGTATTACACCTATGAATATAAAAAGACCGCTGATTTGCTTTTGGAAATGCGTGAAAAATCCGTCAATATAGCTTTCGTCCTGAACGAATACGGTTCTACGGTGGGTATGATTACTTTAGAAGACCTGTTGGAGGAGCTTGTGGGCGAAATCCGGGATGAGTATGATGAGGATGAAAAAGAACTGATTCAGAAAATAGATGACAATACTTATCTGATTGAAGGCAGCATGAGCCTGTCCGACATCAACGATGCTATCGGCACAGAGTTGGATTCCGAGGACTACGATTCCATCGGCGGCATTATCATCGGCCAGCTTGACCGTCTGCCCGAAGATGATGAAGCCGTCACCTTAACAGACGGCACAAAATTACAGGTAAAGGGCATAGACCAGAACAGGATTTCCCACGTTCTCATGGTGCTTCCCGAAAAGGTGTGCGATACGGACCTCGATACAGAGCCTGAAAAAGACCAGACAGAAAACGAGCCGGCTATGATATAGCCGGCTTTTGCTTTTATTATGCTCTTAATTTTCGTGACTTTTCTGAAATATTACCGTAATCTCCGTTCCTTTCCCCACTTCGCTCTTTAATCTGATTTCCGCATTCAGCTTTGCAATGATGTGCTTTACGATGGCAAGTCCTAATCCGGTGCCTCCCGTAGACTTGGAACGGCTCTTATCCACACGGAAAAATCTTTCAAAAATACGCTCTCTTGCTTCTGCCGGGATACCGATTCCGGTATCCGTAATCTTAAGCTCTGCCTTCCCGTCTACCTCCCTGATGCTTACCACAACGCTGCCGCCTTCATTGTTATAGCGGATAGCATTGTCACACAGATTAAAAAGCACCTCTTCTACCATCTGTCGGTTTGCCCAGATAAAGCATTCCCTGCCTTCAAGGGTAAGCGTCACATTATGCTTTTCTGCCGGAAGCTGGAGCATATCCAAAGAGGTCTGTGCCAATTGATACAAATTTACCTTTTCAAATACAATCTCCTGCTCCGTGCCGTCCAGCTCTGACAGTCTTATAATATCATTGATAAGGGTAAGCAGTCTGTTGGAGTTTTTGTGAATCCCCCTTGCAAACCGCAGCACATCCTCATCCGAAGCCATCCCGGTTTCAATCAGCTCCGCATAACCGGAAATCGAGGTCAGCGGCGTCTTTAATTCATGGGACACATTAGCTGTGAATTCCTGCCTTATCAACGAATTTTTGACAATGTCCTCATGCTGCGCCTGTATCATGGTAAGAAAAGGCTGCAATTCCTCGTAGGCAGATATCTCGGTCATATTATCCAGATTCTCGGCAAGCTGCTCGATAGGCGCCACCAGCCTTTTTGTCAGGAAATGGGAAGCCACAAGACAGATGCCCAAAAGCAGAATAACCATAATCATGATAAACGGAAGCGCGTTATAAAAAATGCTCCATATGCTGCCTGCCTCCTTGGCCACACGCAGGATACTGCCGTCTGCAAGAAGTCTGGCATAATAAAAGGTGCTTCTGCCCATGGTCTCCGAACGCCTTACGTCCATTCCTTCTCCATGTTCCATTGCCTCAAGAACCTCCGGCCTGGTAGCGTGATTATTCATTATCAGATTATCCGCTTCATTGTCATATTGTACCGTGCCGTCTGCACTGATTAAGGTTAACCTAATCAGGTCATCTCCAAATCCGTAATCATTCTTCTTCATTTCCTCAACAAGGGAGGAATCCACAAGCAGATTGCTGTAGGTCCTTAAATCCTCTATAATCTGCTCCCTGTACAGCCTGTAAAAAACAGTACTTATCAATATCATTGTTGCAAAAATGGCCACTGCTGCAATGGCCATTAATTGAATATTTATTTTCTTTTTCATGCGTTTCCTTTTCCGTATCAGGTCTCTGCATCCGACATAATATAGCCTACGTTTCTGACAGTCTTAATCATGCCGCCCGCTTCTTTCAATTTTTGCCTGAGCGTCTTGATGTGCATATCCAGTGTCCGGGATTCTCCTTCAAAGTCGGTTCCCCACACTCTTTCCAGTATCACTTCCCTGGTGGTAACAATGCCTGCATTGGTCATAAGCAGCTTTAAAAGCTCATACTCCTTGTAGGTCAGTTCACAGGGAACATCCCCTACCGATACAGCATGCTTTTCCCTGTCCAAAAACACATTGCCCAGCGTCAATACCTTTTCTTCCTTTTCACCGGCATTGCTTCTTCTAAGCAGGGCTTTCACACGGGAAATCAGCTCCATAACGCCGAAGGGCTTTGTCATATAGTCATCTGCACCGCTGTCCAGCCCCTTTACCTTATCCATTTCTGTAGTCTTGGCGGTTACCATAATAATAGGAATATGCTTTGTATCAGGCTTATTTCTAAGCTTTTTTACAATATCCAGACCGTCTTCGTCAGGCAGCATCACATCTAAAAGCACAAGCTCCGGCTTCTTCTCGGCCAGTCTTTTATAAAAGTCCCTTGCGCATTCAAAGTCCTCCACCTGATATCCTACATTTTTCAAGGCAAATTCCTCTATTTCCCTGATATTTTTATCATCCTCCACCACATAAATTGTCGGCATGGCATTCATCCTTTCCGTGACTAGGGCAAAGTATATTTTTCTCTGTACGCTAAGACCTTACCTCTGAATTCCAGATTATCCTCTTCTTTCAGGTTGTCCAAATACTCGTGGGTATCGAAATTGTCCTCATGTACCTGTAACAGGCATACTGCAATATTGGAACAATGGTCTGCCACCCTTTCAAAATTGGTGGTAATATCGGACAGCACGAAGCCCAGCTCAATGGTACATTTTCCTTTGCGCAGCCGCCTTATATGTCTCTTCTTTATTTCAATGTTCAGCTGGTCTACAACTTCCTCTAAGGGCTCTACTAACTCTGCTCTCTCCAGGTCCTCTTTTTCAAATGCACTGATGGCAATCTCCAAAATCTCTTTTATCGCATCGGAAAATATCTGCAGCTCTTCCGTTGCCTTATCGGAAAATACCATGTTTTTATCCGCCATCTCATCCGCTGCCTGCTTGATATTCAGCGCATGGTCTGAAATTCTCTCAAAATCACCGATACTGTGAAGCAGTACGGACAGGGTATGGCTTTCCTTTTCGGATAAATCCCTGCTGCTGAGCTTTACAAGATACGTTCCCAGCTCATCCTCAAAGCGGTCTACCTGCTGCTCCATTTTTTCTACCAGTGCAGCCTGCTCTGCGTCATATTTGTCAAACAGACTTAATGCAATGTTAATGGATTTCTGTGCATAACGCGCCATGGCTACCGCTACCCGCCGGCTTCTCTCTATAGCAAGTCCCGGCGTGTCTAAAAAGCGTGCGTCCAGCGTCATCAGCTCTTTTTCCTCCGGAGACAGTTCCTTCATATCCGGCTCGTCCTTTACGGTCAGGCAGACAAGCTTTACAAGACCTTTGCCAAACGGCATGATAAGCAATGCGCCGGCAACATTAAACAGGGAATGCACTACCGCTATGCTCAGGGCGCTTATGGATTCCTCTAAGAAAGCAAACTTTACAAAGCTATTGATACCGTAAAAGGCAGTCATAAAGACTACTGTTGCTATGATATTATAATACAGATGGATCAGTGCAGCCCTTTTTGCATTTTTGCTGGAACCTACACTTGAAATCAATGCGGTAACACAGGTACCGATATTCTGACCCATAATAATAGGAATCGCCGTTCCGAAGCTTACGGCACCGGTATTGGCAAGCGCCTGCAGGATACCTACGGATGCTGACGAGCTTTGAATAATAGCCGTCAGTATCATACCGGCTAACATACCCAGAATCGGATTGGAAAACATGGTCAGGATTCCTGTAAATTCGGGAACCTGCGCCAGGGGCTTAATAGCGCCGCTCATGGTATCCATACCCATCATCAAAATGGCAAATCCCAGCATGATCATGCCGGCATCTCTTTTTCTGTCCCGCTTGGAAAACATAATAAGGATTACGCCTGCCAGTGCAAGTATGGGTGAAAAGGAGCTTGGCTTACAAAGCTGTACAAAGAAATTGCTGCTTTCAATTCCTGTCAGGCTCAAAAGCCACGCCGTAACCGTAGTACCGATATTGGCGCCGATAATAACGTTAACTGCCTGCTCCAACTTCATGATACCGGAGCTTACAAACCCCACTACCATAACTGTAGTGGCTGATGAAGACTGTATCACCGCCGTTACGCCACAGCCTACTAACAATGCCATAAAGGGATTGCTTGTCAGCTTTTGTAAAATGCTTTCAAGCCTTCCGCCCGAAGCCTTGGTAAGTCCTTCTCCCATCAGATGCATGCCGTATAAAAACAGGGCAAGACCACCTAACATAGTCAGAAACATAAAAAAATTCATGATTTTTTCCTCGCTTATTTACATACTTGATTTTACCCGCCTTTGACATTTTACAACATATAGGTAAAGAATAGCAATGCTGTGAGTAAAATATATGTAAAATTTTGAAGAAAAATCTCTTTTTATGAAGATGTACGCCGCATTTTACAGCAGTCTCACATCATCAATATTCCCCGTTTCCTGAAAAATAGCCCACTCTCCGATATTTACCGCATGGTCTCCTATTTTTTCCAGATATTTTGTAATCATGATGGCGTCAATACAGGCATCGGGGTCTTTTTTGCCTTCCTTCAAATCCTTTATCAAATCCTCTTTTACCTTGTTGAAGTAATCGTCAATGACGTCATCATAAGCAATGACTTCCCTTGCATCCTCCAGGTTTCTGTCTACGAACGCATCCACTGCCTCACATACGCTCCTTTTAGCCGCATCCACCATTTCAGGCAGGCTTTCGGAAAATTCGGACAGCACGGGCATATCCATTCTAAGGAACAGCTCCGCCATATCGGACACATGGTCACCTACCCGCTCAATATCCGTAACCACCTTAAGCGCTGCGGATACCATGCGTAAATCCCTTGCTACCGGCTGCTGCTTGGTAAGAAGCGTCAGGCATCTTGCCTCTATATTCCGCTGCATATCGTTTATGATTCTGTCATCCTGTACGATATTTTCCATTTCTTCTCTGTTTTTCTGCTTAAGCGCCTGAAACAGCTTGGCATATACCTGTTCAATCTGCTCGCCCATTCTGGTAACGCTTGCTCTTAATTCTTCCAATTCATGTTCAAATATAGTTCTCGGTGACATCTTTTTCTCCTTTTTTATAAAACTTCTCCAAATGACTGCATAACCGCCGGGGTCTGCAACCCTCTTATCATCCAAAACGCCCTGTAATATAATCTTCCGTCCGCTTATCCTTAGGTCTTGAGAAGATATTTGCGGTGGAATCCATTTCCACCACCTCGCCTACCAGGAAAAATGCCGTATCGTCTGATACACGGGCTGCCTGCTGCATATTATGGGTCACTACCACCACCGTATACTTTTTCTTTAACTCTTCCATCAGTTCCTCAATCTTTAAAGTGGAAATCGGGTCTAATGCCGAGGTAGGCTCATCCATTAAAAGCACTTCCGGCTCCACTGCCAGCGCTCTTGCTATGCAAAGCCTCTGCTGCTGTCCTCCGGAAAGACCCAGCGCCGATTTTTTGAGCCTGTCTTTTACCTCATCAAAAATAGCGGCGCCCTTTAAAGAAGTTTCCACTATCTCGTCAAGCTTTGCCTTGCTCTTAATGCCATGAATACGGGGGCCGTAAGCAATATTGTCATAAATGCTCATCGGGAAAGGATTGGGCTGCTGAAACACCATTCCTACTTTTTTGCGGAGCAGGGTAGTATCTACGCCCGCCTCATATATATTTTCTCCGTCAAGTAAAATAGAACCGTCTATTTTGGCACATTCCACCAAATCATTCATGCGGTTGATACATTTCAAAAATGTTGATTTACCGCAGCCGGAAGGACCGATAAAGGCCGTAACCGCATTTTCTCTGATTTCCATATTTACGTCCTTCAGTGCATGATTTTCACCGTAATGCAGATTCAGATTTCTTACACTGATTTTGCTGTTTGCCATATTTCCTCACTTTCTGCTCCTTATGAGCATTTCTGAAAAGAGCCGCCTCATAAAGACATTCTTATCCTCATAATTTCTGTTTTCCCTATTTTACGCGCTGTACATCAAACTTGCCGGCAATGAATTTTGCCAAAAAATTAATGAACAGTACAATGATTAGAAGCACGCAGGCTATACCGAAGGCTGTTTCATACTTGCCGTTCTGCATTTGCAGATACAGCTCAATGGTAAGCGTACCGCTGGATTCCGTAAATTTTCTGAAAAGTCCTTCCAACCCTGCCTTAGGCAGCCCTCTGCCGCTTCCGGCAGTAAACAAAAGAGCTGCGGATTCTCCTACGATACGTCCGATAGCAAGAATAATACCTGTCAGAATTCCCGGCATGGCGGAGGGAAGCAGAACTGTCCTTATCATATACCATTTGGTAGCACCCATTCCCAGCGCGCCGCTTCTATAGCTGTCAGGCACCGTCTTTAACGCTTCCTGGGTGTTTCTGGTAATAAGAGGCAGCACCATAATCGTCAGGGTAAAGGCACCTGTTAAAATTGAAGTCTTAAGTCCTAACGTATTGCCGAAAAACATCATACCGAACAGACCGAAAATAATAGACGGAATGCCGGAAAGGGTTTCCGTGGTAAACTCTATGGCAGAAACCAGTCTGCCCGGCTTTGCATATTCATTCAGATAGATGGCGGAGCCAACCCCTATGGGTGTTGCAATCAAAAGTGTCAGCACAATAATATACAGGGTATTTACGATATTGCCCGCAATTCCCACCGTGCCCTTTAAGGCGCTTGTAACGGAAGTTAAAAACGTCCAGTTCACCGTGCGAAAGCCCTTATAAAAAACGTATACGATAATGCCGATTAAAAGTGCCAGTGCAAAGCCTGCCGAAAGATAAATAAAAAAGTAAAGTACCAAGTCGCTTACTCTCTTCTTTTTCTTTGTAAGACTATTCATTATGCTTCCACCTCCTTATTCTTTAGAAGCTTTGTCATTGCTACATTGATGAGCATGATAAAGACAAACAAAACAAGGCCGATGGTAAAGAGTACTTTTCTGTGAAGACCTGATGCGTATCCCATTTCTGCCACAATTGCCGTAGTAAGGAAACGCACGGAATTAAAGGGCAGAGGCAGGTTGACGCTGCCGCCGGATACCAGCGTAATTGCCATAGCTTCTCCGATAGCTCTTCCCACACCTAAAATGATTGCCGAAATAACGCCTGATTTGGCTGCCGGCAGCATCACTTTAAAAATCGTCTGGATTTTGGAAGCACCAAGCGCCAGGGAAGCCGATTTAATATGACCGGGTACTGCCCTGAAGGCGGAGGCACTGATATTAATAACCGTAGGAAGTATCATGATTGCCAGCACCAGCACTGCTGCCAACAGATTGGCACCGCCGGTAAACTGATGCGTCTTGCTTCCTTCAAAAACAGCCATTTCCAATTTATACATAAGCGGACCAAGCAGATAAATGCCCAAAAGGCCGTATACTACGGAAGGGATACCGGCCAAAAGCTCTACTGCCGCCTGTATCACTGCCGCCACCTTTTTGGGTGCTATCTCCGCTAAAAATATCGCTGTAAATACACCAACAGGCACGCCGATTAACACTGCCAGTCCCGTACCTATGATGGAAGTCAGAATGACATTCAAAATACCGTATTTGGGGTCTGCTGCCGAAGGCTCCCATACGCTTGTAAACAGGATTTCCCTGATTCCCACGGTAAACAGAGCCGGCAGACCGTTTATAATCATGTATGCCGTAATGGAAACTACTGCAAATACGGCAAAAAACGCACATATGACAAATATACTGTGTGCTGTCTGTTCTGCTGCCGTTCTGTGTTTTTTATTGCTTTTTATTGTATAGGTCAGATTTGCCATTGATTTTTTCCTTGCTCCAAATTAGGCGGTGAGAGGACTTCTCCCACCGCCCGTTTTTTTAGGTTACACTGATTTACTCTACTGTAATGAGGCCTACCTGTGCTGCTACTGCCTGTCCTTCTTCACCGTACACATATTCAAACCATGCCTGTACCAGTTCGCTCTGCTCGGAAATTTCGCCGTTTGTTGTCATAACGAAAGGTCTGCTTAAGAAGTAAGTGCCTGCTTTGATGTTGTCGGCTGTTGCTTCTACACCGTCAAGTGCAACTGCGATAACGCTGTCATCTACTACATCCAAAGATACATAGCCTACTGCTCCGGGGGTAGTTGCTACCTTCGCCATAACTGCACCGGTGGAATCTAATTCGTTTGCATATTTACATGCATCTTCAACACCAAGTATTTCTTCAAAAGCACCTCTTGTACCGCTTCCTGCTTCACGTCCGATTACTACGATAGGTGCATCTGCGCCGCCAAGCTCACTCCAGTTTGTTACTTCGCCTGTATAGATGCTGATTAACTGGTCCTTTGTTAATCCGGTCACTGTGTTTGCAGGGTCTACTACAACTGCAATACCATCGATTGCTACGATGTTTTCAACTGCACCGTTGGTTTTTTCTTCATCCTTTAAATTTCTGGAAGCATTACCGATGTCACAGTTGCCTGCCAGTACAGCTTCAATGCCTGCGCCGGAACCTGTAAACTCAGCGGTTACCGTTACATTGGGATATTTGTTCATGAAGCTTTCGCTCAGTGCGTTTGCCAGCTTCTCCATGGAAGTGGAACCGGACATGGTAATGGTACCGGAAAGGTCTGCTGTTGCATCTTCTGCAGGAGTACTCTCCGTGGTACTTTCTGCTGCTGAGCTTTCTGTACTGCTTTCGCTTGTACTGGACGGTGTTGTACTTGTATCTGCCACGTCACCGCATCCTGCAAGTGTTCCTATGGCAAGAACTGCTGCGCCAAGAATAGCTGCTAATTTGTTTCCTCTTGTTTTCATAATATTTACTCCTCCATTACTGTTTTGTTTTTTCTTTTTGTTTTTTACATGAATGATAATAACATGGCAAAAACAAAGTAAATATCATGCAAAGGTAATAAATTTGTAAGTTATATGTAAAAGAAAAACAGGGAAAAGTAAATTATATTTCACTTTTCCCTGCTGCTTTCTTTGGTTATAAGCGTTTTTAAAGCCACAGTCCTGCTGCCGTTTAAGCTACCGTTTCCAGTATACCGCCTGCTATTGCCTGCGCAATTTCATCAAATTTAGTATCAAACAGATAATTGTCCGCAGGTGTATTAATAAACCCCGCTTCTACCAGTACAGCGGGCATCTGCGTGCTGTTAAGCACCACAAGCCCCGGCCTTTCGTTGATTCCATGATTAATGAAACCAACCTCTTCCAGATTCCGGTTTATGTTTTCCGCAAGCCGCTCCGCTTCTCCGCCAAGACTGTACACCAGACTTTCAATTCCTGAATACTGTCCGGGTATGGGGCTTGAATTTCTGTGTATGGAAACAAAATAATCCACTCCTGCCGCATTTGCTTCCCTTGCCCGCTCCCCCGGTGATTTATAGATATCCTCTGTTCTGGTATAAAGTACGTTGATTCCGTTATCCTCCAGTATCCTTCCTACTGCCAAAGTCAGGTTCAGCGCATCATCCTTCTCCAGCCTTCCTTCAAAGGAGGCTCCGTTGTGCCAGCCGCCGTGTCCGGCGTCTAACATGACTGTTGCTGCCATATGCCTGCTCCTATTCCTTTTTAATCAGCATATGCAGGAAAGCATCGTTTATTGCCAAATCACAAGGCGTCAATCCGCTTTCGCAGGGTCAGCATCTGTATATCCACCCGCGAGATAATTTTTGCATACTCCCGCAGATCCTTCTGAATCGCTTTTGCGGCCTTTAATTCCTTTTTATAGCAAAGCCTGTGATCAAGCCTTGCCCAAAAATCCATTGCCAGCGTACGAAGCTGGATTTCCACCTTCATCCACTGCTCTCCATTTTCTGTTTCTACCGGCACCTCCACTATCAGGTGCAGGCTTTTATAGCCGCTGTCCTTAGGCTTTTCAATATAATTCTTTTCTTTTAAAAAATGAATCTCTTCATTTGTCTTAAGCCGGGCTGCCAGCTCGTATACATCATCCAGAAAGTAACAGGCTGCCCGTATGCCGGCTATGTCGTTCAGCCGCAGAACGGCGGTTTCCAAATTGACCTCCCAGCCTTTTTTCAAGAGCTTTCTCTGTACGCTTTCAGGCGTTTTTATCCTGCTGCTTATACCGCTTATAATTTCCCTTACACATTCTGTTTCCAACCGTTCGGCTTCCGCCTTCGTAATCTCCACAGCCTTCTGTACCGCGCCCTCATACAGACGCAAAAAATTCCGGTCTGCCATGGCTTTTTCCAAACATAGAAGCGTATTGTCTGCTTCTATCTTAAGCTTTCCCATTCTTTTCTTCCTTCCACATATACATTATGTAACGCTACAACATTCATTATATGCAGAAGCAGGTAAAATTTGTCACCCTTTTTGTGTAAAATCAGTGTAAGGCACACAAAGCGCTATCCGGTAGCCGGACAGTCTGTTGCTCCCATAAAGCCGGCGCTTTTCTCCTGTCCTTAAATCCGTAATTTCTCCCTTGGAAAAATCCGTCAAAAGCTCCTTAAAATCCTTTGCCAGTCCTTCTCCCGTGCATTTCACATAAGCCTCTTTAGCTGCCCAGATTTCAAAGAACCTATGGGCTTTAGGCTCCTGCTCTATACAACCAGGCTTTCCTTCCTTCTCCCTGTCCGTAAAAAAGAAAGGCTTTTCTTCTTCATGCAGCACCTTATTTAACAGCCCTGACAAAAAAGCCTCCTGTTCCTTCTGAATATCGACTCCTACTTCCCTGTCGGCTACCGCACATACCGCATAATCCCCGGAATGGGATAAATTAAAGAAAAGTCCCCGGGGACTTTCCAAAAAAGGCTTGCCTCCCGGGGTTCTTTTTATCTTTACAGGGCTTTTTCCCGCAAGCGCGGCAAACGCCTCTGCTGCTTTTACTTCCTTGAAATAAAAAGCGCCTTCCGCTTCATTTTTATGAACCGTTTTCCCTGCTGCCGGCGCATTTCCTTCCCATTTTCCAAATGCTGCCGGCGCATTTCCTTCCTGTTCCCCAAATGCTGCCACCGCATAGGAAAGCAAAAGGCCTGCAGCCGTACTGAGCGCTCTGCCCTTCTCCTGCTTCATCCGGGCAACCCGCTCCTTTCTGTCATCATCTGACAGGGCAAGCGCCCTTTCTCTGTTTTTTGCATCAAGAAACGGCGAAGCCTCCATCAGATAGAGCTTAATCATGTAAATCCAGCTTAATCTGCAATTCCTTAAGCTGTACCTCATCCACTACGTTAGGCGCTTCACTCATCAGACAGGATGCATCCTTTACTTTAGGGAAAGCAATTACTTCACGTATATTCTCTGCCTTTACAAGCAGCATGACAAAGCGGTCCAGACCGATTGCCAGCCCTGCGTGAGGCGGAACACCGTATTTAAACGCATTAATTAAAAAGCCAAAGCGCTCATAAGCGGCTTCCTTTGTAAAACCAAGGGCCTCAAACATCTTTTCCTGTACCTCGGGCTGGAAGATTCTCACACTGCCGCCGCCTAATTCCACGCCGTTTAATACGATATCGTAAGCCTTTGCACGTACTGCGCCGGGGTCGGTATCAAGGAGCGGTAAGTCCTCCTCCATGGGCATGGTAAACGGATGGTGCATGGCAACAAAACGGTTTTCTTCCTCGCTCCACTCAAACTGCGGGAACTCCGTCACCCACAAAAAATTGAACTTGTCGTTGTCTATTAAATCAAGCTGCTTTGCCACTTCAATACGAAGCGCTCCCAGCACGCTGTATACAATCTTATTCTTATCTGCCGCAAATAACAGCAAATCGCCTTTTTCACCGTTCATGGCTTTTACAAGGGCATCTAGCTGCTCCTCTGTCATGAACTTTGCAAAAGAGGATTTGTAAGTGCCGTCAGGCTGTACGGAAAGATACGCAAGGCCCTTTGCCCCATAGCCCTTTGCAAATTCTACCAGCGCATCAATCTTTTTACGGGGCATTTCCGCCTGTCCCTTTACATTGATACCGCGCACGGAACCACCGTTTTCAAGGGCACCGGTAAATACGCCGAAGCCGCAGCCTGCCACTACATCGGATACATTTGTAAGCTCCATGGCAAAACGGGTATCCGGCTTGTCGGAGCCAAAGCGGTCCATTGCTTCCTTCCAGGTCATCCGTTTAATAGGAAGCGCTACTTCAAAACCGATGGCTTCCTTACACACCCTTGCCACCATTCTTTCGGTAACGTCAATAACATCATCAACATCCACAAAGGACATCTCCAAATCCGCCTGGGTAAACTCAGGCTGTCTGTCCGCACGAAGGTCTTCATCCCTGAAGCATCTTGCAATCTGAAAATATCTGTCATAACCGGAACACATCAAAAGCTGCTTAAATATCTGCGGCGACTGGGGCAATGCATAGAAGGTACCGGGATGTACACGGCTGGGTACAAGGTAGTCCCTTGCTCCCTCCGGTGTTGACTTGTTTAAAACAGGCGTCTCAATCTCCAAAAAGCCCTCTTCTGCCATATAATTTCTGATAGAGGTTGAAATCTTGCTTCTCAGCATCAGATTTTTCTGCAGATTAGGTCTTCTCAAATCCAGATAACGGTATTTCAAACGAAGCTCTTCCTTGGTCTTACTCTCTGCTTCAATAGGGAAGGGCGGAGTCTCTGCCTCGGAAAGAATACGAATCTGCTCTGCACGCACCTCTATCTCGCCTGTGGTCAGATTTTCATTGACTGCGCCCGCTCTCTTCTCCACACGGCCCACTACTGCAACAACAAACTCGCTCCGCAGCTTTTCAGCTTTTGCAAAGCTTTCTGCTCCGCAGTCGCTTTCTTCAAAAATAACCTGTAAAATCCCTGCGCGGTCTCTTAAATCCACAAAAATAATACCGCCCTTATTTCTCTGCTTCTGCACCCAGCCCATAACGGTAACTGTCTCTCCCACATTAGCTGCGGACAACTCACCGCACCGATGCGTACGCTTTAAGCCTTCCATTGACTCTGCCATAAATATACCTCATTTCTATAATCATAAATAATCTTAAATGAAACCAATAAGCTTACCTTAACGCTTACTTTAACGGATTTTTATAAAACTCCTTAAATTCCTCATAGCCCTCTGCCATAAGCTGTTCCTTCTGGAACTTCTTGTTTTTGTTCATGCGGGCTACCAATACCTGCCGTCCGTCTCCGCGCTCCTTCTGTGCCTGTGCAATTACCTCGCAAAGTGCCTCGCCCGATACGCCCTTTTCAATCAGGAATGCCGTTTTTGCCGGCTGGGCAGGTACCTGAAAGCCCTTTTCCAT
This sequence comes from uncultured Lachnospiraceae bacterium, assembly GCA_900551115.1. Lineage (GTDB taxonomy): Bacteria > Bacillota > Clostridia > Lachnospirales > Lachnospiraceae > Acetatifactor. The sequence continues at coordinate 27,579 of URUY01000028.1, forward strand.
AAGCAGCAGGATAATTCTTTCAAAGCCGATGGAAAAACCGCAGGCAGGAACATCATTTCCCGTAAATTTTCCCACCATCTTATCGTAACGTCCGCCGCCGCCGCAGCTTCCGCCGAATTCCGGCATGGCAATCTCAAAAATCGTACCGGTATAGTAGCTCATCCCGCGGACAAGCGTAGGGTCAAATACCATTTCAAAGGTATCTGCTCCGGTTGCCCTTACACTGTCGATGATTTCCATAAAGGAGGCCATCACCTCTTCCTCCAGATATTCCTTTAGGGTATCCATTAAATATGCCGGTCCGTTCTCTGCCTTTTCCACTTCCGTAAACAGAGCAAGGTATTTATCGCATACCTCCTCAGAATATCCGTTTTCCAAAAGCTCTGCCTTTACGCCGGGAAGACCGATTTTATCCATCTTATCCAGTGTGATAAATACACTGTCATAAGCCTCTTCTGCAAAGCCTGCATAGGCTGCCATAGCCTTCAGGATTCTTCTGTCATTGATACGAATCTGGAAATTTTCAAAGCCCAGTCTGCTGATGGTAGTCGTTGTTGCCAAAATCAGTTCTATCTCCGCAAGATTGGACGCCTCACCCAAAATATCTATATCACACTGCATAAACTGGCGGTATCTGCCTCTCTGCGGTCTGTCCGCTCTCCATACATTGCCCATCTGCAGCGCTTTAAAGGGGCTGGGAAGATTTGCCGCATTGTTGGAATAAAACCGTACCAGGGGTACCGTCAAATCATATCTTAGTCCGCCGTCTACCAGATCGCTTTCACTTTGGGCCGTATCCAGATTTAACTTTTCGCCTCTTTTTAATATTTTAAAAATCAGCTTTTCATTGTCTCCGCCCTGCTTGCTGCTTAAGTTTGCAATATTTTCCACACAGGGAGTTTCTATGGAGGTAAAGCCGAATTTGCCGTAGGTGTCCTTAATCACACCCATTACATAATCCCTTATCTTCATCTCCGCAGGCAGAATATCCTTCATACCGGTAACCGGTTTCTTACTAAGCGCCATATTTCCCTCATTTCCGCAGTAATTTGCTCATTTTTCATATGCCCGAACAGCATACCTTTATTTTTTCATACAAAATTGCTGTTTCCTTGTATACTTACAAGATTTTACACTGATTCACGCTGTATTTCAAGCATTACTTTTTCCATGGTTTCCTACATAATTTCCTACATGGTTCCTTTCCCGGTTCCTTCCCCGGTTCCCTGCATGTGTCAGGCTTCCCGGCCCTCCGTGCTTTTTCATCTGCCGTTATATGACCTTCATCCTATCATAACAGCACTCTCTTTCTTTCTATCATTTCGTCAATCTTATCCATATATAAAGCCACATCCTTTACGTTATCCGTCCGTTCTATCCTGCCGTCCGGATAAACCACCTTGGTGATGCTGCCTGCTCCTAACGCCACAATCGTCTGTTTTTCTTCCATAATCAGAATATTGTAGATGCCGTAATTGCCTTCTGTGGCATAGCCCACATTTTCAAAATTGCCGGACATGTTTTTCTGCCGGTAGAGATAGTAGGGATGCATGTCCATGGCCTTTGCTGCCCCGGCAGCAAGCTTCATGGTTCCATCGGTGTTGCGGAGCGTCTTTACCCCGTTTTCCATAATCCACTGAGAAAGCTTAGACGCCCTCTTTATGGCAAGAGAATGCACCGTAAAGGAATCCGGCCTCATAGCTGTAATCTCCTCTACCGTCCGTTGCACATCGGCTTCATCCTCTCCCGGAAGTCCCAAAATAATGTCCATATTGATATTGAAGCCGCCTACCCTGCGTGCCATGGCGTAAGCTTCCCTTACCTGCTCTACGGTATGCTGTCTGCCGATAAGCTTTAAGGTTTCCTCCTTCATGGTCTGCGGATTGATGCTGATACGGTCCACGCCCTGCTTTTTTAAAACCATCAGCTTTTCTTCGGTAATGCTGTCGGCTCTTCCCGCCTCTACCGTAAACTCCTGCGCCGTAGAAAAATCCAGTTTTTCCTTCAGCGCCGTAATCAGGCGGTCAAGCTGGCCGGCTGTAAGCGTGGTGGGTGTTCCGCCGCCGATATATACACTGTCTAATATCCGCCCCTTGCAGGCTTTGCCGGTAAACTCTATTTCCTTAATCAGACAGTCAATATATTCCTCCACCCTGTCCTTATATCTGCAAATGGGATTGGACGTAAAAGAGCAATACAGACAGGTGGTCGGACAAAAAGGAATGCCGATATAAAGGCTGTAACCACTCTCATAATGGATATGGGATAACAGCTTTTTTTCTCTTTTCGCAATATCCACGCTAAGAAGCGCCTTTTCTTCACTGACAAAGTGCGCTGTCTTCATAAAATCTACAATTTCTTCTTCACTCTTTCCTTCCTCTAAAAGCCCCATGGCAATTTTAGTCGGACGGATACCCGTCAGATTCCCCCATGGCAGAGTCTTTTTTGTCACCTCTGACAGCGTGGTATAAAGGAACCGCTTAAAGCCGTCCTTATAGGCTCTTTCGTAAAGCTTTCGCATATCGTCTTCTGTCGCAGCTTCTTTTCCTGCTTCTTTTGCCCCCTCATACTTCCACAAGAAACTGCTGCCGTCAGAAAAGATAAGCTTTGCCTCCTCTTTTAAAAGCTCCACCTTTAGCCTGACTTTCCCGTCATATTCCTCCCTCTTTTTCCCGCCTGTTTCCGGGGTCAGTACCTTCACGTTTTCCTCCGGATAAAAGGCCTTTACAATGGAATGGATGTCATATTCAAACCGGGCTTCATTAATCTCTACAGCAAACATTACTTCTTCCTTTCCTTGCACAGCTTTAAGGTTTCCTCCAATGTGGGGGGAAATAGCAGCATTTTTACCGCTTTTCTCCTTTTTTATCATGAAGCAGCATGAAACGCCAAAAACCTCCCTTACATTATAAGCATAGGGGTGTGAAAAAGCAATTTCATAATTTTTAACATAAACTTTTCCTGCAAAAGCATCCTTTAAATATAAGAAAACTATTTATTTTTTATGCCGTAGCGAAGGGTCCTGTATATGGTTATGCCGGTATCAAGCACTACCGCAAAAAGGATGATTGCCAAAAAGATATCAGAAAGCAGCATACCGTTTCCTGCTTCCGTATTCCAATATGCAAGCACATCAAACTTCGATGAAAAACTTTTTCCGGTAGCAGAAGAAAGCTCTGTTACAAAATTCGGATTCCAGAGTGCAACTCCCTTTAACAGATATACCGTAACCACAACGCTGATTGTATTACAAACAATATTTACCCACATCACTGCCTGATTATAACGTCCCACTACTAATTTTACAAAATCATCTATGATGCCTGTTGTGAAGGAAAGAATAAACAAGGGCAAAAGCCTGCTCCATATCTCCATATTAAATATAGGAATGGCAACCATTTCTTCGCTTCCGTTCTTCACCCAGGCTCCCATATACTCCGGCGCACAGATAAACCAGACTGCAAACAACACGCCGAATACAATACCTGCGATACTGTCACTCTTTGCAATCACAGCCTTTTTATAGGGAACAGACGGCAGCTTATCCGGTGTCCACGGACTGTTGGAGGATTGCAGCTTTACCTGATTTCTCTCCATCAGAAAGAAAATAAGCGTCACCCAGCCAAAGGCCTGTATCAATGCCGACGGCAGCATGAAAAAGTCAATAAATCCGTCCTGTATCGTACGGATAACACCGTCCATTGATGCGGTGTCTGTAGAAATAAACAGACCGATAACAGCCGATACTGCTGTACTTACTCCCACACAGATTAATACAATCTTTAATATCTGACAGTACAGCGGAAAATAGGCTCCTCCAATGAGGTGAGCATCCTCTCCTCTGTATTTTGCCGCCAGCTTTGCCGGTTCTCCCAGCTCCGAAAGAACGGCAGTAATATTTTTTTCTTCACTTTTTCCGTTTTCCTGCCTCTCCGCAACCATATCCTCAATCAGGGTACGCAGCTCCTCTTCAATATCTTTTTTCTGCTTTTCCGGCAGCCTCCGCACTACATCATACAAATATCTTTCTATCAGTTTTTCTTTATTGATATCACCAGCCATAATAATCTCCTCTTTTATCAGGTTAAAATGCCATCCCCTACTTCTTCATCCTCATTACTTTACTTCTTTATCCTCATCAAGCAGCCTCTGCATGCTTATCGTCATTTCCGTCCATTGCTTTTTCAATTCAAGATATACTGCCTCTCCAAAAGGCGTCCTTTTGTAATATTTACGCGGCTTGTTCCCGTCTGTTTCCCATTCACTGATTAATATTTCCTGCTTTTCCAGTCTTCTAAGCAGCGGGTACAGCGTATTTGTATCCACCTTTACGCCCTTATCTTCCATATTTTTAACTAATGTGTATCCATATTGCGGACTGTCCAACTGGCTTAACACGCTTAAAACAATCGTTCCTCTCCGCAGTTCCTGTGTAAGGGACTGGATTATTTCATTCATTTCTCCCATACGCTCCTCCTTTCTTTACCTGTGTATTGTATTATACTGTGTATCACACACTATTGTCAATATAAAATTATTTTAAAAATTGAAATCTTTGAATTCATTATAAATAAAAAAACAGGAACTCTGCATAACACAGATTCCTGTCTATCGTTTCTTTCTCCTATTTATCCGACTATCTGATTTTTTCCGTTCTTTTTTGCCTGATAAAGCTTTTGATCCGCTGCTGTAAACAAATTGTCAAGCTCTGTTTGCGAACAATAGCTTTCTATCCCTCCGCTGAAGGTAATATCTATCTGCCGTGTTTTTTGTCCGAACTCCTTAATTCCTTTGCTGATATCAGTCAAGGTTTTCAGAACCTGTCCTCTGTCTGCGGAATCAAATACAAGCATAAATTCTTCTCCGCCGAATCTGGCTGCAATTCCTTTTTCCTGCATTGCTTCCCACATCAGCCTGCCTAACTCCTTCAAAACCTCATCCCCGTACAGGTGGCCATAGGTATCATTGAGCTTTTTAAAATCATCAATATCAAGCAGTACGACCAAAAATTTCCGCTCGGGTTCCCGCGTCCACTTTTGCAGGGTATCAATCAAATACCGTCTGTTGTACAGCTTTGTCAGAACATCCTGATTAGCCGCCTGCTCCAGCTTTTTGCTCATCTCCAAAATCCTGGTATTCTGCTTTTCATACCGTTCAATCAGCATCACAATAATAAAATAAACAGAGGTTGCCACAATGATAAAGGAGCATATGGTTGACCCCAAAAGTCCGTCAGGATTGACCTCGTCTGCTTTGTATGGATTCCAGTGTGCAATTAAAATAACCGCAATATCCACCATAACCGTGCTGACATAAAACAGCCAAAGCAAGCGTCTCGGAAAAACGACAGCCAATCCCACAATTCCCAAAACCATGTATACTATCGTAGTATTGCCATACACATAATATAAAAACGGAAATTCAATCCATGAAACAATCAGTATAATCATTATTACCGGAAGATCTGTTTTTCGGGTTTTCAGACCGCCTGCACCAAATAATGCAACCACAATAAAGCATATCCCGCACACAATGGTCGGAATCGTCATGCCATATAACAAACCGTTGCTGATAAAGCCGACTGCATTGGCAATACAGGCTGTTAATGCCAGTACATGAAACATTTTCTCCCGAATGCCTTCAGAAAATGTCATAAAAATTTTTTTCATCTGTATTTTCCCACCTTCAGCTCCCATTTCAGTCTGTTTCACATTTTTCTCTTTTACACATTTACACAGCTTTATCACAAACAAACCGTTTTATACACACGGATTATATTTCTTTTCGTGCCCTATCGTAGTACTGTCCCCGTGTCCCGGATAAAGCTGTACCGCATCAGGCAGTATAAAAAGCTTTTCCCTGATGGAACGGGTAAGCGTACTACTGCTGCCCGTGGGAAAATCAGTCCTTCCTACCGATTCCAAAAAAATGGTATCTCCGCATACCAAAAAGCCTGCTTCTTCAAAATAATAGCAGCAGCTGTCCGCGGTATGTCCCGGTGTAGCAATCACCTTGCAGGTCATCCCTGCCAGGGTAATTTCTTCGCCGTCCTTTACATAAACATCGGGAACTACCGTATAAGCCCTGCCTGCCCACTCGGAAACATTTAATACAGAATCCTCACAAAGCTTTTCTTCTGTCTTTAGGGCATATATTTTTGCACCGGAAAGAGTCCGCAGCTCTTTTGTTCCCCAAATATGGTCAAAATGTCCGTGTGTCAAAAGAATGCCTGCCACGATAAAGCCCTTTTCTGTCAGTGCCTTATAAATCTGCTCCCCTTTATCTGCCGGGTCTACCACCAGTACTTCGGGACTTTCCTCCCTGTACAGAAAATAGCAGTTGGTTGCGCAGACGCCGATAGTCATACGCCCGATTTTCAATTTATGCATCAGCCTGTTGTCCTTTCTATATCCACTACGCTTTCTATGGTTCTGATTTTATCTATAATCCTGTTAAGCTCTTCTCTGCTGCCGATTTCAAAGGAGGTCTGCATGGTAGCGACACCCTGCTTGCTCGTTCTCGTATTCATGGAAAGAATATCGATGTTTTTCTCTGTCAGAGCCTTGGAAATATCAGCTAAAAGACCGTTTCTGTTGGTGGCATAAATCATGATTTCAGCAAAATACTTTTCGCCGGACGCTCCCTTATCCGTAGCCTGCCAATCCGCTTCAATCAGTCTCGCCCTCTCGATTTCGGGCAGATTCAATACATTGATGCAGTCCGTTCTGTGAATGGAAATCCCGCGTCCTCTTGTAACAAAGCCCACAATTTCATCACCGGGTACAGGGGAACAGCATTTGGAAAATCTGACGGAAACATCCGTAATTCCTTTTACGATAATGCCGCTCTTGGATTTGGGTGATATAGGTCTGGCAATCTGCGCATTTTCGGCTATAGCTGCCAACACCTCGTCATTTGTCAGCTCCTTTTTGTGGTCACGGTCATAGTATTCCATCATCTTATTGATGACCTGCCCTTCCTTTAAGGCACCGTGACCGATAGCCGCCAACACGGCATCCCAATCCTGAAAACCGTATTTCCTCTGAATGGCTTCCATATAATCAAGCCTGGTCAAATCTGACAAATTGATATTTTTCGTTTTACAGTAGCCGGCAAGCAATTCCTTGCCCTTTATGATATTGTCTTCCTTTAACTCATTTTTAAACCACTGGTTTATCTTGTTTTTCGCCTGTGTACTCTTAACAATCGTAAGCCAGTCCCGGCTGGGTCCCTTGGAGTTCTGGGATGTAATAATTTCAATCCGGTCTCCGTTTTTGATTTCATAATCTATCGTCACAAGCTTGCCGTTTACCCTGGCGCCTACCATCTTATTCCCTACCGCACTGTGAATGCTGTAGGCAAAATCAATGGGCGTAGAACCTGCAGGAAGATTTTTAACGTCTCCGCTGGGGGTAAAGCAATACACATTGTCGGAAAACAAGTCCAAATCGTTTTTCAGGAGGTTCATAAACTCCCTGTTATCGGAGGTATCCCGCTGCCATTCCAGTATCTGCCTGAGCCAAGTCAGCTTCTCCTCTTCCTGATTTTCTGCCTTTTTGCCATCGGAGGCTTCTTTATATTTCCAATGGGCTGCGATACCGTATTCCGCCGCCTTATGCATCTCAAAGGTACGAATCTGCACCTCAAAGGGCTGCCCCGAAGAACCGATAACCGTTGTATGCAGGGATTGATACATATTGGCCTTGGGCATGGCAATGTAATCCTTGAAGCGTCCCGGTATGGGCTTATACATTTCATGTATGACGCCCAACGCCGCATAGCAGTCCTTGACCGTATCCACAATAATGCGGACTGCAAACAAATCATAAATCTGATCCAGCGTTTTGTTCTGGTTCTTCATTTTTTTGTAAATGCTGAAGAAATGCTTTACCCTTCCGTCTATCTCTGCCTTGATGCCGGCATTGTTAATGTGTTCGCTCACTTCCGCTACAATACCTGCAATGTAGGTTTCCCTGACGCTTTTTCTGACTGCAATCTTGTCAACCAAATCGTAATAGGCATCCGGCTCCAGATATTTTAAGGACAAATCGTCCAACTCTACCTTAATCTTGGAAATACCCAGTCTCTGGGCTATGGGGGAATATACTTCTATCGTTTCCTTGGCAATCCGCTGCTGGCTTTCAGGCTTCTGATATTTTAAGGTACGCATGTTGTGCAGACGGTCCGCCAGTTTGATAATAATGACGCGGATATCCTTTGCCATGGCCAAAAACATCTTTCGTAAATTTTCAGCCTGCATTTCCAGTCTTGCATCGCTCTCCGAACCGACACCGCTGCTTAACGGAATATTCTCCAGCTTGGTAACGCCGTCTACAAGCTGTGCTACCTCGGCACCGAACTCTGCCGTAATTTCTTCCTCCGTCATAATAGTGTCTTCCACTACGTCATGGAGAAGCCCTGCGACAATGGTTTCCTTATCCATCTCTAAATCTGCCAGAATAATCGCTACATACAAGGGATGAATAATATATGGCTCGCCGGATTTGCGCAGCTGGTTCTTATGGGCTTCACTGGCTGCCTTATATGCCTTTTCAATCAAAGAAATATCATCGGACGGATGATATTTCTGCACACGTTTAATGAGCGCCTGATAGAGTTCGTCAGGCGTCATAAACTCCTTTAATGCACTTATCTTACCATCATCCAAAACAATCTCTTTTTTTTCTTCTGTCATCTGTCATCATATCCTTGTACGGTAATTTTCGATTACTTTGCAATATACTGTTTTTATTATGCAGCCTCTGTTATGCTGCCTTCGTTGCGCAGTCTCTGTTATTTGCCATCATAGGTGATTGCTGCTTCCATACGATAATCCTTCAGACGTTCCCGTCCCTTTAAGCCTGCAAGCTCTATCAAAAAGACCATACCTGTCACTTCTCCGCCCAGGGATTCAATCAGCTTAACCATAGCTTCCGTGGTACCGCCTGTTGCAATCAGGTCGTCTACGATTAATACCTTCTGCCCTGCTTTAATGGAATCCTTATGCATTTCAATTACTGCCTTGCCGTATTCCAAATCATATTCTTTCTCAACAGTCTCACAAGGCAGCTTTCCCTTTTTGCGGATAAGAACAAAGGGCTTGTGATTATTATATGCTATGGGCGTACCAAAAATAAAACCTCTGGATTCCGCTCCTACCACTACGTCATACTCCCAGTCCTTTATTTTATCCTGCATGGTATCAATCGCAAGCTGTAAACCGTCCGCATCCTGCAGTACACTTGTCACATCCCTGAAAATAATACCTTCCTCCGGGAAATCCGGTATGCTTCTTACATATTCTTCCAGTTTTTTCATGATGGCACCTCTTTCGTTTACTCAAAATCAATCTTTTATATTATAGTATCTTTTATACGGAAAGTCAAAACCTATTGCTTACCGTCTCCATCTTTTGCATCTGTTAATCCTGCCTGCCTTAAAAAGTATTCCCCGTAAGGGATATTTTTTTCATAATCCGGGGCTTTACACAGGGAAAGCAGCATTTCTCTGTACTTTTCTGCATTTTCCGCATAGATTTTCTCCTCGCTTGGCATGTTTTCCGCTGCAGCTGCAAAAATCTGATAGTAAAAGCAGCTTTCATACATTGCAGCCCGTTCCCAAAGATACTCAAATTCCGGCTCAAAATCCCTTTCATACTTCATTTCCGATACCAGCCACGCATAATCGTCTGCATTTCTCTCTGCGTATGAAAGTCTGGCCGGAAGCATATTGCTCTTTCTTTCCTCCACTGCGTCTTTTACTGACCAGACTGCTATCCCCCCTACAAGCACCGTAACAATCAGTGACAGATAGATGCATACGGATTTAAAAACAAATTTCTTTGTATCGTTAAAATCCCGGTATATAAAAATGTAAAAGGCAGCTATCCCTGCCAGTAATCCCAAAAAAGTTACCATGACTGCACCTCCAAAAGACGTCTCTCAATGGCTGTAACCGCCCGCTCTGCCAGTGCCTCATCAGGATACCTGCCGTATTCTCCGTTTTCATCCGGCTCCAAAAAGGCTGTTTCTTCCTCTGACAGTCTCAGATAACCGTTAAAAAATGCATGTATGAAGGTCATCGCTGTTTTTCTGTTTTCTTCTGTTTCTCTTTCCAGACCTTCCGCCGCACTGTACGCATAATCCACCAGTGTTGAAATCTCCTCCTGATCCGGCAGCTGTCCGCTTTCTACATCATGAAAAAAATCCTGCATTATCTCAAAAAAGAACGAATAGCTATAATAGTCAAGCCGCAAAAATGCCTCCTCATACTGCTCTGCATGACTGCCCGGCGCAGGATTCCTTTCAGTTCTGTCCGCATCACTGTCTGCCCACAGATAAATCCCTATGGAAAAAACAACCAATACTACATTGATTCCTATGATAATAAGCAGAATCCTGTTAAGCATCTTCTGAACCAACTCGGGAGTCTTGTGCTTTATCAAAAAAGGCTTTAATAACCTGTTTCTCTCAATTTTTTTGTTAATTTCCGCTAAAAATGCCGCACCTTCCGGATTTTCTCTTCCGCAAAAGGGACATTTGCTTTCCTGCGAAGAAACCTCTCCGCCGCAATAAGGACACTTCATACCGCTCTCCCTCTTTCTCCTCTAATCAATCTGTGCATCAAAATATTCCTGTAGTTTCTGTGTCAGACCATCCCAGCCTTCTGTTTCTTCTCCCTGCACTATCTGCGCAAGTTCTTCGTCTGTGTACCCAAATTCCTTCAGTAGGTCCGCACAGGCTTCATAAAAGCCGCGAAGCACCTCTTCATTTCCTAAAAAATGCATATCCTCCTCATATGCTTTGGCTGTGGATAAAACCCACGAGACACTCTTTAAAAAGTCCTCTGCCTGGTCCTGTATCATCTCTTTCTTTTCTTTGGCAGATACATCCTCAAAAGCTGCGATTTCTCCCAAATAGGCTGCCGCCTCCTGCAAATAAAGATATCCATCATAAACAGATGCCGCCTGATAATATTTGTCATAAACAGAACTCCAAAGCTCCTCTTTTCTTATATATGTATAAACTCCGCTGTAATCCTTTTCCTGATAAAGTTCCTCCAATGCTGCAAGATGCTTTTTTTCATTCTCATAGCTTCTTTTGACGGAAAACTTTCCTATGCATATTGCTGCTATCACGGCAAGAAAACAAAAAACAGCCAAAACACCCAGTCCACGCAGCAGATAAACGGTCCACTTTTTAGCCGTTCTCTCAGGGAAGCTTTCCGCCTGTTTTCTGATTAATTCTGCTTCTTTGTCGTAGCTGTTAAGTCTTTCCTGTTTTTGCTTTTTTGCCGCATCCGTATTTTCCGAATGGCAGTAAGGACACTTTATGCTTTCTTCTCCATACTCTGCTCCGCAATATCTGCAAATCATTTATCTGCCTCCGCTTTTCCTTCCGTCTTTTAACACCATAGCGCTGTTCCTGTCGCCTTTTAACGCAATGACGCTGTTCTCTGCCGCCTTCAAAAACTGACTCATGGACTGATATCTGTACGCCGGCTGTACCTGCGTGCAGCGTTCTATCAAGCGTTCCGTCCATGGACTAATCGGACATTCCGTTTTCTGCCCTGTCAGATACGCTCCGCTCATCTCTAAAAGCACCTGCATCAGCTTACCAAGCGCATAGATATCACTTCTTATATCAGGTTTTCCCTTCCATCTTTCCGGCGGTGCATAAAGGGGCGTGCCTCCCCGCACCTCTCCGGACGGCTGCTTTCCGGCTTCCTTAAAAATCACATTGACCGCCCCAAAGTCCACAAGCCGCACACTGCCGTCCGGCTGTATCATAATATTTTCCGGTTTAATATCTCCGTAAACCAAAGGAGGGACCGCCGTATGCAGACCGTCTATGATTTCTGCCGTCCGGCACGCTATCCGAAGCACCTCTTCTTCCGTATACCGTCCTATCCGCAAAAAACGCTCCGCCAGGTTCTCTCCTGCAATATACTCCATAATCAGACAGGTGCTTTTTTCTCCCTCCACATAATCATACAGTGTGGGAAAACCGGCTGATGCATAAGCAGACAGACAGTGAGCCTCCCGTAAAAGCAGCCCTTTATCTCTTCCCTGCTTAATCGCCGCCTTTCTGCCAAGCTTTTTATCCATAGCCAAATAAACCCGGGCGGTAGCGCCGTATCCGATTTCTTTTATGATTTCATATCTGTCAAAAATAAAGCTGTTAAAAAATCCTGTCAAATAAACGCTGCCTTTCTTTCTATAATAACACATTATAAAAGCAGCCGCAGGGAATATCAACATGGCATTTTCCCCAAAATACGGCTGCTTAATCTATTTACTTTTTTGACAGCTTCACGGGCTGCTGCCCATCCTGCCCATTGTACCATGCGCTTTACACACAGGCATTATACCCCGAAAATATTCACAAGGTCATTGAAAAGCACCACTACCATAAGCACCATAAAGAATACCAGTCCTACAAAGTGGACAATGCCCTCTTTTTCAGGCGGCACAGGTTTCCTGCGGATGACCTCTATAATCAAGAATACCAGTCTGCCGCCGTCCAGTGCCGGAACGGGCAGTAAATTCAGAATACCTAAATTGACAGACAGTAAAAGCACTATATTTAACATGCTTAAAACCACTGATTTAACGCCGTATTCCTTGGCGGTTTCGTAGGTCTCGCCCACCACGTTGGCAATCCCCACCGGGCCTGCTACGTCTTCTCTGTTAAACTGTCCCGTCAGAATCATGCCCAGACTCTTATAGGTAGCTTTTATACTGTATCGGATTTCATACCAGGCATCCCTGAATACATCCAATCCTTCCGCCTGTTCATAAATGCCGCCGGATATGCCGATAACATACTTTTCGGCAGCTTCACTGTAGTAAGGCTCAATCTCTACCGTCTGCCTCTCTCCATCCCGCTCATATACCACTTCCATAGGCTTGCCCTTATTTAGCAGGGTAAGCAGATAGATATCCCGGAATACATAGGTCTTTTCACCGTCTATACTGACGATTTCATCCCCTTCCATCAGTCCTGCTTCCTGCGCCGGGCTCCCCTCTCCTGTTCCCGAAAGTATCGTGGTATCGGTAGGTGACATGGATACTACGATAATCGCCACAATTATTGCCAAAATGAAATTAAATACAGGTCCCGCTACCACTGTGGCAATTCTTGCCCACACATTTGCTTTTAAAAAGGAACCCTCGCCGCCTCCGTTTTCTGTCTCCAGACCGTCTTCGCCTTCAAACATACAGGCTCCGCCGATGGGAAGCAGCTTAATAGCATACTTTGTCTCCTTTCTTTGAAAGGAACAGAGTGTGGGACCCATACCGACAGAAAATTCCACCACATGGATTCCGTTCAGCTTTGCCAACAGAAAATGGCCGAACTCATGGGATAACACTACCACACCGAATATCAGAACAAATAAAATAACTGTCATCATGCTTATGCTTACTCTCTTATACTTTCCTGCAATTTTATAATATCACCCATATTAAAACTTCCGGGCTATATAGCTGTATGTCTCTGCTTCCGTTTCCAATATCTGATTCACATCAGGATTGGCAATGACCCTGCTCTGCTCCATACATGCCTCAATAATCTCAGCTATCTGCAAGTAGGAAATCTTCCCTTCCAGAAAAAGATTCACTGCTTTTTCGTTGGCCGCATTGAAAACAGTAGGCATGCTGCCTCCTGCTTCTGCCGCCCTGTACGCCAATGCAAGCCCCTTGAAATTCTCCGTATCCGGCTTTTCAAAGGTAATTTGCGAAAGCTCGTAAAAATCCAGCCGTTTTCCGGCCATCGGCCTTCTGTCCGGATAAAACAGGGCGTACTGAATCGGCAGCCTCATATCAGGAGTGCCAAGCTGCGCCATAATACCACCGTCTGCATACTCCACCATGGAATGAATCACGCTTTGAGGATGTACCACTACCTGAATCTGGGAAAGTGCCACATCAAACAGCCATTTTGCCTCTATAACCTCCAGCCCCTTATTTACGAGGGTGGACGAATCTATGGTTATTTTCCGGCCCATGGACCAGTTAGGGTGCTTTAAGGCATCCTCGGGTCTGACGTTCACAAGCTCTTCCCTTGTTTTCCCTCTGAATGGACCTCCCGAAGCCGTAAGCAGAAGCTTTTCAATACGGTTTTTCGGCTCTCCGTTCATTGATTGGAAAATAGCGCTATGCTCACTGTCAACCGGTAAAATGGACACTCCCTTTTCTTTTGCCAAAGGCATAATCAGGTGGCCTGCACAGACAAGCGTTTCCTTATTGGCAAGGGCAATGGTTTTTCCTGCTTCTATTGCTGCTATGGTAGGCCTAATACCAATCATGCCCACTATTGCAGTAACCAATACCTCCACTTCCGGCAAAACAGCCGCTTCTGTAAGACCGTCCATTCCCCACAAAACCTTAACATCCAAATCTTTAATGCGTTTCCTTAAGTCTTTAGCCGCCTTTTCACTCCACATCACTGCAAGCATGGGCTTAAATTCCCGAACCTGTTCTTCCATCCGTTCTACATTGCTTCCCGCCGCCAGCGCCAATACCTGCAAATCTGCATTTGTCCGTACAATATCCAGCGTCTGCGTGCCTATGGAACCGGTAGAACCAAGTATTGCTATCTTCTTCATCTTCTCCACCTGTGTCAACAACTAACCTTATGCTTTGATCAACAACGCTGCCAAAAAGAAAATCATGGGTGCCGTCACGATAACACTGTCAAAACGATCCATAATGCCGCCGTGTCCCGGAATCAGTTTTCCGTAGTCCTTGATTTCATGATTGCGTTTAATAGCAGAAGCCGCCAAATCTCCCACCTGACTCATCACTGCCCCGGCCATACAGATAAATGCCACAATAAGAGTAACCTTCTCTACTGCTACTGCATTTTCCATAACAAAAAAACCATAGGCTGCACCTAAAAGACCTGCTCCCACTACGCCGCCGATACAGCCCTCAAGGGATTTCTTGGGACTTAGTACAGGAAATATCTTTTTCTTTCCGATACAGATTCCAACCAGATAAGCACAGGTATCGCATCCCCATGAGCTGATTAAAATCAGCCAAACCAAATATTTTCCATAGGGAAGCTCTCTGGTCAGATAAATAAAGGACAGCATGACCGGCGCATATACAAAGTTAAAAAAGCCTGCCATAATCTGTTCTGCACGATATTTGGGAAAGGTAAATACATACACACACATAATGCCCATAAATACGCCGATTACCGCAACAATGGCCAAAAGCTCACTGTCTGTAAAAAATATGCCCGCATAATAGGCGGCCACTCCCAAAATCCCTACCACCGCAGGCGCGTTCATTTTTTTTCCCGCCGGCAGAATCCCTGTTGCCCTGCAAAGCTCCATATAGCCCACAAGAGATATAAAAAATGTAACACCGGCAAGCAGCGGCCCGCCGAAAATCAGCGTTATAAGTGCAATCACCACCAAAACAATACTGCTTACAAACCTGGTCCAAAACATTATTTATCCCTCCTTTACAAGGCCATATCTTCTGTCTCTTTTATTATATGCCTCTACGGCTTTCAACAATTCCTCTTTTGTAAAATCCGGCCATGCTACTGCTGTAAAATAAAATTCCGTATAAGCTGACTGCCACAGTAAAAAATTGGATATCCGCTGCTCATTACAGGTCCGAATCAGCAAATCCGGTTCGGGCAGATTATGTGTATCCAGATTGTCCGCTATCAGCTCCTCCGTAATATCCTCCGGCTTTAACTCTCCTGCGGCAATCCTGTCTCCCAGCTTCTTCATGCAGCGGCAGATTTCATCCCGCCCGCCGTAGTTTAAGGCAATCTGAAAATGCAGGCCGTCATTGTTTTTTGTTGCTTCCTCCAGCTCTGCAATCCGGTTCCTTATGTCCGCATCAAGTCCCCTCTTATCGCCTATAACCCTGACGCACATCCTGTTTTTCTCGGCAGTTTTTAAACAGGTCTTCATATAATTGCGCAAAAGCTTCATCAAAGCGTCTACTTCATCCTTGGGACGGTTCCAGTTTTCCGTAGAAAAAGCATATACTGTCAGATACTCAATACCCATCTTATATGCTTCTTCACAAATAATCTCCACAGTCTTTGCACCTTGTACATGCCCATAATTACGGGGCATCCCTTTTGCCTTTGCCCATCTGCCGTTGCCGTCTAAAATAATGGCTACATGCTTTGGCATCTTCAATCCGTCCATTGCTGCTCCTTCCCATCCGAATCAACGGAAGGGCAGGTCTTAGGACCCGCCCTCCCTGTATTCTTATACGGTCATGATTTCCTTTGACTTTCTGTCAACAAGTGCATCTACATCCTTGATGTATTTATCGGTCTGCTTTTGCAGGTTTTCTTCAAGCTGCTTTATCTCATCTTCGGAAATATCCGTTTTAGAGAGCTTCTTGAAAGCATCGTTGCCGTCTCTTCTGATATTGCGGATGGCAACCTTGGCATCCTCGCCCTTTTTCTTAACATCTTTTACAAGATCTTTTCTGCGTTCCTCAGTCAGCTCCGGGAATACCAGTCTGATTACCGCGCCGTCATTGGACGGTGTAATACCCACATCTGAAGCCATGATTGCTTTTTCAATGGGTTTAATCAGGGATTTTTCCCAGGGTGCAATCTGGATGATTCTCGCTTCGGGAACCGTAATATTACCTACCTGCTGAATCGGCGTAGGCGTGCCGTAATAATCCACTTTAAGCTTATCCAGAACATGGGGATTGGCACGTCCTGCACGAATTGCTGCATAATCAGCCTCTAAAAATTCATATGTTTTTTTCATTTTTTCGTCAAATACACTGATTCTCTCGTCCATTTTTCCTCTCATTCCGCCGCCTGAGCAGCTTTCCTTTTTTATTGTTTATACTGTTACTTTTGTACCTGAAAAATTGCCTTTTACAGCATTCACGATACTGTTCTCTTCGTTTAACCCAAATACCCACATAGGCATTTTATTATCTCTTGCAAGGATAGAAGCCGTCATATCCACCACCTGCAGATTCTTTGCAATCACCTCATCTATGGTAACCTCGCTGTACTTTTTGGCTGTCGGCACCTTTGCCGGGTCCGCATCATAAACACCATCGATAGACTTTGCAAGAAGAATCACATCCGCTTCCACCTCTACTGCCCGAAGCACCACGCCCGTATCCGTGGAAAAATACGGATGTCCCGTGCCTCCTGCAAAAAATACAACCATTCCTTTTGCAAAATACTTATTGGCTCTGTCCTTAGAAAACAGCTTTGTGAAAGAACCGCATTCAAAAGGCGTCAGTACATTTGTCATCATGCCTACGGAACGGAATATCTCAGAAACGTAGATACAGTTCATAACCGTAGCTAACATCCCTATCTGGTCAGCCTTTGTCCTGTCAATATTCTCGCTGGAACGGCCTCTCCAGAAATTGCCGCCTCCTGTGACAATACCTACCTCATAACCGTCATCAACAAGCTGTTTTACCTGCAGCGCAACACCTCTTACTGTCTCTTCATCAAAACCTGTATGCTTTAAGCCTGCAAGTGCTTCACCACTCAATTTCAGTAATATCCTGCGCATGAACCATACTCCTTATTTGTTTTTGCATATTTTGTTTTTGCTTATTTATTTTTTCCTTTTTTATATTCATCAAAGAATGCCGTAGGATTTACATCCGCATAGCACTGTGAACACATACCTTCAATAACGGCACCGTTGTTAATCTGTACTGCCTTGGATTTGATATTGCCCATAACAATGGCAGAAGCATCTAACACCACAGGTCCATGGACATCGATGTCACCTTTTACGGCACCTGCAATTACAGCGCTCTTTGCCGAAATATTGCCGATAATAACAGAACTCTGTCCAATCTTAACAGCTCCCTCGCTGGCAATTTCACCGGTAATCTTGGCATTATCCGCATAGATTTCTGCCGCCTTGGAATTGCCGAGAATGCTTCCCGTTATATTTAATTTGCCCAAAATATCAATATTACCGTTTACACAGCCGATTACTTCTACGGAGCCTTCGGAAACGATATCACCTGTAATCGTCATGCCTGCCGTAATAACAGCCGTTTCATCAACCGCACTCTTCATCTGAATGTCCATCTTTTTCTCTTCCCCTTTGGTATTCTCTTCTTTTTCCCCAAATGCTTCCCGGATGCTTGTTTCCAAGTCCGTTTCCGGCTCCTCTTCTACCCTTGTGATATCCATATCATCAGGTACTGTAATGGAGTCTACACGGTTCAGCAATGCATCTAACTGCGCCATATCGTCTTCATTCATGATATCCACAGCTTCTTCTTCCATGCTTTCTTCTGCAGATGCCTCCGCACAAGCAAGCGTCTCCTCTGCAAGGCCTGCGCCTTCTGCCTTTTCCATGCCTTCTGAATTTTGGGTACCTTCTGCATTTTCTTCATTTTCCGGCATCAGTTCATTCACTGCCTGTGACAGATCCTCTTTTAAATCCGAGAAAAAACCCATGCTCTTAATCCTCCGTTTCTTCTTGTGTTATTGTAACATGCTGAACAGGGACTGTATCCTCTGTAATCGGCAAAAGCTTTGTATTCTCCATAGCCTGTATTTTTTCAATCAGCATGGGA
Organism: uncultured Lachnospiraceae bacterium; assembly: GCA_900551115.1. Lineage (GTDB taxonomy): Bacteria > Bacillota > Clostridia > Lachnospirales > Lachnospiraceae > Acetatifactor. The sequence goes on from URUY01000028.1 coordinate 46,141, forward strand.
AGCGCTTCTACCGTAGTGTCTCTTCCTGCCGCATCGTGCATCAATACAATGACAGACCCCTGTCTGTCCATTCCCTTCATACAGTTATCTACGATTTCCTCCGCACTGAGTTTAACACGGGAAGCATCCTGTGACGAGACATTCCAGTCAAAATAGGTAAAGCCTTCTTCATTCAGATACGTGATGAATTCTTTCATATCCACATCGCTTACCGTATTGGAACTGCCGCCCGGAAATCTCACATACCGGCTTTGTATGCCGGTCAGGGTATACAGATATTCCCTAAGCCTGCTTAAATCCTCTGCATAAGCGTCAACGGATGCATAAATCGTACTGTATTCATGGGTATAGGAATGCATTCCCAGTGTATGTCCTTCCTCCGCTATGCGCTTATAGGCTTCCTCTGCCCACTCTCCCTCTTTTCCTACCACAAAAAAAGTGGCTTTTACATCATACTCTGCCAAAATATCCAAAATGGCATCCGTATTTGCACTGGGACCGTCGTCAAAGGTAAGGTAGACCTTTCGTATCACGCCGTCATCATCTGCAGCCTGTAAGCCATCCGAAGCGCCTGCCTCATCCGGCATACCAAAGCCATCCGAAATGCCTGCCCCGTCCGGCGTATCAAAACTGCCGTCCTCCGGCATATCCGTGATTTCTGTCTCCGTTTTCCCATCGTCTGCCTGTTCCCTGTTTTCCTCAGTTTCACCGAAAACACTGTCTGCCTGCACCGCTTCGGAAAGCATGGCTTTAAGCTGCCAAACCTGATGCTCAAGCCTGTTGATTCTGACAAAAAGCATCACACACAGTACAATGGGTATCAGAATGGAGGTTATCAGGGAAAGTATAATGAGCCGTTTTAAAATCTGCACCCTTTTCCGCCTTGCAGCAGATTGCGTGTCCTTTTCCGCCGTCATAGCCTTCCTCCTCCGCATAATCATAGATAGTATACCACATATGCGCCTTAGGTGAAAGCAAAAATTATTAATTTAAAAAAGCACCTGTCAATTTAAAAATGCCTCTACAATTACGCTTTCTGCCTCTTCCTCTGAAAGCCCTAACGTCCTTAACTTCATAACCTGGTCGTTATTAATCCTTCCGATAGCAGCCTCGTGGATGATTGCCGCGTCAATATGATTGGCGTTTATCTCCGGAATCGAAGAAACCCTTGCTTTACCCATAATAATAGAATCACACTGGACATGGGCATGGCAGCCTGCATTGCCAACCGCCTTCGGGTGAAAGGTCTGCACCGATTCTCCTTTTGCCACGGAACGGGAAACAATCTGTGCGCTGCTGCCGTTTCCGTTTAAAAGCACATCCATATCGGAAACTGCCGTCTGACTGCCATGGGTCATCAGCTTTTCCGTGACAATAAGCCTTGCGCCTTCCGCCGCCTCCACATAAGTTTTCCTGACAGTCGAATCTACGCCCTTAATCTGTGCCGTGTCCAGTGTAAAAACAGCATTCTCCTCAAGTAAAATTCTGGTAACGGGATTTAAAATACGGGCGCCTTCTCCTTCTCCCTCTCCATAATGCTTTTCCGCATATACCACACTGGCATTTTTACCTACATGAAAGCAGTGAACGCCGTCATGCCTGCTGTCGTCACAGCCCGCATTGTGAATACCGCAGCCTGCAACAATGGTAACCTCTGCGCCCTCTTCTATATAGAAATCATTATAAACCACATCCGTCATGCCTGACGCAGCAATCACAACGGGAATATGCACGGTCTCTTCCTTTGCCTCACCGCTGATATATACATTGATTCCCTGCTGCCCGTCTTCTCTTTTCTTAATCTTTATATGCTCCGTGTCTCCATGGCACAGCGCATATCCGTTATACCGCAGGTTGTACGCGCCTTCCTGTTTAAATCCCGTATCATCTATCTTACTCAGCACATCCTGCGTAATCTTATCTATATCCATGCTCCTACCGCCTTTCTGCCTGTCACCGCTTTACTGATTGTTCGGCATCTTTTTAATTTCCGGCTGTCTTGCTGCAGCCAAAGAAACCGCCGCCTGCAAAAAGTGCCGGCGCCACTTCTTCTTTAGCGCCAATACGTTCTATCCTGCCGTCCTTTAACAGCATAATGCGGTCTGCCATATTAATCAGCTTTTCCTGATGGGAAATCACGATAATGCTTTCCTTCTTTTCCTGATGGATTTTTTCAAACTGCTTTACCAGCATGGAAAAACTCCATAAATCGATACCGGCCTCCGGTTCGTCAAACAGACAGATTTTGTGGGATTTTGCCAAAACTGTTGCAATCTCAATACGCTTCATCTCTCCGCCGGACAAGGTATCGTCTACCTGTCTGTTCAAATACTCTCTGGCACAAAGTCCTACACCTGACAGTAAATCACAGCAGCTGTTTTCCGAAAGCTTCCCTCCGGCTGCAAGCGCAAGCAGTCTGCGCACTGTCATGCCCTTAAACCTGGGAGGCTGCTGAAAGGCATACCCCATGCCTGCCTTGGCACGTTCATCTATATCACAGGCTGTCAGCTCCTTGTCGTCTAAGGCGATTTTTCCGGTCTCCGCCTTTTCAATGCCCATCAAAAGCTTTACCAGCGTAGACTTACCGCTTCCGTTAGGTCCGGTAATCACAAGCATTTCCCCCGGCGCCACGTCAAAAGATACATCATCTATAATTTTTCTTGTCTTTCCTTCTTCCGTTACTGTAAAAGAAAGATGCTCTGCCTTTAACATATCTGTTCTCCTCTCTCTTTGGTCTTTATAATCATACCATGTATATCAAAAATTTCAACAAAAATTCACTGTGCTTTCCGCTCCCTGCAATCCTTTCCTGCTTTAGTGAGAAGGTCCTTCCTATAAATAAGGAAGACCGTCTGCCAAAAAGCAAACGGTCTGATTCCGTACTCTTATTAAAAAGCACTGTTTTTTATGTTTCTACATCATATTTTGAGAAACCATCTTTTTCATCGGTTTGATTAAGAAAATGCAAATGAGTACCGTTAAAACATCCGCAGCCGGCTGCGCAAAATATATCCCCTTAACGCCCAGAAGCTGCGGCAGCGTCAGAATAAACGGCACATAGAAAAGCCCCTGTCTGATTAAGGAAAGAAAGACGCCCATTTTCGCCGAACCAATGGTCTGAAAGGTAATCGTCATCATATAGCACAAGCCGAAAGCAGGATAAAGTGCTACCTGCGAAACAAGCAGCCATTTTCCGAATTCTATTACCTCCGGCGTACGGTTAAAGATCATGATGAGTGGTCTTGCAAGGACAATATAGAAGGCTGCTACTACCACCGTCAAAAGCAACGCCCCCTTCAGCGCAAAACGCACCGATTCATGGAATCGTTTTTCGTTTTTTCCGCCGAATGCATAAGAAGCCACCGGCTGATAGCCCTGCATGAATCCCATGACAATATAACAGCCAATAAGGACAAGTCTTTGTACCACGCCGTATGCCGCAATGATTAAATCAGAATCCGGCAAAGGCTTCGCCGCAATATTGGTCAGCGAGGTTGCCACTGCAAGACAGATCTGGATTACTGCTGTGGGGATTCCGATGGAGATAACTGTCCGCAAAAAGCTGCCGGACAGCTTGAAATACGCAAGCTTTACTTTAATGATAGAGTGGCCGCCAAGATAGAACCCCATCAGGATAACAAAGGTAACGCACTGGGAAATCGTTGTGGCAAGGGAAGCCCCTTCTACCCCCATATTAAATCCCCAGGAAAACATGAATATCGGGTCAAGTATTACATTTAGCGCGGCGCCTGTGATAACCGCAACAGACGAAATCCTTACAGAGGACTCCGCCCGCGCAGCACAGTTTAAGCTCTGCGCCGGCAGGTTAAACAGTGCCGCAATGAACATCCAGAATGCATAATCCTTTGCCTGGGGAAGCACCGCATCCGATGCACCGAAAGCCCGTAACAGCGGCTCCATGAAAATAATACCCAATACACAAAGCCCGATTCCAACGAATACAGAAAATAAAACAATGGTCGTAACCGTCTGATTTGCCTTTTCTTTATCTCCTGCTCCTAACTGGCGTCCTGCCAGAACAGATGCCCCTGCCGCAAAAATATTTTCTATGGATACCATAATCAGCAAAAGAGGAAGTGTGACCCCTACCGCTGCCAGTGCATTGTTATCCTCTAACAGGCCGATATACGCAGAGTCTACCAGATTGTAAACTGCTTTTGCCAGCAATGCCAGGGTTGCGGGAATTGCCAGCTTTACAATTGCTTTTGACGGCTCTGCCGTTGAAAGCAGAGATTCTTTTGTTGCATTTTTATCATTGCTCATGATTTTCACCCAATACACCGTGCAGCAGGATATCCAACTGCCGGTGACACCTTTCTTCATGTTCCTGCAGGACAGCCTCAAAATGAGCGTTTTCCTGAAATGCTTCTTTAAACCGCATATTAAAAAAATCCATATAAATTCTGAAATCCTCCACAACCGCCGGAACAGACAGACCCTCCCGCACATGCTGACTGTTCAGAAAAGCAGTCAGTATCGAAACATTTAATTCATCAAACCTCCTGCGGCAGACGGCAATTTTTTCCAAAAGAGCTGTCGGCGGGCTGAGTGCGGCATCTGCAAAAATGCCCAAATACAAAGGATTTTCAGCGAAAAAACGCAGCCTTGCATCAAAATATTCCTGCAGCCTTTGTTTTGGTGTTCCACAAAAACAAGCCATGCTTTGCTTTATGTGGGCAGTAAGTGCCTCAAAGCATTCCTTTACACAAACAAGATATAACTCGTCTTTATCTTTAAAATAATGATAAATAATACCTTTTGAAATATCATGCTCTGCACAGACCGTATTCAGTGACGCACATCCGTACCCTTTTGCGGAAAACTCCTGCAGCGCCGCTTCCACAATACGCTGCCTGGACAATGCATTTTTTTCTTCCCGTTTCATATGTCTCACTCCTTTTTTAAAAAAACAGACCGAACGGTCTAAAAACACTATAGCAAAAACAGACCGGGTGGTCAATAACTTATTTTCATAAAATACCATTTTCCTGCCGCATACTTTATGCTATACTAACTGTAGTTAGCTTTCATGTACTATTTTAAGGGAGAGATTACCTATGACAATCAGAGAATCTGCTGAGAATTACTTAGAAACTATATTGATGCTTGGTGAAAAGCTGCCTGTAGTCCGTTCCGTGGACATTGCCACTGAGCTGAATTTTAAAAAATCAAGCATCAGCGTTGCCATGAAACACCTGCGTGAGGACGGCTATATTACCGTTACCGAGCAGGGCTATATCTATCTGACCCACAAAGGCAGAGAAATTGCCGAAACCATGTACGAACGCCATAAATTGCTCTCCTCCTGGTTAGTCAGTCTTGGTGTGGATGAAAAAACGGCCACAGAGGACGCCTGCAAAATCGAACATGATATCAGTCAGGAAAGCTTTGACGCAATCAAGCGCCATATAAAGAAATGACTTTAGCGCTGCTAGCGGACTCCTTATTCTAACAGCACAAAAAAAACGCTGCAAACCTGATTCAGGTTTCCAGCACTTTTCGGGTTGGGCTGTTAAATTTTCATTTACAGTCAACAGCTCGTAGGGGAATCGAACCCCTGTTTCCGCCGTGAGAGGGCGGCGTCTTA
>URUY01000029.1 GCA_900551115.1 uncultured Lachnospiraceae bacterium
AGACTGGCGGGATTGATTTCCGATCTGGTCGCCGGTACGTATGTACGCAGCGATTGACCCTGTTACCTCATATATTGTAGAGGCGCTTCATTTGGATAAAGTGGTCGTGCCCATTTTGGGTACACCTATTTTGATGTGTAAAAGTGGTTATGGATATTTTGTCCACCACCAGAACCGTGAAATTCTTCGCGCTTTTGTGCTGTGAAGTAGGTGTGGTCATTTTGACCACACCTGAAGCGGTCAGTAAAAGCGGTGATTTTGCAGGCATATTTTAGAGCAATCTCAAAACAGCGAAATGTTTCTCTTTTATCCGTATACAGTTCGCCGGATGGCGGCTCACGGAACGACGTACAGATTGCAGCATTTTGTGACAATACAGCCCGAACAGTGAAAAGTCCCGCATTTCTGTGAAGTCGAATATTCCGCCGTTGACCAACGATACGCAGGGAATCATTTCTATCGCAAAACAGCATTTGCACAAATTTCACCATTGACCAAAGCCGGTGCGCTCCCCAGCGTAGCCGGTTCTTTTTATGACGCAACCGAAAATCATGTTTTATCTATCAAGTGACAAAGGGCTTCACTTGCGAAAATGGAGGAATATATTTTATGAAGTCAAGTATCCGAAACGAAATCAAGGCGCAGATCATCCGCGCCGGTTACACCATGCAGGAAGTCGTTGACCAGCTGCACGATGAGTATGGGTGGAGCGACAGCGTATCCAATCTTTCCGGAAAATTGCAGCGGGAATCGCTGCGGTATCGGGAGGCCGTGGAGTTGGCTGACGTGCTGGGATATGACATTGTCTGGCAGAAACGGAGGGATTGAGTATGGAAAAAGCACAATACGCGATTATGCGATTTGCCAAATATAAGGGGCCTGAAATCGGCAATATCGAGGCCCATAACGAGCGCACAAAGGAAAAGTACGCCAGTAATCCCGATGTGGATACCAGCCGAAGCAAGTACAACTTCCATCTGGTCAAACCGCCCGGCAAGTACCGGGCCGAGTCAGAGAGGCAAATTGCCGCTGCCGGATGCCGTACCCGGAAAGACAGTATCCGTATGATCGAGACGCTGTTCACAGCCAGCCCGGAGTTCTTTAAGGGAAAGAAACGGGCGGAAATTCGGGTATTTTTCGAGGAAGCTCTGCACTTTTTGGAACAGCATCAGTCCAAAGAGACAATTATATCCGCCGTGGTGCATATGGACGAGAAAACGCCCCATATGCACCTTTGTTTTGTCCCTTTGACGGAGGATGGCAGGCTCAGCGCCAAAGACATCATGGGCAATAAAAAGAAGCTGACCTGGTGGCAGGATGAGTTTTGGAAACACATGGTCAAGAAGTTTCCAGATTTGGAGCGTGGCGAGAGCGCCAGCCTGACCGGGCGCGACCATATCCCGCCCCGCGTATTTAAGGAGATGACCAGACTGACCAAACAGAAAAGCAAACTGGAGGATCTGCTCACTGGAATCAATCCCTTTAACGCCAAAAGCCGGGCGGAGGAAATCTGCAAGATTCTGGATACCTATATTCCCAGCGTGGAGAAGATGGACACACTGCTGCGGAAATATGGCGTAGCCTTCACGAAAACAGCATCCGAAAACAAAAAGTTGAAAACGAAAAATGCCGAACTGGAAGAATCTCTTGCATCGGCGCAGAAGGTCAGCACCCTAAAGCAGATCGAAGACCTCAAGCTGCGGCGCGACTATGACAGTGCCGTGGCGATTTTGGAACAGATACCGGCAGAAGTTTTGAACATCTATGCGCAGAGCAGCCATAGAGGAAAGGAGCGGCCTATTGAGCAAAGTTTATGATGATCCGAAATATAATGCGGCATTTGACCGCTGTGTTGATGTGATGGCGCGGCTGTTGCAGAAGTACGGGCCACAGCTGTTGGGGCAGATGCAGGAGACTGAGAAGGATGGCCGTACACAGTCTGCGGCATCAGGAAAGCAACCCGTTCCTGTGTATCAGGAATTTGACAAAGCCGCTTGATATAAATTAAATTTACACGTTGCGTATTTGTTTGGCGTATGCTATAATAAATACGCAACGTGTATTTTTGCTTTATGGGGTAAATGAAATGGACTGCAAAACCAAAATAAAAGAATTGCGGGAAAGCACTGGCATGAATCGCAAGGAATTTTGTAAATATTTTCAGATTCCCTATCGGACTGTGACAGAATGGGAACTGGATAACCGCCATGCGCCGGAATATGTACTCCGTTTGTTGGAGTACTACATTCAGAATGAAGGTCTGGCGAAGAAGAAAGTAACGGATGAATGTTTAGAGCTGGAAGAAAGGGGCGGCCTGCATGAAGAAAACTAAAACAAAATGTTATCTCTACACACGGGTATCTACATCCATGCAGGTGGACGGATATAGTCTGGATGCTCAGCGAGACAAACTGCGGAAATACGCTGAATACGAAGATATGGTAGTGGCTGGTGAATATTCTGATGAAGGCTTTTCCGGCAAGAATATTCAGGGCAGGCACGAATTTCAGCGGATGCTGCAAGACATTCAGGACTGCAAAGACGGTGTGGAATATGTGCTGGTGTTCAAGCTGTCCCGGTTTGGCAGGAATGCCGCTGACGTTCTGAATTCCTTGCAGCTGATGCAGGATTTCGGTGTCAATCTGATTTGTGTGGAAGACGGCATTGACAGTTCCAAAGATTCCGGCAAGCTGATGATTTCTGTCCTTTCTGCGGTGGCAGAGATAGAGCGTGAAAATATTCGGACACAGACGATGGCCGGACGGGAGCAGAAAGCCCGTGAAGGAAAATGGAACGGTGGCTTTGCCCCTTATGGATACCGCCTTGAAAAAGGCGAACTGTTGATTGCTGAGGATGAAGTGGACGTGATCCGCACCATCTTTGACCGCTATATTCACACCAACGATGGTGTCAGTGGCGTGGCAAAATATCTGAACCGGCAGGGCTTTGTGAAGAAGTTAAGGCAGAACGGCACCATTCCCGGTTTTTCTGCCAGCTTTGTGAAGAGTATCATTGATAATCCGGTATATATGGGAAAAATCGCCTATGGCAGACGCCGGACAGAGAAGAAGATCGGCACACGGAATGAGATGCACGTAGTTGAGCAATCGGAGTTCCCTGTGTACGAGGGGAAGCATGAGGCTATCATTTCAGAAGAAGATTGGAACCTCGCGCAGGAAAAACGGAAAATCAATGCTTACCGGCGTGAGAAAGTCAATGACCCTACCCACGCACATATCTTGTCCGGTATTCTGAAATGCCCCTGCTGCGGCAAAAGCCTGTACGGGAATATTGCGAAAGCCCACAGCAAGGACAAAAAGACCCGCTATTACTATTACTGCAAGAATACGGTGACGCCAACAGGCCACGAGTGTACCTTCCGGCTGAATATTGAGCAGATGGAAATGAACCGCATGGTAGCGTCAATCATCTCTGCTATGGTCAGTGACCCACGGTTTGCGGATGCAATCAAGGCGAAAATCGGCTCCGCTGTCGATACGAACGATTTGGAGAAGCAGCTGGAAGCATTACAGGCGCAGCTTCGGCAGACATTAGGCACAAAGGCCCGACTGGAACGGCAGATGGACGGTTTAGATGTGAATGACCCGTATTATGACCGGAAAATTTCTGATTTGCAGCGCCGATATGACGAGCAATATGGCGCAATAGATGAGATTGAAGTCCAGATTGACGATGTGCAAAGCCAGATACGGAGTATCCGGCAGGAGAAGATTTCGGGTGATAATATCTACCGCCTGTTGCTGGCATTCGATCAGGTCTATGAAGCAGCCTCCGAAGTGGAGCGGAAGGAGTTCATGCGGGCGTTTATTGAGCGGATTGAGTTATTCCCGGAAAAGCAGCCGGATGGCAACTGGATTAGGAAGATTATCTTCAACTTCCCTGTCCCGGTGAATGGAACAGAAGTGAAAGAATTGCCCTTGGAAAATGAAACAATAGTCGAGTCAGTAACCCTACTGCATCAGAGAAAGTGAGATCACAAATATGATTATTTTTCAAACAGATTATCAGGAAATATATAATTATATTATTCATAATTTTCTTGATATAGAGATATTTGATGATAAAGAAGTACTTGAAGATACATTGGGTGATATGATAGAGTACCTTCTGCCGAAATATTTATACAGAGAGCAATTTTTTTAATGTAAAAAGGTATTTCAGGAATTATTTGATTGGACAGAGGATAGTTTTTATCATCAGATGAGCGCGTTTCATGAATTGGTACTGTATCGGTTTATTGAATATATGAAAGATGTGCAAAATGATTGTCCTGACTTTGAACAAATATATTTTGATGAAAAAATCCGTTTGCTGATAAAAAAGGCTGGCCGGGAGAGAGTTAAGAAAGATGAGGATATCAGCTTGGAAAAATATGCAGAGGAGTTTTATGATGTTTCCGGTTATTCGGATTTCCTGTTCACAGATACAGATTTTCTCATGATTGATCTTCTTTACAATTATCGGACAACGGTTGATGCAGGTATGGAAGAAAGGCTGGGTATCAATATTGACTACTATTTTGAATTGCTGCCACGTGATATTCAGGAACGGTATAGGACAAACCACCTTACACTTTCGGGGGAAGTATCTGCCCTGTTGGATTATATTGAAGACAGGATACAGAATGGAAATTTGTATAAGCTGTTTTGGGAGAAGGATTCTCCGGTCAAAGAAGAACGTATACAGCTTATTCTGGAAAATATCATGGATGCGTATTTTTATAATCAGGAAATAGAAATTACCAGAGAAGCTTTACTGGGAAGCGGAAGAGTGGATTTCAAGTTATATAGAAATAGCAGGGAAGATGAAAAAGTCCTGATTGAGATTAAAAGAGCAAGTAGTTCATATTTAAAGAAGGGGTATGAAAACCAACTGACAGAATATATGCGGTCATCAAAATACAAGAATGCATTCTACCTAATTGCCTGCTTCACGGATGACGAATACGAGAAAAGTGAGCGGTTTATTCGAGAGCATGTTTATACCGACACTATACAATTATATATTAATATAGCTATATTGGATTTCAGGAAACGAAAAACGGCCTCCATTTCTTAAACAATCAGGAGAAATTATGGAAAAACGCAAGGCAATTAAGACGACTAAAAAACAAATAGTGGATTATTGGATGGAACATGCAGATGAAGGCGGTTTGAGTGTTGATTTCAGTGAGGCAGAGCAGCGCTGTTGGCGTTGTGGCTGTGAAAGAGGATTGGAGCGCTGTCATATAGTCCGGCCTCTCGAGGCGGAGAAGATACGCCTTCTGATTTTGTTCTGCTGTGTAAACGCTGCTATCTGGATAATCCAAATGTAGCGGACCCGGAGATTATGTGGGACTGGCTGCGTGCGCATAAGGTGCCTTTTTATGATATGTTTTGGCAGATTCAGGGAATGATGGAGTATGAAAAAATCTATGGTGTGTCCGTTCGGAAAGAATTGGCGGAAAGAAATATGGGGGGGCAGATGCTGACACTGAGATTCAGGAAATTCTGAAGCAGCAGATAGAAAAGGCAACGTATCATTTTGGTGATCCCCATCTGAATGTTGCAACGATTGCGGGAATATATCGGATGACCTTGAAAGAATATGACGCACGTCATGGTTTTAAGACAGAGCGTAAGATAAAGCCCTATGTGAAGATGACAGATTTTCTATAGATAATTTTGTATAGGTAAATGAACAGCATACGGGCTCTTTTTTCTGGCCGGAAAAGTGAAGGAATAAAAGTAAATCTGCATTGTCAGTGGTTCCGCAACATATGATAATCCAAGGGAAGAAGACGGAGAATTGTTTGGTGAGAAGGATATCATTAGAACCGGAAGCCTTGTAGGTGTGCATACAGAGCGCTGTTCCGCCGCTGATTTTTCAACGACCACCGGAGGAAGGGCGCAAAATTTTGGAACAGGCACAGAGTACACCGGTATATATGTATCCGGCAGAGATTAAAAGGATGACAGTGGATACGGGCAGGTGGGGGAGAATTTCGGTTTATATCGTTTTTTCGGAGACATTCAGAAATCCTGCAAATGTGATTTTTTACATCCATGGTGCAGGATGGGTGTTTGGAAGTTTTCATACGCATGAAAAGCTGGTGCGGGAACTGGCTGCAAGAACCCATTCTGTTCTTGTGTTTCCGGAATATTCCCGTTCTCCGGAGGCAAAATATCCAACGGCTTTAGAACAGTGTTATCAGGTGCTTGGCATGCTGCCAAGACTGCGCAAAGCTGTAATGTGGAGATGGAACAGAAGACGCTAACGGTTGCAGGGGATAGTGTGGGCGGTAATATGGCAACGGTGATGACTCTGCTAGCAAAGGAACGGAAGGGACCGCGCATTCAGAAACAGCTTTTGTATTATCCTGTAACGGATGCCTGTTTTCAAACGTGTTCCTACTGCCAATTTGCAGAAGGTTATTACCTTTACCGTGCCGGAATGATGTGGTTTTGGGATCAATATACCTGTTCGATGAAGGAAAGAAGTCAGATTGCGGCATCGCCGCTGCGGGCAGACCTGTGCCAACTATCGGGGCTCCCGGATGCTATGATTCTGAATGGCGAAGCGGATGTGCTGCGGGATGAGGGGGAAGCCTATGCCCGGCGGCTGCGGAAGGCGGGAGTGGGTGTGACGGCTATGAGATTTCAGGGCATGATTCATGATTTTGTAATGCTGAATGCATTAAATGAAACGAAAGCCTGCAGAGCAGCAATGGATGTGTCGGTGGAATGGCTGAAGCGAAAGAGTGGCTGTTCATGAAAGGAATGCATATCATATAAGAAATACTCAGAAAGTGAGTAATCATAGATGAATGTATATCCATCAGAATTCAATGCCAATCGAATGCCTTTAGGCAGTATCAGCCGCAGGGAACAGATGCTTGGCAATCAGATGCGGCTTTTGTGGGAGCAGCATGTTTACTGGACTAGACTTGTTATCTCCGGTATTGTGTTTCATTCCCCGGATTTGGATGTGTCCAAGGCCAGACTGCTGCGTAATCCGGGAGATTTTGCGGCAGTATTAAGCCCTTTTTACGGGAAAGCAGCGGCTGCAAGGTTTGCAAGTCTTTTAACCGATCATCTTACTATAGCGGCGGAGCTTGTTACTGCCGCAGCAGAAGGCAGGAGTCAGGAGGCGGCTGATGCGGAAAAGCGTTGGTATGATAATGCAGACCGGATTGCAGCGTTCCTTTCTTCTATCAATCCCCATTGGACGATGCAGGAATGGAGAGAAATGCTGTATAGTCATTTGGATATGACCAAGCAGGAGGCAACAGATTTTATCAGTGGAAACTATGCAGCGAGTGCGGCTGTTTTTGACCGAATTGAGCGGGAAGCACTTGAAATGGCAGACCGGATGACGGAAGGGATTGTGCAACAGTTCCCTTTCCTTTTTTGACAAAGCAGGTGAAACGGAAGCCGGAGCAACATGAGGCTGCGTTTTTGCAGCCTTTTTTGGTTTGGCAAATAATTCCCGGTGATGAAAAACAGGAATGCTGTACTAAAGTGACGAAATTTTATCTGCGTTTTTTGATTTTTTTGACAAATTGCTATTTTTGAAAAAAAGCTCGCATTTATGCGGAAAATGTGGTACATATAAAATATAGCTGGATTGCGGTAACATAGCTGTAACGATTCAGTCAAATTCAAAAACAAAGGAGTTTAGTAAAGATGGAAAAGATTTACACAGGTAAGACCAAAGATGTTTTTGCATTGGATAATGGCAATGTACTGCTGAAATTTAAGGATGATTGTACCGGAAAAGACGGAAAATTTGATCCGGGCGAAAATGCAGTCGGACTGACAATTGAGGGAATCGGCAGAGAAAATCTGAAAACATCTGTTTATTATTTTGAAAAGCTGAAGGCAGCAGGTGTGAAGACGCATTATGTAAGTGCTGACGTAGAAAATGCAACTATGGAAGTGCTTCCGGCAACTGTTTTTGGACACGGCTTGGAAGTAATCTGCCGTTTGGTAGCAACAGGCAGCTTTATCCGCCGTTACGGTGAATACATGGAAGACGGCACCAAGCTGGAAGGCGGTTATGTAGAAACTACTTTTAAGGATGATGCAAAGGGTGACCCGCTGGTAACCAAGGACGGTCTGGTTGCACTGGGCGTTATGAGTGCTGAGATGTATGACAGCATGAAGGAACAGACTCTGGCTATTACCAAAGTAGTTGCAGATGACCTTGCAAAGAAGGGCATGGAGCTGTATGATATTAAATTTGAATTTGGTTACAGCAAAGACGGTGAAGTTATCCTGATTGATGAAATTGCCAGCGGTAACATGAGAGTATATAAAGACGGAAAGATTGTAGATCCTATGGATTTGACAGCCATGATTCTTGCTTAAGAATAAAGCCGCGAGATTTATTCCCGCGGCTTTTTTGCGCCCGGAAAATGGGAGGATATAAAAAATATCCTGCTGATGCAAACTTTTTTTCTCTCTGATTTATCTTTATATATGTAACATGAAAATTACAAAAGGAGAGAAGAGATTATGAAAAAATTAGCAGTTTTAGTACTTACAGGAGTTATGAGCTTTACCATTATGGCCTGCGGACCGAAAACCGAGGGAACTTCGGGGGCAGGAACTGAGACAACAGGCAGTACCGTAGAAGAAAACGAAAGCACCGCAGCAGGTGAAGAGACTGTGGATGCACCGGAAACGGAAGAACAGCCGGAAGGAACCACAGAAAATACGGAAGCACAGCCGGAGGAAACCACAGAAAATACAGACCAGCCCGCAGAGGGGGAGAACGAAGGCTCCGATGGTGAATATCAGGTTGGCGATTTGGATAACTTTGACGTGGACAGCGAGCTGGTTGCTGCATTTGGCGCAGATGTAAAGACAGCAGTTGCAAATCAGGATTTGGAAGCACTGGCTGATTTGGCATTTTTCCCTATGTACATCGGTTTTGCAGACGGCGGTGTTTCCGTTAATTCCAGAGAGGAATTTATAGAGCTGGGAGCAGAAAAGATTTTTACACAGGAGATGATAGATGCAATCGCAGCGGCAGATGAAAACAGCCTTTCTGCCAGCAGGGCAGGCTTTTCTCTGACAGATGACGGTTCACCTAACATTGTTTTTGGCGTAGCGGACGGCAGCCTGGCTGTTATGGGAATGAATTACTAAGACAGATGAGAGAATGCAAGTCGGAAAAAAGGATTGTTTTTCTTTTTGCTTTGTATTATACTTACGAGGTATAAACAACTAATGAAGCAAGGATGGTAAAGATATGGCATTATTAGAGCAGTGGAGAAAAACAGCATATTCCGAAACCGCGGACAAGCAGGCGCTTCAGCAGCTGTGGACCGCTTATTTTCAGGAAGAAAAAGATATTTATGCAGAGCTTTTAAAGAACCCTGATGAAGTGGTAAAGGGTACCGTAAAGGAACTGGCTGAAAAATTCGGTGTAAGCCTTATGAGCATGACAGGTTTTCTGGATGGTATCAATGAGAGCTTAAAGGAGCCTAACCCTATTGAGGAAATGGAAGAGGATACCGAGGTAAGCCTTCCTATTGACAAGGAACTGCTTTACAAAAATATGGTGGCGGCTGAGGCTGACTGGCTGTACAATTTGGAAGAGTGGAACGATATCTTCGATGAAGATACCAGAAAGGCTCTGTATAAAGAGCAGAAGGCATCCACTACTATCCGTAAGGAGCCTAAGGTGTATCCCAATGATCCCTGCCCCTGCGGAAGCGGTAAGAAATATAAAAAGTGCTGTGGGAAAAACGCATAAAGCAAAAAGAGCCATGTGGACATAACGCATGGCTTTTTTCTAATACAGAAATTACTGATAACTGTTATGCTTATGAGGGAAAAATATAGAAAGTAAAGTAAGAGAAGGCAGTTATAGAAAAATGAATAAAGGGGAGACAGGATGCTTGCACGAAACAGTTTAAAGAGTCTTTTACGGGCAAAAGGCAGGACAACGCTGTTCTTTCTTCTGATTGTGCTACTTACCCTGCTTATGAGTATGGGCGTCAGCATTTTAGCAGTGGTGAAGGGCTTTTTGAAAGACTGCAATGAATTTTATACAACTATCGGTGTATTAGAATACAAGGGAACCCGGTATCCGGATGAAATCATTTATGATGCCGGTATGCAGGAAGAACTGGCAGCGCTGGACCTGTCACCGTTACTTACGGACGAGGCGGTAAAATCCTTTTCCCTGTCGGATAAAAGGCTTGGAATCATAACAGGACTAGACAGAAAGGATTTCGGTGTCTGTGCGCGTAATGAAGCGGTGCTGATTTTAGGCGGCATTACCGGTACCGGTATGGAAGAAGAGGGCAGTGAGATACTGTCGGCTAATGTATACGAGGTACTCTATGCCCATGAAGATAAGACCGGTACCATGACGTTTATAGAGCAAAATGAAGCATATCCTTTGGAAAAGGGAAAAACCTATCTGGCACACGGAGAGTTTTATTACGGAAGATCCTCCTATCCGTATTTCCGCATTACGGAATTTTCCAGTATCCCGGCTATGGAACAGGGAGCCGTTCTTACGCCTCTTGTTGAGGTAAAAAAGGAAAACGGGGAATACCGGATACCAAAGGACTCGCCCTTTTATATGATGGCAGAGATTTTAAAGGTTCGGAACAACAGTGTGGTTTTGCAGGCTGCTCCTGACGTGGAGACACTTCCTGCATTCCATCAGGAACAGCTTTCTCTTACGGAAGGAACCTTTTTCTCAAAAGAGGATTATGGGGAAAATAAAAAGGTCTGTATGATAAGCGAACAGCTTGCAGGCGTGCTTTCGGTACAGGTTGGAGACAGTCTGGAAATAGGAGCTGTTTCCCGGAAAGGTATGGACATCTATCAGTCTTATTATCCAAAAGACGGCTTTGATACGGTGGATACCTATGTGATAAAGGGAATCTTTAAGGGAGAACCTGATTACAATTATTACGTGTATGTACCAAAGGATGAAGAAACGGCAGCCCTTTCGGGGACGGACGGCGGTTATACCATAGGACAGTTTGTCTTAAAAAATGACAGGGCAGAAGTCTTTGAGCAGAAAGCCAAAACGCTGTTAAACGGCAGGCTTCATCTGACCGTTTACGACCAGGGCTACGCGGTAGCATCACGTTCCTATATTTCCATTCTGATGGTTACCCGGATTGCCACGGTTTTGTGCGGGATTGCAGCGGCGGCGGTGCTTTTACTGTTTGGCTATCTTTTTGTATACAGACAGAGAGAAACGGCGGAAATCATGGTACTGCTTGGGACAAAGCAGACAAAAA
This sequence comes from uncultured Lachnospiraceae bacterium, assembly GCA_900551115.1. Classification (GTDB taxonomy): domain Bacteria; phylum Bacillota; class Clostridia; order Lachnospirales; family Lachnospiraceae; genus Acetatifactor. Next base: position 11,273 of record URUY01000029.1, read on the forward strand.
TCCTTTGGTATTTTGAGGCAGGGGCAGGTCTTGTCGCTACCCTGGCGGCATTTTTGGGCGGAATACTGGGATATCTGCTGCATGGAACGATTGTGGGGAGAATAGCAGGAATAGCAGAAAGCTTACAGGTAAAGCCGGAGAGCTTCAGTGAAATGAATCTGAGTATTATCAGGATTCTTTCCTTCAAGCCGGATTTGACCTATCTGCTTTTTTTAGGCGTAACGGTTTTAGTGGCAGCAGGTGCCTTTCTCAGTATTTTTTGTTTTGTCCGGGCTGCACTTGTAAAAAAACAGGGACACGGCAGGAAGGTTATGCAGGTAAAGCCGGTGAAAAGAAGCTCCCGTCTTTCCGGCAGTGCTTTTAAATATACGTTTCTGTCCATAAGGCGGAGCGGACTGCGGAGCCTGGCGGTACCGGTACTGGCGTTTCTTGCAGTTGTACTTACGGGAAGTCTGGTGCAGGCGGCAGCAGGGTATCGGGAACGGCTTTCTGATGTCTGTACGAACACGGATATCCGTGTGTATTTTACAGATATCAAAGGAAAAGGCATCCATAATCTGGTAGTGGACAGTGAGAAGACGGCAGAATTGTATTTTACGGGTATCCCGGAAGAACTGTATGCAGAGAGGCTGCAGCCGTATTTATATCTGGCAAGTGAAAAAAATGATGCAGACTTTGAAGATATCCACCTGTATATCCCGAAAGGGGCTTACCGGCGGGAAACCATGACGGCGAAGTTTAACAGAGGCTATAACATTACGTTTACCAATTCCTTACGGAATGCATCGGATTTTTACTTCTTAAATGAGCTGGAAACAAGATGGCTTTCCGGGTATGATGAAAGCTTTCTTGCAGAAACGGAAGTAAAAGACGTAAATGACTGTGTGGTGTCAGAGGGCTTTTTAAGAGACAGGGGACTTTCTTTAGGAGACTGTTTTAAGGTAGCTGTGAATATAGAAGGGGAAGAGGGCCGGTACATGGAACTTTTGTTCCGTATAGTGGGGGCTTATCCGGCATCGGATGGGACCGAAACGATTTATTCTCCTCTTAGACTGGCTTTCATAACGCCCATTATCTGGGGAGAGGACAGAGCATCCGGCAGCGCTGCGGAAAACGGCAGGCTTTGCTATGAGCTTACAAATGGTGAAAAGCAAGGGATGCGCCGGTCAAGCTTTGTATCGGCAAAATTTCTGGTTGAATCAGCAAATCTTAAGCCGCTCAGAAACTACTTGAAGGAACAGGGCTTTTCGGAGGTTTTAAATGCAGGAGAGATACGGCAGTTTATTGTAATAGAAGACAGGGAATACCAGAATACGGTAAGCAATTTAAAGCAGCAGATTTTATATACGGACTATTTGTATCCGGTATTGTATGCGCTTATTATTTTGATGGGCATAACGGTGGCATGTCTTTTGACGGCAGGAAGAAAAAAAGAAATGGCACTGATGCGCGGCATGGGCGCTAAAAAAGGGCGGATATTGCTTACCTTCCTTTCGGAGCAGTTTTTACTCTGCCTTTTTGGGTGTCTTTTTGGATTTGTTTTTTGGTATGTGACCGGTAACGGTTTTGCCTGGAGGCACCTATGGCTTGGGGCGGTTTTCCTTGCAGGCTATACGGCGGGCAGCCTTTTTTGGGTGTTTAGGATAAATCATGTAAAGCTGTCTGTGCTGTTTGCGGATAAAGAGGAGTAGGCGGAGGGATGTTATGAGTATTTTGGAATGTAAAAACGTAACCTACAGTTATGAAGGAAAATACCAGAAGCAGGAGGTTTTAAAAGGAGCAGACGGTGTTTTCCGTGAGGGAAAAATCTATGCGCTGGTGGGAAAGTCGGGCAGCGGAAAGAGTACGCTGCTTTCCCTGCTGGCGGGACTGGACCTCCCGAAATCAGGGGAAGTGCTTTATAAAGGACAGCCTACGTCAGGGATGGACTTAGACCGTTACAGAAGAGAGGATGTGGCTGTTATCTATCAGAATTACAAGCTGTTTCCCATGCTTACCGTAATGGAAAATATTACCTATCCCATGGAACTGAGGGGCATAAAAAGGAAGGAAGCGGAACAACAGGCAAAGACGCTTCTTTCTAAGGTCATGCTTTCTGAAGAGCTGCTGCCCAAATTTCCGGCCATGCTCTCCGGCGGAGAACAACAGAGAGTGGCGATTGCAAGGGCCCTGTCTCTTTCATCGAAGCTGCTTCTGGGGGACGAACCCACAGGAAATCTGGATACGGAAAACAGTGACAACATCATAGAGCTTTTGATACGTCTTGCCCATGAGGAAAAATACTGCGTCATTATCGCAACCCATGATGTTTCTATTTTAGACAGGATGGATGAGGTGTACCGTGTAAAGGACGGACGTCTTGAAAATTTTTAAAACCCTCTTTACAGCGGGAGCAAAATGCGCTAGAATACAGCTTATAAAAGATGTTCGCAAAGCACGGACAGTATAGAGCAATACTTTGAAGAGAAGAGTAGGATAAAGCAAAGCAGACAGAGAAAAGCGCCCGGAGAGCCGGTGGTGGAAGCGCTTGTGTAAAGCTTATCCCAAGACCGCCTCTGAGTGACTCCAATAAAGTCCGCAGACCTGCGTTACGGGTGCAATGAGAGGTTCTGTGCCGTGACAGATAAACGGTGCAGGGCAAGCAGGGTGGAACCGCGTTGATACGTCCCATGCATTACTTAGGTAGTGCGTGGGATTTTTTTGATTGAAAGGAGATGAAAGTATGGAAAAGAAGACAGTAAAGGATTTGGCAGTAAAGCTTTTTAAAGGAGAAGTGACTGTAAACAAAAGAGACTTATGGCTTGTGGGAGGCATCTGCCTTTTAGCAGGCGTAGTATATGGGCTTATTATGGCTCCCTGGACCAGGGGCGTTACAATCGGCTGCAATAACGGCAACGGATGGGGTGGCTGTGACTGCGGTGATTGCTGCTGCGAAGAAGATACAGATAACTAAATTTTAGAAAAGAGGTTTATTATGAAAATTACATTAAAGGACGGTTCCGTAAAGGAATATGAAAACGCATTAAGCGCTTATGATATTGCACTCAGTATCAGTGAAGGACTGGCGCGTGTTGCCTGTGCTGCTGAAATAAACGGCAAGGTAGAGGATTTGCGTACGGTAGTAAATGAGGACTGTGAATTAAATATTTTAACTGCCAACGATAAAGAGGGATTGCGTGTAGTACGCCACACCGCTTCCCACGTGCTGGCAGAGGCAGTAAAGAGGCTGTTCCCGGAGGCAAAGCTGGCTATAGGACCGGCTATCGATACCGGCTATTATTACGATTTTGAGCATGAGCCCTTTTCCAGAGAGGATTTGGATAAGCTGGAAGCAGAAATGAAAAAAATCATCAAGGAAGGCAATAAGCTTGAGAAGTTTACTCTGCCCAGGAATGAAGCCATTCAGTTTATGGAAGAGAAAAACGAGCCTTACAAGGCAGAGCTTATCCGTGATTTGCCGGAGGATGCCGTGATTTCCTTCTACAGTCAGGGAGATTTTGTGGATTTGTGTGCCGGACCTCACCTGATGAGTACCAAGAGCATCAAGGCCTTCAAGTTGACCTCTTCTTCCATGGCATACTGGAGAGGAAAGTCGGAGAATGCCCAGCTGCAGCGTATTTACGGTACTGCTTTCAATAAAAAAGAAGAGCTGGAAGAATATTTGGCTTACCTTGAAAATATCAAAAACAGAGACCATAACAAGCTGGGGCGTGAAATGGAGCTGTTTACCACAGTGGACGTTATCGGTCAGGGTCTGCCGCTTCTGATGCCAAAGGGCGCTAAGATTATCCAGACCATGCAGCGCTGGATTGAAGACGAAGAGGACAATAACTGGGGCTATATGCGTACCAAGACGCCTCTCATGGCAAAGAGCGATTTGTATAAAATTTCAGGACACTGGGACCACTATAAGGACGGCATGTTCGTGTTTGGTGATGAAGAAAAAGATAAGGAAGTATATGCTCTTCGTCCCATGACCTGTCCGTTCCAGTACTATGTGTATAAGGCGGGCCAGAAATCCTATCGTGACCTGCCCTGCCGTTACAGCGAGACCTCGACACTTTTCAGAAACGAGGATTCCGGTGAGATGCACGGACTGACCCGTGTACGTCAGTTTACCATTTCCGAAGGCCATCTGATTGTAAGACCTGACCAGATGGTAGCAGAGTTCAAAGATTGTCTTGCACATGCAAAATACTGTCTGGAGACTTTGGGCGTGGGAGATGACGTAACCTACAGGCTTTCCAAATGGGATCCCAACAATAAGGAAAAATATATCGGGGATGCAGCGGTTTGGGAGGAAACCCAGGGCCATATCAGAAGCGTGCTGCAGGAGCTTTCCATTCCCTTCTATGAAGCAGAGGGCGAGGCAGCCTTCTACGGTCCTAAGGTAGATATTCAGGCAAAGAATGTGTACGGCAAGGAAGATACCATGATTACCATCCAGTGGGATGCACTGATTGCAGAACAGTTTGACATGTACTATATCGACCAGAACGGCGACAAGCAGCGTCCTTATATCATCCACAGAACCTCCATGGGCTGCTATGAGAGAACACTGGCATGGCTGATTGAAAAGTATGAAGGCAAGTTCCCTACATGGCTGTGTCCGGAACAGGTGCGTGTGCTTCCGATTTCCGAAAAATATGCAGATTATGCATCTAAGGTGGCAGCAGAGCTTAAAAAGAACGGTATTTTGGTAACAGTGGATAACCGTTCCGAAAAAATCGGCTACAAGATTCGGGAAACCAGACTGGCTAAGGTTCCTTATATGCTGGTAGTGGGACAGAAGGAAGAAGAGGACAATGTGGTTTCCGTAAGAAGCCGTTTCTTAGGCGATGAAGGACAGAAGCCTTTAGACGTATTTATGAAGGATATTTTGGAAGAAATCCGCTTAAAGGTTATCAGAAAAGAAGCCGTACAGGAAGAAAATAAGTAAAAAAAGAAAATAAATAAACAGAAATTAGTAAGTGCATAAAAATAATAAGTGAATAGGGCAAAGGCTGTGCATAATTATCAAATATTTCAGTCATACTATTTTTGATAATGAACATTAAAAGGAGGACCTAATATGGCTGAATTATGTTGTAGTGTAGAGAATTGCACCTATAATGACCAGTGTTATTGCTGTAAGGGAGATATCTGTGTCGGCGGTGAACAGGCGCACAGAGGAGAAGACACCTGCTGCGAAAGCTTTGTGCAGAGAAGAGAAGATAATTATTCCAATTCTACGGAGCATCCGAGCCACACCATCAGTATTGACTGCGAGGCAACGAAATGCATTTATAATGAAGATTATAAATGTATGGCTGAGCATGTGGATATCAGAGGCTGCGGCGCGGATGACTGCAGGGAAACCGCATGCGGAACGTTCAGAGAGCAATAAGCACGATTTTAAAAATATCATTAAAAAGTAGGTATAAATAGTGTAATAATGAACTTGTTATCTGTCCTCGGACTGGCATATAATGGATATGGAGCTATGATGCTTCCAATAAATTATATACAAAGAGGAGAAGAGAATATGAGATTTTTTATTGACACGGCAAATATTGAAGACATTAAAAAAGCAAATGATATGGGGGTTATCTGCGGCGTTACCACTAACCCTTCCCTGATTGCCAAGGAAGGACGTGTATTTGAAGAGGTGATTAAGGAAATTGCTTCCATTGTAGACGGTCCTATAAGCGGTGAGGTAAAGGCAACAACGGTAGATGCAGAAGGAATGATTGCAGAAGGGCGTGCCATTGCAGCCATTCACCCCAATATGGTAGTAAAGATTCCTATGACGGTAGAAGGCTTAAAAGCCTGCAAAGTACTTTCAGAGGAAGGCATTAAGACCAATGTAACCCTTGTTTTTTCCGCAAATCAGGCACTTTTGGCTGCAAGAGCCGGCGCTACCTATGTATCTCCGTTTTTAGGCAGACTGGATGATATCAGTACCAGGGGTGTGGATTTGATTCGTGATATTGCAGATATTTTTGCTGTAACAGATTTGGATACCCAGATTATTGCAGCAAGTGTCCGCAACCCCATTCATGTAACGGACTGCGCACTGGCAGGTGCCGATATTGCAACGGTTCCTTACAGTGTAATCGTGCAGATGACAAAGCATCCGCTTACTGACGCGGGAATCGAAAAATTCCAGGCAGATTACAGGGCTGTTTTTGGTGAATAATCCCATTGAAAAGCAAAAAAGGTACTCTTCGTTTTACCTCGGAGAGTATCTTTTTTTGTCCGGGTAAACAGAACAGACGGGGCGGAATTTTGTCAGATGAGCAGAAGATGAAAAAACAGCCATGAAGATATTAGGAAAAGGCTTTGACAAAATAATGATATTAAGTTAGGATTTTATATATATTACGGATATATATATGAGAAACGGAGAAAATGCCGGTTATGAAAAGCTTTATTTTAACAAGCATGTGTATTTGTTTAATATTCGGATTTTCCGGCTGCGGAAAAGGCAGTGTAAATCCCGGTGTTGCGGAAGGCATGCAGTATATAACGGATATGGATTATAGTGCAGCATTATCTTCCTTTGAGACGGCGAGGACAAACGGAGAAGAGGAAAGACTTATTACAAGGGGCATGGGTATTGCCTGTATGGGCCTTACCGACTATGAAGGTGCCATAGAAAATTTTCTTGCCTGTCTGGCGCTAAGCGATGGCATGGTGGAGGATATGGACTATGATGTAAACTATTACCTGGCAGCAGCTTATCAGAAGGCCGGCAGATACAGCGAGGCAGAAGCGGTATATGATGCCATTTTAGCGTTAAAAAGTGATGAAACCGATGCTTATTTCCTGCGCGGAAATGCCAGATTGTCTCAGGGGCAGTATGAGGCGGCAAAGGAAGATTTTGATAAGGTCGTAGAGCTAGAGCCTGCCAACTACAGCCGTCTGATTCAGGTATATGAGGTCCTTTCTGCAGAAGGCTATAAGGAGCCGGGACTTTTATATTTGGAAGCAGCGCTTTCCGAGCGGTCAGACAGGATGAGTGCCTTTGATAAAGGATGTATCAATTATTATCTAGGAAATTATGAGCAGGCACAGGTATTTTTGGAGGAAGCAAAGGAAGACGGAGGGGCGGACGCATATCTGTATCTGGGAATGGCCTATGAAGCTACCGGAGATTATAACTATGCCATTACCAATGTGTATACCAGCTATTTAAACCGAAATGAGGGGAATGCAGAGATTTATAATCAGCTTGGTCTGTGCTATATGAAACAGGAGGATTATGCATCCGCGCTTTCGGCGTTTCAAAGTGCCATGCAGATACCGGAAAACGGTATGATGCAGACCTTACAGTTCAATGAAATTATTGCCTATGAATATGTGGGTGAGTATACCCAGGCGGCGGTGCTTTTGGAAAATTATCTGAAAATCTATCCGGATGATGAGGCTGCAAAGCGGGAATACGGATTTTTGTCCACCCGTTAGTATAAAAGAATAATCGAAATTGTGATAAAAATGTGCCTGAAATTCAAAACAGAATTTCAGGCACAACTACAATATGCACTATAACATATCTGAAAATAAAAGTCTAGTATTATTTTAATTTTCCTGTATACTCCTATTTATGAATGGTAAAGCGTAAAATACAAAGGACAGCCGTCCGGAAATGGACCGGTGAGCAAGAGTTTGTCCGGAGAGGAGCAGGAAATGGAAAAGGACTGGCAGGAAGAAAAACAGTTTTTTGATGAATGCAGGAAGCTCATACAGGGAAATGTCGTAAGATATGAACAAGAAGCTGACGCCAGACATAAAAAAACGCAGGAGCTGTTTAAAGCGATACAGGGCGGAGACGTGGAACTGTACAACCAGATGATGACCAGTGCAAGTCTTGAGGGGCATGCCAAAAACCAGCTTCGGAAAAACCGGGCGGCCTATGACAGCCCATACTTCGGCAGAATTGATTATCTGGATAAGGAAGCGGAAAAAGAAGCACGGGTTTATATAGGGAAGAACGGTGTTTTCCGTAACAAAACCGAGGTGGTGATTGCGGACTGGCGGGCACCCATATCCAGTGTTTACTATGAAAACGAAATAGGGGAAGGAGTTTATTCCCTGCCGGACGGCGAAGAATTTTCCATCAACCTGCATTTAAAAAGAACCTATGATATTGAAAAGGGAAGCTTGAAGGGATACTATGACAGCGATGTGGCGTCAAACGATGCTCTTTTGGTGCAGTACCTTTCCAAAAACAAGGATGTAGTTCTGGGTGATATTATTGCTACGATTCAGAAGGAACAGAATGAAATCATCAGAGAATCCCCTTTTAAAAATATTCTGGTGCAGGGTGTGGCAGGCAGCGGCAAGACTACTGTAGCAATGCACAGAATCTCTTATATTCTTTATAATTACAAGGAGCGGTTTACCTCCAATGAGTTCTGCATCATAGGCGGCAATGACCTGTTGCTTTCGTACATTACCAGCGGTTTGCCGGAGCTGGATGTGCATGATGTGAAGCAGAAGCGGATGGACGCCATGCTGACCCATCTTTAAAAAAAGGAGTGGACAAAAAAGCAAAGGCTTGCTGAACCGGCAGCCGATGCCGCCGTAAGGAGCCGAATAAGCTTCTGCCTGCATCTGGAGCTGTATCTTCTGCATTTGCGGGAAGCAGTGATTGTCTGTGAGGATTTAAAGGACCGGGAGCTTGGCAGGATACTTACGGGAACGGGAATTGGGAGACTGTGTGCAGAAAATCCGGAGTACAGTATTTACAGACTGCTTGTTACGCTGGATGAGAGGGTGCGGACCAGAATCAAGTTTTTAAGCCCGGAGGGCGAAAAGGATTACTTACAGAAAAAGTACAGGGAGTATAAGAATTATTATAAAAATAAAGCTGTAGGAAAGAGCGTCTATGCCCTGTATGGAGACTTTCTGACGGAATTTGAAAAAGAGTTTCCGGGCAGTATTGACCTGACGGCCTATGAAGAACGCGCCTCCGCCGGGGCGTATGATGTCTATGACGTGGCGGCGCTGGTCCTTATCTATTACCGGGTGAAGCAGAAAAAAGAAGATGATGAGTTTGGACAGATTTTCATTGATGAGGCACAGGATTTTGGCATTGCCCCCTATTATGTACTGAAAAAGGTGCTGCCCGCCTGTTACTTTACCATTATGGGAGACGTTTCCCAGAATATCAATTATGAGACGGGCATGAACGACTGGGAGGATATGAGAAAGTGGATGCTTTCAGGAGAGCGGGATGTTTTCAGGCTGCTGAAAAAGAGCTACCGTAATACTATTGAGATATCGGAATATGCAGGACGGATTTTGGAAAAAGCCTCCTTTGGACGCTATCAGATAGAACCGGTTATCCGTCATGGGATTCCGGTACAGGAATATGAGGCAGTAACAGAAGAAGATATGTATAAGAAGGCGCAGGAGATTATAGCTGCCTCCCGGCAGAACGGTTATGCAAGCATTGCAGTGATATGCCACAGCGAGGAAGAAAGCATTTGGGTGGAAAAGTGGCTTCCGGACGTAACGGTACTGCCGGTACGCATGACAAAGGGACTGGAATTCGACGTGGTGCTTTTGTGGAATCCGCCTGCAGTGGAAGCCCTTGATGGTGCGAAGTCGGCAAAGCTGATGTATGTAGCGGCTACAAGAGCCCTGCATGAACTGCATATTCTGCGGCTGTAAGAATCCCTGAGGGCGCTGTGCTGCCGTTATGAAGGGCCTGAGGGTGCTGCGGCATTACGGCTGCAGGGAAACTATATAGTGCTATAAATAGAAATAGAAAAGTCGCAAAACACAATATATTGTGTTTTGCGTTGACTTTCCCTATGGAAGATGATACACTGGAGATAACGTTTTGAAAGGGAGGGAATCTTGGTGTTTCAGGTAATTAAAAGAGATGGGGAAAGAGTAGATTTTACGCTGACAAAAATAAATGATGCCATTATGAAGGCATTTACAGCGACGGAAATGCAGTACAGCAACGATATAGTGGACTTACTGGCTCTTCGTGTATCGGCGGATTTTCAGGATAAGGTACATGAAGGCGCCGTTCATGTGGAGGATATTCAGGACAGTGTGGAAAAGGTATTGGGTCAGGCCGGCTATGAAGAAGTGGCAAAGGCCTATATCCTGTACCGTAAGCAGCGTGAAAAAATGCGTACCATGAAATCTACGATTTTGGATTACAAGGACGTTGTGAACAGCTATGTAAAGATAGAGGACTGGCGTGTTAAGGAAAACTCTACCGTTACCTATTCGGTAGGCGGTCTTATTCTGAGCAATTCCGGTGCCGTTACGGCAAATTACTGGCTTTCCGAAATTTATGACCAGGAAATTGCAGATGCGCACCGCAATGCGGATATTCATATCCATGATTTGTCCATGCTTACAGGCTATTGCGCAGGCTGGTCTTTGAAGCAGCTTATTAAGGAAGGCCTGGGCGGTATTACCGGTAAGATTACTTCCGCACCGGCAAAGCATCTGTCCGTACTCTGCAACCAGATGGTAAATTTCCTTGGCATTATGCAGAACGAGTGGGCAGGCGCACAGGCTTTTTCTTCCTTTGATACTTATCTGGCGCCTTTTGTGAAGGTGGACAATTTAAGCTATCCTGAAGTGAAAAAATGTATAGAAGCCTTTATATACGGAGTAAATACACCCAGCCGCTGGGGAACGCAGGCGCCCTTTTCCAATATTACGCTGGACTGGACTGTGCCTGATGACCTGGCAGAGCTTCCTGCTATTATAGGCGGCAAGGAAATGGACTTTAAGTATAAGGACTGTAAAAAGGAAATGGATATGGTCAATAAGGCATTCATTGAGACCATGATTGAAGGCGACTCCAACGGACGCGGTTTCCAGTATCCGATTCCGACCTATTCCATTACCGGTGATTTTGACTGGTCCGACAATGAAAACAACAGACTTTTATTTGAAATGACTTCAAAGTACGGCACACCGTATTTTTCCAACTATATTAATTCTGACATGCAGCCCTCCGATGTACGAAGTATGTGCTGCCGTCTGCGTCTTGATTTGCGTGAACTCAGAAAAAAGACCGGCGGTTTCTTCGGCTCCGGCGAAAGCACCGGAAGCGTGGGCGTAGTCACTATCAATATGCCCAGAATTGCATATCTGTCAGCAAATAAGGATGAATTTTATGCAAGATTAAACCGGATGATGGATGTTGCTGCCCGTTCCTTAAAGATAAAGAGGGGCGTTATCACGAAGCTTTTGGATGAGGGATTATATCCTTATACCAAACGTTACCTGGGCAGCTTTGAGAACCATTTCTCTACTATCGGACTGATTGGCATGAATGAAGTGGGCTTAAATGCCAACTGGCTGCGAGCAGATATGACGGATAAAAAGACACAGGAATTTACCAAGGAAGTTTTAAATCATATGCGGGAGAGACTTTCCGACTATCAGGAGCAGTACGGTGATTTGTACAATTTAGAGGCAACTCCGGCAGAAAGCACTACCTACCGTCTGGCAAAGCACGATAAGAAGCGCTGGCCGGCCATTAAGACGGCAGGCAATCCGGGAGATACTCCGTATTATACCAACTCTTCCCATCTGCCGGTGGACTATACTGCTGATATTTTTGACGCACTGGATATTCAGGATGAATTGCAGACACTCTATACCTCAGGTACGGTATTCCATGCCTTTTTAGGGGAGAAGCTGCCTGACTGGAAAGCAGCGGCAAGTTTGGTAAAGACCATTGCAGATAATTATAAGCTGCCGTATTATACCCTTTCACCCACCTATTCTATCTGTAAAGAGCATGGTTATCTGGCAGGAGAGGTAAAGGTCTGCCCCCACTGCGGACAGAGGACGGAGGTTTACAGCCGCATCACAGGCTACTACAGACCTGTGCAGAACTGGAACGATGGCAAGCTGCAGGAATATGCAAACCGTACAGAATATGATATTGACCATTCTGTGTTAAAGCGCCCGGTCAATACAGTAGTAACCCTGTCAAATTATGCCGAGGAGGTGGAGGTTTCTGTGGAAGCACCTGAGGAGGTAAAGTATCTTTTCACCACCAAGACCTGCCCGAACTGTAAAATAGCAAAGGAATATTTAAAGGGCGAAAAATATGTCGTTATTGATGCGGAGGAAAATATGGAGCTTACACAGCGCTACGGCGTGATGCAGGCACCTACGTTGGTAGTGGTAAACGGCGATGGTTATCAGAAATATGTCAATGCCTCCAATATTAAAAAATATACGGAGAGCAAGCTTACCGTGTAAAACAGAATTACCGGGTAAAGAGAAGAAGGAAGAAACAGATTATGATTAATACGCTTATTGAAAAGATTCAAAAGACAAATGCACCCATCGTTGTGGGCTTGGACCCCATGCTTCATTATATACCGGAGCATATTCAGAAAAAAGCTTTTTCTGAATACGGAGAGACGCTTGCCGGTGCGGCTGAGGCCATCTGGCAGTACAACAAAGGGATTGTAGATGCGGTTTACGATCTGATTCCTGCTGTAAAGCCTCAGATTGCCATGTATGAGCAGTTTGGTGTGGAAGGCGTAAAGGCTTTTCAGAAAACAGTGGATTACTGTAAGGAAAAGGGACTGGTAGTTATCGGTGATATCAAGCGCGGTGACATCGGTTCCACCTCGGAAGCTTATGCGGTAGGTCATCTTGGCAAAGCAGCAGTGGGCAGCAACAGCTTTTATGGCTTTAATGAAGATTTTGTAACCGTAAACCCCTACCTTGGCTCTGACGGCGTGAAACCCTTTATCAAAGTATGCAAAGAAGAAAAGAGAGGCATCTTTGTTTTGGTGAAGACCTCCAACCCCAGCAGCGGTGAGTTTCAGGACAGAATGATTGACGGAAAGCCTCTGTACGAGTTAGTTGGTGAAAAGGTAGCAGAGTGGGGAGCGGAATGCATGGGTGATTCCTACAGCTATGTAGGAGCCGTAGTGGGCGCTACCTACCCGGAGCAGGGCAGGCTTTTAAGAAAGGTTATGCCAAAGACCTTTATTTTGGTGCCGGGCTATGGGGCACAGGGCGGAAAAGGCGCAGATTTGGTACACTTCTTTAATGAAGACGGACTGGGTGCCATTATCAATTCCTCCAGAGGTATCATTGCCGCTTACAAGCAGGAAAAATATGCTTCCTTTGGTGCTGAGCATTACGCAGAGGCATCAAGACAGGCTGTTATTGACATGCGTGAGGATATTGCGGGAGCGTTGGCAGCAAGATAGTGCCGGGACGCGGATGCAGAGTATATTGGTAAAGAAAATCAGAGAGTGATAAGCGAAGGCTTGTTGCTCTCTTTTTGCATGAAAAGAAATCAAGTGCGCGGGGGCTGGCAAAGTGTACTTTGTTCAGAGAATCCCAAATGGTAAAACTAAAAAACAAAAAATACTTGTCTGAATAACATCTTTGTGCTATGCTTTATCTAAAGCATAAGTTTCTTGTTTCCCGGCCAATTGGCTTTCTGAATTTCTGATTCATTTCAAAAAATCTATGCTTTTCAATCATCAAGATAAGAGCAGGAGATTTTTTGAATAAAGTACTCCTGCAAAAGGAGGAAAATATGAATAAACAAAGAAAGAATGTAAGTGACAGCGCCAGACGGAATTATAAGGATACCCTGTTCAGGATGCTGTTTAACGACGGAGAACGGCTGCTGGAGCTTTACAATGCAGTAAGCGGTACGGCATACGATAAGCCCGAGGAACTGGAAATCGTGACACTGGAAAATGCAATTTACATGAATATGAAAAATGATCTTGCATTTGTAATGGATTTTTATCTGAACCTGTATGAACACCAGTCCACGTTTAATCCTAACATGCCCCTTCGGAACCTGCTTTATGTAGCAAAAGAATATCAGAAACTGGTAAAGCAGAATACTCTGTATGCGTCTTCTCTGATACAGATTCCTGCTCCTAAGTTTGTTGTGTTTTATAATGGCGTGGAGGTGCAGGCGGAAAAAAGAATTTTAAAGCTGTCCGATGCTTACCTGCAAGGAAGCGAGGAACCGGAACTGGAGCTTAAAGTAACGATGATCAATATTAATTCCGGTTATAATAAGGAATTGTTGGAAAAATGCAAGCTATTAAAGGAATATGTATTGTATGTGGAACGGGTACGGCAGTATACGGCATCCATGGGCTTGCAGGAAGCGGTAGAACGTGCCGTGACGGAATGTATATCGGAGGACATTCTTTCCGAATTCCTGTTAACCTATAGAGCGGAGGCGATTAGTATGAGCATTTTCGAGTACAATGAAGAAAGAGAAAAGGAACTGATGCGCAAGGCATATCTGAAAGAGGGGGAACAAAAGGGAATACAAACCGGAATACAGACTGGCTTGGAAATTGGAAAGGCACTTGCGCTGGTACAGAATGTGGATACACTGGCACATAGCCAAAATATGGAGAAAGCAAAAGCCTGTGCATTGCTTGGCATATCCATGGAGGAATATGAACGAGCAAAAGAACTTGCGGCAGAACATCAGAAGCGGGAAAAGGATACTTTCAAAGAAGGATAGGGTTGCTTACCGGACGTGATTTAAGTTTCATTTCAACTAAGTTTAATACAAAAGTAGAATAATAAAACAGGTAAGACTAAACTGTAAACTGCCGTTTATCAAAACACAAAGTAAATATTATTAAAAAAGTGATGCGATAACTTGAAAATATTTGGAATTTGGGTATAATAATATCAAAGGAATTGCAGAAGGGAGATGTTCTTAATATGCTGTTCAAAAGAGAAAAGTATTTGAAGAAAATCAGACCGTTTTATAATGCCGATGATATTATTAAAGTCATTACCGGAGTGAGACGTTGTGGCAAATCCAGTCTTATGGAAACAATTGCCGAAGAAATCAAGCAAGGTGGTGTAAATGAAGACGATATCATCTATTTAGACCTTGATAAGCGTGAGAACAGAAAAGTCAAAACAGCCGATGAACTTGAAAAGCTGGTTGAGTCTAACATTAAGAGCAAAGGACGAAAATTTCTGTTTATAGATGAAGTTCAAAATGTTACGGACTTTGAAGAAGTCATTAACGGATTTCGTTCTGATGGTGAATTTTCCATTTTTATCACAGGTTCCAATTCCTATCTTTTAAGCGGTGAACTTGTCACGAAATTAACCGGTAGATATCTTGAATTTGAACTGTTTACCTTAAGCTTTGAGGAATATGAGCAGATGAAACAGTTTTACGGAAAACCAATCGATCCAAATGGAAATGTGGAACTAAATCACTATATTCTTGAGGGTGGATTTCCGAGAACAGTACAGATAGATGACCTTGCTGCAAAAAGAACTTATGTTACAGGTGTAGTAAACGAGATTTTTGAGAAAGATATTAAACGAAGAGTGAAAATCAAAGATAGAGCAACCTTTGAGGCTGTCAAAAGCTTTGTAATTAACAACTTCGGAGCGACCACAAGCATCAAAAGTTTAACCGAAGCACTTGAAAAAGTCGGAGTTGCAACTACAAGAGCGACCGTTATGAAGTATATTTCGGCGCTCATTGATGCAAAGATTTTATATGAGTGCAATCGCTTTGATATGAAATCAAAGAAGGTTCTTTCGGGTGAGAAGAAATATTATCTTGCTGATTTGAGCTTTTACTTTGCACAGAACACCGATAACAGAATCAATTTCGGACCGGTTCTTGAAAATATTGTTTATATTTATTCCCGTAGCTTTGATTATTCGGTCAGTGTTGGAAGAATTGGTAAGCTGGAATGTGATTTCATCCTGCGAAATACCGAAAATGATTATTCCTATGTTCAAGTAGCCTATACAATATTGCAAAGTGAGGATACAGAAAATAGGGAATACAAGCCGTTGGAAAATATCCGTGATAATTATGCAAAGTATGTTGCAACAGCGGATTACACCCTGCAAAAGAGAAATGGTATTAAGCATATCAATTTGATGGAGTTTATGAAAAAAGAATCAAAGTTCTAACCTCAAAATCCAGGATTTTCCGGTTTATAACCGTTCATCTTCAATTTTATTGAAAATGGGCGGTTTTGTTAGGATATGGGAAAGTACTCAACAATAAAAATTCAGATATAAATGGTATGTTACCAATTGAAAAAACCACATGTCTATGGTAATATGAAAAAAGATTTAAACCTTGCATATAAAAGCATGCAGTAAGGCATACAAGAGGAAACAAGAGGCAAAAAAGCCCGTAAATACAGGAGGTTTTAATAAAGTGGAAAGCTACAAACAGGAATTTATAGAATTTATGGTAGATTGCAAGGTTTTGAAATTTGGTGATTTTACCTTAAAGAGCGGCAGAAAAAGCCCGTTTTTTATGAATGCAGGCGCCTATGTGACAGGGGCACAGTTAAGAAAGCTGGGACAGTATTATGCACAGGCCATTCATGATGCGTACGGTGATGATTTTGATGTGCTGTTCGGACCGGCTTATAAAGGAATTCCGTTAAGCGTGGCAACCACTATCGCATACAGTGAGCTGTACGGCAAAGAAATCCGTTACTGCTCCAACAGAAAAGAAGTAAAGGACCATGGAGACGTGGGGATACTGCTCGGAAGTAAGCTGAAGGATGGAGATAAGGTGGTAATTATCGAGGATGTAACTACCTCAGGCAAGTCCATAGAAGAGACCTTCCCTATTATCAAAGCCCAGGCTGATGTGGAAATCAAGGGCATGATGGTATCCTTAAACAGAGAAGAGGTCGGGCTTTCCGGCAAAATGGGCGCCCTTTCAGAGATACAGGAGAAATACGGATTTGCTGCAAGGGCTATCGTAAGCATGAGCGAAGTAACAGAGCATCTGTATAACAGACCGTACAAAGGCGAAATTTATATCAATGATGAAATGAAAGACGCAATCGATAAGTATTATGAACAGTATGGAGTTAAAAAGTAAGGAGAGATAGCCATGGAAGAAAAACTGTACAGAACCATGAGGGGAACCGGTGCAACCAATATTGTAGTAGGGGTACTCACTTTGGTAGTGGGAATCACCAGCGGTATTCTGTTAATCATCAGTGGCTCTAAACTGCTGTCGCGTAAGTCCAATATTTTATTTTAAAGGTGGATGGGCATTTCCTGAGGAGGTGCCCTTTTATCGTATAGCAGGAGTGAATGTATGGGGCGTAAACCAAATTATATTTTTACAAATAAAAGACACTCCAACAGGGCGGTGATGTCTACCATTTTAGGGGTAATCAGCACCCTTTCCCTTGTTGCGGTGATTTATCTTGCTTATGTGCAGGAGGGCAATGCCCCGGCAGGATATGGTGTGACAGGACTTTTAATAGCGGTGTTCTCGGTAACAGGCCTGATACTGGGCGGAGTGACGGCGTTAGAAAAGGACAGGTACAAGCTGTTTCCCTGTCTGGGCATCGTGTTTAACACAATAGCATTAATCGGTATCGCACTGGTGGTATACGCAGGGATTTATCTGTAGGAGCATGCGGAAGGTGATGTGCATGGAAAGGAAAGAAATGGAAGAATTGTTACAGGAAAGACTGAATCTGGCAAAAGAACGTATTATACAAATACAGGAAGAGAATATTGCGGATGCAGCATTTGCAGCTTTTTTTAAGAAAGAAGCAAAATGGCTGTCCCGCTTATTTATAATAGAACAGAAGGCGGCAGACGGCACTCTTTATGAGATGAATCTGGCAGACTTACAGGAACAGAATAAGCAGCTTTACAGTGAACTGCAAAAAGCAAATTATGAAACAAGCTATGCCAATCCGGCGTATGCGTCAGGGGAGCTTTCTGCGGAATACGGGCCGCTTATGGCGGCGGTTCATGCAGAGCTTCGCGGCTGCATTGTTTCCGTTTATGAGGGACGTACAGAGGAATTTGTGGCGGCGGCAGAGTTGTTTTTAGAGATAGCAAATGCTTTTTCCTGTGCATGGGAGGAAGAAAAGCGTCTTCCTG
Organism: uncultured Lachnospiraceae bacterium; assembly: GCA_900551115.1. Lineage (GTDB taxonomy): Bacteria > Bacillota > Clostridia > Lachnospirales > Lachnospiraceae > Acetatifactor. Next base: position 29,162 of record URUY01000029.1, read on the forward strand.
CCTATGAGGATATCAGACAGATTTTCTACTGGTATATGAGCGATTATGCAGAGCTTCGTTCCGAAAGACAGGTGTATGAAAGAGTAACGCCGGTAATGAATGCCGCAAAAAAGACGGTTATGGAAAGCGATTTGACAGACCTTCGTTATCTGTACCGTTACGGCGAATATGTTTCTGACTGTGAGATACGCACGGCAAAATTTTTAAATTCCCTGCCCGAGGAAAAAATCGCAACGATGGCAGATACCTTTACCGAAGGATACCGTATGGGTTTCCTTGTAGGAAACAAGGATATCAGTATCAAAAAGAGCGTAAGCATACATTATAATCTGGGCTTTGAAAGAGTGGTCAGAAAGGCAGTGGATAATTTTGCAAAAATTGGGCTGGATACCATTATTTTTAGGGACGGTGTTCAGAGTACGCCGGCAAACAGGCAGTATCTCTATGACCATAAGGATGATAACGTACTCTTTTTTGACAGACAGTATATGAACCGCAAATTGGAAACCTTAAAGTACGCCTATGAGCAGAATAAGGAGGCAGCAGGTGTTTATGGTGGCCCTGCTGTAATGGAGGTATTCGGGGAGACGCCGTTTGCACCCTCTGTGAAGCCGGAAGCCTGTAAGACGGATGAAAAGCATCAGAAGCTGATGGTAGAATACATGTCCGCTTACAGACAAAAACAGGCTGAATACATTAAGGAAGAAGAACGCAGCTTTACCATTATTGCGTTCCCAACGCCGGATATCGGAGAGCAGTTTGAAGAAATATTTGATGAAATCATACGCATCAATACCCTGGATTATAAGCTGTACCGACAGATTCAGCAGACGATTATAGACGTTCTCGATACCGCTTCCTACGTGGAAATAAAGGGCATGAACGGCAACAGGACAGACATGAAGGTAATGCTCCGTCCTCTCTGCAATCCCGAAAAGGAAACCAAATTTGAAAACTGTGTGGCAGACGTGAATATCCCGGTAGGAGAGGTTTTCACCTCGCCTGTTCTTACAGGAACAGAGGGCATTTTGCATGTAAGCCGTGTATTTTTACGGGAGCTGGAATACAAGGATTTGGAAATTACCTTTAAGGACGGTATGACGGCTGATTATCGGTGCGGTAATTTCCCTGATGAAACGGAAGGAAAAAATTACATCAAAGAAAATGTCTTATGCAACCATACTTCACTGCCTTTGGGTGAATTTGCCATAGGTACCAATACCACGGCATATGTGGCAGCAGAAAAATATCATATCGGGGACAAGCTTCCCATTCTTATTGCGGAAAAGATGGGGCCTCATTTTGCAGTAGGCGATACCTGCTATTCCCATGCAGAGGAGGTAAAGGTGTACAATCCAAACGGCAAGGAAATCATTGCCCGGGACAACGAAGTCTCTCTGCTTAGGAATGAGGATATGTCCAAGGCGTATTTCAACTGCCACACGGATATTACCATTCCCTATCATGAACTGGGAGAGGTAACGGCAGTGCGGGAAGACGGCAGCAGATGCGTTATTATAGAAAAAGGACGTTTTGTGCTTGCAGGCTGTGAAGAATTGAACAAACCATTTGCGAAATGACAGAAAAATATGTACAATCCGCCATGTTTAGACAAAATTAAGAAAAACCGATTGCACCCGAAACAAATTTTTAGTAAACTAAGGGTAATTAAAGTGAATGTAGTGATGAAAGGAGAACTGTAAAGTGGCACAGGTTGGAATTGTTATGGGCTCTGATTCGGATATGCCCGTTATGGCGAAAGCCGCAGATATATTGGAGGAACTGGGAATCTCTTACGAGATGACGATTATTTCGGCGCACAGAGAGCCGGATGTATTCTTTGATTATGCACAGAGTGCGGAGGAAAAAGGATTTAAGGTAATTATAGCAGGCGCCGGCATGGCAGCACATCTGCCGGGTATGTGCGCGGCGATTTTCCCTATGCCGGTTATCGGCATTCCCATGCACACCACCTCTTTGGGAGGCAGGGATTCTCTCTATTCCATCGTGCAGATGCCCTCCGGAATTCCTGTTGCTACCGTAGCCATTAACGGCGGCGCCAATGCAGGTCTTTTGGCAGCAAAGATTTTAGCAACCTCTGATGCAGTTCTTCTTGAAAAGCTGAAGGCATACAGCAAAAATTTAAAAGAACAGGTGCAGGCAAAGGATGCCCGGTTACAGGAAGTCGGTTATAAAAAATATATGGAAAAATAATGGGCAGACGGCCCTTTACAAGTGAGGAGAATAAAAATGGATTACAAGAAAGCTGGCGTTGATATTGAAGCGGGATATAAGTCCGTAGAACTGATGAAGAAATATGTAAAGGAAACCATGAGACCGGAGGTGCTTGGCGGTATCGGCGGATTTTCCGGTGCATTTTCATTAAGTGCTGTCAAAGATATGGAAAAGCCCACACTGGTTTCCGGTACGGATGGTGTAGGCACCAAGATTAAACTGGCATTTTTACTGGATAAGCATGATACGGTAGGTATTGACTGTGTGGCTATGTGTGTAAATGATATTGTCTGTGCAGGCGCAGAGCCTCTGTTCTTTTTGGATTACATTGCATGCGGCAGGAACTATCCGGAAAAGATTGCGGCTATCGTAAAAGGTGTAGCAGAAGGCTGTAAGCAGTCCGGCTGTGCCCTGATTGGCGGAGAAACCGCAGAGCATCCGGGACTGATGCCTGAGGATGAGTACGATTTGGCAGGCTTTGCAGTTGGTGTTGTGGATGAAAAGGACCTGATTACCGGCGAAAATATCAAGCCCGGCGATACCCTTATCGGCATTGCTTCCACCGGCGTACACAGCAACGGATTTTCACTGGTACGTAAAGTATTTGACATGACAGAAGAAAGTTTAAATACCTACTATGATGAACTTGGCAAGACGCTTGGCGAGGCACTTCTTGCGCCCACAAGAATCTATGTAAAGGCATTAAAGAGTGTAAAGGAAGCAGGCGTTACCATTAAAGGCTGCAGCCATATTACCGGCGGCGGTTTCTATGAGAATATTCCCAGAATGCTTCCCGATGGCATTCATGCCCGTGTGGAAAAGGACAGCTATGAAATCCCTGCTATTTTTAAGCTTTTACAGAAGACGGGCAATCTGGAAGAAAAAATGATGTACAATACTTACAATATGGGCCTGGGCATGATGCTGGCAGTGGATGCAAAAGATACAGAGAAGACACTTGCCGCACTGCAGGCAGCAGGAGAAAAAGCTTATGTGGTAGGTACCTGTGAGGCAGGCGAAAAAGGAGTTACCGTATGTTAAGAGCAGTAGTATGCGTATCGGGAGGCGGCACCAATCTGCAGGCAATTTTGGATGCAGTGGATAAGGGTACCATTACCAATACCGAGATTGCAGCGGTTATCAGTAACAATGCAGGCGCAAAGGCTCTTGAGCGTGCCCAAAATAACAATATTCCCGGTATCCTTATGTCTCCGAAGGCTTTTCCGGACAGAGAGAGCTTCAATACGGCATTTACGGAAAAAATGTGTGAACTGAACCCGGATTTAATCGTGCTGGCAGGCTTTTTAGTCAAAATTCCTGAGGCAATGGTTTCTAAATTCTCCAACCGGATTGTGAATATACACCCATCCCTGATACCTGCTTTCTGCGGCGTGGGATACTATGGATTAAAGGTACATGAAGAGGCACTGCGCCGGGGCGTGAAGGTGACCGGTGCAACGGTGCATTTTGTAAATGAGGGCATGGATGAAGGCCCGATTATTGCCCAGAAGGCAGTGGCTGTAGAGGAAGGGGATACCCCCGAGCTTTTGCAGCGCCGTGTTATGGAGCAGGCAGAGTGGGTACTGCTTCCAAAGGCGATAGACGATATTGCCAACAACCGTCTTAAGATAACGGACGGACATGTTTACTATATATAAAATGCTGCATACGGATACAGGCAGCAGGGAGGATTTTTCATGAAAGTATTAATCGTAGGCGGCGGTGGCAGAGAACACGCAATAGCAGTCAGCATGAAGAAAAGCAAAAGGGTGGACAAGCTCTACTGTGTACCAGGCAATGCGGGTATTGCGCAGATAGCAGAGTGTGAACCGTCCATCGGCGTTATGGAATTTGATAAAATCATAGCTTATGCAAAAGAAAAGGCTGTGGACCTGGTATTCGTAGCACCGGATGACCCGCTTGTAGGTGGTTTGGTGGATGAACTGAAAAAAGCAGGACTTCGTACCTTCGGACCCGATAAAAAAGCGGCCATTTTGGAAGGAAGCAAGGCTTTTTCCAAGGATTTGATGAAAAAATACCATATTCCTACGGCAGCCTACGAAACCTTTGATAATCCTGAGGATGCACTTGCTTATCTGGAGACGGCAAAAATGCCTATCGTGTTAAAGGCAGACGGTCTGGCATTGGGCAAAGGCGTGCTTATCTGCAATACACTGGAAGAAGCCAGGGCCGGTGTAAAAGAAATCATGTTGGACAAGCATTTTGGCAGTGCCGGCAACCGTATGGTAGTAGAAGAATTTATGACCGGCAGGGAAGTTTCCGTGCTTTCCTTTGTAGACGGCAAAACCATTAAGACAATGACCTCGGCACAGGACCATAAGCGCGCCAAGGACGGAGATGAAGGATTGAATACAGGCGGTATGGGAAACTTTTCTCCCAGCCCGTTTTATACCAAAGAAGTAGATGATTTTTGTAAAGAATACATTTATCAGGCTACTGTGGACGCTATGGCGGCAGAGGGCAGAGAGTTTAAAGGCATTATTTTCTTTGGACTGATGCTGACGTCTGATGGTCCCAGAGTCCTGGAATACAATGCAAGATTCGGTGACCCGGAGGCGCAGGTGGTGCTTTGCAGGATGAAAAACGACATCTGCGATGTAATTGATGCCTGTATAGACGGTACGCTTGATACGGTTGACCTTCAGTTTGAGGACAATGCGGCAGTCTGCGTAGTACTGGCATCTGACGGTTATCCCGTTTCTTACGAAAAAGGGTTTGAGATTACCGGACTTGATAAATTTGAAGGAAAAGAAGATTACTATTGTTTCCATGCAGGAAGCAAATTTGATGATAAAGGCCGTATTGTGACAAACGGAGGCCGTGTACTGGGTATTACGGCAACAGGGGCTACTTTAAAGGAGGCCCGTGCAAAAGCCTATGAGGCAACGGAATGGGTGAATTTTGCTAACAAATATATGCGGCATGATATTGGAAAGGCAATAGACGAGGCGTAAAGCATCTTAAGGCAGGTGTATATGAGAAGCGAAAGAGAATTGATGGAGCTGAATGAATATCACAGACCTAAAGTGTGTACGGTGTGCGGTGGTGTTATGGTATTTAAAGGAGTAGGCGAATATCAGTGCGAAGAGTGCAAAAGCCTGGATTATGACGATTATGGTAAAGTCCGGCTGTATATAGAAGGGCACAAGGGAGCTACGGCGTCTGAAATTGAAGCGGCAACCGGAGTAAAGCAACGGACAATCAGAAATATGTTAAAAGAAGGGAGACTGGAGGTTACTCCTGATTCTAAAGCGTTTCTGCATTGTGAGATATGTGGAAAAGCAATTCGGTACGGAAGGCTGTGTCAGGAATGCGAAGTAAGCTATCACAGACGTGAGGAAGAAAAGCAGCGCAAGCAGAGACAGATGGGAATACACGGCTTCAAAATCGGCAGAGAGGACGCAAGCGGGGAAAAGAGGTTTAAGCGGGAGCAGTAAAAATGCTGTCCGTTGGTACCTTGGGTACAGATTGGAGGATATTATGGGATACATCGAAGAAAAAGGAAGGAAATGGATAATGCGTACGGGAACTGCCTTTGCAGGAATGCTTTGTGCGGTGGTGCTGGCGTTTTTTTCTGCCGGTGAAGTACAGGCGCAGGCAGAGGGAACGGTAACGGCTTCTTCTGCAAATATTCGTTCCAGTGCCGATACGGGCAGCACTGCGGTGGCAAGTGTGGTACAGGGCAATAAGCTGACGATTACGGAAGAGGTCACCGGTGCGGACGGACAGCTATGGTATAAAGTATTTGTGGATGCGGATTCTTTGGGGTATATCCGTGCAGACCTGGTAAGCAAAGACGGTGGAAGCGTCACTACGACCACACCGGCTCCTGCTGCAAATACCGGAACAACTCTGAATACCAACGTAACCGTAAATACGGACGGTGTGGAAGCGGTACAGCCGGTGAGTGCTTCGGTTACGCAGGATCAGGTAAGGGTGAGAGCGGACAGCTCCACAAGCAGTGATATTGTAACGACAATAAAGACGGACGTGGTATTTACTGTACACGGCACAAAAACCGGAAGCGACAGCAAGGTGTGGTATCAGGTCAGCTTTATGGTGGACGGTACGGAAGTAAAAGGCTATATTCGTTCCGATTATGTTACACTGGACGGCGAACTTTTGCCTGTAACGGATACTACGACTGATAATACGGAAACACCTACAGAGCCGGTACCGGAAGAACCCGTTGCAGAAACGAAGAGCTATGAAACGGAAGAGAGAGACGGCGTATGGCATTTGGTGGATAATGTAACAAATCCCGATTCGCCTGTTTATTACCCTATTGCCCAGCTGATTTCCTCTGCGGAGCAGAATGCAGAGGAGCTTGTAAAGACGCAGAATAAGGTTTCCAGACAGACCGGCGTTATTGTAGTACTGGCTATATTGCTTGTGGTGATGCTGCTTGGTATTACGCTGTTGATATTTAAAATAAAAGATATGATGGAAGAAGATGGCTTTGATTTTAAATCCTGTTTACCCGGATACAGAGCGCAGGGTGGGAACAGACAAAGACCGGCAAGGCCTTTGGGCAGTGCAGGACGTCAGCCGGTAGCAAGACCTAACGGTACACGGCCTACAGGCACAAGACCCACGGGAGCAGCGGGAAATAGACCCGGGGGAACAACAGCAAGACCCACGGGAGCAGCAGGAAATAGACCCGCCGGAACAGCAGGCACAAGACCCGTGGGAACAACAGCAAGACCCACCGGCGCAGCGGGCGCAACAGGCACAAGACCTACCGGCGCAGCGGGAAATAGACCTGCCGGAACAGCAGGAGCAAGACCCACCGGAGCAGCGGGAAATAGACCTGCCGGAACAGCAGGAAATAGACCTGTGGGAACAGCAGGCAGACCCACGGGAGCAGCAGGAAATAGACCTGCAGGAGCAGCAGGAAATAGACCCACAGGAGCAGCAGGAGCAAGACCTGCCGGCGCAGCCGTTTCGGAAGAACGGCTGGAGAGACAGGCCAAAGCGCATGTAGAAGCCAGAAATCTGGAAAAAAATTCAGCGGATTCCCAGACATGGAAGTCTAAGAATTTTATGGCAGAGGATGATGAATTCGAGTTTGAATTTTTGAACTGGGACGGCGAAGAAGAAAAATAAGAAAACAGAATTGATAGGAATGGTATTGCGGCAGATATCCGAAAGGGGCTGCCGCAATTTATATCTAAAAATTCCGTGAATTTTAAGTGAAGTCGGTTGACACTCACCTTTTCCTGTTATAATATTTGTATAACAATCGGGAAGGAGAGGCTGTGCCGTGATTATTGAGATAGATTTTAACAGTGATGAAGCGTTGTATTTACAGCTTCGCAATCAGATTATTTTGGGGATAGCTACTTCCCGTTTTCACGAAGGGGAACAGCTTCCTTCTGTGCGTCAGCTTGCAGACGCTATAGGCATCAATATGCATACGGTAAACAAAGCCTATACAGTATTGAAGCAGGAAGGATATGTCAAAGTAGACAGACGGCGCGGTGCAGTTATAGCAATAGACACCGACAGAATGCAGACTGTTGCAGAGCTGCGCCGGGAATTGCAGGTAATTCTTGCCAAAAGCAGCTGCAAGAATATTTCCAGAGAAGAAGTGCATGCTTTGATTGATGAAATATATGAGGATTATGGAGGACATTGCTGATGCAGTCACAATTTACGGATAAGGCCAAAACGGCACTTTTGCTTGCGGAGAAAACAGCAAAGCGTCTCAGGCAGGGCTATGTGGGAACGGAGCATGTTCTGGTGGGACTGATGCAGGAAAAGACCGGAGTGGCGGCCAGGGTATTATTCGATAACGGTGTAGATGAAAGACAGGTTATTGAAATGATACGGGACCTGATATCACTGGACGGACCGGTAGTGATAAAGGACAGAGAAACCTATTCGCCAAGAGCCCTGAAGGTGTTGGAAGAAGCCCACAGACAGGCAGAACGCTTTTCTGAGAAGCTTACCGGTACAGAACACATTTTGATGGCATTGATTAAAGAAGGAGAAAATGTAGCGGTACGTCTTCTCAACACATTGGGGATTTCCACACAGAAAATATATATAGATATCCTGATAGCAATAGGCGAGGACGGCGGTCTTTATAAAGAAGATTTGGCGAAAAACAGAAACGGAAAGAAAAATACTTCCACGCTTGCACAATACAGCAGGGATTTGACGGCTATGGCAAAGGAAGGAAAGCTTGACCCCGTGATAGGCAGGGAAGAGGAAATCCAAAGAGTCATCCAGATACTCAGCAGGCGGACAAAGAACAATCCCTGTCTTATCGGAGAACCGGGCGTAGGCAAAACGGCAGTAGTAGAAGGGCTGGCACAGCGGATTGTATCCGGGGACGTACCCTTTACGGTAAGGAACAAGAGAGTGGTCACACTGGATTTATCTGGTATGGTTGCGGGAAGCAAGTACCGCGGAGAGTTTGAAGAGCGGATAAAGAAGGTAATCAAAGAAGTGATAGAAGATGGTAATGTCGTTCTCTTTTTAGATGAGCTTCATACCATAATCGGAGCGGGCGGCGCAGAGGGCGCCATAGATGCTTCCAATATTTTAAAGCCTTCTCTGGCAAGAGGGGAAATTCAGCTGATTGGCGCCACCACTATTACGGAATACCGCAAATATGTGGAAAAAGACGCAGCACTGGAGAGACGATTCCAGCCGGTCAATGTGGAGGAGCCGGATGAGGCTGTGGCTATCCGGATTTTAGCGGGTATCAGCCATAAATATGAGGAACACCATAAGGTTACGATACTGCCTGAAGCCATAAAAGCGGCGGTAAAGCTTTCGGAACGTTATATTAACGACAGAAATCTGCCGGATAAGGCGATTGACCTGATAGATGAAGCGGCAGCGGCAGCAAGGCTTAAAGCCGGACGCATCCCGGAAAAGCAACAGGCTCTTGTTGCAGAAATAAAGAAAAGAGACGAGCAGATTGAACGCTCCATACGGATGGAGAATTTTGAACAGGCCGGTGAAATCAGGCGTGAGCAGGACGCATTAATCAAGAAGCTTGAACGTATGAAAAAACGGGAAAAAGAACAGGAAAATGACAGTGAATATGTAATCGGCGAAAATGAGATTGCGGAAGTGGTTTCTGTCTGGACGAAGATACCCGTAAAAAAACTGGCGGAAAAGGAAGGCGAAAAGCTGCTTAAGCTGGAATCCATTCTTCACAAAAGGGTTATCGGGCAGGAGGAAGCGGTAAAAGCAGTAGCAAGAGCTATGCGCAGAGGCAGAATCGGATTAAAGGACCCTAACAGGCCAATTGGTTCCTTCCTGTTTTTAGGCCCTACGGGAGTAGGAAAAACAGAGCTGTCCAAGGCGCTGGCAGAGGCCATGTTCGGTTCGGAAAATGCCCTGATTCGTGTAGATATGTCAGAATATATGGAAGGGCACTCTGTATCCAAGATGATTGGTTCACCGCCTGGCTATGTAGGCTTTGAAGAAGGAGGGCAGCTCAGTGAAAAGATTCGCCGCAATCCCTACTCCGTGGTGCTTTTCGATGAAATTGAAAAAGCACATCCCGATGTGTTCAACGTCCTTTTACAGGTTCTTGATGATGGTCATATTACAGATTCCAAGGGGCGGAAGGTAAGCTTTAAAAATACGGTTTTGATTATGACCTCCAATGCGGGGGCACAAAAAATTGTAGACCCGAAAAATCTGGGATTTGCCGCAGAAAGCAATGAAAAAAAGGATTACGAAAAGATGAAGACCGGCGTTATGGAGGAAGTCAAGAGAGTATTTAAACCGGAATTTATCAACCGTATAGACGATATTATCGTATTCCATCAGCTTACGAAGGATAATATGAAAGAAATTGTAACGCTCCTTTCGCAGAATCTTTCGCGTCGGTGCGAACAGCAGATGAACATTAAGCTGAAGCTTACGCCGGCTCTGAAAGAGCATCTGACGGAAAAGTATGCCGATATGAAAATGGGCGCAAGGCCCTTAAAGAGAGCGATACAGTCCGTTGTGGAGGATGCGCTTGCAGAAGAAATCCTGCAGGGCAAGATTAAAACCGGAGACAGAGTGACCGCAGGCTACAGGGGAAATGCAGTGGATTTTCATGTGGCGGCAGACTAGGGAGCTTTCGGGACAGTAAAAGGAAAGGCATCCGAAATTTGTGCCGGTTAGATTGAAGTTTTTGTGGAAAGTAAAGACGAGATATATTATACTATTATCATATTTACAGGGCAGCAGCCCTTAACTTAGGAGGATACGCAAATGGCAATCGTTGAAGAATTACTTCGTGCGGAAAAGGACGGAGCTATCAGCTTTGGAAATCACAAGCTGGCTCAGAAAACAAAACTGGAAAATTTTGAGCATGCCGGGGATTTATACAAGGTAAAGACCTGTCAGGAAATTACAAAGCTTGAGAAAAACGGTATGTTTTTATATGAGTCCGTACCGGGGACCAGCGTACTTCATTTTCTTGAAACGGATAAAAGCGTAGAGTTTGTTGCAGAGGGAGATGAAGATGCACAGCTGACCATCGGTCTGAAAGAGGATACGGAGTACGAAGTATTTGTTGGCGGCGCCAGCACAGGAAAGATGAGTACAGGGCTTGGCGGCAAGTTAAGTCTTAGTGTTGAACTGGAAACGGCGGGAGAAGTGCCGGTAAAGCTTGTACAGGGATAAAGTATGGTAAAAGCAAAAAAAAGCTGTTTTTTCTGTCAGAACTGCGGCTATGAATCACCGAAGTGGCTGGGGCAGTGTCCGGGGTGCAGGGAATGGAATACCTTTGCGGAAGAACTGGTGAACACTGCCTTATTGAAGAAAAACGGCAGCAGAAATGACGGCACAGCACGGACTGCCCCCGCTGTGCTGTCTGAAATTGAAATGAAAGAAGAAGACAGGGTGCTTACGGGTATCGGAGAGCTTGACCGCGTGCTGGGCGGAGGGATTGTGGCAGGTTCCCTTACGCTTGTGGGAGGCGACCCGGGTATCGGCAAGTCCACACTGCTTTTGCAGGTGTGCCGCTTCCTTTCTTTGAACGGGCACAAGGTACTATATATATCCGGTGAGGAATCTTTAAAGCAGATTAAGATGAGAGCAGGGCGTATCGGCACCTTTAACGACAATCTGCTTCTTTTTTGTGAAACAAATCTTGATATCATTGCGGAAACCATAAAAAAATACCAGCCGGCGGCAGTGATTATTGATTCGATTCAGACGATGTACAATGAAAATGTTTCGGCGGCGCCGGGCAGCGTTTCTCAGGTGCGGGAATCCACGGGCGTTCTTTTGCAGCTTGCAAAGGGAATGGGCGTATCTGTTTTTATTGTGGGGCATGTGACAAAAGAAGGAACGGTTGCCGGTCCCAGGGTATTAGAGCATATGGTGGATACCGTCCTTTATTTTGAAGGTGACAGGCATGCTTCTTACAGAATCCTGCGCGGGGTAAAGAACCGTTTTGGCTCAACCAATGAAATCGGTGTTTTTGAAATGCGTGAAGAGGGGCTTATGGAAGTGGAAAACCCTTCCGAGTATATGTTAAACGGCAGGCCAAAAGGTGCCTGCGGCTGTGTGGTGGCATGCTCTGTGGAGGGGACGCGCCCGCTGATGATAGAGATACAGGCACTTGTCTGCCACAGCAATTTCGGGATTCCCCGCAGACAGGCTACCGGAACGGATTTTAATCGGGTAAACCTGCTGATGGCAGTCTTGGAAAAGCGTCTCGGTCTTCAGATGAGTGGCTGTGATGCCTATGTAAATATTGCAGGCGGCATGAAAATCCAGGAGCCGGCAGTGGATTTGGGAATGGTATTGGCCATTGTATCCAGCTTTAAAAACCGTTCCGTTGATGAGAAAACGGTAGTTTTCGGAGAGGTGGGCTTAAGCGGCGAAGTGCGTGCGGTGAGCATGGCGGAAAAGCGGGTTCAGGAAGCAAAGAAGCTGGGCTTTAGCACCTGTATCCTTCCGGCGGCTAATGCAGATATGCTGAAGGAAATAAAAGGAATCCGCATTATAGGCGTATCAAGCGTGCAGGATGCCATTGAGTATATCGGATAGAAAAACGGATAGAAACTGTAATTGAAAAAATTAAAAAAATGCATGAAAAATTGTATTTTTTGCTTGCTTTGTATATGGTGTCTGTGTTATAATACAATTCGTTGGTGCGGTGTTTTTGAAAATCAAGACAGCACTGACGAACATTGTTTAGGGGAATAGTACAGCGGTAGTGCGGCGGTCTCCAAAACCGTTAACGGGGGTTC
>URUY01000030.1 GCA_900551115.1 uncultured Lachnospiraceae bacterium
TTTAGCAACAAAAAATGCCGTATTTATGCGGCTTGTGGCGTTTCGCAAACGCCTAGAAATACTATTTTTTGAAAGGAGTGCATATTATGGCAGCAAAATCAGCGAATTTATACGCAAGAATAGAGCCGGATGTAAAGGAAGAAGCAGAGAGTATTTTATCAGCACTTGGTATTCCTGCATCTAACGCAATCAATATGTTTTATAAACAGATTATTTTGAATAGGGGACTTCCGTTTGCTGTGAAGATTCCAAGTGCAAGACCTGTTGTCAACGTAGCTGAGCTTTCCGAAGCAGAGCTGAATGCAGAGTTTGAGAAAGGATATGCGGATATGGTTGCCGGAAGAACAAAACCTGCGCGGAAGGCATTCGCTGATATTCGCAAGGATTATGGAATATGATTTATGAAGTAACTACGACAGAGCAGGCGGATGCTGACTTGAGGGGAGTGTACGAGTATATTGCTTTTGAATTGTTAGCTCCAGAAAATGCAGCAAGACAGCTTGATAGACTGGAGGAACACATCATAAGTCTGGAACAGTTTCCGGATAAATTTCGACAATATCAAAAAGAACCGTGGTATAGCAGAGGAATGAGGGTAATGCCTGTTGACAACTATCTGGTATTTTATATTCAGGATAAAGAGACAAGAATTGTTACTGTGATTCGGGTGATGTTTGCGGGAAGAGATGTGGATAGTCAGCTTAAGAAACATACAGCAATGTAAAAATACAAAATATAACGAATAGCGTAAAGGCGTATGAAATAAATCGTTTCATACGCCTTTTTCGTTCATTTTGAAGATGCAAAAATAGAAGAGAAGGCAATAAGCATGAAAGGATATGAAATAAAAAATAAGGTTTACAATATTGTAAAAGAGTATAACATGGAGAATTTGGTTTTACCCCAGACAGTAAAGGATATTTGTCAAGGAATGATTGACGAACAGTTGAGAATGGAAGTGCTTTAATCTTATGGACTGGAACCAAGAAATAAAATGTTGTTAATTGGCCCCCAGGTAATGGTAAAACCTCTTTAGCTGAGGCTATAGCAGAAGCTCTGATGGTGCCGCTTTTAACGGTAAGATATGAAAGCATAGTTGGTGCATATTTAGGTGAAACAGCATCAAAATTGTCAAAACTATTTGAACTTGCAAAAACTAGGAAATGCGTATTATTTTTTGATGAATTTGAAACTTTAGGCAAGGAACGAGGGGATGCACACGAAACTGGAGAAATAAAAAGAGTTGTAAGTTCGTTGCTTATGCAAATTGATTCATTGCCAAGTTATGTGGTTGCAATAGCAGCAACAAATCATGATATGTTGTTGGATAAGGCGGCATGGAGAAGATTTCAGGTAAAAGTAGAGATACCTAAGCCAACTAGAAGTAATTTAGAATTATTTTTTGAGCATTTCCAAGAAGAAAGAGGATTTGAATTTGGAATTTTACCAAGTACTCTTGCAAAAAAACTTTAGGCTTAAGCTACGCGGAAGCTGAGGAGCTTGCATTGGAGATATACCGACAATGTGGAATGAAAAGAGAAAACGCAAAAGGAATCATATATGCCATATTGGCGACTTTTTGCAATTCATGGATTGGTATTTTTAGCAGTATTCTGATTGAACATGGATTGACAAGTATAGAAATAGCATTTATGAGGTGCTTTGTAGCACTGTTATTTACATTTTTCTTCTGCATGATAGATACAAGGTGATGTTTGGGCTACAAATTGAAAATTGCTTGTTCATGTGATAAGATACAAACAAGTAAAAAGAAGTGGCAAGTTTGCATTTGTAAGGACGATGATTTGATGAAAAAATTATTTTCAGATATGGTAGATAATTCTTGTACAAGTGTATTTGTAAAGGGAGCAGAAATAATTCCTGCAGGAAGTACGGTTTATGTGATGTCTGCTAAAGAAAGAAATGCGGAATATGAAATAATTGCTGAAAACTTTAGAGACTTATTTGATAATTTTAGTGTATGGAAAGAACGAAAACAGTTATACGTTGGGGTGCAATTTTTTGACTCTAAGGATGAAGCAATGAAAAATTTTGAGTTTATCAATATGAATTATGAACAAAACAAATTTAAAACGGAAAAGTAGGTTGATATGAAAAAATTGCTGGGGACACTCTTGATAAAGAATATCAAAAAGGTATCAAAATAGAAATTCTAGGAAAAAGTTGTTGAAAAATTTGAAAGTCTCTTGATAATATTTCGGTATGCCGATATACTATAAGTGAGGAGACAGAAAAAAATGTTGTTAGAAGAATTGTTGAAGAAACAGAATATGACCAAATACAGACTCGCCGTGGAAGCGGGCATTCCCCATGCAACACTGAATGATATCTGCAGTGGAAAAACCAGAGTGGAGAAGTGCAGTGCGGAAACAGTTTATAAGCTGGCGAAAGTGCTTTCTGTCCCAATGGAATTACTGACATCGGCAGGTATACAGCAGACAGAACGGGAGAGGGCTTATGAATACGGATTGCCGGAATATTTGCAGCACGATTTGGATGCCTACAAAGAAGGAATTAAGAACCATTCAGACCTATTGGACTGCCTGTGGAGTGAGTTATATGGAAGTATCAATGTGGCGGAAATAGATGATGGAGCTATTACGAAGGAGCATGCGGATTTTTTGCGGAACAAATATCTTTTTTGGAGGGAAGCATGACAGAAAAGATTGATTTTACAGAATGCAGGAGAATACCCGGCAGGGTATATAACGGAGCAAACGGAAAAAAGATTGCAGTTGAGTATGACGGAAAGCAGTATATGTTAAAGTTCCCACATTCCGGTGCTGTCAAGCCAACGGAATTGTCTTATACCAATAGCTGTATCAGTGAGCATATTGCGAGCAGTATTTTTAATCTGCTCGGCATCCGCGCACAGGAAACCATGCTCGGTACATTTAAGATAGGTGGGAAAACAAAGATTGTATGTGCCTGCCGGGATTTTACAGAGCAGGGACGCCGTCTGTTTGACTTCTGTTCCATCAAGAATACGGTTTTGGAATCGGAATCAGGTGGCAGCGGAACAGAACTTTCAGATATTATCGACACCATAGAAAAACAGCAGTATGTACAGCCGGAGGTGCTGCTTAAGCATTTCTGGGATGTATTCGTAGTGGATGCACTGCTTGGAAATTTTGACCGGCATAATGGAAATTGGGGATTTTTGTTTGATGACATTACCGGAAAAGCTGAACCGGCGCCGGTATATGATTGTGGAAGCTGTCTTTTACCACAGGCGGATGAAGGAATTATGCAGCAGGTTCTTACAAATGAAGATGCGAGGAATGCGAGAGTATATCAGTTCCCGACTTCTGCCATAAAACAGAATGGAAGAAAAATTAATTATTATGATTTTCTGACTACGGCAAAGGAAGCCGGGTGCGACGCCGCATTGCAGCGAATGGTCCCTAAAGTAAATATGGAACAGATAGAAAGATTCATTGATGAAGTTCCTTACATTACGGAATTGCAGAAAGCGTTCTATAAGAGGTATATCTCAGCAAGGTATGAACAGATTTTGAATCCGGCTCTTAATAGGATACTCTCTGAACAATGATTTTTTGAAAAAACAAGGATGTAAAGGAGAATTTATATAAGATAAACACAAAGGTAATCAAATCAGATATCTGCTTGGAACGATTGCAGAAATTTGTAGAAGAATCTTTGCTTCCTTCTTCTAAATGCAAATTTTCCCAACTTTTGAAAATTCCCAATTTTCGTAAAAAAATAAACCTAAAAATCTTTACCAACCGCAAAGTTGGTAAACCCATAAAGTCAAATTCTTGTAAGCCCTATAAATACGGCACTTTAACAAAAAAGTTCGCAAAGCAGATGGCATAAGCGAACTTCGTAAAACATAAGCAAGTTTAAAGAGGGTATCCCGCTACCCTTGTTAAAGGCGGAACATTACAGTAAGTGGAGGAGAGAAATCTTCTCTACTTTTTGATATATTAAATACAGAGTTTTTAAAAGAAATGAAAATAGGATGTATTATAGCTGGCGCCAATCAAAAAGCGGAAATAAAGAAAAAAAGACTATGCAATCTTTCGGGAAAATGTTACAATATTTTTGTCTTTTTACAGTAAGGTAAGAACATGAGAACGAAAGGTTGACAGGAATGGAGAAAGCGGTTAACATTTTTAGAGCAGAGCAGAGCAGAGCAGAGCAGAGCAGAGCAGAGCAGAGCAGAGCAGAGCGCTTGTTAACCCCTTTTCAGGCTTTTTACGCCCTTTTTATGTGGAAAATATTCCGCATAAGAAGGGCGTTTTTTTGTGCGGAAGGCATAAGCCAAGCCGGAATGCTTGCATTCCGATTTGGCGCCGCCCGCGAACGTGAGAAACTCGCAGAGCGTGTTTCTCATCGTTATAAAGTCATTCCTTTAAAGAAATCTGCAATGGAAACAGGAACACACATTCCATACATCGGGAACATAGAATAGAAAACAGGGGAGAGAATGCCTGTAACACAAAATAAGGAGAAAAAGGGAAGAATGGGAAAAGAGAAAAGGTATCTGCTGAAAAATTGGAAACGGTATATGGCAGTTGTGCTTGGCATCACGCTGACAGTGGCACAGCTTTCCATTCCGGTAACGGCAGCGGAAGGAACAGAGGCGAAAACGGGAACGGAAACCGGGCTGACAGCCGAAGGACTGTGTGAGCATCATACGGCACATACCGATGCCTGCGGCTATAAAGAAGCAGTGAAAGGACAGGACTGCAATCATGAGCATACGGATGCCTGTTATGAAGAAGTGACGGACTGTAAGCATGAACATACCGATGAGTGCTATGAAACGCAGCCTGCTGCAGAAGAATCCGCAGAGGAAGAAAATCCGCAGAAGATACTTAACTGTACCCATGTGTGCAGTGAGGGAAGCGGCTGTATCGTGAAAACCCTGAACTGCAACCACACCCATGATGATACCTGCGGCTTCGCAGCATCGGTAGAGGGAAGTCCCTGCACCTTTGTCTGCACGGAGTGCGGCAAAACAGGTACGCCACAGGGGCCGGGCGGGGACAACACACAGGGAGAAGACGGTGAGCAGGAGAGTCCAGACCGGACAGAAGCAGTAAAGAACGTACAGGAACTAATAGATGCCCTTCCTTCCGTAGATGAAGTAAAGGCGATGAATGAGGAAGACAGAAATGCTGCCTATGCAAGGACACAGGAAGCCAATGACGCATATGAAGTGCTGACAGCAGAAGAGCAGGCACAGGTAGATATTACGAAGATTGAGACACTGTTTGGATACTTTAATGGTCAGATTGCGAATATGGCGGAGACATCGGAATATGTCGCAGAAGTCGATGGTACCTATTATACAGACTTTATGGAGGCTTTGGCTGATACTTACAATACAGGCTCCGTGGGAAGTGATGAGGGAGCCAAATATTGCAAATTGCTCAAGGATGTAACCGTGAACGGTGATGTTGGTAGTGACGTCAGTCAAGATAGTTATTATATAGATTTGAATGGCAAGACACTTACTTGTGGTACATTGTATCTAGGGGGAAAGAATGGCTCTTTTCTACAAGGTTCAGGCACTGTGAAGGGAAATATAGTGATAGTGTATGGAATTTTTCAACTCTCAGGCGACATTATTGTGAAGGGGAATATTTTACAGGAAAGTGTCACTCGTCTAGAGATGCATGGTTCAGGAGTCTTCCGTGTTAAAGGAAATATTGCAGATTTCTCCCAGTCTAGTGTCATTGATAATGGTGTTACAATCGTATGTACTGGTACCTGCAGTGAGCCTGACCTTACACCTTATTTACGAAAAGACGGCAGTACATTGATTACAGAGCCATCTAATCTGACGGCTACTTATGGGCAGAGCTTACCAGACATTTCTCTTTCAACTGGTTGGGGATGGGTAAATAAGGATACCCCTGTATCAGTTGGTACGCAAAGCTATCCAGCCCGTTTCAATACGGCAGGCTATGAAGCAGAATATGATTTTACAGACGTGGCCGGATATGATAAAGATAATCACTATGTCCAGCGTAATTTGAGTGTCACTGTTTCTAGGGGAGCTACTGTACTTACGATTACAGCAGAGAGCATGGATAAACCCTATGATGGAAATGCTGTTGCCGAACCATCTGTCAGTAAGACAGGAAGTACCAAAGACGTTACATTCGTATGGTATGAAAAGAATGGAGATGACTGGACAGGACTTTCTTCTGCTCCTGCCAATGCAGGAAGCTATAAGGTAGTGGTTGCGGTGGAAGCGGATGATAATTATAACGGGGTAGTAAGGGAACAGACTTTTACGGTAACCCCAAAGCAGCTTGCAGATTCCATGATAGCTGCGATAGCTGACCAGTATTATACCGGTGCGGCGATAGAGCCGGATATTACTGTAACGGACACAGCAGGCATCAAAAAACAAGATTACATAGTTTCGTATTCAGATAATACAAATGTGGGTACTGCAACGGTAACGATTACCGGAAAGAACAACTATACCGGCACAGCATCCAGAACTTTTACGATTAAAAATATTAAAGCACAGGTAAAGACACCGTCTATTACTCCAAACGGCGGGGAATATACATCGGATAAGCTTCAGGTTACCATGACCTGCGCCACGGAGGGTGCCACTATTTACTACACCACAGACGGAACCCAGCCCACTACAGGCAGCAGCCGGTATCAGGGAGCATTTGAGGTGACGATACCGGCAACCGTCAAAGCAATCGCGGTGAAGAGCGGTATGGCTGACAGTGAAGTGGCAAGTGTGTCCTATACAAAGAATGCACAGCCTACTCACAGCCATTCATACAATTCAAGCGTAACCAAACAGCCGACTTGTACACAGAGCGGTGAGAGGACATACAGATGCTCCTGCGGAGCTTCCTATACAGAGAAGATTGATGCAACAGGACATCTCCATACAGAGATAAGAGATGTCAGAGAGGCAACCTGTACGAAGGAAGGCTATACCGGCAATACGGTCTGCAAGGATTGCGGTACCATAATCACTGCCGGACAGACCATTGCGAGAACACGGCATACCTTAAGTGACTGGATAGTAGACAGACAGCCTACGAAAGAGTCAGAAGGAAGCAGGCACAAGGAATGTACGATATGTCATACCATTCTTCTGACTGGAACCATTGACAAACTTCCTTCCTCTACGGACGATAACGATAATCAGGGCGAGGGTGAGAAAGAACCTTTCATCAAGGGAGAGGACGGCAAGGAAGGCTGGCCGGTAATTGAAGAGCAGATAGACGATGCTGATGATGGAGATACCGTCATTGTAGACATGAACGGCAGCACCACTGTACCCGGCAATATTATTGAATCCATTGCAGGCAAGGACATTACAATCGTCTTTGACCTGGGCGATGGCATTACATGGAGTGTAAACGGAAAGAGTGTTACTGCGGATAACATTAAGGATATTGACTTTGGAGTGTCAAGAGACACGAAGAACATTCCTGTTGATGTTATCAATAATGTGACCGGAGAACGCTACTCCATGACAATCACCATAGAGCATGACGGAGAGTTTGGCTTCACCGCTGTCCTTACCGTCAACATGGAGAAGAAGAACGCCGAACTGTATGCCAACCTGTTCTACTACAATAAGGTGGCGGAAGAATTGGAATTTATG
The DNA here is from genome assembly GCA_900551115.1 of uncultured Lachnospiraceae bacterium. Taxonomy (GTDB): domain Bacteria; phylum Bacillota; class Clostridia; order Lachnospirales; family Lachnospiraceae; genus Acetatifactor. Next base: position 7,640 of record URUY01000030.1, read on the forward strand.
TGTGCTGATGAGATTGACACAGACGGCAACGCAGAGCTTTCCTTCACCCATGCTTCTGATTACACGATTGTGATTGATAAGGAGCCCATGGACGGCTCCGGGGAAAAGAATGCCGAAACCGGCACAGACATGACAGAAGCGGGAGAGGCGGAAGCACAGGACAGCGTACCGGCAGCACCCGCCACAGTGGAGAGCAGGAAGGACATCATGGATTATCTGTGGATTATCCTGCTTGGCGCGGTGGTAATCGTGGTAGGTGTCGGAGGATGTGTGTACTTTATCGGAAAGAAAAAGGACGATGAAGCAGAACAGAAATAGGTTTTACAGTGCTTGACAGCAAAACAGGGCAAAGCTCTGTAAGCCCCATAAATACGGCACTTAAAAAAAGTTTGCAAAACAGATGGGAAATTAATTCTCCGGGTCTAAATTAGATTTATGGAAAATGGAGAGTATATTGTCTGAAAAGATGATATACTCTTTTTTTATAGACAATAATCTCCTTAACCGATATAATAAAATCGAAAGTTCTCTTTTGAAAATAGTGGAACGGAGGTAGCAAAATGAAATGTACCTTAATGCATAAACGAATAGCTGTTGCTGACATCGAGCTTGCTGATGCTACTGGTTTTATACAGAAAGTCAGCACCGTATATGCTACAGAGCATCTGCCTATAGGTGTGCCTGTACGTCAGGGAACTGTAGACAGAGCAGCATTAAATGAATGGTGGACAGAGCGTTCCATCCCGGCAAGCCGTTCCGGTATTCGTGAAGCGCTGGAAGCCTTGGATATAAGGTGTGAAAAGTAGGTGTCGCAAAATCATCGTTTTAGATGATTGAGCGATGCCCTTATTTGTGTGGGGCGAGACCCTGTTGAGCATGCAGCAAGTTTTTCAACAGAGAAATGAGCAAATGCAAAATATGAACCATCCGCTATGAAGGTGAGCAGTGTATGTTATACAAAAAAATCATCTTTCCGTTTTAGCACACACCAGGTAACTGCGATACTGTATCAAGTCAACTTGCGAATTGTTTTCAGATGAAGTATGCTTTAAAAGTGTAATGATAATAGAAAACGAGGTGGAGGAGTTTATGACTTTACAACAATTAAAATATATAGTTACAGTAGCAGAGAGGGGAACACTCAGCGAAGCAGCGCGAGAATTATTTATTTCCCAGCCGAGTTTAACGAAATCAATTAAAGAACTGGAAAAAGAGATGGAACTTACCATTTTTGACAGGACAAATAAAGGAATACAAGCTTCTAAAGAGGGAGAAACCTTTTTAGGTTATGCAAGGCAGGTGTTGGAACAGGCAAATCTTCTTGAAGAGCATTATAAGGAAAAAGCAGGAGGAAAACAGGAATTTTGCGTTTCCACTCAACATTATTCCTTTGCGGTAAATGCGTTTGTAAATCTGATTAAAGAATATGGAAATAAAAATTATGATTTCAGTCTGAGAGAAACACAGACCTATGAAATTATCGAAGATGTTAAGCAGATGAAAAGTGAAATAGGCATTTTATATCTGAACGATTTTAACAGGACTGTTTTACAGAAAATAATGAAGGCAAATAATCTGACTTTCAGGGAATTATTTGTGGCGAAGCCTCATGTGTTTATCAGTAAGGAGCATCCGCTTGCAGGGAAGAAAAGTATTCAGATGGCAGAACTAAAAGAGTATCCGTATTTGTCTTTTGAACAGGGGGAACATAATTCCTTTTATTTTTCAGAAGAAATTTTCAGTACAGCTATCAGAACAAAAAATATTCGGGTACGGGACAGAGCAACCCTGTTCAATCTGCTTATCGGTCTGAATGGTTACACGGTATGCAGCGGTGTTATAGATGAAAAGCTGAATGGAGAAAAGATTATTGCGGTTCCGTTGGAAGAAGAAGGGGAAATGCAGATTGGCATTGTGATGCATAAGAATCGTTTGCCGAGTAAATTAGGGAAGATATACATTGAGGAATTGGAAGAGTATACAAAGAACTATCAGAAGAAGAAATGAAATGCAGGAAACACTTTGCTATAACTAAAAGCTATGGCAAAGTGTTATTTTTATGTATTTTATTAAAGTATGAAAATCAATTATACTTTCTGACATATTGAATCAAAGAAAGGGAGAAGCATATGGCAAACCAAATAGAAACAAAATGTATTCACGAAGGCTGGAAGCCGGCGCAGGGAGAAGCAAGACAACTGCCGATTTATCAAAGCACCACATTTAGATATGATACCAGCGAAGAAATGGGAAAATTGTTTGATTTAGAGTCAGAAGGGTACTTTTATACAAGATTACAAAATCCCACCAATGATGCAACTGCTGCAAAAATCTGTGCGTTAGAAGGGGGCGTGGCAGCTATGCTGACATCCTCCGGGCAAGCGGCAAATTTCTATGCGATTTTTAACATTTGTGAAGCGGGAGACCATTTTATTGCATCCTCTTCTATTTATGGAGGAACATATAATTTATTTGGCGTTACCATGAAAAAGATGGGAATAGAGTGTACTTTTGTGGATCAGGATTTACCGGAAGAAGAATTGGAAAAATATTTTAAACCGAATACAAAAGCAGTATTTGGAGAAACCGTGACGAACCCGACTGTTTCGGTATTCGATTTTGAAAAGTTTGCAAGACTGGCACACTTGCATGGAGTACCACTGATTATAGACAATACTTTTGCAACTCCTATAAATTGCAGACCGTTTGAGTGGGGTGCTGATATTGTAACACATTCCACCACAAAATATATGGACGGACATGGAGTAGGAGTAGGAGGCTGTATCGTAGACAGCGGTAATTTTGACTGGAATGAGTATGCAGACAGATTTCCCGGACTGACAACACCGGATGAATCCTATCATGGGATTACCTATACGGAAAAATTCGGAAAGGGTGCATATATTACAAAGGCAACCGCTCAGTTAATGAGAGATTTTGGTTCCATACAATCCCCACAGAATGCATTCTATTTGAATTTGGGATTGGAAACTCTGCATCTGCGTATGGAACGACATTGTCAGAATGCCTTGAAAGTAGCTGAGTTTTTGGAAAAACATAATAAAGTGGCATGGGTGCATTATGCGGGATTGAAAAATGATAAATATTATGAACTGGCGCAAAGGTATATGCCAAAGGGAACCTGCGGTGTGCTGGCGTTTGCAGTAAAAGGTGGAAGAGATGCTTCTATTGAATTTATGGACAAGCTAAAAGTGGCATCCATTGTAACACATGTAGCAGACTCCAAAACATGTCTGCTGCACCCGGCAAGCCATACCCATAGGCAGCTTACAGATGAGCAGTTAGAAGAAGCGGGCATTGCACCGGATTTAATCAGATTGTCAGTCGGAATTGAGAATGTGGAAGACATCATTGAAGATTTAAGGCAGGCATTGTCATAAAAAGAGAAAGGAAGAAGAGAAATGTTAAACATAAAATATGATATTGTAGGTTCTTTCCTGCGAACAAAAGAAATCAAAGAAGCTCGTGAAAAGTATTCACAGCAACAAATCTCGCTGGAAAGCTTAAGAGAAGTGGAAAACCGGGAGATAGAAAAGCTTGTAAAAAAAGAAGCAGAGCATGGATTACAATTTGTAACAGACGGAGAATTTCGCAGAAGGTGGTGGCATTTAGACTGGCTAAAGGAATTTGAGGGATTTGGAACAAAACATTTTGATAAAGAACTGAATGGAGCTGTAAATCACATTGAATTAGGATATATTACAGGAAAAATATGCTATAACAAGCAGAAAAAGCATCCGGAAATAGAAGCATGGGATTTTCTGAAGCAATGTGCGGCAGATTATCCGGGGGTTATGGCAAAAAAATGCATTTCCGGACCGAATATGATTTTGGTAGATCACTTTTTACAGCTGGGAATCAAGGATACGGCATTTTATGGACAGGATATAGATGCGATAATAGAGGATATTGGAATAGCCTATCAGGAGGCGATTCGGGATTTGTATGAGCATGGATGCCGTTATCTGCAGATTGATGATACCTCATGGACCTATCTGATTGATGAAAAGTTTTTGGAAAAGGTAAAAACACTCGGATATGCAAAAGAGGAAATTTTAGAGTGGTTCCGCAGAGCTTACACAAAAGCACTGGAAAAGAAACCGGAAGATATGATGATTGCCAATCATTTCTGCAAGGGGAACTTTAAAGGCCATCCGTTGTTTGCAGGACTGTATGATTCGGTTGCGCCGATTATTTGTCAGATTCCATACGATGGATTTTTTGTGGAATATGATGATGAGCGTTCCGGTTCCTTTAAACCCTGGGCGGGATTAAAGGGAACGGACGTGACTTTTGTGGCAGGTCTGATTTCTACAAAAAATCCGATTTTGGAAACGCAGGAAGCAATCAGAAATCGGTATGAGGAAGCAAAAGCAGTGATAGGAGAGAATATTGCATTATCTCCGCAATGCGGCTTTGCTTCTGTAGAAGAGGGAAACTGTATTGATGAAGAAACACAGTGGAAGAAGATAGATTTACTGGTATCATGTAAGGATTTTCTGTAAAATCGATTATACATGCAGCTCTTCCAATATTTTTTTTGCTGCAATACTTTGAGGTCTGCTTGAATCTGTAATCAGGCAGATCTCACGTGTTGGAAGCGGCTCCTGCAGACGGATGGGAAAAAGCTCGCCTTTTGCAATAGAATCTCCGGCTAATTCTTCCGGATAGAAACCGATACCGAGATTATGAACAATCATGGGAAGAATCTGGTCAGCAGTGGAGGCTTCCATATCAGGTGTAAAGGACAGCTTGTGATTTAAAAAGTACTGAATATAAAGGTTTCTTGTTCCGGTCTGCGTTCCAAGAGAAACAAACGGATAATCTGTCAATTCCTTCAGAGAGTGGATTGTTTCCGAAAGCTCTTTATATTTTTCCCCACCCAATAGTATTTCCCGAAAGGAATATAGAGGAGTGCTGTTAAGAGGCTTTTTTACAGTGAAAGGAGAAGTAATTATGGCAAAATCAACAGAACCGCTTTCTAAAGCGGCAATCGCCTGTGGAGTAGAGTGATTCCAGACTTTCAATCGCACATTGGGAAACTGTTTATGAAAGGATTCCAGCTTTTCCAATAAGAGAATGCGAAGGGCTGTTTCGGTGGCTCCGATTGTAATATGACCGCTTTCTAAGCTGCGGTCTTTTTTTAATTCTAATTCCCCATATTGAAGCTGTTCGTAAGCGACAGAAACATGGGAAAAAAGGCGTTCGCCTTCCGGAGTTAACAAAATACCACGATTGGAACGGACAAAGAGCTTGCAATCCAGCTCGTGTTCCAAATTATTCATACAGCGGGTTATATTCGGTTGGTTATTATGAAGGATTTCGGCTGCTTTAGAAAAACTGTGGTACTGTGCAACAAAATAGAAAATCCGGTAATAGTCATAGGTAATCATGGAAAAAATCTCCTTTACAGCATATAAAAAACATATAATGAATATGTTTTTTATATATTTTACATCTGACAATAGAGAAAGTATAATACAACGGATGAAAAAATACAATCAGAAAAGAGGGATAACATGAATAAAGAATTAACGCAGGGAAAACCGGAAACAGTGCTTTGGAAATTTTGTCTGCCATTGTTTGGAAGTATTGTTTTTCAACAATTATACAATATTGCTGACAGTCTGGTGGCCGGTAAATTTATAGGCGAGAATGCATTGGCGGCGGTAGGGAACAGCTACGAAATCACGCTGATTTTTATTGCGTTTGCTTTCGGATGTAATATAGGGTGTTCTGTTATCGTGTCACGATTCTTTGGGGCAAAATTTTATAAGGAAGTAAAGACAACAGTTTATACGGCAATTATCAGCAGTGCAATATTATGCGTGGTTCTGATGATTTTTGGGATAATAACTTGTGAAGGGCTTTTGGCTTTGATACATACTCCAAAGGAAATTATGGCGGATTCTAAATTATATTTGGATATTTATATTTGGGGACTTCCATTCTTATTTTTTTACAATATTGCCACAGGAATTTTTTCTGCACTGGGTGATTCTAAGACGCCATTCATATTCCTCGCAGTTTCATCAACTTCTAATATCCTGGCGGATATTTGGTTTGTTAAATCTTTTCATATGGGCATTGCCGGAGTCGCATGGGCAACTTTCCTGTGTCAGGGAATAAGCTGTGTACTGGCTATGGTAGTGGTGCTGAAAAGAATTTCTAAAATTCATACGGAAGGCAGAATAGAAATTTTTTCTGCCTCTGTTTTAAAAAAAATAACAATGATTGCCGTGCCGAGTATTTTACAGCAGTCCTTTATCTCTGTTGGAAATATTGTCATTCAGAGTGTAATCAATGGCTTCGGACCGGGCGCAATGGCAGGATATTCTGCGGCAGTCAAGCTGAACAATCTGGTGATTACTTCTTTTACAACCTTAGGGAACGGGATTTCAAACTATACGGCACAGAATATCGGAGCAGGTATTTTGCCGAGAGTAAGAGCCGGGTTTCGGGCAGGATGCAAAATGGTATGGTTTATCTGTGTACCGATTGTGGCACTCTATATGCTTTTGGGCACGTTGCTTGTCCGCTTCTTTATGGATGAACCGTCAGAAATGGCTTTGTCAGCGGGGGTGCAGTTTTTGTTTATTGTAGCACCGTTTTATTTTATTGTATCTACTAAGCTGGTAGCGGACGGCATTTTAAGAGGGGCAGGTATGATGAAAGAATTTATGGCGGCAACCTTTACCGATTTAATACTCAGGGTTTTATTTACGGTTATCCTGTCAAAAAGCATTGGACTGGTTGGCATTTGGTACTCATGGCCAATCGGCTGGACAATTGCCATGTTTCTTTCAGTCATTTACTATCGAAAGGGTGCGTGGACGAATTAACTATTGCCTTTCAAACTAAATTATGCAATAATATAAACTAATTGAATAAAAATGACAGGTGTCAGATAAGAAACACATTTCTTGATCTGGTGAAAAGGGAAACAGGTGTAAATCCTGTACGAACTCGTCACTGTAATTAGGGAGCATAAGCCATATGCCATTGGGAAACTGAGAAGGCGGCTTACAGCAATGAACTATAAGTCAGGAGACCTGCCTGCCATTGTACGGGAATTTATTCCGAACCACGAGTAATTGGTTGTACATAAAGAGAAGCGATTAGGAAAACTATGGCTTTTATTTTGTAGTCCATTTACATTTTGTAGATGGATTTTTTATTTGTGTGCTGAAATATTTTCCCTGCATTATTCAAAAAATAATGGAGGAAACAAGATGAAAAAGAAATTGGCAACACTGCTTACAGCAACTTTAATGACAGCAATGCTCCTTGCAGGATGCGGAGAGAAGGGTGCGGATGTGATTTCGGAGGATACTGCATCAAACACGCAGACAGAGGAATCACAGACAAAGGAAACAGAAAGCACAGAGAATCAGGAAGATGTTCAGGAAACCGTTGGTACGGATCAGGCGGCAGCAGATGAAGCAGCAGCTTTGATTGATGCGATTTATGTACAACAGAGAACAGATGATACAGATGCTCAGTGTGAAGCTGCAAAGGCTGCATGGGATGCGCTAACTGACGAACAGAAAGCGTTAGTAGAAGGAGAAGAAGCTTCACCAGATTACTTCGGTTTGGATACCGGAGATGCATCGAAGGATGATCCTCGCAATCAGGATGAAATTGGAGAAAATGAGCTTTTAGTAGTAAGCTTTGGAACCTCCTATAATGACAGCAGAGTGGCAGATATCAAGGGAATTGAAGATGCTCTTCAGGCGGCCAATCCGGATTGGTCAGTAAGAAGGGCATTTACCGCACAGATTATTATTAATCATGTACAGGCTCGTGATGGCGAAAAGATTGACAATATGGAACAGGCATTGGAACGTGCGGTTGCAAACGGAGTGAAGAATCTGGTGGTTCAGCCTACTCATTTAATGCATGGTGCAGAGTATGATGAGTTAGTGGAAACCTTGGACGGATATAAGGATAAATTTGAAACAGTTAAAATTGCAGAGCCGTTACTTGGTGAGGTTGGTTCGGATGCGACAGTTATTAATGAAGATAAGAAAGCAGTAGCTGAAATTCTTACTGCAGAGGCAGTAAAGGATGCCGGATACGAAAGCTTGGAAGCAGCTAAGGAAGATGGTGTAGCATATGTATTCATGGGACATGGTACTTTCCATACTGCGAAGGTATCCTACACCCAGATGCAGACGCAGATGAAGGAGCTTGGTTATGACAATGTATTTATCGGAACGGTAGAAGGAGACCCGGAGGAAACCGCCTGTGAAGCAATTATTGAGGCGGCGTCTGAAGCGGGATACAAGAAAATTATTCTTCGTCCGTTGATGGTAGTAGCTGGCGACCATGCCAATAATGATATGGCAGGAGCGGAAGAAGACTCATGGATGAGTATGTTTCAGGCTTCCGGAAAATTTGACAGCGTAGAGGTACAGATTACAGGACTTGGAAGCATTCCTGCAATTCAGGAACTTTATGTTGCCCATACAGCAGCAGTAATTAATGAGTAATAGACTTGGAAAGGCACAAAATCAGAATGAAAAAAAGATATAGCAGTTTCATATGCATGGCAGCAATTTTCTGCCTGATGCTTGGCGGTTGTGGTGAAGCAAATCAAAAGAATGCTGCAGATAATGGGCAGCATGAAACAATTGTAACCGGCGAGACAACAGAAACGCAGCCTGAAGTGGAAACAGAACAGGCGGAAGCCGAGGAAGCACAGACGCAGAAAACCGTATTGGAAGATGGTATCTATACTGTGGATTTTGATACAGACAGCGGCATGTTTCATGTAAGTGAAGCCTGTGACGGAAAGGGAACATTGACAGTCACGGACGGGGAAATGATGCTTCATATCTCACTTGCTTCTAAGAATATATTGAATCTCTTTCCTGGATTGGCAGAAGATGCAGAGAGAGAGGGAGCGGAGATTCTTGAGCCGACAATCGATACGGTTACCTATAGTGACGGATTGACAGAAGAGGTATATGGATTTGATGTGCCGGTTCCGGTATTAGAAGATGAGTTTGATTTAGCACTGATAGGTAAAAAAGGAAAATGGTATGATCATAAAGTAACTGTTTCTAATCCGGTAAAAGTAGAGAATGATGACAATGCTGACAAAAATAAAAATGATGCAACTACGGTTGAACTGGAAGACGGTGAATATGCTATTGATGTAGTATTGGAGGGGGGAAGCGGCAGAGCAACCATATCTTCTCCGGCAGTATTGCTTGTCAAAGAGAGCAAGGCTTATGCACAAATTGAGTGGAGCAGCTCGAATTATGATTATATGAAGATTGGAGAAGAAACCTATTACCCAATTAATACAGAAGGAAACTCTGTGTTTGAACTTCCGATTAGTGTGTTCAATGAGAAAATAGCTGTTCTTGCAGATACGGTTGCAATGGGAACACCCCATGAGATCGAGTATACTTTAGAATTTGATTTAGATTCAGTAGAAAAGGAATAGAACAATGACAAAGAAAAAGTGGATTGTAAGTTTTCTTAGTCTGATGCTTATGACTTTGACGGTGTCTTGTGGCTTGCCACAAGACACTGCCCAGTTGGCAGGAGAGCATGAAATCAGTCCGTCATTAACCTATGACTGTGAAATGGAACTGGATTATGCAGAAGAATTTACGGTGGATTATTATGACGGCGGCTATGCTCTGATTACGATATCAGATGGCAGTCGTTTTTTGGTTGTACCAAAAGAAGCAGAGATACCCGAGCATTTGGAAGAAGATATTGTGATTTTGAAACAGCCGATTACGAATATTTATCTTGTTGCATCGGCAGTTATGGATATGTTTGTTTCTATGGAGACAGTGGAAAGCATTCGTCTTTCCGGCACCAAAGAAGATGGCTGGTATATAGAAGAAGCAAAGGAAGCTATGGCATCAGGAGAAATTGTTTATGCGGGAAAATACAATATGCCGGATTATGAAAGAATCTTAGATGCAAATTGCGGTCTTGCCATTGAATCAACTATGATTTTGCATTCTCCGGAGGTCAAAGAAAATTTAGAGAATTTTGGAATACCGGTATTAATTGATCGCTCCAGTTATGAACAGCATCCCCTTGGAAGAACGGAGTGGGTAAAACTATATGGCGTATTATTGGGAAAAGAAAAGGAAGCAGAAGCAGCCTTTGCGCAGCAGAAAGTAGCATTAGAGTCCATTGTCAATGAAGAAACGCAGGAAAAAACAGTAGCATTCTTTTTTATTACTTCAAACGGAATGGTAAGTGTGCGTAAATCCGGTGATTATGTGCCTAAGATGATTGAACTGGCAGGTGGTAAATATGTCTTTTCCGATTTGGGAGATGATACGGCATCCTCTTCGGTAAATATGCAGATGGAAGAGTTCTATGCAACGGCAAAAGATGCAGATTATCTGGTTTATAACAGCACCATTGATGGAGGGGTATTGTCAAAAGAAGAACTTTTACAGAAAAGTCCCTTGTTAGAAGATTTTAAGGCGTTTGCAGAAGGGAATGTTTTCTGCACAACGCAGAATTTATATCAGGAATCGATGAATGCAGGCACTTTTATTCTTGATATGTACCAGATGCTGACAACGGAGGAAAGCGGGAATGAGACATTCAGCTATTTATTCAGACTGGAATAAAAAAGAAAATCGTAAAAGAAAATATGTCCTCTTATTTGCAGGGCTGATTTTGGCTGTGTGTTTCTTTTTGTTTCTGAATATTATGGCAGGAAGTGTTTCTGTGCCATTTACTGAAGTCATAAAAAGCCTGACAGGGAAAAGCAGCGAAGAAACCTTTCGGAATATTGTCCTTCAGATTCGTTTTCCCCGTGCAATGGCTTCGATTATTTTAGGTGGAGCGCTGGCATTGTCCGGTTATTTATTACAGACTTATTTTCATAATCCGATAGCAGGTCCTTTTGTGCTTGGAATCTCATCGGGAGCAAAACTGGCAGTTGCACTGGTTATGGTATTTTTTCTTGGAAATGCCATAACAATAAGTTCTTTTTTTCTGATACTGGCAGCTTTTGCAGGAGCAATGCTCTCGATGGGTTTTGTGTTGATAATTGCAAAGAAACTGCGGCAGACAGCAATGCTGGTAGTGAGTGGTATCATGATTGGATATATCTGTTCGGCAGTTACAGATTTAATTGTCACTTTTGCTGAGGATTCAGATATTGTGAATCTTCACAATTGGTCTATGGGGAGCTTTTCCGGGATTTCATGGGATAATATATTTGTTATGGCGGTTGTTGTATTTGCAACTGTAATTTTTGTTTTTCTGATGTCTAAACCGATTGCAGCATATCAGATGGGAGAAAGCTATGCGGAAAGCCTGGGTGTAAATATCCGTTTTTTCAGAATGGTATTGGTACTGCTGTCCAGCCTGCTTTCAGCTTGTGTAACAGCATTTGCAGGTCCGGTATCATTTGTAGGAATTGCAGTTCCACAGATTATGAAAAGAATGTTTTATACAACGAAACCAATGCTCATGATACCGGCCTGTTTTTTGGGAGGAGCGGTGTGGTGTCTGTTCTGTGACTTACTGGCCCGTACTGTATTTGCGCCTACAGAATTGTCTATCAGTACAGTAACAGCGATTTTTGGAGTACCGGTGGTCATTTATGTGATGATACGTCAAAGAAAAGAAAGGTAGAAGTTATGCAGGCATATTTTTTTTCGACTCAGAATATGACCGTTGGTTATGACGGGATTCCTTTGATTAAAGATATTGACATAGAATTAAAAAAGGGTGAGATTCTCACTTTAATTGGACCGAATGGAGCAGGAAAGTCAACAATATTAAAAAGCATTATCGGTCAGCTCTCTCTGCTTGCAGGTACGGTTTTGGTGGAAGACGCCAGATTGGATGGAATTTCAGAAAAAGAACGTGCGAAAAAGGTATCTGTTGTGCTGACACAGCGGATACATCCGGAAATGATGACCTGTATGGAAGTGGTAGAGATGGGAAGATACCCGTATACAGGAAAACTTGGAATTTTATCAGAAGAAGACAAAAAAATAGTTTGGGAAACAATGGAGTTAGTCCATATCACTGATTTGGCAGACAAAGAGTTTTTAACACTTAGTGACGGACAGAGGCAAAGAGTGATGCTTGCAAAGGCAATCGCCCAGGAACCCGAGATTCTGGTGCTGGACGAGCCTACATCATTTTTAGATATTCGGTATAAATTAGAATTTCTATCCATTTTGCAGGAGATGACGAAGCATAAGAATCTGACAGTGATTATGTCTTTGCATGAATTAGATATGGCAGAGCGCATTTCAGATAAAATCCTTTGTGTAAAAGGAGCGTATATAGAAAAGTTTGGAACGCCGGATACGATTTTTGTGTCTGGTTATATTCGCAAGCTGTATGGAATTACAATGGGTACATTTGACGAGTGTTCCGGTAATTTGGAGCTTCCTGAGGTAACTGGGAAACCGGAAGTGTTTGTAATAGCAGGAAATGGAAGCGGTACGCCGTTATTTCGCAGTTTACAGAGAAAAGGGGTGACCTTTGCAGCAGGTATTTTATGGGAGAATGACAGGGACACTGCCTGTGCAGAAGCGCTTGCCGTAAAGGTTATCAAAGAATCTGCTTTTTGCAGGATAAAGCCTGAAAAGGTAGAGATGGCAAAAAGAGAAATTGACAGGTGTAAAACGGTTATCTGTACACTTTCCGATTTTGGAGAATGGAATATGGAAAACGAAGAGCTTATGTTGTATGCAAAACAAAGAGGGAAATTAAGATGTCAAAAGTAATTATGGTTCAGGGAACCATGTCTAATGCAGGAAAAAGCCTGCTCTGTGCAGGACTTTGTCGTATTTTTGCTCAGGATGGCTACCGGGTAGCACCTTTTAAATCACAGAATATGGCATTGAATTCTTATATCACGGAAGAGGGGCTTGAAATGGGGAGGGCGCAGGTGATGCAGGCGGAGGCGGCGAAGATAAAGCCGCTTGTGTGCATGAACCCGATTCTTTTAAAACCAACAACGGATATGGGTTCACAGGTTATTGTGAATGGAGAAGTAATTGGCAATATGCCTGCAAAAGAATATTTTAAATATAAGAAAAACCTGATTCCGGAAATTAAAAAGGCATTTAAGAAGCTGGAAACCATGGTAGATATTATTGTGATAGAAGGGGCAGGCTCTCCGGCAGAAATCAATCTAAAGGAGAATGATATTGTCAATATGGGAATGGCAGAGCTTGTGGATGCTCCGGTTCTTTTGGTAGGGGATATAGACAGGGGTGGTGTGTTCGCGCAGCTTCTTGGCACACTAATGTTGCTTGAAGAAAAAGAAAGGGAACGTGTCAAAGGACTGGTTATCAATAAATTCCGTGGAGATAAAACCATTCTTGATCCGGGTATTTCCATGATGGAAGAAAAGGGGAAGGTTCCGGTAACAGGAGTAATACCATATATGCAGTTGTCTTTGGAAGATGAGGACAGTCTGACGAGCAGATTTGAGAAAAAAGAAAAAGGTCTGATTGATTTAGCGGTGATACGATATCCGAGAATCTCCAATTTTACAGACTTTGATGTATTTGAACAGATCGAAGACGTGTCTGTGCGATATGTGACCACTGTTACAGAGCTTGGTAACCCGGATATGATTTTTCTTCCGGGAAGTAAGAATACAATGGGTGATTTGAAATGGATGCGGTCAAACGGACTGGAAGCGGCAGTGAAGAAAAAGGCAGAGGATACGATTGTTTTTGGAATTTGCGGCGGTTATCAGATGCTGGGAAATAGAATTTCAGATTTAGATGGAGTAGAAGAAGGGGGAAGCCTTCGCGGAATGGAGCTTCTTCCAATCGAAACCACCTTGAAACAGGAAAAGGTCAGAACACAGAGAAAAACTGCTTTGCAGAAAGTACAGGGAGAGCTTTCTGATTTAAACGGAAAAGAAGTGTTGGGATATGAAATTCATATGGGTGATACGGTAAGCTTAGAGAATGGAACGACAACACAAAAGGTTTCAGATAACCGGATAATCGTTTCCCATGGAAAGGTGTATGGAACTTATCTGCATGGCATTTTTGATGCAGAGGGAATTGCTTCTGTAATTGTTAAGAGACTGGCAGAAAAAAAAGGGCTGGTATGTGATACAAGTAAGCTGCTTTCCTATGCACAGTTTAAGGAAGCGCAGTATGATAAGCTGGCAGATACACTGCGGGAATATCTGGATATGGATTTTATATATGGTATACTGGGTGAAGCACGCATTTGAATATCCGGGCTATAAAAGTATCTGGGACAGAAGAAGAGGACGCTGTTATGACAAGAAAAGAACTGGAACAATTAAAAATCGAGGTGCCATCCAAAGAAATATTCAGACAGATAAAAGCAGAATGGGATCAAGTAGCGAAACCGTTAGACGGAATGGGAAGATTTGAAGAATTAACGGCACAGATTGGAGCAATTCTCGGAAATGTACATTTTGACATTCACAAAAAAGCGGTAGTTGTCATGTGTGCAGACAATGGTGTTGTAAAAGAGGGGATTAGCCAATCCGGGCAGGAGGTTACGGTAGCAGTGGCATCGGCGATGGGAAAAAATGTAAGCTCTGTTGGAAGAATGGCAGCAAGTATTGGCGCAGAAGTGCTTCCGGTGGATATTGGAATTAATTATAAAGGTAACATAGAAGGGGTTTTGGACAAAAAGATAGCATGTGGGACAAAGAATTTTAGAAAAGAGCCTGCAATGACGGAAACAGAAACGCTTGCGGCAATTCAGACAGGAATGGATATGGCAGCGTATTGTAAGAAAATGGGATACCATTTGCTTGCAACCGGGGAAGTGGGGATTGGAAATACAACGACCAGCAGTGCGGTGGCGGCAGCACTGACCGGATGCCAGGTCAGTGAAATTACCGGACGGGGAGCGGGACTAAGTGATGAAGGACTGAAGGTTAAACGGCAGGTAATTGCGGAAGCATTGAAGAAGTACCAGTTTGATAAAAGAGAAGTTTTTCGTATCCTGCAGACGGTGGGAGGCTTTGATATTGCAGGGATGGTGGGGGTGTTTATCGGTGGTGCGGTTTATCAGTTACCTGTAGTTATGGATGGCGTTATCAGTGTGGTGGCAGCATTTGTGGCAGAGGGATTAAAGCCGGGTGTCAGAAATTATCTGATACCTTCCCATAAGAGCAAAGAACCTGCAGCGGAAATGATGCTGAAGGAATTGGGAATCAAACCGGTAATAGATGCGTCCTTAGCCCTCGGGGAGGGTACCGGAGCGGTTATGATGTTTACACTTCTTGATATGGCAATGGCACTTTTAGAGAAAAAGACATTGTTTTCGGATATCAAGGTAGAACAGTATCAGAGATTTTAGAGGAGTAACAATGGTTACATTAGTAATTGGCGGAAGTGGCAGTGGAAAGTCTGCGTATGCAGAAACACTTATGTGTGAAAATTCAGATGTTAAAAATAAATACTATCTTGCAACGATGCAGATTTATGATGAAGATGGAAAAAGAAAAGTAGAGCGTCACAAAAAGCTTCGTCAGGGGAAAGGATTTTTAACGATTGAGCAGCCAAGGGATATAGAGCGGGCTGTTCCCCAAATGGAAACAGGGGCAAATGCAGCGTTATTGGAATGTATGTCTAATCTGGCAGCAAATGAAATGTTTAGAGAAAAAATCCTTCCGGCAGGTCAGGTGGTAAAAAAGATTTTAACAGGTATGTCAGAACTCCAAAAGGAAGTAAAGCATCTTATCATTGTGACAAATAACGTGTTTGAAGATGGAATTATTTACGATGACGGAACGATGGAATATTTGAAAGCGTTGGCAGAGATTAACAGAGAACTTGCCCAAAAGGCAGATAAGATAGTGGAAGTGGTAGTTGGTCTGCCAATTGTGATAAAAGGAGAGAATTAACAGATGAAATTGATAAAATCGTGTATCATAGCATTTTCCATGTATTCCAAAATTCCAATGCCTCAGTTTGAGTGGAAAGAGGAAGACATGAAGTATATGCTGTGTTTCTTTCCGTGGATTGGAGCTGTGATTGGGTTATGTATGATTGGCTGGGCATGGATATGTCAGAAATTCCAGATTGGTAATCTCGCATATTTATTGATAGGAACGGCAATACCGATTCTCATAACCGGTGGTTTTCATGTGGATGGCTATATGGATACGATGGATGCACTTCATTCGTATCAAAGCAGGGAGAGAAAACTGGAAATATTAAAGGATTCTCATATCGGAGCCTTTTCTGTCATTATGCTGGTGCTGTATTATTTGATTTACATAGCTGCTTTTTCAGAAGTTAGGGACTGCCGGACCTTGCTGATCATAGGAATCGGATTTGCTCTTTCGAGGTGCTTAAGCGGCATTGGTGTGGTAACGCTCCAGCCGGCAAAAAAAGACGGACTGCTCAGAACTTTTGCAGACAATGCGGAGAAGAAAAAAGTGTTGATAGCGCTCCTTGTACAGCTTATTTTGGTTATGGCAGGAATGTTTCTGTTATCATGGTGTATTGCGTTATTTGTACTAATGGGTGCGGCAGGGACATTTGCTTATTACAGGTACTGCAGTTATAAGGAATTTGGTGGAATTACAGGGGATACGGCAGGGTATTTTGTATTGCTCTGTGAAGTGATGATTGTCATTATGGCAGTGGTTGGCAGCAGATTCATGTAGAAAACGATGACGGAATAGGAAGAATAAGGAAGCAGGCGTAAGGAATGGAGCTTAATATGGAATTATATATCGGCGGTTATGCACAAGGAAAACTGGAATATGTAATGCGGACGCATTCAGGGGAAGAAATGGAAGTGATAGACGGAAATACGGTATGCACATTTGACAATCCTACGGATAAAAGGGTGGTTTTTAATCATTTTCATAGTCTGATAAAAAAGCTGCCAGAGCAGGGAAAAAAGCCGGAGCCGGAGCTGGAATTGTTTCTGAAAGAGCATCCAAACTGTATTATTATCAGCGATGAGGTGGGAAACGGCATTGTTCCGATGGAACAGAAAGAGCGGGATTACAGAGAACGGTTAGGACGTATTCTGATTACACTTGCTGCCAGGGCAGAAAGAGTAGAACGTGTGATATGTGGCATAGGACAAAGGATAAAATGACAGTAGAGATAACTTTAACCCTGATTCGACATGGAGAAACGAAATCAAATGCGGAACACAGATATTTGGGAACAACAGATGAGCCATTGTCAGAACAAGGAAAGATAAAATTACAGGACAAAAAGAAGGCGGGAGATTACCCTGCCCCGGGGAAAGTATTTGTAAGTCCTATGCTGCGGTGCCTTGAAACAGCGGATATTCTTTTTCATGACTGTGAATTTATATGTATTCCGGAATGGACGGAAATGAAATTTGGCTTATTTGAGGGAAAGAATTATACGGAATTGAATGGAAATGAAGAATATCAGGCATGGATAGACAGCGGAGGAATACTGCCATTCCCGGAAGGAGAGAGCAGGGAGGAATTCAAGGAACGGGTGATGCATGGATTTGAAAAAATGTTGTTTTTTTTACGGGAATCCAAGAAAGAATTTTCAAAAACAGAAATTGTTGCGGTAGTTCACGGTGGAACAATTATGGCCCTTTGCAGCAGCCTTCTTGGTGGAGATTATTTTGACTATCAATTAAAATGCGGAGAAAAATATACTTTCAGAATGCAATATGAGGCAGATGAAAATATAAAATTATTGGAGTTGAAAAGATTATGATAAAGTATCACATAGCTGCTTTTGTGGCGGGGTATGTTCTGGATTTACTATTGGGTGATCCATACTGGCTGCCACATCCGATTCGTCTGATTGGTTGGCTGATTACCAAATTGGAAAAACAATTATACAGAGGAAAGAACCTGATACGACAGGGTATGATTCTGACCATGCTGGTATTACTGTTGACAGCAGCAGTGTCCGGTATTCTTTTGATAGGGGCATATGTTTTACATCCGGTATGCGGGATGCTTGCGGAAAGTATCATGACTTATCAAATATTGGCAACAAAATGTCTGAAGGTGGAAAGTATGAAGGTGTATAACCGCTTACAGAACGGTACCTTGGAGGAAGCAAGGACAGCAGTTTCTATGATAGTTGGAAGAGATACCGCAGTTTTGGATGAAGCCGGGGTGACAAAAGCAGCGATAGAAACTGTTGCGGAAAATACATCGGATGGTGTCATAGCACCTATGCTTTACTTGGCAGTTGGCGGACCGGTTCTGGGATTTCTATATAAATCAGTAAACACAATGGATTCCATGATTGGATATAAAAATGACAGATATCTTTATTTTGGAAGGACAGCGGCAAGGCTTGATGATGTGGCAAATTTCATACCTGCCAGAATCAGCGCGTGGCTGATGATTGCAGCAGCATTTCTTTTAGGTAAAAATTTTAATGGAAAAAATGCTTATCGGATTTACCGAAGAGACAACAGGAATCATGCAAGCCCGAATTCGGCACAGACGGAAGCAGCATGTGCAGGAGCGCTGGGAATCCGGCTGGCAGGAGATGCCAGCTATTTTGGAAAAATTGTGAAAAAACCTTATATTGGGGATGATTGCAGAATGGTAGAATCAACAGATATTAAGCGTGCCAATCAGTTGTTATATGTGACAGCAGGATTATGTGAGGGAATTTGTATTGTCTTATTGCTGTGTGCAGGATATTGGTTGTGAAAGCTGTAAATATAAAGAGAATTGTGAGAAGAAGAGTATGCATGGAGGAGATATTTATAGAAATAAGGTAAAAATGGATTTTTCTGTAAACATCAATCCGCTTGGGATGCCGGAGAGTGTAAAAGCGGCCTTGATGGAGGCGGTAGCGGATTGCTCCTGTTATCCGGATATCAGGCAGGAAGAACTAAAACAGGCAATTCATGTGATGTCAGGAGCAGATAAGAACAATATTCTATGCGGAAACGGTGCGTCAGAGCTTTTTATGGCAATTGTTCACGGATTAAAACCAAAGAAAATTGTGATTCCGGTGCCGTCATTCTTTGGATATGAAAAGGCAGCCAAAGCCAGCGGTGCCGAGGTACTTTATTATGAGATGAAATTAGAAGAAAATTTTTGTCTGACAGACAGCGTGACAGATTTTTTATCAGAGGATACCGATATTCTATTTTTAGCAAATCCCAATAATCCGGTGGGGAACCGCTTGTCAACGGAATTGCTGGAGAAGATACTACGGCATTGTATGGCAAAAAATATTGTAGTGGTACTGGACGAATGCTTTATTGAATTTACGGAGGGGTGGGAGCAGTATTCCTTTTTAAGACGGGTTGGTGAATTTCCGAATCTAATCGTTGTGCGTGGGTTTACGAAAATTTTTGCAATACCGGGAGTGCGACTTGGCTATCTGGTTTGCGATAATTTAGAGCTAATAAAAAAAATAGAAGAGCAGCTTCCGGAATGGAATTTATCTGTGTTTGCTCAAAAGGCAGGAATAGCAGCCGCAAAGGAAACAGCATATCGAATGAAAAGTGCCGAAGCGGTAAAAACAGAACGGGAATATTTAACAGGGGAATTACAGAAGTTAGGAGTTCTTGTTTATCCGTCAGAGGCGAATTATCTGATGGTGTATACAGAATATCCGCTTGCAGAGGAGTTGCTAAAAAGGGGAATTCTGATTCGTGATTGCAGTAATTACCGGGGATTAACAGAAGGATATTACCGGATTGCAATCAAACAAAGAGAAGAAAATGAAAAACTGCTTGCGGAAATAGGAGAGCTTATATGCAGATAACATATTACAAACCAAATGAGATTGAAGGAAAGAGTTTTGAAATCATTGGAGAAGAATTAAAAGAGAGAGGAATTGTACTTCCAAAGCATCAGGAAATGGTTACAAAGCGAGTCATACATACTACAGCGGATTTTGAGTATACGGATACACTTGTTTTTTCGGAAAATGCGGTAGAGATTGCTAAAAATCTGATTTTACAGGGAGCAGATATTGTGACGGATACAAATATGGCGCTGGCAGGAATTAATAAAAAGGTATTAGCACGCTATGGTGGAGAAGTACATTGCTTTATGGCGGATGAAGAAGTGGCAAGAATTGCAAAAGAGCGTCAGCAGACAAGAGCAACAGTAAGCATGGAGTTTGCGGCAAAATTGCAGAAACCAATTATTTTTACTGTAGGGAATGCACCGACTGCTTTGATAAAACTATACGAAATGATACAGGAAAAAAGCTTCATTCCGGCATTCATTATTGGTGTTCCGGTAGGGTTCGTGAATGTGGAGGGTGCAAAGGAACTGATTTTAGAAACGAGAGTTCCTTATATCGTGAATCGTGGCAGAAAAGGCGGAAGTAATGTAGCGGCAGCGATTTGTAATGCGATTCTTTATGAATTGGGAAGATAGATATGGACAAAAAGTTACGATGTGGTTTTACAACGGGAAGCTGTGCGGCGGCGGCGTCAAAGGCGGCAGCATTTATGCTTTTAACAGGAAAAGAGAAAACAGAGATTACCATTCAAACACCCAAGGGGATTCCTTATCATGCAAAGATTTGTGATATTTTGCGGGCAGAAAATGAAGTATCCTGTGCAGTGGAAAAAGATGGCGGCGATGATCCTGATGTAACAACGGGTTCTTTGGTTTATGCGAAAGTCATGGCTCAGGATAGTGTTGAAGCTTTGGAAGGAACAGGACAAACAGAAGGCGATAGAAAGAATCGGCTTTGCAGTGATAAAGCAGAGATTTTTATTGATGGCGGTGCAGGTGTCGGACGTGTCACCAGACCGGGCTTAGACCAGCCGGTGGGGAATGCCGCAATCAATCATGTGCCAAGGGAAATGATAACAAAAGAACTCATGGAAGTCTGTGAGATGACAGATTTTTGCGGCATGCTTAAAGTGGAGATTTCGGTTCCCGGCGGAGAGGAGCTGGCACAGAAAACCTTCAATCCAAGACTGGGTATTGTGGGCGGCATTTCCATTCTCGGAACAACCGGCATCGTGGAGCCCATGAGTGAAAAGGCACTGCTTGATACGATTCTGGTGGAGTTAAGACAACACAGGGCATTGGGAGAAGATACGATTGCGGTATCTCCGGGAAATTATGGACTGGATTATATGAAGCGTACCTTTGGCTATGATTTGGATAAAAGTGTGAAATGCAGCAATTTTATCGGAAATACCATTGATATGGCGGTGGAGTGTGGATTTACCAAAATGCTTCTGACAGGTCATATCGGAAAGCTGATAAAGGTATCAGGGGGAATGATGAATACCCATTCAAAAGAAGGGGACTGCAGAATGGAGCTTCTGGCTGCGGCAGCTTTGCGAGCCGGTGTAGACACTGATGCTGTGTGCCGGATTTTAGATTGTGTGGTAACGGAAGAGGCATTGGCGATTTTAACGGAAACGGACCGTTTAAAAGCTGTGATGGACAAGGTGATGGAAAAAATCATGCTCTATCTTGACAGACGTGGAAACGGCAGGATACAGATAGAATGCATGATGTATTCAAATGAGTATGGCGAACTGGCATGCAGTGAAGGTGCAAAAGCACTGTTAAAAGAGATTATGGAAGAAAATGGAGAAAACAAATGATACATTTTGTAGGGGCAGGAACAGGCGCAGTTGATTTGATTACGGTAAGAGGACAGCGTTATCTGGAGCAGGCTGATGTGATTATTTATGCAGGTTCCCTGGTAAATAAAGAATTGCTTGTCAGTGCCAAAGAAGGCTGTGAGATTTATAATAGTGCTAAGATGACATTGGAAGAAGTGATTGCTGTGATGGAGGAAGCTGAAAAGCATCAGAAAATGACAGTCCGCTTACATACAGGAGATGCCAGCGTATATGGTGCGGTGCGGGAACAGATGGATATTTTGGATGAAAAGGGAATAGCCTATGACAGCTGTCCGGGAGTCAGTGCCTGCTTTGGTGCGGCAGCAGCACTTAATTTGGAATATACGCTTCCGGGTATTTCCCAGTCACTGATTATCACCCGCATGGAAGGAAAAACCAAGGTGCCGGAAAAGGAAAGTATAGAGAGCTTTGCGGCACATCAGGCATCCATGGCTATTTATTTAAGCACCGGATTATTGCCGGAATTAGAGAAAAGACTTATTTCCGGCGGCTATCAGAAGGATACACCGGCAGCAATCGTGTATAAAGCTACATGGCCGGAAGAAGAGGCCTATATTTGCAGGGTTGCTACACTTGCCCAAACAGCGAAGGAGCATCATATTACAAAGACAGCACTGATACTGGTAGGAGATGCAATTGCGCATCAAAGCTATGAGCGTTCCAGATTATATGCATCGGATTTTGAGACAGAATTCAGAAAAGTAAAAAATGAGGGAATTTCATGAACATCAGCGTAATTAGTTTTACGGATCAGGGAAGATTGCTTGCAGAGAGAATAAAAAGCAGTTTGCCGGATAGGAAAATAGAGCGTTATCACAAGCCGGAGCAGGGTGTCACCCGGTGGGCAGGGGAACAGTTTGCCGGGAATAGAGCGATTGTATTTATCGGAGCCTGTGGAATTGCTGTCCGCGCCATTGCTCCGTTTGTAAAAGATAAGCTGTGGGACAGTCCGGTATTGGTATTGGATGAAAGGGGACGGTATGTCATTCCCATTTTGTCCGGTCACGTGGGGGGAGCAAATGAGCTGGCAGAACTGATAGCGGAGAGAATAGGAGCAAATGCTGTTATCACAACAGCAACGGATATCAATGGAAAATTTGCGGTTGACTTATTTGCCAGAAAGAATGCTTTGACGATTTTAAATAAAGAGGGAATAGCCGGGGTTTCTGCGAAGGTTCTTAGGGGAGAGAAGGTAACATTTTCTATTGAGGGGAACGGTGAAAGTGTACAAGATGATGAAAATCCGATTCCAAAGGAAATCGAATGGATAGAATATCCGCCGAAAAAGAAGGTGGATATGATGATTTCGACAGTTACTGAAAGCTCTGCCGGGGTAGAAAACGGTAGTTTGGAAAAACAGGCGGTTCTGTGGCTGAAACCGAAGGAATATGTTATCGGTATTGGCTGCAAAAGAGGAAAAACAGAAGAAGAAATTGCAGATTTTATTCAGAAGAATTTGACAAAGGCGGGACTTCGTGTTTCGGATGTTGCCGCCATTGCGTCCATAGACTGGAAGAAAAAGGAAGAGGGGATTTGTCAGTGGGCAGAAACACAAAGAATCCCATTTCAGACTTTTTCAGAGGGAGAATTATGGGCAGTAGAAGGTTCTTTTCATGGTTCGGCATTTGTGGAACAGATAGTTGGTGTGGATAATGTTTGTGAAAGAGCGGCATTGGCAGCCTGTGGGACAGAGGGGAAACTGGTACTTCAGAAGCAGGCAGAGAATGGTATGACACTGGCTGTTGCGAAGCGGAAGTGGAAGATTGCATGGGGAGGAGGATTCTGTTATGAAGCATAGAATTTATGTGGTCGGTATGGGACCGGGGGAAGAGAAACTGATGACCGAACAGGCTGTCAGAATTTTGGATGAAAGTGATGTGATTATCGGGTATCCCGTTTACTTGAAGCTGCTGGGAGAAAGATATGTCAATAAGGAGTTTCTGTCAACACCCATGCGGCAGGAAATAGAGCGTTGCCGTATGGCTTATGAGAAGGCTGGGGAAGGCAGGAGAGTTTCTCTCATTTGCAGTGGAGATGCGGGAATCTATGGCATGGCATCGCTGATGTATGAATTATCACCGGAATATCCGGAGTGTGAGCTTGTCGTTGTGCCGGGTATTACAGCAGCAAGCAGTGGAGCAGCACTTCTTGGGGCACCGCTGAATCATGATTTTTGTGTCATCAGTTTAAGTGATTTATTAACGCCCTGGGAGCAGATTAGAAAACGTCTGCTGGCAGCCGTGGAGGGAGATTTTGCCATTGCGTTATATAATCCGTCCAGCCATAAAAGACCGGATTATCTGATGAAAGCCTGTGATATATTACTGGAAAAGGCAGAAGGAACAAGAGCCTGCGGATATGTTGAAAATATTGGCAGAGAAGGAACAAAGGTAACGGTATGTACGTTAGAGGAGCTTCGCCAGAGGCAGGTTAATATGTTTACGACGGTTTTTATCGGCAATTCACAATCTGTTATTATGGATGGGAAACTGATAACGAGGCGAGGCTACAATTTGAAAAACTTTTGTGAAAAGAGTTGAGGTTGTGTTATGAAGCGTATTTTGATTTTTTCGGGTACAACAGAAGGAAGAAAACTGGCAGAGCTGCTTTCAGGTGCAGGAGTGCCGGCAGTGGTATGTGTTGCGACAGAATACGGAGAAGAGGTAATGAAGCCGCTTCCCGATATTGTATTGCATCAGGGGCGGATGAATCAGCAGGAGATGCGGGAGTTTATGGAAGGGGAAGCGTTTTTGGCAATAGTAGATGCAACGCATCCCTTTGCAACGCAGGTTTCTGAAAATATCAGACAAAGTGCCGGGGAACAAAGCATACCTTATCTGCGTCTACAGCGAAATACAAAAACGAATTTGGAGGATGCAGGGAGGCTGTTTTATTTTGCTACAAACGAGGAGTGTCAGGCTGCATTGATGCAGACAGAAGGAAATATTCTTCTGACAACGGGAAGTAAAGAACTGGCAGTTTATTGTGCAGGAGAAGAATTGAAAGCCAGATTGTATGCAAGAGTGCTTCCCAGTGAAGAAAGTATCGGGTTGTGCAAAAGACAAGGATTGACGGGGAAACAAATTATTGCGATGCAGGGTCCTTTTTCAGAAGAAATGAATATGGCACTGATTAGTCAATACCATATCAAATATCTGGTGACGAAAGAAAGCGGGATAACCGGTGGGTTTGAAGAAAAAGTGTCAGCGGCAGATAAACTGGGAGTCGGTATTTGTGTCATTGGTAATCCGGAAAAACAGGAGGGACTATCTTTCGAGGAAGTTTGTAACAAATTGGAAATCCTGGCAGGAATGCAGATAAAGGGAAGAAGGGTACTTCATATCTCGCTGATTGGAATGGGAATGGGGAATATAGATACCCTGACAGTAGCTGCAAAGGAGAGAATTGAAAAAGCGGATTACCTGTTTGGAGCGAAACGGCTGCTAAAGGAAGTAGAAGAATGGGGACTTGGCAGAGCGGGCAAAGCGGTGTTTCAGAGGATAAGCTATCCTTTTTATTTGTCAGAAGATATTATTCCGGCATTGGATGATATTTTATTATCAGACTCAATCGCAGAAACGATGGAAAATTTAACAGAGACAGTTGTTCTTTTGTCAGGAGACAGTGGTTTTTACAGCGGAACCCAGAAACTGTATCAGAGCCTAAAAGAATGGAAAAGAGATAAAAATGCGGAGATTTCTATTCGGATATATCCGGGGATTTCCAGCGTTTCCTATTTTGCGGCTGCCTGCAAAGAAAGCTGGCAGGAGGCGGCTGTTTTGAGTATTCACGGAAAAGGAAATCGGAAAGAATGGGAAGCAGAGGTCTTATCTGCCGTGAGATACCAAAAAAAAGTGTTTTTATTAGTGTCAGGTGTAAAAGATGTACAAGCTGTGGGCAGTATGTTAAAAGAAAACGGACTTTCGGACTGCAGAATTTTTCTTGGTTATCAACTGTCTTATCCGGAAGAAGAAATTTTGGAATGCAGTGCAGAGCAGTGTGAGCAGATAAAAAGAGAAGGTCTGTATATTCTTGGGATTTTCCGCGAAAAGTGTGAAAAACGGTACCTTGCACCAAAGAAAAGAGACGAAGAATTCATACGGGGCAAAGTTCCTATGACGAAGGAAGAGATAAGGGAGCTGGCAATATGTAAATTAAAACTGACGGAAGATGCAGTGGTTTATGATATTGGAAGCGGAACCGGCTCTGTGGCGGTAGAGATAGCAGAACAGTCATGCAGTATTCGTGTATATGCAATCGAGCAAAAGGAAGAAGGCATTGCGTTGATTCAGGCGAATCGGGAAAAATTCCACCTTCCAAATATTGAGATTATACAGGGGAAAGCACCAGATTGCCTAAGGGAATTTTTGGAGGATAGTTTACCTCCGACCCATGCTTTTATCGGAGGAAGCGGAGGAAACTTAAAAGAAATTCTGGAAGCCCTGTATCAGAAAAATCCTTCGATGCGTATTGTAGTCACAGCGGTCAGTCTGGAAACAGTCAGCGAAATCACAGAACTGATAAACAGTATGCCGACAGAAGAGGAAGAAATCATACAGGTGCAGGTAAACAGAGCAAGAAAAGCAGGAAGTTATCACTTGATGCAGGCAGAAAATCCAATTTATATCTGCAGCTTTGCATTTGTTCCAGCTGAGATGGCATAATGAGGAAGTCAGGAAACAGGCGTTAAATGCAGTCGATTTAAGGAAAAGGAGCGCTGATATATGTTAAAAAAAAATAAAATACCGGGAATTATGCTTGCGGCAGTAAAGAGCGGCAGCGGAAAAACAACACTTACCTGCGCGCTCCTGGAGCTTTTAAAAGAAAAAGGGTTGAACCCGCAGGCATTTAAGTGCGGACCGGATTATATTGATCCCATGTTTCACAGAGAAGTGATAGGTGTTCCGTCACATAACTTAGATAGCTTTTTCGCATCAAAAGAGCAGCTGCGCGAGATTTATCTTGACAGTATGGATGGTAAAGGGATGGCAGTTGTGGAAGGGGCAATGGGACTTTTTGACGGACTTGGCGGAATCAGCGAAGAGGGCAGTGCGTATCACGTGGCAGAAATTCTCCGGCTGCCGATTGTATTAATCGTAGATGCACATGGAATGGGGCGCTCCATTTTACCGCTGTTGGCAGGTTTTTTACAGTATGACGAGGAAAAGCGGATAGCCGGAGTAATATTAAATAAGACTTCGGAACATTTTTATCAAGCTATTGCACCTGTAATAGAAGCAGAATTAAAGCTTCCGGTATTGGGATATTTGCCGAAGAAAAAAGAATTGGCATTAGAAAGCAGGCACCTGGGCTTAAGGCTGCCGGAAGAAATGGAAGACTTGAAAAAGCAGATTTGTCAGGCGGCAAAGCTTGTGGAAGAAAGTGTATCCATTGAAAAACTGGTTGAGCTTTCAGGACGGGCGGGAAATCTACCGATAGCTGAGAAAGCAGTGCTGTCAAAGGGATTTGAGACAGAAGTCAATGCTGTGGTAAAGATAGGCATTGCAAGAGATGAGGCATTTTGCTTTTACTATGATGATAATTTAAAACTATTGGAAAAAACGGGAGCGGAATTGGTGCCTTTTTCTCCGTTATATGACACAAAATTACCGGAAGGACTTGATGGTATTCTGCTTGGCGGAGGATATCCGGAGCTTTATGCAAAACAGTTAGAACAGAATGGTTCAATGAGAGAAGCTGTCAGAAATGCAATAGCAGCAGGAACGCCGTCGCTGGCAGAATGCGGAGGATTTATGTATCTGCATCATGCGCTGGAGGATGAAAAAGGAAATACTTATACAATGTGTAAGGTAGTGCCGGGAAAATGTTTTTACACCGGAAAGCCAGTCAGGTTTGGATATATAGAATTGGAAGAAAAAAAGCCTGCATTTTTGAGCAAAGAGACAATAATCAAGGGACATGAATTTCATTATTATGACAGTGAGAATAATGGAGGGAATTGTATTGCAAGAAAACCTGTAACCAACAGGAGTTGGGAATGTGTACATAGCGGAAAAGAAAATTTTTGGGGGTTTCCTCATTTGTACTATCCTTCCAATCCGGATTTTGCAAGGCACTTTATAGAAGCGGTAAGGTTATTTCAAGAACAAAAAAGAAAGGAAGCAGGTAGTTAATATGGAAAATTCGCATCGCTTTTTTGAAAATAGGGAATGCAAATATTTTCCCTGTCATGAGGGCCTAGAGGAAGTTAACTGTTTATTTTGCTACTGCCCCTTTTATGGAAGGGAAAAATGTCCCGGTAATCCTAAGTTTAAGGAAAAAAATGGAAAGCATATCAAAGTGTGTACGGATTGTACATTTCCACATCAACCCCAAAACTATGAAATAATAATCGAGTTATTGATAAATGAAATAAGAGGATAACACCTTATTTCTTTATTTATGGTCAAACAATGAAGGAATGCACTAGCCTTGTGAAAAAAAGAAATTTATGTTATATTATGCAATATAAATACGTAAAAGAGGAATACAGATGCAAAAAAGAACAAGTATTATTCGTGTATTTGTGGTAACTGTATTATTTGCATTGATATGGCAGATAAGGGAAACGTATATACAGCGCGAGAAAAAGGAACAACTGCGACAGGAAATGCAGTCCCAAGAACCTGGAGCGGATACGCCCGAAACGGAACAATCTACAGAAAACAGCATGGAAAAAACGCAGGAGCCGCCCGAGCAGATACCGCAAGAACCGGAGGTTCTTTCTCAGTTTCAGGAGCTTGTAAAGCAAAATAAGGATTTTGTAGGGTGGATTACGCTGGAAGGGACACAGATAGATTATCCGATTATGCAGTGTGAGGATGACGAATATTATCTTCATCATAATTTTTACGGAGAAGAAGACCGTTACGGAGAACTCTATGTTCGTGCCAGGGCAGATATGACAACTCCCGGAACCAATGTGATTATTTATGGTCATAATATGCGGGACGGCGCTATGTTCGGAGAAATTGATAATTTTAAGAAGGAGAAATTCTTTGAGGAACACCGTTTTATCAGCTTCAGTACGCTTCATGAGGAATATACTTATGAAATTATGGCGGTATTTCTGTCCAAGGTATACAATGTGGAAGATGAAGTGTTCAAATATTATAATTTTTATGAAGCGGAAACGGAAGAAGAATTTCAGGATTTTTATGATAATGTGAAAGCGCTCTCTCTTTATGATACGGGAGTAACGGCAGAATTTGGAGATAAGTTTATTACGCTTTCTACTTGTGCCTATCATGTGAAGGATGGAAGAATGGTGATAGTTGCAAAACAATTACGGGAAGAACAGGAACCGTGCGCACAGAGAGAAGGATAAAGGAGGAACAGGTATGAAAAAAAGAAGGAGAATGCTTTACGGAAAAAGGTTATTTGTAGCATTCCTGAGTGCCTGCATGTTGGTAGCCAATACGCCTTTGTCGGCACTGGCGGCAGAGGAAGGCGGCGACAATCAAACGATTCAGGGAAGTGTATCGGGTGGCGACAATCAAACAATTCAGGGTAGTGTGTCGGGCGGCGACAATCAAACAATTCAGGGAAGTGTATCGGGCGGCGACAATCAAACGATTCAGGGAAGTGTGTCGGGTGGCAACAATCAAACAATTCAAGGTAGTGTGTCGGGCGGAGATGCTTTGCAAACAACGGTGCAGACAGTCAGTGGAAATACTTCCGGTTCCCATAGTCATGGGAATGATACAGAGGTGTGGAGTGAACTGACGGCGGAAATGCTGGCGGAGAACAATGTTCTGGCAGGCAATTATTATTTGAGCGGGGATGTTACGACTACCCAGATAATAGTCTGTAATTCTGCTAATGCTGTAAGGCTGTGCCTGAATGGACATACACTGACCTGCAGTTACATTGCTGTATACGATGCAGCCGATATGACGATAGAGGATTGCAGCGAAAGCGGTCAGGGAACGATTCAGGCAACTAATGTTTCCTGTGCGATTGCGAACAGAGGCACATTACATATCCGAGGGGGCATAATCTCCGGAAAAGAGTATGGTATAATAAACACAGAAACGGCGGGAAACCCTGATTTTTCGGGGCTTCCCGCCTTTTTTGTTACTAATTTGTTATTAGTTCAATGTTCAATTTGAGTTCTTCAATATTTTTATGGGTGTAAACCCGTTCCCCTGTTCCCTTCGATTTATGCCCCATAATTCGATCAATACACACCTTGTTTGCCCCGGCAGAATCAAGGCGGCTTCTGAATGTGTGGCGGCACTCATGCGGGGTGTGCTGCATTTTCAGCTTCTCCATGATTTCAGCCCACAATGCCCGGTATTGGGTTTGATTCAGCTTCTTCCCGTTATATTCAAACAAATAGCCGCTTTTGGATTGTTCAACCCTCTTTTGAACTATGTGCTGAATTTTTGAATGAATGGGAACTATCCTGTTCTTTCCCGCCGCTGTTTTCGTTCCCCCGGTCATGGTTTGGGCTTCGAGATCAACCGCTTCCGTTTTCAGGGCAATCATTTCTGAAATCCTGAATCCCGTATAGAGGAAGAACAAAACGGAATCAACCCATTCCAATTTTTCATTTTCCCAAAGTCTGGAAACTTCTTCATCCGTGAAAATTTCCTTGCTTGTTTCAGGGATTGGATCAGAGGTAAGCAGATCAGAACAGCATTTTGAAATTATATCAAGTTCCATTGCGAAACGGTCAAGATGCCCGAAAAGGTTCTTTATTGCCCCTTGCGTGGAATACCCGCAGCCGCAGCTATCAATGCAATCTTGCATTTGGTATGATTTGATTTGCTTATACTTCATTTTGTTCAGCTTGGAACAATGCTTGTATGCTGATTTCAAGGAACTTCTGTTTGATTCACCCAATTTCACAGCCCGCTTTTCAAGCCATAAATCATAGAGTTCTTGAAAAGTGATTTTGTCCGTTTCAATATCCCACGGATCATTGTTGTAATTGGCAAGCATTATCAGCCCTTCTTCCCGTGTGGCAGCGTAGCCAATGGGCTTTTGCCTTCCTGATATACCTTCCTTCACAATATAGGGTTTTCGCCTGTTCCCTGACAGCTTCGTTACTGTTCCATATCCATTTGGATTTTTCACAACTTCACCGCCTATCTTGAAAAATCAGCCGTGAAGTGATATAATATAGACAGACCGCCTAAATCACTTCATCCTGATTTATGGTCGCTTCCCCCGTTGGTGTTGCAGCACTAACGGGGGATATTTTTTGTTTAGAAGCAAGCCTGAACAATGGCTTTATACAATTTTTCATCTACTTCCAACAGGCTTTTCTTCCCGTCTTTGAAGATGATTTTCACTTGATAGCCATTTTTTGAAACCGCCCCAGCAACACCACCCAAAACTTCATAGCTTTCAACGGTGGAACTGTTCAGGCGTAATTGCTTGATGATCCCCAATGAAATCGCAGCATTGGCAGCACCCCCGCCCACAACTTGGCTTCCGGCATAATCGCCGTTGATAACTCTGTTCTTTGCACTCATAGCAAAATTCCTTTCTTAATTTGAAATTAACTTTTCAAGGTTCAAGTGGTTCAAGTTCAAGATACCTTTTTATTTCTTTTATATTTTTCAAAATCAATGCAAAATTGCGTTGAAAAAAATCATATCTACAAAGAAACACAAAACAACTTGAACTACTTGAACTTTCCCGATATTTCAAGGATTTCATCTTGAACCGAAAACTTGAACCTATCTTGAACTTATCTTGAACTAAAATCCACAAAGATTATATTGCCTTCCCGCTTAATGATTCTTTTTGAATGGAATATTTTTCATCATTCAGCATTGTTTCCATAGAACCAATGATACGCCCTTGATCCAGTGTATCAAGTTGTAGGAAAAGTTTGACCGCTTGAAATGCTTCTTTCCCATAACACCGTTCAAACATTTCACAGGCGGCGGCTTCGTTTTGCAGCTTTTGTTCAAGTTGGGCTAATTCTTCCCTTCCAGCGGGAACATTGTACCCCATAAGCCAAACTTCATTGACATTCAGAGCCAAACCCAAAATAGATAGCTTATCTTGTTTGGGTTCTACTTTGCCGGAAACATACTGACTTAGATCATTTTTCTTTAGCTGAACATGGTATTTTTCGCAATACGGCTTGCAGGCTTCCAAAATATCAACTTGTTTTAACCCCCTTTCACCCATGATCTGCTTCAATCTATCAGCCGTGGTGAATTTCTTCATGCAATCACTTCCTTTCCTTGTTGGGGTAATTACATTATAACGCACTTTGAAGAAAAGTTCAAGAGGGTTAGGAAAAAAAGTTCAAAAAATTTGAAAAAACCTATTGACAACTTCAAAACCGGATGCTATAATATAGACAAGTTCAAGGGAATTGAACCAAACGACAACGAACAAGCCGCTGCAACGGCAAGCATAGAAAGGATGAAGTGATTATGAAAGAGCGTATTCAGAAGATCAATGAGGTTGCACAGGAAAATTTTGAAAAGGCACAGGGAATGTTGGAAATGCTGAATGAAATTTGCGGTACAAAATTCGGATGGCTTGCAAAGCGGGTTGTGATTTTTGAAAATCCAAACGGTTCAACCGCTGAAAAATATGCACATTGCCACGATGCCGCTTGCTGGATGCAGTAATTAGAAAGGCGGTAGCACAGATGAAAGAAACAAGTTTGAAGCCCGTAATTGAAAAAC
>URUY01000031.1 GCA_900551115.1 uncultured Lachnospiraceae bacterium
GAAAGAATGCAAGAATCCGAAAGAATGCAAGAATCCGAAAGAATGCAAGAATCCGAAAGAATGCAAGAATCCGGAAGAATGCAAGGATTTGAAAGAACCAAAAAACGAAGAAACACGGGAAGAGTGAGGAAATAGCATGGAAAAGATAAGCGGAATTCAAAACGGAACGATATTGCCCGAAAAGGTTCTGAAGCTGTATCAGGCAGTAAAAAGACTTGTCGTAAGGGGTGTTGATATTGCGGATATGAAGGTATCTGCAATCACAGAAGAGGCAGGCATCGGTAAAGGTACGGCATATGATTATTTTGACAGCAAGGAAGAAATTATTGTATATGCCATGTTGTTTTTTGTAGAAGAAGCCATGAGCCGGATGGAGCAGGAAATCTGGCAGCAGGACGGTTTTAAAGAGAGGATGGCATATGCCCTTGACAGGATGGATATACAGGAGGAGGACAGTGTATGTCTGTTGTGTTTTACCAACCTGCTGTTTGCTTCTTCGCAGGCGGGACAGCTTTTGCGGGAAACCTTGGGAAAACGGAAAGAAGAAGGCAGGTATCAGCCGCTTTTGGTTGCTGCCAGAGTAATTGAAAAGGGAATCTCGGACGGAGAAATCAGGGCTGATTTGCCCGTAAGCTATATGGCATATATTCTTCTGACAAAGGTTGTCGCCTATCTTGCGTTTGTGCTGCATGGCAGAAACATTAAAGCCGAAAACGGCGTGCAGGAAACAGACCTGATACATGGAGAGAAAAGGATATCCCGTGAAGCATTTCGGCGCTATGTCTTAGAAGGGATTTTGGAAGAATTTAAAGTCAGGCAGTAAAATTTTTGGCACACAGGCTGTCAGCTTATACAGGATGTGTATATTTTAAGGCGTTTTTATCCATACTGGCTATAGAGGAAGAAGTCGTACGGAGGTGATTGGTATGGATAAAAAAGAACAGGAAAAGCAAAACAGACAGAAAAATCTGAATGAGTTTAACAGCATAACGCAGAAGGTAAAACCGGAAAATCAGAATGCGGAGCATAATGTCCGTAAGGAAGGGATACAGCCGATTAACCAAAAGCGGTAAGCTACCAAGAGATAAAGCCACCTTCTGGTGGCTTTATTTGCATAAAAATCTATTCGGTTTGTGATTCTTTTGATTCACCGCCGGGGGCAGTAGTTATTTGTCTTTTTCCATATTGTGCCATCCTTTCAGGGGGAGGATGGTACAATATGGAGAATATATACTTATTTCATACAGGTTCCGCAGGGAGTATATCCGTCTGCGGAAAGCTCTTCTACGGACTTGTTGGTTTCCGCACGGTTTTCTGCATCGATTTTTTCAACAGAACTGCAGGTTGGCAGATGTATTTTTTTTGAAGATGTGTTCAGTATGTAAGCAGCAGTAGCGCTTTGGCCTGCAGTGGAGGAGTCGGCAATTCCGTCAGCGGCAACGGACTCAGTAATTCCATCAGCAGGTAAGGATTCAGCAGTTACAGCGGCAGACGAGGAGGCTGCGGCAGGAGCATCCGCATTTTTCTTTGCCCATGCTTTGCCAACTGCTATTGCGATAAGGGCAATCATAAAGATGATACCCACATACTTAAAGATATTGGACAGACCGCCTTTCTTGGCATTGCCTTTTTTGCCTTTTCCAAAAGATTTTACATAGGAAACGCCGGTTCCCGGAAGGCCGGCAGATACGGTTTTTGTGCCGTTTGAATTAACTGACACATGCGCGCCCCTCACACCGGCGGACAATCCTATACTCTTCTTATTGATATTTAATTTTAAGCCCGGTGCAATCTTTATGCTTTTTCTGAATCTCAATCCCATGATGGTTCTCCTTATATATTATCGTTTTGTATTTTACACAGCCGCTCTGTCAGTGCAGCATGCAGCTACTCTTATGATAAACCAAAGCGGGCTGATTGAAAATCCCTTTTTTTTAAAATAAATGATTGACTCTCTCGCAGCGTGACGGTTTAGTATCAAATTGAAAGGAGGCTTTTGCTTATGAGAACTGTAAAAGAGGTGTCAGATATTACCGGAATAAGCATTCGCACATTGCGGTATTATGATGAAATCGGGTTGTTAAAACCTGCACAATTAACGGAAACCGGTTATCGCCTGTATGATAATGAAGCATTGGCAAAGCTACAGGAAATTATGTTCTTTAAGGAGTTGGATGTTTCGCTGAAGGACATTAAAGCAATCATGGAAAATCCCGATTATGATAGGGAACAGGTATTATTAACTCAAAAAAATCTGTTGGAACGAAAAAGGAATCGTTTGAACGGAATTATTGAGTTAATTGATGACAGAATATCAGGAGGAGTAGGGACAATGAATTTTGAGGTGTTTGATGATAAAGAAATTAAAAAAATATTAGACCATTCGCTGGAATTGCAGAGTGAAGAAGCTAAGGCTGCAATTATTCAAAAGTATGGAAGTATCGAAGCATTTCGCAAATCGGCTACAGAGGAGCTGAAAGATGAGAAAAAGAATGCGCAAATCATAAAGATTTACGGCAGTAAAGACAAAGCCGTTTGCGCAAGCTTACAGGCTGACGGAAGCCGGGGTAAAATGATACAGTTTCAGACAGAGGTGGATGAAATTTATCGGCAGTTTGCAGAAGCCATGAAAATGGATAATAGCGATAAGGAAAAAGAACTGATTAGCCGTCTTGCAGAAAATTATAAAAGGATGTTCTGCCTCGACAATGCAAGATATATGCTTTTGGAAATAGCAAAGGAATATTTGAGTCAAGGTGCCCTGGCAGAAGCAACGAATAAGCAGTATGGAGAAGGGTGTGCGGAATATATCGGCGGTGCTGTAAGCAGGTTCTATGGTGTGTAACAGAAGTTGAATAGCAGTACGCTAAAAAGCTGTAACGTGTGCTGTTCTTTTCTCGATTTACAATCAAAAAACATTTGGCAGGCTAAAGCCGTGCAGCCCATGATTCCGCTTTGTTATATCTCGGTCATGGGCTGCGCCCTATATACGCAAAAAGAAAAAGCCGAAAACTCAAGAAAGCTTGGTTTATCCAAAGGTCACTTCATCCGCTTGGGTGGCATTTAACAAGCTTTCAAGAGAAGAATTTACATACATTTTGTATAATACGGATATCAGATTTTACATAAAGAAAGTAACATAGAAAGGAATTGACTTAATGTTTTTAGTCACGATTCAAAAAATATATTAAGAGGTAAGAGTATTGCACTATTTTTTGTTGGGACTTGCAATTTTATGTGAAATTTTAGCTACTACAATGTTGAAATATTCAGAAGGATTAACCAAATTGTATCCTTCAATCGGATGCATTGGGGCATACATACTGTGCTATTTCTTTTTTGGAAAGGCTATAACAAAGATTCATTTGGGAATAGCCTATGCAACTTGGTGCGGGGTAGGAATTGTTGTTACGACATTAATTTCTTATTTCGTTTTTAAGGAAAAACTAAATGTCCAGGCAGTAATTGGAATATTGTGCATAACCGTAGGGTGCGTGATTTTAAATTTGAAAACTGAGTAAATTAAAATCTGTATCTAATTTACTTGTTACATAAAGGAGAAATGAATTATGCCATCAACATATGCCCATTATAGAATGGGAAAAGAGGTAAAAGATTGCTTAAATAAAAAGGAACGGCACATTGTTGAGAAATATGAAGAGCTTTACATGATTGGGCTTCATGGACCGGATATTTTGTTTTATTATGGGGCACTTTGGAGTAACCCTGTTAATGCGGTGGGATTTGGACTTCATGAAAAGTCGGGACGTAGTTTTTTTGAAGCTGCATGTAAAGCAATAGAGAAGAGTGATAATAAGGAAGCAGCATTAGCCTATGCTTATGGAGTATTAAACCATTTTGCGTTGGATACAACATGTCATAAATATGTTGATGATAAGATTGAGGCCAGTGGAGTTACACATACAGAAATCGAGGTTGAATTTGACCGTTATCTGATGATTTTAGATGGTCATAATCCGGTGAGTCATGTCCTTACGGATCATATTCATCCGACATCAAGCAATGCAGAAATTATCTCACAATTTTATCCCCAAATCACGGCAAAGCAGGTAAAAAAATCGCTTAAGTCGATGATTTCTTACAACAAATTGCTGTTGGCAAACACCGATTTTAAAAGAAATTTAATTTATGCATTATTAAAAGCAACGGGGAATTATGCGGAAATGAACGGGCTGATTGTGAATCCAATGGGAAATCCCGTATGCGAGGATAGCAATGAAAAACTACTGGAATTATATGAACAGGCAAAAATGAGAGCGGTGACGTTTATACATGATTTTGACGAGAATTTAAAAGCAAAAAAACCATTTGGACCAATCTTTGATTATGATTTTGGTGGAAGAATGAAGAACGGGGGAAGTGTATAATGAAGTCTTTTTATCGGTTTTTACATAATAGAAAAGTATTTAAGAGTCTTACGGAACAGGAATTTGCATGGGTTTTATATGATGTGGGCAATTCTGCATTTACCATGCTTGCCTGTTCGCTTCTTCCGATTTGGTTTAAAGGATTAGCTGTAGGAAATGCGCCGGGGCAGATATCAGGAAGCGAAGCAACTGCTTTTTATTCTGCATCGATTTCAATAGTTACCCTGATAATCGCATTCTTTGGACCTGTTTTTGGGGCATTGGCAGATCGTAAAAATAAGAAAAAAATCATCTTTACCACGGCAACAGCCCTTGGCGTAATCGCTTGTTTAATTAATGGATTTAGTACAAGTTGGATTTGGTTTTTGGGATTCGCGGTGATTACACGTATCTGTTATAGCGTATCAATAACAATATATGATTCCATGTTAAATGATGTGACAACAGAGGACAGAATGGACAAGGTGTCATCTTATGGTTATGCATGGGGATATTTAGGCTCTTGCATACCATTTATGCTTGCATTATCAGCATACCTTATGGGACCGGATATGTTAGGAATCATATCAGATGAGGTAAGCAGAGCATTAGGCTTTGTTATAACCGCGGTATGGTGGTTTATGGTAACGGTACCATTACTTAAAAAGTATAAGCAAAACAACTGGACAGAGAATACCTCTCATGCTGTAAAAAATGCACTTTTAAAAATCTTTGGAACATTGAAAACAATAGCTTTAAAAGATAAAAAGGTATTCTTTTTCTTAATCAGCTATTTCTTATATATAGATGGAGTAGGAACAATCATTGATAATTGCGTTAATATCGGAACAGATTTGAATCTGGATACAGTAGGCCAGGTAATTTTCCTGTTGTTAACTC
This sequence comes from uncultured Lachnospiraceae bacterium, assembly GCA_900551115.1. Lineage (GTDB taxonomy): Bacteria > Bacillota > Clostridia > Lachnospirales > Lachnospiraceae > Acetatifactor. The sequence continues at coordinate 5,268 of URUY01000031.1, forward strand.
AAGTAGTAGCTTTTGGTGGCGCACTTGTGTTTGCAAAGTTGTCTGAGAAGTACAAAACAACAACATTGATTGGCGTATGTATTGTTGGCTACTTTGTCCTTTGTTTATACGCATTAGTTCTTAATTCATTATTTGAATTTGCTATTTTGGCATTTGGAGTAGGCTGTTTTCAGGGTTCAATACAGTCCTTGTCCCGTTCGTACTATTCCAAGATTATTCCTTCAGAGAATTCAGGAGAGTATTTTGGAATATATGATATTTTTTCAAAAGGTGCATCTTTTTTAGGCTCTGCAGTAATTGCAGTTGTTAAGTTGAATGACGGAACAATCAATACAGCAGTTGCGTGTCTTGCTGTGTTCTTTGGGCTGGGGTATATATTCTTAAAAATTACAGAGAAACAGTGTGACAAGGCAATAAAATAGCATATTGTAAGGATGCGTCTAAAAGAAGTCCAACCAATCAAAATGCCCCATTCATTGTACATTTTGTCTGCTGAATGGGGCAACTTAGAAAATTGATGATTTCTTAAAAACCATTGATAATTTCTTTTAGAGTATCTTCACCATTTTTCAAGTAGTAATGATACTTACAATATCCGTCCTGATATACTTTTGAATCGCAATCACTGGCTTTACAAATTGGTGTTAAACTACAAGCCGATAACATTAAAGTTAAAAGCATTATCACTGCTATTATTTTCATTCTTACTTTTCTTTTCATCATGTGTCCTCCACTTATTAAATCAGTTCTTTTTTCATTTTGTCAAATTCCAAAGTCCATGGCAATCTTGAAACAGATTGAGCGGACGGGCGACTATATTTTTATGACAGACGGTGAGCGCATTACTTCCATTCGGATTGCAACTATTTTACGGAAATATGCAAGATACGAGGGTGCAGACTTGAAATCCAGTCACAAGATACGGAAAACCTATGCAAGCAATCTGAATGCTAATGGTGTACCGCTTGACTGTATCAGAGAGATGTTAGGACATTCGAGCCTTTCTACAACCCTCGGATATATCTACAATCCGCTGACGGAGAGCCAGACCTATGACCTTATAAAAAAGGCATTATGACGGCTGAAAACAGCCTAAAATGGCGTAAAAACGGCATAATAGCGGCATAAAAATAGCTGTCTACAACTGTCTACAAGTTTTTAGACACACAAATCATTCAGCAGGCTAATGCCGTGCAGACCTCGATTCCGCTTCGCTGCATCTCGGTCACGGGCTACGCCCTATAAATCAAAAGAAAAAAGCCAAAACACAAGCGAGCTTGGTTTTGACTTTCTTCTTTCGATTTGCACGGCTTTAGCCTTGCGTGAAAGCTGCTGACGGGAATCGGACCCGTGACCTCCGCACTACCAATGCGACGCTCTACCGACTGAGCCACAGCAGCACAGTTATTGCAAAAGATGTCTTGCGCAATCACCGAGTGCTATTGTAGCATAAGGAGAAAGAGCTTGTCAATGCTTTTTTTATAAAATCTACATCATCTTTTTTCTTATTAATTTCAACGATAAACTTATTCTCATAAAAATGCGGTCTTACATTTCTTTCACATATTATTACTGTATAGCATAAAATGCAATATATAAAAATTAAGGAGAAATATTATATGAGCATGCCTAAAATCGAGTGCGCAAATATTGATAAATGCTGTGCAGTTGCATCGCTGGTACAATCCATTGCGTTGGAGGAAACTGCTATATCCCATATTCTCAATGCAGAAGGAGAAAAAATCCAAAAAGTTCTTGGTTTGCACAATTGCTGCACGAAAGACATTTTGGAAGTTAATAAGTCCGTTGAGGATATGGTTGACAAAATTACCGCTCTTGAAATTGTTTTGAAATCCAAGTTGGATTTAATCAAGCCTATTTTGGAAGACTGTTGCACAAAACCACCAAAATCTGAATGCTGATGGTAGGGCGTAAGCCCTACTTACATACTTCTGTAAAAAACTTTCACCAGGAGAAGACAGGAACTTTCTTGCACATTTTTTGCAATAGAAGTTGACAAATATGTGCAGGTTGCATATGCTAAATAGAGGCGGACCACGGAAATTCACAGAACGAACCACGTGGTCTTTCTACGTTTGAAGAGAGTACAGACAGGGGAGAACGGGTTATGGGCATGATACGCTTTATTAAGGAAGAAATTAACGTGATACGGGAAAGAGACCCGGCTATTCACTGCAATATGGAAGTGCTGCTATATCCAAGCTTCAAGGCTATGATTTATTATCGCCTTTCCCATAAGCTGTACAAGAATCACCATTATTTTCTGGCAAGATGGATATCCCAAAAGGGAGCGCATAAAACAGGTATTGAAATACATCCCGGTGCAAAGATTGGAAAAGGTTTTTTTATTGACCATGGTCATGGCGTTATTATCGGAGAGACTACGGTAATCGGTGACAATGTAACCTTGTATCAGGGCGTTACACTGGGGGGGACCGGTAAGGAGCATGGAAAGAGACATCCCACGCTGGGAAACAATGTTATGGTGAGCGCGGGTGCAAAGGTATTGGGTTCCTTTACGATTGGAGAAAATTCCAAGATTGGGGCAGGCAGCGTGGTGCTTAATGAAGTGCCGCCTAACTCTACTGTAGTAGGTGTACCCGGCAGAGTAGTGAAAAGAGGAAACGAGTCCGTACCCAGAGCCGATATGAATCAGGTGGATTTACCAAACCCTGTACAGGAAGATATTTTGAATTTGCAGCGTGCCAATGCAGAATTGATTAACCGGCTGCTGGATTTGGAAAACGAAATGCGGATTTTGCGAAAAGGTAAAGAAGTAGGAGAGGTTGATGACACCGTACGAGTACAAAAGGATATATGAATCAGAGGCATTTAAGAAAGAATGTATAGAAGCAGGGGAAAGCTGGGGAGCGCTGTATCAGAAAGACAAGACAGTTTTTAAAGTATGGGCTCCCTTTGCTGAAAGTGTCAGTGTGTGTCTTTACAGAACCGGCACGGACGGCGAAGCCGGTGCGGAAGGTATATCGCGGACAGCTATGGAAAAGACAGGCGCACATTCTTTTTCCTGTACCGTTCCCGGAGATTTAGACGGTATTTATTATACATATGAGGTAGAGCGGGAAGGAACCAAAACAGAGTGTACAGATCCGTATGCGAGAGCCTGTGGTGCCAATGGTCTAAGGAGCATGGTGGTGAATCTTGCGGACACCAATCCGGCAGGCTTTGCAGAGGATGAAAAATGGTCTCAGAAAAAAAGCAATACGGTAATCTATGAGCTGCATGTGAAGGATTTTTCCTGGCAGGAGGAATCCGGCATCAGAGAAGAATACCGGGGCAGATTTATGGCTTTTACACAAAAGGGAACCTCTTACCTGGGACATCCTACCGGAATCGACTATTTAAAGGAAATGGGCATAACGCATGTGCATCTGCTGCCCATATTCGATTATGCTTCTGTAGACGAAACAGGGTCGGGAGAGGCCTTTAACTGGGGCTATGACCCTGAAAATTATAATGTGCCGGAAGGCTCCTATGCTACCAATCCTTATGACGGGCATGTGCGGATACGCGAATGCAAGGAAATGATAAAGGCACTGCATCAGGCAGGTATTGCAGTGGTAATGGATGTGGTATACAATCATACCTATTCCTCGGACAAGGCATTTCAGGTATTGGCGCCGTTCTATTATTACAGGCAGAATGAGGACGGAAGCCTGTCAAACGGTTCCGCCTGCGGCAATGAAACAGCCAGTGAAAGATATATGGCAGGCAGCTTTATAAGACAGTCCGTACTGTACTGGGCAAAAGAATATCATATTGACGGCTTCAGATTTGATTTGATGGGGCTTCATGACACAGAAACGATGAACAGCATCAGAAAGATGCTTGATACGGCATTTCCACATAAAAAGATTCTGATGTACGGAGAACCATGGACGGCTGCTGCATCACCTATGGCAGAAGGGTTTTATCCGGCGGTAAAAAACAATGTAAATATGCTTGATAACGGTATTGCTATTTTTAATGACAACACAAGGGATGCCATAAAGGGCAGCGTGTTTTACGGAGAAAAGCCGGGGTTTGTAAACGGCAGGAAAGGCTTGGAGAAGGAGGTGGCTTCGGCAGCACTGGCATTCTGTGACGGCGGTCATCCGTTTTCCATGCAGTCACCGGCGCAAAGTATCAATTATGTTTCGGTACATGACAATTATACTCTTTGGGATAAGCTGGTAATTACGGCGGGACTTGATGATTATCAGAAAAAAGAGGAGCGGATTCTTAAGGAAAACAAGCTGGCAGCCGGTATAGTTATGATGTGTATGGGAACACCGCTTTTTCAGGCAGGAGAAGAATTCGGGCGGACTAAATACGGGGATGAAAACAGCTATAAGTCTTCACCGGATATCAACTGTCTTGACTGGAAAAGAAGTGTTGAATTTGCAGACCTTACAGCATATTACCGGGATTTGATTTCGTTACGTGGAAAAATAGGCTTCTTTACGGATAAGTCTATGGATGCCCTTGCCCATATACAGATAATAAAGGCAGAAGAGGATATGGTTAATCTCCTGATTGACAATGCATCCTATGGCAGGACTTTGTGGAAAAGGATATTTATCAGCTTTTATGCAGGAGCGGAAGCGGCAAGGATTGAGCTGCCGGTGGGAAAATGGCAGATGCTTGCTGACGGCAGTTCGGCAGGCTTGTGGAAAAAAAGAAGGCTTTTTGGGAAAGCCGGAAAAGTGGAAAAGGAAATCAATATAGAGCCGGTATCCTTATGTATTTTAGGGAGCAGTGAGCAGATATCATAAAGGAGGAAAAAACGATGGATTTTTTTAATAAGGTGGAAGAAACGATTACGGTAAAAGGCCAGATGGTAGTGGATAAGGCTAAGGAAATGGCTGAAATTGCCAGCCTAAAGAGCCAGATAAGCACCTGTGAGGAAGTAATTAAGAAAAATTATGCCGAAATCGGTAAAATTTACTATGACAATTTTGGAGACTGCCCGGAGGAGCTTTTTGTAAAGCAGTGCCGTGCCATTAAGAATGCGCAGGCCGGTGTAAAGGATTTGGAAGCAAAAATCAAGGAAATCAAAGGGGTGTAATAGCATACGGCAACATAAAAGGGACCGCTCATATGAGCGGTCCCTTTTGTGTTATGGGCAAGATGTTTTATGCCTAATAGTAGAAATTGTAGCCTCGCTGCAGCAGTTCCGCACGCTGCTGTTCGATGATATTCGGATAATCCGGATTAGCATAGAATTCAGCGTTATGAGGACAGGTAGTGGAGGTAGCCGGTGTATTGGTAGTAATCGTTCCGTCAGGGTTTTGTGTAATGGTAGTTGAACCGGCTAACAGGGAAGGATCTTCTGTGAGAGGAAGCGTCAGTACACCCGGCAGCTTGAACGGACAGTCCACACTTGCGGGCAGGTTGCTGTATGCACACACATCACCTGCATAATGCACGTTACAGGTTTCGGTGGGTACGGTTCCTTCCGCAAAATACTCGGTTCTTACGGTACCCTGTACATCACACAGTCCGGCTACCGGCAGCTTGCCGGAAAGGGAGCAGACCTGTGCCTGTACAATACCGCTCGGAATGGAGAAACTCTGGTTGGGCAGCTCGGCATGTATTTCCGACATGACCGCACGCCACAGTTTTTTTGCAAGGTTGGTTTCACCTGCTTTACTGCTTAATTCGATATTGTTGTCATAGCCGGCCCAGGTAACTGCCGTATAGTAAGGGGTGTAACCTGCAAACCATACGTCTCTGTTATCGGAGGTAGTACCGGTCTTGCCGGCAATGGACATGCCGCCGAATTTGACAGAGGTACCGGTACCGATGGTAATGGTGTCCGACATGGCGCTTGTTAAAAGAAAGGCTGTAGTTTCTTTCAATACCTGCCTTGTTTCCGGTACGGTATGGTCAATAATTACGTTTCCGTCAGAGTCAAGCACTCTGGTGTATAACCGGGGCTTGTTGTATACGCCGTCATTGGCAATGGTAGCATAGGCTGCGCACAGCTCCAAGTTAGTAACACCGGTATAAAGACCGCCGAGAGCCATGGGCTGATAGCAGTCCTCCACCTCCGTAAGGGTTGTAAAACCAAAGTTTTCCAGATAGTCAAAGCCAAGCTTAGGCGTAATCTGGGTCAGACATTTTACGGTTACAATGTTCATGGAATGGTAAATACCCTTTCGGATAGAGCTGATTCCTTCATAGGGAGGATTGCTGTACCAGTTGTTGACTGGAGTGCCGTCATTGTAATTAAAGGGCGCGTCATTAAATACGGTTGCCAGTGTCATGCCGGCACTGTCTAAGGCCGGTGCATAGGTCGACACAACCTTAAAGGTAGAACCGGGCTGGCGGGGAGTGGAGGTGGCACGGTTTAAGGTACGGCTTCCCTCCTTGGCGCCGCGTCCGCCAATCATGGCAACAACGTAGCCGGTATTTTGGTCTATAATCGTTAAGGATACCTGAGGCTGCGGCGTCAGGGAGATATTTTCTTTAATTTCCGTATCGCCTTCGGTCATAATGGCAGCCTTGTAAGTATCGATGGCAGCATAAGCGTCATCAATGGAGCTGAAGATCAGATTAAACTTTTTATCCTGATTTTCAACAAACCAGGTCTTCATCATTTCCTTGCTGTAGTTGACGTATTCGCCGTCCGCATTTTGGATGGTCAGCTCATAGGTCAGATACCATTTGACATTTTCGGGATAGTTTTCAGGATTGGAAAATACGCTGTCGGCAATAGCCTGAATCTGCGGGTCCAGGGTTGATTCAATACGCAGCCCGCCGCTGTAAAGCAGGGCAGAAGCCTGTGTGGCGCTGTATCCGGCCTCATCTATTAAGTCCTGATAGACTTCTTCCGTCAGGGCGTCCACAAAGTAGGAGCTGACTGATTCGTTGGCTGTGGCAATATTTACCTCCTGAATACGGGCATATACATCATCCGCCATGGCTTCGTCATATTCAGCCTGCGTAATATATCCCTGCTCCAGCATCTTTGTCAGAACACGTTCCCTTCGTTCTGCGTTGTTGTCAGGATGGGAAATCGGATTCCATTTGGACGGGTTTTGGGTAATGGCAGCAATGACTGCACATTCGGACAGGGTAAGCTCGCTTACATCCTTATTAAAATAGCGGAGGGATGCTGCCTGCACACCCAGCGTATTCTGGCCTAAGTTTATAGTGTTCATGTAGCGCAGCAGGACTTCTTCCTTGCTTAATTTTTTGGTGATTTCCAAAGCAAGATACTGTTCCTGAAACTTACGCTGTATTTTTTCAAGCACGCCGTCCTCATTTACCCAATCGGTAAAAACGGTGTTTTTCAAAAGCTGCTGTGTAATGGTACTGGCTCCTTCCGCTCTCTTGAAGCCGGATTTTATAAAAGTATAACCGGCACGGACAAGACCCTTTAAGTCGATACCGTTGTGTTCATAGAAACGCTGGTCTTCAATAGCGACAAAGGCATCGGCAAGATCCTGGGGAATCTTATCCATGGTTACCTGGACACGGTTGGAATTGGTTGCGACCAGTTTATCAATCTGATTGCCCTCGGAATCATATACAAAAGTAGAAAAGCCTACCGGAGCCACATCATTTACATCAATGTCCGGTGCGGAAGCAATGATACCCTTAAAAGCGCCGATTCCGGCAGAAGCGCCGATGATACCGGCGGCTATTATGCCTACAAGAAGCACCTTAACGCAGGTAAAAGCTATTTTCCTGCCCCATTTTGTGGCTTTGGAATTTAACTCTTTTTGCTTGGCACGGACTCCTTTTTTTCCGTAATTCATAAGTTGGTTCACCTTTCCGTCTGTGCTGCAGACTATGTAGTGCCCAAGATAAAAATGGACATTACGATTGCATTATACCAAAAAAACCATGGTAAATAAAGGTTTTTATTTTATATTAAGAATTGTTCACAAAAAAAACACCTTTTATGCTATACTTTTTTAAGGCAGCTGTATAAAGATGAATATGCAGGGAAAATCCTGCAGGGCCATAGTGATTATGCGATGGAGGGTAATTGATGGAACAGGAGTGGAAAGAGCCGTATCGTGTGATAATAGAAGATGGAGAGGGCGAGATTACAGAAAAGAAATCCCGCTTCATTGCAACCGTTAAAAGGGTGGAAAGTGAGGAAGAAGCGGTTTTCTTTATTGAAGCTATGAAAAAAAAGTATTGGGATGCATCCCACAACTGCTCAGCCTTTGTCATCGGAAAAAGAGGAGAACTGATGCGTTCCAGTGATGACGGCGAACCTTCGGGAACTGCCGGCAGACCCATGCTCGAAGTGCTTTTGGGGGAAGGTATCCGCAACGCGGCAGTGGTGGTAACCCGGTATTTCGGCGGGACGCTTTTAGGAACCGGAGGTCTGGTAAGGGCTTATACGCAGGCTGTCAAGGCAGGACTGTCGGGCTGTGAAATTGGGATGATGCGCCCCGGTGTACGGATGGCAGTAGAGGTGGATTACAATAGCATAGGTAAAATTTTATATATATTGGGAGGCAGGGGAGTAGAACCGGAGGAGAGCGTATATACTGACATTGTGAGGCTGGTGCTATTGTTCCCGGCTGAATGGAAGGATGAACTTTACAGAGAATTTACAGAGGTGACCGCAGGTAAGGCGGTAATTGAGATTTTAGATGAAATATATTACGTTGACAAAGAAGAAAGACGTGGTTAAAATGAAATTTGGAAAATAATTCTCCTAAGTTAGAAAGGTGGTGGTTTTTATGAAGTCGCACAGTAAGACCCATAGTTCAGACAATCCTCTTCCTGCCCGATGCATGAAGACCACATTTACAACTAAAGGAGAAAGAAAATGGATGAAATCAAGGAATTATTAGCAACCCGTCAGTATACATCCCTGCGCCAGAAGCTGGCTGAGATGAATGAAGCGGATGTTGCGGTACTTTTAGAGCAGCTTGAAGAGGAAGAAATGCTGAAGGTATTCCGGATTCTTCCCAAGGATCTGGCAGCAGATGTGTTTTCCTATATGGAAGTGGAAAACCAGCAGATGATTATTACCTCCCTTTCAGAACGGGATGCAGCCGGTATCATCAACAATCTGATGGCCGATGATGCAACGGATCTTTTGGAGGAGATGCCTTCTAATATAGTAAAGAAGCTGCTTGCAAATGCAAGCCCTGAGACACGCAGGGATATCAATCATCTTCTCAGATATCCGGAGGATTCTGCCGGAAGCATTATGACGGTGGAGTACGTGGATTTAAAGGAATCCCTTACCGTAGAGGAAGCCATTGCCCGCATCAGAAAAGTAGGCGTGGACTCTGAGACGATAAACATCTGTTATGTATTGGATTCCCAGAGGAAGTTAATCGGTACGGTGGCGTTAAGATATCTTCTGCTCAGCAGCCCTGATGAAATTATCGGGGAAATCATGCATGAGAACGTTATTTCCATCAATACCCTGATGGATCAGGAAGAGGTTGCCGCTCAGTTTAAGAAATACGATTTTACCTCCATGCCGGTTGTAGACAATGAAAACCGGCTTGTTGGTATTATAACAGTCGATGATATTGTGGATATTATGGAAGAAGAGGCTACCGAGGATATTGAAAAGATGGCGGCTATCGTACCTTCCGACAAGCCTTATATGAAAACGGGTATTTTTGAAACCTTTAGAAAGAGAATCCCCTGGCTGTTGCTGTTGATGGTTTCCGCTACCTTCACCGGTCAGATTATCAGCCGTTTTGAGGATGCGCTCAGTGCCTGTGCCGCACTCACCATGTTTATTCCCATGCTGATGGATACGGGCGGCAATGCCGGCGGACAGGCAAGCGTTATGATTATCCGTGGGCTTTCTTTGGGAGAAATTGCGTATAAGGATGTGTTCCATGTTATATGGAAGGAAGCCAGAGTTGCCTTTTTATGCGGTATTACGCTGGCAGCTGCCAATTTTGCAAAGCTCATGCTGCTTGACCGGGTAGGGCTTATGGTTTCACTGGTAGTATGCCTGACACTGGTGGTTGCAGTTATGCTGGCAAAGCTTATCGGCTGCAGTCTGCCGATTCTGGCGAAAAGAATCGGGTTTGACCCGGCAGTCATGGCAAGCCCTTTTATCACAACGATTGTGGATGCCCTGTCTCTTATGGTATATTTTCAGTTTGCAGCCCGCATACTTAATTTATAAAAAGCTACAGGTGAGGTACTGATTTTATAGGAGTGACATAAATATGGAAACGGATAATAATAATAAGCTGGGCACGCAGCCTGTAGGAAGGCTTTTATTCAACCTCGCCCTGCCGGCGATAGCAGCCCAGATTATCAACCTGCTTTACAATGTTGTAGACCGGATTTATATCGGCCACATACCGGGAGAAGGCGCTCTTGCGCTGACAGGTGTAGGCGTAACGTTTCCGGTTCTTATATTGATAGCGGCTTTTGCGGCGCTTGTCGGCTTTGGCGGCGCACCCAGAGCTTCTATTGCCATGGGAAAGCAGGATAATAAAAGCGCGGAAGAGATTTTGGGGAACTGTGTAGTTACCTTGCTTATACTTTCGGTAGTACTGACTGTTGTATTCTTTGTTTTTGCAGAGCCGATTTTATATGCCTTCGGCGCCAGTGAAGATACGATAGGATATGCACTTGAGTATATGCGCGTTTATGTTCTTGGTACGGTATTTGTACAGATTACAACGGGCTTAAATGCCTTTATTACCTCCCAGGGCTTTGCCATGACTGCCATGAAGACGGTTATGATTGGAGCAGGCATTAATCTGGTACTTGACCCTGTGTTTATCTTTGTGTTTTCCATGGGGGTACGGGGAGCAGCCATTGCAACCGTTATTTCTCAGGCGGTATCCGCTATATGGGTATTTCTGTTTTTGACAGGGAAAAAGACAGTCCTTAAAATAAAGAAGGAAAACCTGCACTTTAATCCGTCTGTTATCGGTCCGGTTTTAGCCCTTGGTGTTGCGCCTTTTATTATGCAGGCTACGGAAAGTATTTTGTCAGTGTGCTTTAATACTTCTTTATTAAAATACGGCGGAGATACGGCAGTAGGTGCCATGACAATACTAAGCAGCGTTATGCAGGCGGCTATGATGCCAATCCATGGCATCAGTCAGGGTATGACGCCCATTGTCAGCTACAATTACGGTGCGAAGAAAATGGACAGAGTAAGAAAGGCGTTCTTACTGGCGCTGGCCGCCTGTGTGGGATATACCCTGTTTTTGTGGCTGATTGCAGTAAGTATGCCGCAGGTTCTTGCAAGAATATTTACGCCGGACGAGACGCTTATAGAATATTGTGCATGGGCAATGCCGGTTTATATGGCAGGCACCTGTATTTTCGGAGCGCAGATTGCCTGTCAGCAGACCTTTGTGGCAATGGGAAAGGCAGTGCATTCCCTGTTTTTGGCAGTTCTCAGAAAGCTGATTTTACTGATACCCCTTATCTATATCCTGCCTCGGTTCTTTGAAAATAAGGTTTTTGCCGTATTTTTGGCAGAACCGGTTTCCGATATACTGGCAGTAATAGCTACGGTGACCCTGTTTTGGTTTACGGTGTGGAAAATGTTTAAGCAAAATGATGAGAAAAAGAATTGACAGAATTCTTTGTTCCTGTGTACAATTAGTATAACAATAACATGTTCCGAAAGGGGATATGGTTATAAAAAATACAAAATGACTGTTAGGTCAGGGGGTATATGCTATGAAAATGAAACAGATTATAAAGACTGCCGGCGCTGTAGGGCTTGCATTTGTGCTTGGTCTGACACCTGCACTTTCGGCTGAGGCTTACGGTGATTCTGCTTATGGATGGTCCTTAGACGGTGAGAGTACGGTTCCTAATAAGGTAGCAAAGGCAGACGGCACAGAGATTGTGCCCACCACGCAGGTTAATTTCCATGTAGGCGGTGTAAGCGGCGTTGTTGTCACTACACCTTTTTTGGAAATGACAGAGATGATGGATATTTCTGACAATGAGATTTATTATGGAAGCAGACCGGTACTCTATGTGGGGATGGCAAGGGACGGTGAACTGGCAAACAAGCTTATAGATGATTCCATAGCCGGTTTTAGCGGTACCAGGATTGAAAATATGGATATTCAGCTCTTTGAGTGGACAGGCAGTAATTTTCAGGCATATACCACTACGACAAGTCCATTGAATCTGGTAGTTGGTGTAGCGGCAAAGGACAGAATCAGTGACAGAAATTATGCACTTTTACATCTTTCCTCAGACGGAAAGGTTTCGTACTATTATGATACGGATACAGATTCCGCTACCGTAACTTTTGCAACCAGTGATTTTACAGGTACTTATGTATTGTTCAGCTATCCGAAGGATAAGGCACCTGCAAATACCACTGCACCGACAGCACCTGCTGATACCACAGGCAGCAATACCCAGACAGGCGCCGGCAGCGAGTATGATGATGTGCCAAAGACCGGTGAAGCCGGCAGTCCCTTAAGCCTGATGCTTTTTATGGGTGGTATGGCTTTACTGGCAGGCGGATTTGTTTTAAAAAGAAGAGCAGCAGTACGCTAAAAACAGCAGATAAAAAATAAACAAATAAATAAAAACCGGTCCTATAATCCGTTGGGGATGCCTCATGGGAATATAGGACCGATTTTTGTTATATATTTTTAGGAAAGAAAAGAATGCATGGCAGAAACGGCAGTGCCGTTATGCTTTCAGGAAGTCATACTGTGACATATACAGTCTGTAATATTCTCCCTTTTTAGCCATGAGTTCATCATGGTTTCCTTTTTCCAGGATATCGCCCTTGTCTACATACATGATGCAGTCCGCAGTTTTAATGGTAGATAAGCGGTGTGCGATAATGAAGGAGGTACGTCCCTTTAATAGTCTGTTTAAGCCCTTTTGCAGGAGGATTTCCGTTTCCGTATCAATGCTGGAGGTTGCTTCGTCCAGTATGAGGATACGGGGATTTGCCAGAAGCGCTCTGGCAAAGGAGATAAGCTGGCGCTGTCCTGCGGAAAGGCGGCTTCCCCTTTCGTTTACTTCGGTGTAGTAGCCGTTTTCCATTTCCATAATAAAATCGTGGGCACATACTGTCTTTGCGGCGGCAATCACTTCCTCGTCAGTAGCGGACATATTGCCGTAACGGATATTATCCATGATGGTGCCTGCAAAGATAAAGGAGTCCTGCATCATAATACCCATCTGGGTACGGAGGGAATGCAGCGTTACGCCTGAAATATCCACGCCGTCAATTAAAACCCTGCCGGAATCTACGTTATAAAAGCGGCTTATCAGGTTGACGATGGTGGTCTTGCCTGCTCCTGTAGGACCTACAATGGCATAGGACTCACCCTGATGAGCGGTAAAGTTAATGGAATTTAAAATCTTATGTCCTTCTTCATAGCTGAAGGAAACATCCTCGAAAGTAACTTCACCGTGGATGGGAGGCATGGGAACGGCGTTTGGCGCGTCCTTTACCAGTACCGGCTCATCTATGGTTTCAAAAATACGCTCCAGATAGGAGATTGCAGTAAGCAATGAGTTGTAAAAGCCTGCCAGGGTGTTGATGGGCTGCCAAAACCGGCTGATGTAAGCAGTAAAGGCAATCAGCACGCCAACCGTCAAAGTGGAGGACGGGGCTAATATAAAGCGTACACCTAAAACAAAAATAAAAGAGGTGGTAACGGTGGAAATGATATCCACACAGGGCCACAGGGTAAAGTTGAATATTACGGCCCTCATCCATGCGGAACGGTAATTTTTGCTTAAGTTGTTGAAGATACCGGTGTTTTCCTGTTCCCTGACAAAGGACTGGGTTACACGGATACCGTTTATGCTTTCTGCAATATAAGCGTTTAAGTTGGACTGTTTGTTACTCTGTATCTGCCACGCGCGTCTCTGTCTTTTTTTGATAAAGACAATAACAAGAGCCAGTACCGGAAGGCCGCAGAGACATACCAGTGTCAAACGTACATCCTCGATAAACATGAAAATCAGGATGAAAAAGAGGTTGCACAAATCGGTAAAGGTATTGACGATACCGTTGCTTAACAGGTCACTTAAGCTGTTGACATAGTTTACCACACGTACCTGAATTTTACCGTGGGGCCTGTCATCATAATAGGAAAAGGGCAATTCCTGTAAATGGCCAAAAATATCGGAACGCAAGTCGTGAATGATATTTTGTCCCATGACGCTCATATGCTTAATCTTCATGCGCAGCGCAAAGGCTGAATACAGCGCAATTAAAAACGTCAGAATACTGTAGAGGATAATGGAATTCATATCCTTCTGCGGAATGGAGATATCCATAATCTGTTGGAAGAAAATGGGCACCAGCATGGTCAGCGCAGACGAAGAAAGCATCAGGATAATTACTAAGGCCATCCGTTTTTTATAAGGACTGATGTAACCGGCAAGACGCTTTAACTGATTTAGGTCAAAGCTGTCCTCTAACACTTCATCCACATCATATCTGTTTCGTGCCATCTTTACTACCTCCCTTTTCTAAAATTTCGGCGGGGATTTCCCCGTACTGGTTGTGGAAAGCAGCAGCATAGTAGCCGCCCTTTGCAAGCAGGGAGTTATGGGTGCCCTGCTCAATAATCCGTCCCTTGTCCATAACAAGTATCAAATCGGCATCTTTTATGGAAGAAATACGATAGGCAATAATAAAAATCGTACATTTCTTTTCAATATTCTTAAGCTGCTTCTGAATATAGCTTTCTGTTTCCATATCCACCGCAGAAGTGGTATCGTCCAGTATCAGGATGGACGGGTCCTTAAGGAGGGCACGGGCCAGGGAAATACGCTGTTTCTGTCCGCCGGACAATCCAACGCCCCGTTCTCCTACGATAGTGTCATAGCCCTCCGGCATAGCCATGATAAAGTGGTTGGCATCTGCCATGATTGCGGCTTTCTTAACCTCCTCAAAGGAACAGTCCGGACGCCCGTAGGCAATGTTTCCTTCAATGGTATCGGAAAACAGGAACACATCCTGCATAGCCATGCCGATGTTGTCACGCAGATTGTAAAGGTCCAGATTGCGGACATCACAGCCATCTACAAAAACCTGACCGGAGGTGGTGTCGTAAAAGCGGCAGAGCAGATTCATGATAGTGGATTTGCCGGAGCCGGTGGAACCGATAATTCCTACGGTCTGCCCCGGTTCTACCTTGAAATCAATATTCATAACGATGTCTTCATCATCGGCACGATAGGATACATTCTTAAATTCAATAGCGCCTTCAAGCTTTTTCTTGATGCCGGAACGGGGCGTTTTGACATGAGGCTCTTCCGAATAGGTATTGTAAATTTTCTCCACGGAGGTGATGAAATTGCCGATATCGTTGACAATCCAGCCTGCCATACGCAAGGGGTTATTGAGCATCCACAGATAACCGTTTACGATAACCAGGTCACCCAGGGTAATTTCTTCATTTATAACCATATAGCCGCCGTACAGCATCAGGATGATATTTAAGGCGTAGGCTAAAATTTCAAAGATGGGAACATACTTCATCCATACCTTTGATGCGGAAATCTGTGCATCACGGAAGGCATTGTTTTCTTTATTAAATTTTTCTGTTTCAAAAGCCTCCTTGGAAAAGGCACGGACAACCCGGTTGCCGCTGACATTTTCCTGTACAAAGGAGTTTAAGGAGGAAAAGCAGTTACGGTTTCTCTGAAAGGCAGGTTTTACCTCCTTTGACTGCCGGTAGGTGGCAAGGGCTGTAAAAGGGAGAACCACAAGCATGCAGAGTGCCAGTTTTACATTGACGGTAAAAATCATGACCAGTGCAAGAATAAACATGGACACGTTTTCACAGGTAAAATAGATAACATATGCAACGAAGTGTCTGATAGCATCCATATCACCGGTCTGGCGGCTCATTAAGTCGCCGGTGCGCTTCTTATTATAGAAGCTGAAGTCCTCCTGCAAAAGCTTTCTGTAAACCTTATCCCGCATGTCAAAGAGCAGCCCCTGGGAAGCGCTTTCAAATATCCACTGGTAAAAGAAGCGCATCACGCTGCGGATGACAACAACGCCTAACATGCAGGCAACAGCCGGCAGCAGCAAATCGTAAGCGCCGCCTTTAATGACATCATCCACAATAAAGCCGGAAATAAGGGGATTTACGATGTGAAGGGAGGTAATCAGTATAGTCAGCATCAGACCGATTACCATGTTTTTTCGGTATTTTTTTAGAAAAGAAAGGAACCATTTTCTGGGTGTCATAAAAAACCTCCTGCCGGAAAATTATTCGTAGGTATCAGCCTTATACTAGCATTTGGGCATAAAAAAGAAATGGAGTATCTTGTAGCTTTCATGTATCTTTTTGACAAAGTATTTAAAAAAGATTTTACTTTTTGGCCCGGTGCATTTAGAATAGGAAGAGAGAAGAAAGGGGTAGTAAGCTTATGTGTCAGGAAAGTGCGGGTATACTGCTTGAGGAGTTGAATCCTACGTTCTTATTTACCTGGAAGGGCAGGCGGGAGCAGGATGAAAAATCGTATCATTCACATGATTATCTTGAAATTGCCTTTATGATGTCCGGGACGGGAAAATATAGGATTGACGGCGAGGTTTACGATGTGGGGGAAGGGGATCTGATTATTTTCAACCCGGGAACAAAGCATCAGGGGCTGGTGGCGGATATGACTAACGCCGTGACGGAGTTTTTTGTAGGAGCCGCAGATATCCGGTTTAAAAATATGCCTGTCAATGCGATGCCGCTTCCGGAGGAAGGGCCGATTATCCATACGACAGGAGAGTTAAGGCAGAAGCTTTTTAAAATCTGCGCCTCCATGGAGGCAGAGAACACGGTCTGCTGGCAGGGCAGGTATTTTATGATGAAGGCGTATCTTATGCAGATGATTTTGCTGATTGTAAGGCAGCAGATGCAGCCGGTAGAGGTCAAGACAGGCTGCGCCTTTGAGTCGGTCAATAAAAAATATGTAGTGGAGCAGATTGTCAATTATTTTGAGGACCACTATGCAGAAAAGATATCCTTAGACCAAATTGCGGAAAATATGTACTTAAGTCCTTTTTATATTTCCAGGATATTCAAAAGTGAAACGGGAGATACCCCCATCAGGCATCTGATTAATATCCGGCTGGAAAAAGCGATGGTGCTTTTGCAGGAGGGGTTCGCCGGCAGTATTCAGGAGGTTGCAGAGAGGGTGGGTTATGATGATGCCTATCATTTCAGCAAGCTGTTTAAAAAGCGGTACGGCATGCCGCCTTCTCAGGTAAAAAAGGCCTGAAAAGCGGCATTTTGCAGAGAAAAGTTTGATACTTTTTTGTCAGCATGTTTTTTTTTAAATACTTGTCTTAAATTCGGGAAAAAATGATTGCAATGATTGTAGAATTTGCTACAATCTTTATAGTACAGGTTTTACATCAGAGCTTTGTTGAATAACAAGAAACCCCGGAGGTATGATAAATGAGATATTTTTTTAAGGCAGAAATTGAAAAAAAAGAAAAAGGATATATGATTCAGATTCCGTTTAATGTATGGGAAGTCTGCAAGCAGCGGGAAGTAATAAAGGCTGACATGGTATTGGATAATAAGATTATCGAGTGCGAGCTGCTTCCTAAGGAAAAGGGCAATTACGAGATCCATGTGGAGGATGAGGATGCTATTCAGGTAGATATTTCCGAGGCGCACAAGGTGCTGCTGCATATAAACGGCAGTCTGATTAAGATGGATCAGAACAGCCCCTACAGCTTTG
This sequence comes from uncultured Lachnospiraceae bacterium, assembly GCA_900551115.1. Taxonomy (GTDB): domain Bacteria; phylum Bacillota; class Clostridia; order Lachnospirales; family Lachnospiraceae; genus Acetatifactor. The sequence continues at coordinate 22,950 of URUY01000031.1, forward strand.
AGAATCCTATCCGTAAAATTGACAGCATGGAGGTTATTATCCAGCCCGAAGACGGTCTCTGCGGACAGACGGTTGTAGCTATGTTAGCAGGCGTTACCATTGCGGACGTTATCAGGGTAATGGACTGCAGGGAATGGCAGGCTACCATGGGCCGTGTGATTTCCGCACTTAATTATTACGGCATTGACCATACGGATATCATTACCTATACGGAAGGCGCTGGCTGCGTACTTCCCAAGTGCTGTATCATGATGGAAAGAATGGGCCGCTTCTGCCACTATCTGGTAGCATATGACGGAAAGTTCTATGACCCTAATTTGGGCGTTATGGAAGAATATGATATGAGCAAGCTTTTAGGCTATCTGGAAATCAAATGCAGCTAAAACAGAGGCAGTATTGACTAAAAACAGATTGAAAATACTTTGAAAAAAGATGTTGTCAGAGACAGCATCTTTTTTTTCATGGGGATTCATGGTATACTTATGAAGTGTTTATTATTTATAGGCTGCGGTGCGGCTCTTACTTATGAGAGGAGAAAAGGGAATGGACAGCAACAACATGAGCAACAACATGAACAGTAACATGAACAACAATGTGGACAGCAACACGGACAGTAACAATATGTACAGCAACAATATGTACAATAATAATATGTACAACAGCACACCCAGCATGGGGTCCCCGATTATTGAGGAAAACAATAGATGGAAGGGTGTTATCGGAGCGCTTTTAGGAGCTTTGCTGGGTGGTCTGGCATGGACGGCAATCGGCTGTCTGGGATATATTTCCGGGTGGATTGCTGCTTTAATATTCGTACTGGCTCAGGCTGGCTATAAGAAAATGAGTGGAAAAGAGGATTTCTTCGGTACTGTTATCAGTGCGGTATTTGGGCTGTTGGTTATTATTCCGGCAACCTATGCATCCTATGCTTTCAACTTCTTTAAAGCAGTGAACGAAGGCGTAAACAGCCATTTTAATTATTTTGAAGTGTTAAGGGATATGCCTGTCTATATGGAACGATATGATTTATGGGGACAGTTTGGGATGAATCTGGTAAAGGGCTATATATTTACAATCATCATTGCTGTTTGTATGATAGCGGGAAATGGTAAGTCAAAGAAAAATAATGCACAAAAAGAAACAGACCGGAAACAGAATCTAAAATAAATATTAAATTCCATCAAAAGGATAAAAGTCAGAAAAAACGAGATAATAAGAGAAAACACGAGATAACGGAAGAAAATAAAAAGCGGTTATCTGTGCATGCAGTTGCAAAGCCCTGCATATAAAATTAATATAAGCATTAGCGATTAGCACTCATATACAGCGAGTGCTAATAATTTGAAAACAGACGCAGAATAAGGAGGCAGTCATTATGAAATTAGTACCTTTAGGTGACAGAGTAGTATTGAAGCAGTTAGTAGCAGAGGAGACAACCAAATCCGGTATTGTTCTTCCCGGTCAGAATAAAGAAAAACCCCAGCAGGCAGAGGTTGTTGCAGTAGGTCCGGGTGGCATGGTAGACGGCAAGGAAATCAAGATGGAGGTCAAGGCAGGCGATCAGGTTATCTATTCCAAATATGCCGGTACCGATGTAAAGATTGAAGAGGAAGAATATATTATTGTAAAGCAGAGCGATATTCTTGCAGTCATTCAGTAAGTACTGTCTGTTTGACAGAATTGCTTTAGAGGATTGCATTATTATAAAATCAGATTAATTTGGAGGCGTAAAAATTATGGCAAAGGAAATTAAATACGGCGCAGAAGCGCGTGCAGCATTAGGCAGAGGTGTTGACCAGCTGGCAGACACTGTAAGAGTGACATTAGGACCCAAAGGAAGAAACGTAGTACTGGATAAGTCCTTCGGCGCTCCTCTTATTACCAACGATGGTGTTACCATCGCAAAGGAAATTGAGCTTGAGGACGCATTTGAAAACATGGGCGCACAGCTGGTAAAGGAAGTTGCAACAAAGACAAACGATGTAGCAGGTGACGGTACTACTACAGCTACCGTTTTGGCACAGGCTATGATTAATGCCGGCATGAAGAACCTGGAAGCAGGCGCTAACCCCATTATCTTAAGAAAGGGCATGAAGAAAGCAACTGACTGTGCAGTAGAAGCTATTGCCAAGATGAGTTCCAAGGTAAACGGTAAGGAGCATATCGCCAGAGTTGCTGCTATTTCCGCAGGAGATGACGGCGTAGGCCAGCTTGTAGCAGACGCTATGGAGAAGGTTTCCAATGACGGCGTTATCACCATTGAAGAAAGCAAGACCATGCAGACCGAGCTTGACCTGGTAGAAGGTATGCAGTTTGACAGGGGATATATTTCCGCGTACATGGCAACAGATATGGATAAGATGGAAGCAGTTCTTGACAATCCGTATATTCTTATAACAGATAAGAAAATTTCCAGTATTCAGGAGATTCTGCCTCTCTTAGAGCAGGTTGTACAGTCCGGCGCAAAGCTGTTAATTATTGCAGAAGACGTAGAGGGCGAAGCTCTTACCACTCTGATTGTCAACAAGCTGCGCGGTACCTTCAACGTAGTAGCTGTAAAGGCTCCCGGATATGGTGACAGAAGAAAGGCAATGCTTGAGGATATCGCAATCCTTACAGGCGGTCAGGTAATCAGCTCTGAGCTGGGACTGGAGCTTAAGGATACTACCATGGATCAGTTGGGCCGTGCAAAATCCGTGAAGGTTCAGAAGGAAAATACCGTTGTTGTAGACGGTGAGGGCGATAAGGCTGCTATTCAGGCACGTATTGCACAGATTAAGAAGCAGATTGAAGAAACGACCTCTGACTTTGACAGAGAAAAATTACAGGAAAGACTTGCCAAACTGGCCGGCGGCGTAGCAGTTATCCGTGTGGGTGCTGCAACCGAAACAGAAATGAAGGAAGCAAAGCTTCGTCTGGAAGATGCATTGGCAGCAACCAGAGCAGCAGTAGAGGAAGGCATCATCTGCGGCGGCGGTTCCGCATATATCCATGCATCCAAGGAAGTAGAAAAGCTGCGTGATACTCTGGAAGGCGATGAAAAGACAGGCGCCAATATTGTATTAAAGGCACTGGAAGCACCTCTGTTCCATATTGCGGCAAATGCAGGCTTGGAAGGCAGCGTCATCGTAAACAAAGTGAAAGAGCTGAAAGCAGGCATGGGCTTCGATGCATTGAAGGAAGAATATGTGGATATGGTAAAGGACGGTATCTTAGACCCTGCAAAGGTTACTAGAAGTGCCCTGCAGAATGCAACAAGTGTTGCATCTACACTTCTGACTACAGAATCCGTTGTAGCTAATATCAAAGAGGATGTGCCTGCAATGCCTGCCGGAGCCGGCGGTATGGGCGGCATGATGTAAAGTGCCCTTTATGCTACAGACAGCTAGCTCTGCAAGTGCGCAGACGGTTATGTCAGTATATAGTTTAAACGGAAAATCAGGATAAAAAAGAATGAAGCAGTCGGTTATGGGAAATTCTATAACCGACTGTTTTTCTGATTAATTTACAGCATATTAAAAATTTCTTCTTGCAATATACCCATAGGGGGTATATAATGAGGGCGAAAACAGAGAGAAGAATGATGAAAGGAGAAAGGGAACGATGGACGGAATGAGAGAGTGCGATACCTGCCATAAGACGAAGGAACGTTCAGAAAAGGAATACAAAGATTTGATTCATCGTTTAAACCGTATAGAGGGGCAGATACGGGGGATTAAAGGAATGGTGGAAAAGGATGTATACTGTACAGATATTCTGGTACAGGTAGCAGCGGTAAATGCAGCACTGAACAGCTTTAACAGGGTACTTCTTGAAAATCATATTAAAACCTGTGTCACCAGGGATATTAAAGAGGGCAGGGAAGAAACGGTAGACGAGCTTCTTGCAACATTACAGAAGCTGATGAAATAAGTTTGATTTTTCGTGAGGCTGTCTTTTCGGCAGCGTATGGTTTGCCGGAAAAAAGGGCAGAAATTTGGACGGAAAAACAAAACTTGGGATAGAAAGGCAGGAATGAGAATGGAGCAATATACAGTTACAGGAATGAGTTGCGCGGCCTGCAGTACCCGTGTGGAAAAAGCAGTTTCTAAAGTACCGGGCGTGACGGCCTGCACAGTCAGCCTTTTAACGAATTCCATGGGAATAGAAGGAAATGCAGCTGAAAAGGAAATTATAGCGGCGGTAGAAAAAGCCGGATACGGGGCGGCAAAAAAAGAAAAGGGCAAAGAGAGCGGTCCGGGAAGAGATTTGGCAGAGACAGAATTATTAAAGGACAGGGAAACGCCGGTTTTAAAACAGAGGCTGTATGCATCGGTGGCATTTTTACTGGTACTGATGTATATTTCCATGGGTCATATGATGTGGGACTGGCCCCTTCCGGCAGTACTTGCGGATAATCATGTGGCAATGGGGCTTTTGCAGCTTCTTCTTACCGGTATTATCATGGTGATTAACCAGAAGTTTTTTATAAGCGGTTTTAAAAGCCTGTGGCATAAGGCTCCGAATATGGATACATTGGTAGCCCTTGGAGCCGGTGCTGCCTTTGTATACAGCACCTATGCATTGTTTGCCATGACGGACGCACAGCTTGCAGGGGATGCAGAAGGTGTTATGACCTATATGCATGAGTTTTATTTTGAATCGGCTGCCATGATTCTTACTTTGATAACGGTGGGAAAGATGCTGGAGGCAAGGTCTAAGGGAAGGACAACGGACGCGCTGAAGGGACTGATGAAGCTTGCGCCGCAGACGGCGACTGTCCTGGCGGATGGGGTGGAAACAGAGGTTTCCATTGAACAGGTACAAAAGGGCGATATTTTTGTAGTGAGACCGGGAGAGAATATTCCGGTGGACGGCATGGTGTTGGAGGGAAGCAGTGCGGTCAATGAAGCGGCGCTGACCGGCGAAAGCATTCCGGTTGACAAAGCAGCGGGAGATAAGGTATCCGCAGCTACCGTAAACCAGTCCGGCTTTCTCAAATGTGAAGCCGTACGGGTAGGAGAAGATACAACGCTGTCCCAGATTATCAGGATGGTAAGCGATGCGGCAGCTACCAAAGCTCCCATTGCCAAGGTGGCGGATAAAGTATCCGGTGTATTTGTTCCCGTAGTCATCGCAATTGCAGCGATTACCATCCTCGTATGGCTTTTAATGGGGGAAGGTATTGGCTTTGCACTGGCAAGAGGTATTGCGGTGCTGGTTATCAGTTGTCCCTGTGCGTTGGGGCTGGCTACGCCGGTTGCTATTATGGTAGGAAACGGTATGGGAGCCAAAAACGGCATTATGTTTAAAACAGCGGTGTCTCTGGAAGAAGCGGGAAAGCTGCAGATTGTGGCCCTGGACAAGACGGGGACTATCACAAGCGGGGAACCGAAGGTAACAAATCTGCTTCCTGCGGACGGGATTTCCGAGAAGGAACTGCTGACGATAGCCTATGCATTGGAGCAGAAAAGTGAACATCCGCTGGCAGGAGCCATCCTCAATTACGCAAAAGAAAAGGGAATGGAAGCAGGCGAGGTTTCCGATTTTACTGCTCTGCCGGGCAACGGTCTGACAGCCGTTTATGATAAAGCCTCTGTAAGCGGCGGGAACTACCTGTTTATCAGCAGTCAGGCAGAAATTCCGGAAGAGATGCAGAAAAACGCGGAACATCTGGCAGAGGAAGGAAAGACACCCCTGTTTTTTGCAAGAAACGGCAGGCTGATTGGTATTATTGCGGTAGCAGATGTTATTAAAAAAGACAGTCCGCAGGCGGTAAGAGAATTGCAGCAAATGGGAATACGTGTCGTTATGCTGACCGGGGATAACGAACGGACGGCAAATGCCATCGGCAGACAGGCAGGAGTGGACGAGGTCATTGCAGGAGTGCTGCCGGAGGGTAAGGAAAACGTCATCCGCTCTTTGCAGGCAAAGGGCAGGACTGCCATGGTAGGAGACGGTATCAACGATGCCCCTGCTCTTACCAGGGCAGATATCGGCATTGCCATCGGAGCAGGTACGGATATTGCCATTGATGCTGCCGATGTGGTATTGATGAAGAGCCGGTTAAGCGATGTGCCTGCGGCTATCCGGTTAAGCCGTTATACCCTGAAAAATATTCACGAGAATCTGTTCTGGGCTTTTATTTATAATGTAATCGGCATTCCGTTGGCGGCAGGGCTGTTTATCCCGGTATTTCACTGGCAGCTTAACCCCATGTTTGCAGCGGCTGCCATGAGCTTATCCAGCTTTTGCGTGGTAACAAATGCCTTACGGTTAAATCTGATTGATATCCATAAGGCGGGAAAAAAAGAAAAAAATAAAAAAATGGAGGACAAAAAAATGGAAAAGACAATGAAAATCGAAGGTATGATGTGCGGGCACTGTGAAGCAAGGGTAAAAAAGGCATTGGAGGCACTTCCTCAGGTTACGGAGGCTTTGGTAAGCCATGAAACAGGCAGTGCAGCAGTAAAGCTTAACGGAGAAATAGCAGAAGAGGTGTTAAAGAAAGCAGTGGAGGACCAGGACTATAAGGTGGTTTCTGTGGAATAAGCTTGCATTACGGTTTATAATACCATACAATGAATGAAGTATCCGTACGAGGCGTTTGTGTCTGTGTACCGGTCAAAAGCCATTGTGACAGGTATTCAGGCACAAAGGCATTATACGAACATGCAGGAGGACTTTTATGGGACAGATAAAGGGTGTAAAGCTGACACCGGCAAAATGCGCGGTAGACTTGGGAGACGGCAGTGAGAGAGGATTTTACGTGAATCAGGATTATATCCTGCAAAAGCTGCACAGACCCCACAGAGGCATCAATTTGATGTACTGCTATTATCCGCTTGATGAAATGTGGCCGCAGCGGGCACAGGACGCTTATGCGGACAAAGAGATCGGATTTGCATGGGATTATCCCTATGACAATTATTTTCCCTACAGGGGAGGGCTTGACGGAAACAGAGAAGGCGAGCCTTTTAGTTGTATGCGTGATGTCAGAAAACATGGGCAGGAGGTAGTGCTGACCTTAACCTGCGACCCGCATGTGACGGACGAGCATATTATTGCGATTGCAAAAGATTTGCGTACCTTTGGGCGCATGATGTTAAGGCTGAATCATGAGGCTACCGGAGACTGGTTTTCTTTTAATAAGCGTGCTTCCTATGCGGAGGTGGGAGATTTCTTCGTGCGTTTTTGCCGGATATTAAAGCAGTACGCGCCGAATGTAACGACTATTCTGTGCATCGGCGGTGTAGAGGATATCAATTCGCCCAAGATTACAAAGGAAGAAGAATTTGCAGAAGCAGTACGCACTACGGATATCTGGTCTGTGGATAAATATATGGCGCTAAACTGGGGATGGCCTTATGAAGTGGCAGAAAAAGACAACTTCAAGCATAAAAAGGAAGAGGCCTCCTATGTTTATGATATGACAAAAAGAAGCTTTGAACGTTACAGGGAGTTAAACGGCGGCATTAAAAAGCCTATGCTGATGTCTGAAATCAATGCAGACGGCGATGTAACGGGACCTTATGAGCAGGTGAAAATGGTGCAGGAGTTCTGCAAACTGATAAAAGAGGATAAAGAAAACTGGTTTGACGGCTTTACCTTCTATCAATTCAGGGATGACGGCAGGCTTGGACTGGAGATTACAGACCCTAACAATGCAGACGTAGGCATTGAGCAGCCGTTACTTTCCGCATACCGTGATATCATAAATGATGATTTCTTTAAGCCGGGTATGACAGAAACCGGCGAAAAGGAGCTGCCGGTTACCTTACGCTGGGGCGGCGCTGAGGATGCAGAGGGCCTTTGCATGGAGCTTGCCATGGAAGGAAATCCTGTTTTTGCAGAAGCTGATTTTAATGGTTCTCTGGCGGAAGCCAATCTGATGCTGGAAATAAACGGCAGATGGTTTTATAAGGCGCCGGGCGTGACCTTTGTAGACTTTATGCCGGCATTTTTTGATAAAAAGCTTTCCGGTCCGTGTACGATGAAACTGCATCTTTTTGCACCGCCTGCCACCGGTGAGAATGACCCTTCCCAGGGCGAGGACTGGCAGGAAAATTATTATTACATAATAAAAGAACTGCCGGATATCAGACTGCGCTTTGAACCGGTTATGTAGGAAAGGTGTTTGCTTAAGCAGGTGTTTTAGCCTGAAAGTGTGAAATACTGTCCTGAAGCTTTTTAGAAATATGGCTGCAGGAGCCAACTGCATCATTGATGCCATGCAGCGTGGTAACAAATTCAGAGGTATAGTTGGAAATCTCGGTAATGCTGATATTGTTTTTGCCCATGGCGGATGAAATGTGGGAAATATTATCATCCATAAGAGCAAAGGAAGAGCGGAGCTGCCCCGCATGGTCTGCAAAGCGGTTCATCATGGTAGAGATTTCTGAGGCATCTTTGTAGTAGTTGTTGGCAATATCCGCAAAATAGTTATAATCTCTCAGGACAGAGGAATCAATATAGGTCATCAGGTTTTCGGCATCCTGAGTCAGCTTATGTACGGCATCTGTTACAGTGCGGCTGATTTTCTGGATATGCTCAGCCGTGTTTTGGCAATTTTCTGCGAGAGAACGGATTTCTGAGGCCACAACCGAAAATCCACGGCCGGCAGAACCTGCTCTTGCCGCTTCAATGGAAGCATTTAGAGAGAGCAAGTTGGTACGGTCTGAAATATCCATAATTTCTTCAGCCAAATCATTTATGAGACAGGATTTACTGCTTTCCGCTAAAGAGGACTGCAGGTCAGAGCGGATGTCAGAGAGCATGCTTAAAGTTGTATTTTTACCTGATAAAGCATTTTGCTTAAAGACCTCTGCCTTCGTCATCATATCGGAGGTATATTGGTTGCCATCGTTGGCAAATTCAGATATGGCAATGGCAAAGTTTAAGTTAGTTGCAGACTTTTCATTTAAGATTTCTGCGGAAGAGGAAACTGCATGAATATTTGAAGCAAAATGATTTAAATGGGAGGATATACTGCCAATATTTAAGTCGGCAGACTGTACCTGCGTGGAAACATCATTAACCGTACCTTTCAATTCGTCCGAACGTTCATTCAGGTTGGAAAAAATGTTGAATAACCCTGCGGCAAGGGAATGCATGGCTCCTTTTAGGCTGATAATTTCACGTGTCCTGCCATAAGGAAGTTTTTTGTCCTGCAGGACGGTTTGTCCCTCAGCAAGCAGATTGGTCTGGCTTACTATCCAGTTTAAGAGCTGTGCTGTCCGGGAAGACAGCCTTATTGTGCCGAGAATGCCCACAATAAGAAGAACGAAAATGGAGAAAAGCATTGTTTTTATAAGGCCGTAAAGCATGGCGTAGGCTTCCGGCAGAGGTGTCACAACACAGATGGTAATGTCGTGCAATCCAAGACTGTGGTAGGAATAAATGGCGTTGCGGTCAGGCTTAAGGTCGGAAAGCTGTGTATTCATGACAAGAGACTGGTCAGGATGTGCAGAGACAGTGCCGTCAGAATTAACCATAAAGGCATAGCTGTTGTCGGTATAATGATACTGGTTCAGAATATTGGAAATGCTTTCAAGACGAAGATAGCCAATGAGAACACCCACTTTTTTTCCGTTCCGGTAAACAGGAGTTCCAATTCCTAAGACGGTACGACCAGTACTGATAGAAACTGTCGGCTCTGAGACAAAGGTACATTCATTATTCCAAGGAATGGAGAAGGCTTCCTCTGTGCGTATGGAATATCCGTGTCCCATTTTGCCTTCAGAATGCGCCTGTTCCGTGCCGTATTGGTTTGCAATAAGAAAATGAGACCATACATCTTTGCCTTCCAACTCCAACAGTGACTGCAGGTAAGGTTCAGCCTGGGTGTAGTCGAGGCTTTGGACTTCCTTCTGCATGGCAGCAGTTTCCACAATGGCAGTGTATTTAGAAAGCTCCGTTAGCATCTGATTGCTGAGGAGGGATGCGTAAAGGCTGCATTTTTGTTCGGCGTCTGTTTTTACCATATTATATATGTAAACAGTGATTATTGTCAGTATTACAAGGAAGGGAATGAGAAAGGTGAAAGAGAGTTCTTTGAAATATTGTATTTTGAGTGAACGCTTTTTTTTAACTTTTTTCAATGTTATGTTAACCTCCGAAGGAAAAATTGATTATCATGAACAGTTTATTGTTTATGGGAAAAAAGTTCTATCAACGTAGGGTAAATAGGACGTAAAAATAATTTTACGAAGAGCAGTTTATGAAGAAAGACGAACGGAACTGGAAAGTAAAAATTCTTTTTGCTATACTGATTGTATCAAATAATAGAATCAATGCTGTTTAAAGTGACAGGGAATGAAAGGAGCAGCTTATGCCATCGGTAAAGGGAAAACTTTTTGAACATTTTGTATATAATCTGTTGTTGACGTGTGGATTCTGGCCTGTTACAAAGGATGGGCTGTTAATCTATGACGGGACTGCAGGAACAATGATTCAAGGCTTGGGACAGCCTCATAATGCGGATGTTCTTTTGGCACCGCCTGTTCAGACACCATTCTATTTTCCGACGAGGCTATTGGTTGAATGTAAGTGTTATGATGAACCGATAGGCCTGCCGATAATCAGAAATGCGCTGGGGCTCCGTGAAGATATAAACAGCTTTGATATTGTGACGGAAGAGATATTAAGAAACAGAAAATCTTCCAGAACGACAGGGATTACCTGTTATCCTATCATGCGGTATCAATATCAGGTAGGGGTTGCCTCTATGAGCGGATTTAAGTCTACGGCTTTTCCCTTTGCACAGGCACACCGTATTCCGCTGATTTCCTTTTCAAGTACGCTTTTTAGCGGCGTTCGCCGCAGTATTGAGCTGATAGAAGAGTGCGCAATGAGAGATGAGCGGTTTGCAAAGCAGCTTTTAGAGTCTTTAAAGCGGCAGCAGGAAGAAGGTTACATAGATACTTATTTTTACGAGAAAATAGAAGGGGAAGCTTATGCATTTGTTCGGGAATTTACACAAGAGTTATTGCGGTTTCAAAAGCAGATTACAATCGGTCTGTTAGAGGACGGAACCATTCTCTTTTTAATGAAAGAGAGAGAGGATATGGAACAGGGGAAAGCAAATCGATATGAAGGGCCATATGAAGAAGAGGATGAGAACCCATACAAGGATAGGTATGAAAACCAGTATGGCTATACGGATGGCTATGCACTCCACTGGAATAATCAGTCCGACATATGGAGCCTGGAGGACGGAAGGGAACACTATCATTTTGAGCTGCCGAGAACGCTGTATGAGAAGTGGATTGCCTTTTCGGAGGAACAGCGCAGTGCTGCCCTGCAGCTTAAGCGGGATTACCTTTCCAAAATAGTTCTCTTCGGAAACAGGAAGGACCGGAAAAGCCGTGACAATATCAGAGTAATCCATTTGTCGGAACGGTTTATGGAGGAGGCCGGACGGAAGTTGGAAAAGCAGGGGAGTAATCAAACAGATTTGGAATAGATGGCATTTCGGTGAATAATAGAAAAAGAGCGGATATGATTTTCCAAAAAGGATTATCATATCCGCTTTTTCATCAAATCAAAGCTGATTCTTATAGTTTGTTCCCCACTTTTCCATAGCATTTATGATCGGACGCATAGATTCCCCCAAATCGCTTAGCGCATATTCAACACGGGGCGGCACTTCCGGATAAACTGTGCGGGTAATGATTCCGTCTTCTTCCATGGAACGAAGGCTGTCAGTCAGGACCTTTTGGCTGATTCCCTCCAAATCCTTGCGCAATTCATTAAAACGCCATGGCCGCTGTAACAGGTTTCGCATAATGAGCAATTTCCACTTGCTTCCGATTATCTGGACGGTGGTTGCTACAGGGCAGGCGGGCATTTCTTCCTTTGTCAGCATAGGCGTACCCCTTTCCAATAGTTTGAAAATGAATGTTACATTCAAATTATAGTATAAGTGCGGTTTTCTTGCAAATATGGGTTACAAAAAAGTGACTATGTAATAAAAAAGTGCGTACTTTTTTTCGTAATAGCCGTGCGATACAATACAATCAAGGAACAGGAAAGGTTCCTAAAATAGAAAAATGGAGGTAATTATTATGGCACTTTCTAATTTATTTGGTTGGGCAAAGGAAAATGAGGAGACGGTGGCTTCTGCCTGTGGCTCCGCCTGCGGTGCCGGCGACAAAAGTGTTTCCGAAGGAAGCACAGAAGAAAAGCCTGCTGCCTGCGGTGCTGCCTGCGGTGCCGGCGATAAATAAGCACCTGATATCAGCCGTTCCCGATAAGCAATACTGTTTGCCGGGAACAATTTCAGAATAATTCGGTTTTGCCGATTTGTATAGATATTTTAAGGAATTTAAAGTGAGGGAAATGATATGAAAGAATATTTTGCTTTTCAATGGCACATTACAGACGAGTGCGACCAACGCTGCAAGCATTGTTACATTTTTTCGGAGGATAACTGCAAAAAGCCGGATACTATGAGCTGGGAGCAGATGCAGGAAACCTTTTATAACTGTCTTGATTTCTGCAAGGTGTATAACCGTCTGCCCTACTTTTACATTACGGGTGGCGACCCCATTTTACATCCGGATTTTTGGAAACTGCTTGCTCTGTTAAAAGAACATGATATTCCGTTTACCATTTTGGGGAATCCTTTTCATTTAACGGATGAAGTTTGCAAAAAGCTGAAAGATTACGGGTGTCAGAAATACCAACTCTCTCTTGACGGAATGAGAACAACCCATGACTGGTTCAGAAAACCCGGTTCTTTCGACTGTACCCTTGAAAAAATCAGTTGTATCAAAAAGGCTGGTATCCGTTCTGTGATTATGACAACCGTATCCGGTACAAATATCAAAGAAATCCCGGATATTATTGATACCGTTGTAGAGGCAGGTGTCGATGTATTTGCCTTTGCCCGTTATTGTCCTACAAACGAGGAAAAAGATACCGGAATGACCCCGCAGGAATATCGTGAATTACTTGATACCTGTTATCAAAAATTTCAGTATTATGAAGCCGCAGGCTGTAACACCTACTTCAACAAGAAAGACCACCTTTGGACGCTTTATGAGTATGAAAAGGGCATTTTCAAAATCCCGGAGGACGCACAGGACGGCGTGATTTACGGAGGCTGTAACTGTGGAAACTGCCACATGACAATTTTGCCTGCCGGCGATATTTACGCCTGCCGCCGTGTTCAGAACAGTAAGGTAGGCAACGTGTTTACAGACCGGATTGCAGATGTTTGGATTTGTCAAATGGAGCAATATCGGGATTACAGCAAATTTGAAAAATGTTCAAAATGCGAACTGCTGTCTTATTGCCGGGGATGCCCTGCGGTTGCCAGCGGAAAGGACGGCAACTTTTATGCGGCAGACCCTCAATGCTGGAAGGAGGTGTAGGTATGGAATTATTTGATTTGATAAAAGTTCGCCGTTCTATCCGAAAATACCAAAACAGGCAGATTGAACGGGAGGATTTAGAGAAAATCATAGAAGCAGGGCTTTATGCTCCGAATGCCGGCGGCGGTCAGAGGACAATAATTGTTGGCATTCACAATAAAGAGCTGTGTGAAAAAATCGGAAAGCTTAATACAGCAAAATTCGACAGGAGTAAATTGGCAGGTTCTTATGTATCAACGGAGCAGCCCAGTATAATAGACGACCCTGCTATAAAAAGCGGTTTCTACGGTGCGCCTGCCGTCTGTGCGGTTTTTGCCCCAAAGAATTTCCTGTATAGTATTCCCGATGCTTTTTGCTGCGCCGAAAATATGGTGCTGGCGGCAACGGAATTTGGGCTGGCATCCTGTATCGTAGCACGAGGGGAGGAAACCTTTGACAACGAAGCAGGGGCAGAGCTTTTAAAGGAATGGAATATTCCCGACAACTATATTGCCCGCTGTTTTGTTGGGCTATTGTGAGGGAGAATATCCGCAGGGTAAGCCGCGAAAAGAAAACCGTAGTTTGATTGTAAAGTAGGTGAAGGTATGGACGCACAAACTTGTTTGAAAAAACTGCAATAGGTCGGTGTGTTAAATTTTGCCACTGTAGGGCTGGACGGAACGCCGCAGGTGCGGTGTATCCGGGCAAGACACGGGAAATCGGGATTGTTTTTGTTGTCCAAGACATGCAGATTGCATATTTCAATTTGGGCATCAATCCGATTTTTCGAGAACAGTATTTTGTAGGCAATGGTAAGGAAAACCGGAAAGGCTATGAAATAACCGGCCATTGTATCGGCTGCGGGGCGTGTGTCAAAGGTTGTCCTCAGCGGTGTATTGAACCGGGAAAACCCTATCGAATTATGCAGGAGCATTGCCTGCATTGTGGGAACTGTTTTGAACACTGCCCTGTAAAGGCGATAAAAAAAAGAGATAGACAAGAATGAGAACCTTTTGCAGACAATTCTTTCTGTTTGCAAAAAAGAAGGTGTTATGGGAGGATGTTTTCAGGGAATCGGTGCTTGTGACCTTGTTACAATTTCTACTTATATTCCGGAAAAAAGAGATTTTGTTGACCATACAATTTCGGGAATGATAGAGATGATTTCTTTAATGGGGAACATTTCTGTGGATGACAACAACATACCGTTTTTACACAGCCATGCTGTTTTCTCCTATCTGAATCAAACAGGAGAAATTGCAATCACTGCCGGACACTTAAAAGAGGCTAAAATCAGTTATACAGGTGAAATCATCATTACTTTGACAGGTGATACAATAGGCAGACAGTTTGACACAAAGACAGGAATTGAGGTGTGGAAATTATCCTGAAAATTAAATCCTTTTCTGAATGCGAGGTGAAAATACCATGAAAGAGATTTCTGTAACAGAATTAAAATTAAATCCAATGACGCAGATTTCTGATGAATGGCTGCTAATTACTGCCGGCGACCAGAAAAGAGGCTATAATACAATGACTGCCTGTTGGGGACAAATGGGCGCAATTTGGGGAAAAGGTAAAGGACTTCCAACCACCACTGTTTATATCAGACCACAGAGATATACAAAAGAATTTATTGACCGGGAGGATTATTATACCCTTTCTTTCTTTTCAAAAGAATATAGAAAGCAGCTGGCTTATTTGGGAACTCATTCCGGACGCCGGGAAGATAAAATATCAAAGGTTGGGTTTACTCCTGTTTTCGGTAATGGATATACTTGCTTTAATGAAGCAAGTCTTGTGCTTGTCTGTCGGAAACTATATCATGCGCCTTTGATTGAAGAAGGTTTTGTAGATAAGAGTATTATTGAAGATATTTACCCGGAGCGGGATTTCCATGATATGTATATCGGAGAAATTGTAAAGGCTTTGGTACAGGAAGAAGGTAGGAAAAATGGTTAAGGGAATGCTGCAATTTAAAACAGAAGAGTTAAAACAGGCCATTAAAGCTGCTGACGCTGTTTTAATCGGTGCAGGCGCCGGACTTTCTGCCTCTGCCGGATTTGTTTATTCCGGGGAGCGTTTTCATCGGAATTTCAGTGATTTTGAGGCAAAGTATGGTTTTCACGATATGTATTCCGGCGGTT
>URUY01000032.1 GCA_900551115.1 uncultured Lachnospiraceae bacterium
TTGTGGCATTAACGAGCAAACAGGCTGCGAAGCAGGTAATGAGCGCGAAAGCGCGGGTTTGCGAGTGCGATATACTAAGCGCAGGAGAAAAACAAGCACCGTGAAGCAGGCGCTGAGCGCGAAAGCGCGGGTTTGCGAGTGCGATATACTAAGCGGAGGAAGGATTATGAAAAAGAAGAAAGCTTTGGAAAATACGGTTGAAAAAATTTTGGGCATCAGTTTTTTAGCAGCAGGTATTATTATATTGGCAGCAGGGATACTGGCGGCGGTCTTTTCCATGCGGTTTTCACGAGATGCGATACGGGTAACCGGTGTCGTAACAGGAACCGGTGCAGGTACAGACGTACAGTATGTACTTGACGGACAGATGTATGAGGTAAGTTTATCGGAGAGCAGCAGTAGTATGCATGTTGGTGATGCCGTGGAGCTGTATGTGGATAAAGAGAATCCATACCGTGCCAGAACGGCAGAACTGTTGTATCTTGCTACTATTATTTTGTGCAGTATCGGTTTGCCTTTCTTTATCATTGGCGCCGTATTTTTGGCTGTTACGGCAAGGAGAGGAAAGAAAAAGCAGCTTTTGATGCAGACCGGACAAAAGCTTTTTGCGGAGGTTACCGGCGGGCATATGGCAGTGAATTATACGGTAAACGGCAGGCATCCATATAAATTGGAATGTCGTTATACGGACACTTTTACCGGAAAAACCTATCTGTTTGGCAGCGGGAATATATGGCTTGATCCTGCGCTTTACATAGGAAAGCAGGTGGCTGTTTATGCAGACCCGGCGGATTTTTCAAAATATTATGTGGATGCTGCAAGCTTACAGGAGAACGAAGAGATTTTTGATTTCCGGTAATGAAAAACAGGCTTTGCGGAACAAATGACCGTTATTGTCACAGGGAGACAGAATGAAGAGATTGCTGGTTTTTTTAAAGGATTATAAAAAAGAAACGGTATTGGCGCCGCTTTTTAAGATGCTGGAGGCCTCGTTTGAGCTGCTGATACCGATTGTGGTAAAAATGATAGTGGACACGGGTATTGCCAACCATGACAAAGGCTATGTGGGACGTATGTGCATGATTATGATACTGCTGGGCGTGATTGGACTGGTGTGTTCTATTACGGCACAGTATTTTTCGGCTAAGGCGGCAGTCGGCTTTGCTGCGAAACTGCGGCATACGCTTTTTGCCCATATGCAGAAGCTTTCCTTTTCCCAAATGGATAAAATGGGAGCAGCAACCATGATAACCAGGATGACGAGCGATGTTAATCAGGTGCAGAATGGCGTAAATATGGTACTGCGCTTGTTCCTCCGCTCTCCGTTCATCGTAATCGGCGCCATGGTAATGGCATTTACCGTTGATATCAAAGCGGCGTTTGTATTTGTGGTGGTCATTCCCCTGCTTTCTATCGTAGTCTTTGGTATTATGCTTATTACGATTCCGTTGTATAAAAAGGTACAGGCCGGACTTGATAAGGTGCTGGGCATTACGAGAAGCAATCTGACAGGCGTCCGTGTGCTTCGGGCATTCCATAAGGAAGAGGAGGAAACGGCACAGTTTAAAGAGAGCAATGAAAAGCTGACGTCCATGCAGATGTTTGTAGGGCGTATTTCTGCCATTATGAATCCTGTGACCTATATCATAGTAAACGGCGGAACAATGGCACTTTTATGGATTGGCGCGCTGCGGGTTGAGAGCGGAATACTGACTCAGGGCGCAGTACTTGCGCTGGTCAATTATATGGCACAGATACTGGTGGAACTGGTAAAACTGGCAAATCTGATTATTACGGTAAATAAAGCCATTGCCTGCGGCAACCGTATCGGCAGCATACTGGAGACTGAGCCGGGTATGAAGGAGAGGGCTGGCAGGGTAATAGAAGCCGACACGACAGAAGGAGCCGGCAGGATATTAGAAGCCGACACGACAGAAGAAACTGACAGGATACAGAAGCCGGGTATGGCAGAAGAGACTGAAAAGGCAGCAGAATCCGGTATGGAAGCAGAGAAAACCGGCAAGGATACCGTTCCGGTGGTGGAATTCGACCATGTATCCTTAACCTATCCGGGAGCGGGGGCAGAGAGCCTGACCGATATTGATTTTTGCGCAGGGCACGGACAGACCGTGGGTATTATCGGCGGCACCGGTTCCGGTAAATCTTCACTGGTGAATCTGATTCCCCGTTTTTATGAGGCAACGAAGGGATGCGTCAGAGTTGAGGGAGTGCCGGTGGAAGAGTATGCATTAAAAGATTTAAGGGAAAAAATCGGTATGGTGCCTCAAAAAGCAGTGCTTTTTAAGGGGACGATACGTGACAATCTCTTGATGGGCAAGGAAGATGCCACAGAGGAAGAACTGCGAAAGGCACTGGAAATATCCCAGTCGGCAGAATTTGTGGACAGTAAGCCGGATGGACTAAAAACACAGATAAGCCAGGGAGGAAAAAATCTCTCCGGCGGACAGAGGCAGCGGCTTACCATAGCGCGGGCGCTGGTAAAACAGCCTAAGATACTGATTCTTGACGACAGCGCTTCGGCACTTGATTATGCAACGGATTTAAAGCTGCGCAGAGCTATACATGCTATGGAAAAAGCGCCGGTGGTATTTATCGTATCACAGCGCGCCTCTTCTATCCTGCATGCAGATAAGATTATTGTACTGGATGACGGGGAAGCAGTAGGTATGGGTACTCACGAGGAGCTGCTTAGAGATTGTGAGGTATATCAGGAAATTTACTATTCACAGTATCCCGATAAGCGTAAGGAGGTACAGGCATAATGAGCGGTAATATGAAAACCTTAAAAAAAGTCTTGCGCTATATCAGACGGTATTGGTTTTACCTGATTTGTTCCATTCTGTGTGCGGCTATTACCGTTACCCTCACGCTTTATATCCCGATTTTGACCGGTGATGCCATTGACTATATTATAGAGCCGGGAAAAGTGGACTTTACCGTTGTTCTGGGCATTTTGAAAACCATGGGAATTGTAATGGCGCTGACGGCTCTGTCCCAGTGGATTATGAGCATATGCAACAATAAAATTGCCTATCATGTGGTGCGGGATATCAGGAAGGATGCATTTTCAAGAATTCAGATATTGCCGTTGAAATACCTGGATGCCCATCCGCATGGCGAGATAGTCGGACGCATTATTGCAGATGTGGACCAGTTCTCCGATGGCCTGATTATGGGCTTTACACAGCTTTTTACCGGAGTGATTACCATTTTGGGAACCTTGATTTTTATGTTTCGGGAAAGCGTAGGCATTACATTGGTGGTAGTATGCATTACACCGATAAGCCTTCTGGTGGCAGGCTTTATTGCCAGACGCACCTATAAGATGTTTAAGCTGCAGTCGGAAACAAGAGGGGAACAGACGGCACTTATTGATGAAATGATTGGAAATCAGAAGGTGGTGCAGGCTTTTTCCTACGAGGATAAGGCTATGGAGCGTTTTGATGTCATCAATGATAAATTGGCGGGGTATTCCCTGAAGGCTATCTTTTTTTCCTCCATCACTAATCCGGCAACCCGTTTTGTCAACAGTCTGGTATATACAGGCGTTTGCATTACAGGGGCGGTTTTGGCTATCGGCGGAGGGATTACGGTAGGTACCCTTACCTGTTTTTTAAGCTATGCCAATCAATATACCAAGCCGTTTAATGAAATTTCCGGCGTGTTCACGGAGTTTCAGAATGCACTTGCCTGCGCGGCACGCATCTTTGCACTGATTGAAGAAGAGCCGCAGCCTGCAGAGCCGGAGGAGGCCCTTGTTCTTAAAGATGCAGAGGGCAGGGTTACGCTTTTGGATGTGGCATTTTCTTATGTGCCGGACAGAAAATTAATAGAAAATCTGAACTTGCGCGTAGAAAGCGGCAAGCGGGTGGCGATTGTCGGACCCACTGGCTGCGGCAAGACTACGATTATCAATCTGTTGATGCGTTTTTATGATGTGGACGGAGGAAGTATTTCGGTAGACGGTACCGATATAAGGGAGATTACCAGAAAGAGCCTTCGGGAAAATTACGGTATGGTCCTGCAGGAGACCTGGCTGAAGGCCGGTACGGTACGGGAAAATATTGTTATGGGGAAACCGGATGCCACAGAGGAAGAAATGATAGCCGCAGCAAAGGCTGCCCATTCCCACAGCTTTATCAAGCGTCTGCCTGACGGATACGATACCGTGCTTTCTGAGGACGGAGAAGGTCTGTCTCAGGGACAGAAGCAGCTTTTGTGCATTACCCGCGTGATGCTGTGTCTGCCGCCGATGCTGATACTGGATGAGGCGACTTCATCTATCGATACGCGTACGGAAATCCGTATTCAGAAAGCCTTTGCCAAAATGATGCAGGGCAGGACCAGCTTTGTCATAGCCCACCGCCTTTCCACGATTGTAGATGCGGACATTATACTGGTAATGAAGGACGGTCATATCATTGAGCAGGGAAATCACAGGGAACTGCTGGAAAAGGGCGGGTTCTATGCAGAGCTTTATAACAGTCAGTTTGCGTTGAGCGATTAACGCTGCGAGGAAGAAGCGCCTTAGGAAAGCGCTCCTTCCTCTTTTTGTGCTTTTTTTCTAAAATCAGACGGAGACATACCGCAGTGCTTTTTGAATTGCAGATAAAAGGTCTGTCTGTTGGAGAAGCCAATCATATTGTCGATTTCGCAGATAGGAATACCGGGCTGGCGCAGCAGCTCCTTTGCGGCGTTAAGTCGACAGGCAGTAACGCTTTCCCAAAGGGAGACGCCGGTAGTTTTTTTGTAAATACGTTCCAGATAGGTGGCATTCAAGCCGATATGGGAAGCAATCTGTTCATTGCTTTTAATCAGGTAAAAAGCCTCTTCGATATAGCTTGCGGTCTTTTCTGCATAGTAGGAGGCAGAGGATTTTTCCGTAAGGGGAAGTCTGGCTATTTCACAGAGCAGGTGGTAGCTTAAGCTTGTCATGAAAAAGGCATCCTTTCTGCCTTCATATTCATGGAACAGGCGCAGCATATCCGGGTACAGACTGCGTGCATCAGGGAAAACAAGGGCCTTGTTTAAGGAAGCAAGCAGTCGGCAGATATCAAGAGAATGATTCAGCATGTCAAGGAAGCCCGGAAAAGCAGCAGGGCAGTCGGTGTCACAAAAGGACAGGGAAAAGCCAAGCACAGTACAGGGATGTTCGTGATTGAACCGAATCTTATGCGGAAACGAGGAGTCCAGTAAAATCAGGTTTTTCTGGGTTAGCTCATAGTCTGTGCCGTCAATTTCATAAATGCAGCTTCCTTCGGCGATATAGTTACATTCCAAAAGACCGTGGCTGTGTATCTCCATGGTGTAATATTTCCAGTTGCCGTTCATATAGGCCATATCTGCACAAAGCGGAAAATTAGACTTTTTTTCAATAAACATGGCAATTCTCTCCTTTTATAAAACGGTATCACAAAAAGTTAAAAATAACAACTATATATAAAAAAGAAGTCAAAAATAGGTATAGATATATGAAAAAAATATAGCTACAATAAAAGAAAAAACGATTGCAGAAGGATTTCTGCAATTGTCAAAAAAGATGGGAGAAGGAATATGGCGATTGCGTATAATGAGAAAAACGGAAGCTTTAAGCTGGATACGAAAGGAGCGTCCTATGTAATAGGCATTGTGGATGCCGAAAAATTTGTGGGGCATGCGTACTTTGGGAAAAAGCTGGGGGAGGACGATGTTAATTATCTGCTTCGTACGAAGGAAGCGCCTTTTACACCGGAAAAAAACAGCAGAGACAGGCTTTCTTTTTTAGATTGCTTTCCGCAGGAATATCCTACGGGCGGAATCGGTGACTTCAGGGAGAGTGCCGTTACTGTACGGGATAACGGCGGACACAGAGCGCTGCTGCTTACCATGCAGGGTTTTAACATCTATAAAGGGAAGAAAGCGCTGAAAAACCTTCCGGCTACCTGGGGCAGTGAAGCGGATACGGAAACCTTAGAGCTTGTGCTTGCAGATGAGACGCTTCATATTAAGGCGGTGCTTTCCTACAGCATTTTTGAAGGCATAGATGCCGTGGCAAGAAGCGTAAGGCTTATCAATGAGGGTACGGAGCCTGTTTACATAGAACGCATTATGTCGGCTTCCATAGATATGGACAACCGTGATTATGACAAAATTCTGCTGCATGGCTCCTGGGCGAGGGAACGTCATATCAACCGCACGCCGGTAAACTATGGTGTACAGGGTATGTCCTCTCTAAGAGGTGAGGGGGGGCATCAGAACCATCCCTTCATGGCTCTTTTGGAAAAAACAGCAACGCAGGATGCGGGCGAGGTATATGGCATCAATCTGGTTTATTCCGGCAATTTTCTGACTCTTGCGGACAGAGGACAGTTTGATAACGTGCGTCTGATGACCGGTATTAATCCTGAGGGCTTTGAGTGGAAATTAGAGCCGGGGGAGAGCTTTCAGGCACCGGAGGCAGTGCTTGTTTATTCCGCGGAGGGTATCGGCGGCATGAGCCGTGCTTTTCATGATTTATACAGAGAGCATTTAATCCGCGGAGAGTACAGGGATAAAAAACGCCCCATTCTGATTAACAACTGGGAAGCTACTTACTTTGATTTTAATACGGAAAAGCTGCTGGCTATCGCAAAAGAGGCATCTGCACTCGGCATTGAAATGCTGGTTATGGATGATGGCTGGTTCGGCAACCGCTATGATGACAACAGGGCGCTTGGAGACTGGAACGTTAATGAAGAAAAGCTAAGCGGCGGTCTTGGGGCACTTGTTGAAGAAGTGAATAAGTTAGGCATGAAGTTCGGTATCTGGTTTGAGCCGGAGATGATAAGTCCCGATTCCGATTTATACCGTGCGCATCCCGACTGGGCTATCAGTATTCCGGGAAGAACACCGGGGCTTGCCAGAAATCAGCTTGTGCTTGATATGTCCCGTGAGGAAATACAGGATTATATTTTTGATAAAGTGGCAGCCGTGCTTAAGAGTGCTAATATTGAATATGTAAAATGGGATATGAACAGACCGCTTTCCGATATCGGCAGCATGGCGCTTACCGGGGAATGCCAGGGCGAGCTGTTCCACAGATATGTACTGGGCGTATACAGATTACAGGAGAGACTGGTGACAGAGTTCCCCCATCTGCTTTTGGAAAACTGTTCCGGCGGCGGCGCCAGATTTGACGCAGGCATGCTTTATTACAGCCCTCAGATATGGTGTTCTGACGATACGGATGCTATCGAGAGACTGACCATTCAGGAAGGAACGGCACTGATTTATCCTCTGTCTGCCATGGGAGCCCATGTCAGCGATTGTCCTAACCATACAGTGGGCCGCACCACCCCTTTTGAAACCAGAGGCTATGTGGCGCTTGCAGGTACCTTTGGCTATGAACTGGATGTGACAAAGATTCCGGCAGAGGACAGAGAAATGATACCCGGTCAGGTAGCCATGTACCACAAATACAATGATTTGGTGCGGACGGGAGACTATTACCGGCTGGCTTCCTATCAGGAAAACCGTATGTATGACTGCTATATGGTGGTATCAAAGGATAAGTCGGAAGCATTGGTGACCTATGTACAGGTGCTGGGCAGACCCAGCTCCCATTCCAGACGCATTCTGTTAAAAGGCCTTGCTGCAGATAAACGATACCGGATTGAAGGGGAAGAACGCACTTACCTGGGCAGCACTCTGATGCAGGCAGGAGTCCTGATTGAAAATCTCTGGGGAGATTTTAAGGGAAAACTGATTCATATAACAGAAGCTTAAATGGATGATGCATCTGGACGGACAATGAAAACAGCGGAGTCTGCAGGAAGCTGCAGGGACGGAGAAATAAAAGAGACAAAAGCCGGGCAGACGGTTGACAGGATGATTAAAAAAAGCTAAAATTGTGGTAAAACCAGTTAAAAAATTAAGAGGAAATTACAATGGCTAAAACGGTCAAAATGTCAGACATTGCAGAGGCACTTAACGTCAGTACGGTTACGGTATCAAAGGCGCTGTCCAACCAAAAGGGTGTCAGTGAAGAGATGCGTGCCAAGGTAAAAGAAATGTCCGAGCAGATGGGCTATAAGAAATATTTGACGCCGAAGGGAACAGGCGGAAGAGGATACAATATCGGTGTGCTTATGTCGGAAGTATATGTAGAGAAATATGCTACATTCTATTGGCAGATGTATCAGGCAATCAATGCCAAGGCTGTCAGGGACAACTGTTTCGTACTGCTGGAGGTATTGAGTACAGAGGATGAGAAGGCACTGATGCCGCCCAAGCTGCTGACAGAGGGAAAGGTACAGGGGCTTTTGGTGCTGGGAGCCATTCAAAGCAGTTATCTGAAGCTTTTGAAGGAAGACTTTTCGATACCCCTTATCTTTGTTGATTTCTACGATTCCGGGGTGATAGAGGATGCCGTTATATCCAACAGCTTTTACGGTACTTATACCCTGACAAATTATCTGATTGAAATGGGGCACAGAAATATTGCGTTTGTGGGAACGCTGTTTTCTACAGAGAGTATAACGGACCGTTATTTCGGATATGTCAAGTCGCTGATGGAGCATGGGATTAAGCCAAAAGAAGAATGGCTGGTACCGGACAGAGATCAGAAACGTAGGGTTTATGAGGAAATTCCCCTGCCGGAGGATATGCCGAGCGCATTTGTCTGCAACTGTGATTTGATTGCAGCACAGGTCATAAAGACCTTGAAGAGGCGCGGCATAAGAGTTCCTGAGGATGTGTCGGTAGTGGGATTTGACGACTATATCCATCCCGGTCTGTGTAATGTAGGCATTACTACCTATGCTGTCAATATGAGCGGCATGGCAGAGGCCGGACTGCAGATTTTGTATTCTAAAATAAACGGTGATAAGCCTCTTGTAGGAATGCATATGGTAGAGGGTGAAATCGTTATCAAAGAGAGCGTCAGGAAAATAAACGAATAAGGCTGTCGGATAAAAGGATGCTGCAAATAAAGATGCCGAAGGCGGAGACTTAAAGGTCTCCGCTTTTTTGCTGTCTGTAGGTGCCCGGAGTGAGTCCTACAATATTTTTAAAATGATGTATGAAAAGATTGGTATTTTCATAGCCTACCTGCTCACTGATTTCGTGTATTTTTGCGGAGGTGGCAGAAAGCAGCTTTTTTGCCTGTCTGATACGTGTCAGATGCAGATACCGGATAGGGGAAAAACCAAAAAAAGCCTGAAATTCCCGGCATAAACGATATTTGTTGATGCAGAACTGACACGAAAGGGAAGAAAGCGAGATATCCTGACTGTAGGATTCCTCAATAAAATGTTTTACCCTGCTTAATTCGGGAGGTACCGGAGAGGTATGCTGCACAGCCCTTTGGTGTGAAATGCTTTCACAGAAAATATCCGTCATCAAACGATGTACGGAAAAGAAATCCTTTTGCTCACATGCGTACAAAAGCGCTCTGATTTCCGTATTCAGGTAAACGGCATCCCTTAAAAGAAAAGGGACGCCTGCATTCAGCGTGTCGTAAAAATAGAAAGCTCCGTTGCCGTCGAAGTAAAGGATGCAGTAGGTAAAGTCAATGTCGCCGGTAAGGGTAAACGGCTCGGTACAGGAAAAAAGAAGAAAAGTGCTTTCTGTAAGGATATGCTGTGCGTGCCTGGTCTGAAAAGCACCGCTTCCTGTAAAGACATAGAGCAGACAGAAGGCATGAAAGCCTAAAAAGGACAGGGAAGAGCCGGGAGGCATGGATATAACACTGCAGGCAAGCGGGGAGAGCAGATGTCGGGAATCTGCTCCGGCAGATTCTATGCTTTTGGGAAGGAGGGATGTAAGGGTCTGGTTTTGGTCGGACAGATGGTAACCTGAAAGGCTGTGAATAAGCTGACTGGTAAAAAGCATGGGACTCCTTTCCGGCACAAAGTGCCTGCAAAACGGAAGGTAAAGCAGAAAACATATGGGGCTAAAAATATAACCGGCTACAAATCTGCAATTAATTTACATCCAAAGCAATCATAAAAGAAAAAGTAATTTAAAAAGCAAAAACAAACATTAAAATATTAAGCTAAAAATAAACTAAAATAACATTTATATTTAGAATACTATAGTTTTAAGCTAAAATAAATTGGCAATAGTATACAAAAAAAGAAATAGAAAACTGTGAAAAACAAAGAAATAGTAAGTGATATCAATAATAAGATATAAAAAACAAAAACTTAAGATGACTAAATAAACAACAAATGATAAATTAAATATTAAGTTAACTAGAGGTTAACTAATTGATAAGGAGGGTATTTATTATGAAACTGAAAAAGGTTTTAGCGCTTTCCATGGCAGCAGCACTTGTACTTGGTACAGCAGGCTGCGGTGATAAAGCAAAAAACAATGCACCGGCAGATTCCGGCAGCACAACAACACCGCAGACGGAAAGTGCTACAGCATCTACAGAGGAGGTTACAGTACCCGCAGAGGAAACTCTGAACTATGCGGATATCGTGGTAGGAGAAAGCTATCAGGATATAACAGCAGAGCTTAAGGTATTGTCACAGAGAACGGATTTGGCAGATACCAAGTTTGCGGACTATGCAGAAGCTTTTAACGAGCTGTATCCTAATATCACCATTACCTATGAAACTATTACAGATTACGCAGAGCAGGCGCTTCTGCGCGTTTCACAGTCTGACTGGGATGTTATGATGATTCCGGCAGTCGACAAAAACGAGCTTCCTACTTATTTTGTTCCTTTCGGTGATTTGGCAAGTATGGAGGCAGAGGTGCGTTTTGCAAATACATGGATGTATGATAATCAGGTATATGGTGTGGCATCCACCGGTAATGCAAGCGGTATTGTTTACAACAAGGCAGTATTTGAAGCAGCAGGCGTAACAACGCTGCCGGCTACGCCTGATGAATTCATTGCGGCGCTGCAGGCTGTCAAGGATAATACAGATGCAATTCCTATGTACACCAACTATGCGGCAGGCTGGACTATGGGTGGTCAGTGGGATGCTTATATCTCCGGTTCCACAGGGGATTCCGCTTACCAGAATCAGAAGATGCTTCATGACGCAGCACCGTTTAGGGATTACGGTGACGGTACCCATCCTTATGCGGTATACAAAATCCTTTATGATGCAGTTTCCATGGATCTGACTGAGGAGGATTACTCTACTACTGACTGGGAAGGCTCTAAGGGCATGATTAATAACGGTGAAATCGGCTGTATGGCACTTGGCTCCTGGGCATTCAGCCAGATGCAGGAAGCGGGCGAGAATCCCGATGATATCGGTTATATGCCGTTCCCTGTAAGTGTTGACGGCAAACAGTATGCATCAGCAGGTGCAGACTATAGCTACGGCGTAAACGCACAGGCTTCTGATGACAATAAAAAGGCAGCAATGCTGTATGTGAAGTGGCTTACCGAGCAGTCCGGTTTTTCTTACAGCGAGGGCGGTATCCCTATTGATTTAGAAGGCGAATACCCTGATTTGTATGCTGCATTTGACGGCGTTGAATATGTAACGGATGAAGCGGCAGCTGCAGGTGAAGAAACCTTAAAGGATGAGCTGAATGCGGAATCCGAGCTGATGATTAATGCAGGCGGCGACAAGAAGGTTATGGAAATCGTAGAGCATGCTGACAGAGGTGACATGACCTTTGACGAGATTATGGAATCCTGGAATCAGGCATGGAGCGATGCACAGACATCACTTGGCGTTACGGCTGAATAAGGAAATCGTAATGGCAGGAAGGCGGGGCTTTGGTTTGGCCCCGCTTATTTCACCATGTAGAAAATGTATATTTATGCAATAAAGGTGCCGGGAGTGGATTATGAGAGAAAATAGAGCTTTAAAGTGGATAAAGAGCCGTAAGGGACAACGTTTTTTTGTAATAGCAACGTTTATGGCCGTACCTCTTATACTGTTGTTTGTATTTACCTATCTGCCCTTTGGAGAAATGGTAAAATTTAGTTTTTATAAGATGAAGTACACGGGAAGCCGTACATTTGTAGGGTGGAAAAATTACATTGATGTTTTCAGGCGGGACGACTGTTTCGGAGCGCTGAAGCTGAGCTTTTATTATATGGCAGGCGCGGTTTTACAGCTGGCACTGGCTCTTTATTTTGCAACGATTTTAAGCTTTAAGGTAAAAGGCGGCAATTTTTTCAAAGGGGCGATTTTTTTCCCCTATCTGATAAATGGCATAGCAATCGGATTTATCTTCCGTTTTTTCTATACAAGAGGATTTGTATTTGATACGGTGCTGCAGTGGTGCGGCTTTGATTTGGAGAAGCTTCCCTATTGGCTGAAGGATACAGGGGTTAATAATATATCACTGGTAGCAACCAGCGTCTGGCGGTATATGGGGCAGAACATGGTGCTGTTTATCGGAGCTATCATGTCGGTAGACAGCGATTTGTATGAAGCGTCAAATCTGGACGGCGCAAACAGATTCAAGCAGTTTATACATATCATTCTGCCGAGCATCAGGACGATTGTCATGTTAAATCTGATATTGTCCATTACCGGTTCCTTAAGTGCATTTGAGCCGGCTTATGTCATTACCAAGGGCAGCAACGGTACCGGTACCTACTTTGTCATTATGGACGAACTGGCCCATGTAACCCAGAAGGTAGGACTGGCATCGGCTATGGCGGTTATCCTGCTTGGCATTATACTGGCTGCAACCGGCTTGCAGAAGCTGTTTTTTAAGTATGTGTTCAGAAATGCTGAGGATGAGGACAAAAATGCAGGAAAGAGAAGGGAAAAGCGGCTTGCCCGTTATGCTGCAGGAAAAAGCAGGCGGAAGAGCCTTTCCCGGAAGAATGTGGCAGGAGGCAGGAGGGCATGAAAATAGTTAGAATTGTAAAAAAGATTGTTGCAAGGCTGCTTATTTATGCCAGCCTGACATTTGCATCCCTGGTTGCCCTGATTCCTGTGGTAAGCTGTGTGATTACAGCCTTTAAACCTACGGAGGAATATAACCGTACCAATGTGATGGAACTGCCGGAAATATGGAAGCATTTTGAGTTCAGCCTGGAGTGGTTTAAAGCCGCTTTTGCCAATTTTGCAGATGCATGGGTGCAGGCAGATATGGCGCTGGCTTTCCGCAATACGATTATCATCATGGTGTTTGTGCTTTTAGGCTCCGTTATGACAGGGTCCATGCTGGCGTATGTATTAAGCCGTTTCAAGTTTCCGGGAAACGGACTTATCAGAAACCTGTTTTTGTTTGCTACACTGCTTCCGGGCATTGCCATGCAGGTGTCCCTGTATCAGATTATGTACAACATAGGCTTTATCAACCATTTATACGGCTATATCATTATGTCCATGGGTACTGACGTTATTTCCATCTATATCTTTATCCAGTTTTTTGAAAACATTCCGACTTCCCTGGACGAATCGGCTATCATGGACGGCTGTACCTATTTCGGTGTATTTTTCAGGATACTGTTTCCGCTGTTAAAACCGGCGGTTGTAACAGTGCTGATTTTAAAGGGGGTAGGCACCTATAACGAATATTATTCTGCCAGCCTGTATTTGCAGGATAAAAGCAGGTTTATTACGGTGGCAACCAGTCTGTATAAGTTTTCGGGACCTTTGGGCAACCGGTATAATCTAATCTGCGCAGGACTTCTGATTACCCTGCTTCCGGCGCTGGTTATCTTTATTATCTGCCAGAAGCAGATATACGGCGGACTGACTTTGGGGGCGGTTAAGGGGTAAGCTGCTGTGTGCGGCAGCGGTGTAAAAGGGATATCTGTAAAATCCGGTGGGAAATGTATTTTCTGTAGAAAATTCTATGGGAAATAAGGTTTTTCACTGGATTTTGTAATTTGAAATGTATATAATAAGGTTGATGTCGGTGTACAGCTTACACTGACGCTAATGAACAGCACAGGAGAATGGCAAATGATGGACAATAACGAAATACTTTTTTTGAAGCCACACTTAAAGGATGTAGTCTGGGGAGGCAATAAGCTGAGAGACGAATTCGGCTATGAAGGTGCGGGGGATGCTACCGGCGAGTGCTGGGGTATCAGTGCCCATCCTAACGGAGACTGCGAAATCATAAACGGAGCGTTTAAAGGCATGACGTTATCCACTCTCTATAAAGAGCATAGGGAGCTTTTTGGTAATATTACGGCAGAAGAGTTTCCGCTGCTTGTAAAAATTATCGATGCAAAACAGGATCTGAGTATTCAGGTGCATCCTGATGATGCTTATGTAAGGGAGCATGAGAGCTGTCCCTATGGCAAGACGGAATGCTGGTATGTGATGGACTGCCCCAAGGGAGCAAGTCTGGTTATCGGCCATCATGCAGGGAGCCGGAAAGAACTGGCAGATATGATTCATGAGGGCAGATATGAGGAGCTTATCAGGCAGATACCTGTCCGTAAAGGGGATATGATTCAGATTACTCCCGGTACGGTGCATGCCATCAAGGGTGGTTTTACGATTTTGGAAACCCAGCAGAGCAGTGATATCACCTACCGCGTATATGATTACGGCAGACTGGTAGACGGGAAAGAGAGACCTCTTCATGTACAGCAGAGTATCGATGTCATAAATGTGCCGGATAAAGCGGGAGACGAGGCGGTTGCCCATACGGACGGACTTGCTGACAATAAGATGAATCTGCTTGTTGCCTGTGAGTTTTATAAAGTATGGAAGCTTCATGTGACACAGCCTGTGACGGCAGAGCAGAAGTATCCTTTTTTACTTGCCAGCGTGCTTGACGGCAGCGGCAGTATAAACGGCATTCCGGTCAAAAAAGGAGACCATTTTATTCTGCCTGCGGGCATGGGAGAGGTTGAATTTGACGGCTCTATGGAACTGATCTTGTCGAGTGTTTAGATAGCGGTACAGGCGGAAGGAGAAACAGTCATGGCTTTATATACATTAGAAAACGGAGATATCAGAATAAAGGTGGATTCCTATGGCGCAGAGCTGCGGTCCCTTGTGGATGTGAAAACAGAAAGGGAATATATGTGGTGCGGCGATGCGGCGTATTGGGGCAGAATATCTCCGATACTTTTTCCTGTTGTAGGAAGCTATAGAAACGGTGAGAGCCGTTACAGGGGAAAGGTATATAAGCTGCCTCAGCACGGCTTTGCCAGAGACATGGAATTTATGCTTACCGAACAGACAAAAGAGGAAATTTGGTTTTGCCTGACGGACAAGGAAAATACCTGGGAAAATTATCCTTTTGCATTTTCCCTTGAGCTGGGCTATCGTCTCGCCGGACGGCGTGTGGAAGTCATGTGGCGGGTAAGTAATCCGGCTGAAGAAAATCTGTATTTTTCCATCGGCGGGCATCCGGCTTTTGCCGTACCGAAAAGAGAACCGGATAAAATAAACGGATATATTG
Source organism: uncultured Lachnospiraceae bacterium (assembly GCA_900551115.1). Lineage (GTDB taxonomy): Bacteria > Bacillota > Clostridia > Lachnospirales > Lachnospiraceae > Acetatifactor. The sequence continues at coordinate 15,343 of URUY01000032.1, forward strand.
CTTTTGGCGGCGTGGAAAGCATTACGGTGCGCAAAATAAAAGACGGATTAGCGGTGGACGCCTTGAAAGAGATCGGATTGGAGCCGGGCGGTATCCTGCCGGTAACGGAAGAAACCTTTGCAGAGGACGCGCTGGTTGTGGAAGACGGCCAGACAGGCAGGGTGCAGCTTTTGGATGAGAAGAAGAAGCCGTTTGTTACAGTGGATTTTGATGCGCCGTTGTTTGGCGTATGGACGCCTTCGGATAAAAATGCACCGTTCATCTGTATTGAGCCGTGGTACGGCAGGTGTGACAGAGAGGACTTTACCGGCAGTCTTAAGGAGCGGGAATGGGGCAATGCTCTTGCGGCAGGAGAGAGCTTTGAAGCCTCCTATACGATTATGATATAAAGCAGGTTTGACAAAAAGCGGTGTCCGTGTATACAGGCGGAGTCACCGCTTTCTTTATACATTTTTAAAACCGCATATATTTTATTATAACTTTATAAAACCTTATTTTCCTTTTTAGAATTTGCTCATACGACGTTCACAATTTTCTGCTACGATAATTACATAATTGCCGGTGACAGGGTACGGACAGGCATATATTGGAAAGGCTGGATGAGACAGATGAGAGAAAAACTGGTACGGTTTATGTATGGCAGATACGGCGTGGATAAGTTGTCCAAGCATATGGTTACTGCGGGATTGGTACTTTGCATTGTGTCCCTGTTTTTGGGCGGAGACCTGTTTTATCTGATGGCGATTGCATTGTTTGTTTACGGATATTTTAGGATTTTTTCCAAAAATCATGCAAAGCGGTATAAGGAGCTGTACGCTTATGAAAAATTTCTGTCAAAGGTGAAGAAATATCCTGAACAATGGAAACGGGAAGCAAAACAACGGAAGGATTACCGTATTTTTAAGTGTCCGAGCTGCAGACAGAAAATCCGCATTCCGAAAGGACGGGGAAATGTGGAAATACGCTGCCAGAAGTGCAGCGCAGTTTTCCGTAAAAAGACCTGATGTCGGAGAAAACAGGAAAAAGGCGCAGAAGAATACGGAATTGTAAGGCGGCAGACGCGAGAAGAAAAACAGACAGATAATGGGGAAGTAAAGACAAATGACAAACGAACAGTACTACGAATTAATTAAGCCATACGAGGATGCTGTGCAGCTTATGCTGACAAAACTGGAAATATTAAACCACAGCATCTATGGAAGAAGTACCGAAGAAAAAAAGCCGGTACACCATATGCAGTACCGTATCAAGGAAAAGAAAAGCATAGAAGGGAAGCTGGAGCGGCTGGGGGTAACAGACAGCGTTATGAATGCAAAGGATCATCTGATGGATATCGGGGGCATTCGTGTTATCTGCTATTTTCAAACAGAAATCTATGAGCTGTTAGAGTCCCTGAAACGACAAAATGACTTAATCGTAATAAAAGAAAAGGATTACATGAAACAGCCGAAAAAAAGCGGCTACAGAAGCTATCACATTATTTTCGGCGTGCCGCTGCATACGCTGGACGCTATGGAATACTATCCTGTGGAGGTGCAGTTTCGGACGCTTTCCATGGATTTTTGGTCCAGTCTGGAGCATCGCATCTGCTATAAAAAAGACAGGGAAAACAAAGAAGAACTGTCCGGCCAGCTTCGGGCGCTGTCCGAGTCCCTTGCTTTGATAGAGGAAGAATTAAAGGCTTATGTAGAAGAGTGAGAGTAAATCGGAGAACGAATTTTTACAAATTTTTAGAAAGTTTTACTGCCCCTCTTGCGTGTTCGTAATTTCCGTGATAAAATAACAAAAAAGCATTTAAATTTCTGTTTGCGGCAAAGCCGTATCTGAAGGTCTGATATTTCTATATCTGGGAAACTTCGATGCTTTTTATTCCATTTTAATCAGCAACGGAGTTACGGATAAAGATTTTTGCAGGTGAGGATAAGAATAAGTTTGTCATTACATCGGAGTATCTCCTGTTGCAACAAAGGAGGTACATATATGAAACAAACGAAAGACAAAAGTCTGCAGGAGTTGGAGCTTGTTGATAATTTTCTGTTTGGCGAGGTAATGAGTGATGAGGAGACCTGCAAAATAACTCTGGAAATCATGCTTCACAGAGAAATTGGCGGGCTGTTCAATATTAACAAAGAACAGCATCTTGATGTGGATAATATCCATAAGAGCATTCGGATGGACATATTTTTTTCGGATGATAAGGATACGATTTACAATGTAGAGATGCAGACGGTGAATCGTTACAATATTCCGAAAAGAAGCAGATATTATCAAAGTGTTATTGACATTAAAATTTTACCGGCAGGGGAAAAGGATTATGGCAGGTTAAATGATAGCGTGGTTATTTTCATTTGCACCTTTGACCTGTTTGGACGCGGGAGATTCTGCTATACCTTTGAAAATCGTTGTATAGAAGAACCGGATTTGGCACTGGGGGATGGCGTGAGAAAGCTTTTCCTGAATACACGCGGTACTGTTACGGAAGGGGTCAGTCCGGAACTGATAGAGTTTCTGCATTATTTAGAGAATTCAAAAAAGTTTCCACCGGTTACGGAGCGGGTAAAGAAGATTTCGGAGCGCGTTAAAAAAGTCAAGAAGAATGCGAAAGTGGAGGAGAGGTATATGACACTTGAAGACTATTTGGCTGAAAGATTAGAAAGCATGTATGAAGAAGTGCGCGAAGATTGGCGTGAGGAAGTACGAATGGAAGTACGTGAAGAGATGCGTGAGGAAGTACGAACGGAAGTACGTGAAGAGGTGCGAACGGAAGTGCGCGAAGAAGTACGTGAAGAGGTGCGAACGGAAGTGCGTGAAGAAGTACGTGAAGAGGTGCAAACGGAAGTGCGCGAAGAGGGTGCTGCTCGGAAACTGATTGAGCAGGTGTGTAAAAAAATCAAGAAGGGCAGGGAGCCTGCATGCATTGCGGATGAATTGGAGGAACCTGTCCGGTATATAGAGGAGATTTGCCGGATAGCCAAAAAGCAAGAACCGGAGTATACTTCAGAGGCTGTCTATGAGGATTGGAAGACTGAAAAAATAAATAAAAATGATTAAATATGTTAAAAGATGCGTGTCTGAAAAGGGCAGGCATCTTTTTGATTTATAGGAAAAATCTTTTCACACTAAAGTGTGAAAGATTTTCTTATAAATAATAAAAAGGAAATAGACAGGTATTTGAAAATAATCAGAAATAATATTGATTAGATAAATGTAAAAACAATATTGACATAATATATAATGATAAGTATAATAATAAAATATAAAAGATGATTCGATATCAAACAAAAAACATGGCAAAACAGCTTATACATAAAAAATAAGCAGAGATGCTTGCATTATCTGAACGAATCAGACAGAATGGAGGAAGGTAAGATGAAGGACAAATGGAAGGAATACGAGAGCTGTATGGAGCAGGCTGCTGCAGAGTGCAGGGAAAAGGGAGAACGGCTAATCGGCGAGGAGCGGAAGGATGAGGCGAATCTTTGCCGGATACAGGAAAATATTTATGGAATTTTTAAAACCTTTGCGGAAGTATCAGCCACACAGGGAGCGGCAGACAGAGAAGGCTTTGTAGAGGAAAGAGCAGGCCGTGTAATCGGCACATGGCAGAAATCCTATGAAAAAGCAAAGGACTATGGGGATACAGAGAAAATGCTGATTGAGGAAACCAAACTGGCAGCAGCAAAATATGCGTTTTCAAAGCTGCCGAAAGGAGATAAGCAATGACCGAAGCAGATGCAATCAAACTGTTTAAATGTCTGGCAGACAAGTCAAGGCTGCAGATACTGAAATCATTGATGTTAGAGGATATGTATGTAGAACGGCTGGCAGAACGGCTTGGTTTGACGCCTGCCACAATATCCTTTCATTTAAAGAAGTTAGAGGATGCCGGCGCTGTAACGGCCAGAAAAGAACAGTATTACACGGTATATTCTATTTGCCGGCAGGTTTTTGAGGGGAGCATGATGAATATTCTGTGTGAAGAATCGGCAGAACTGGAGCTGCAAAAGGAGAGGGAGGAGCAGTATCGGAAAAAAGTGCTGAATGCCTTTTTTGAATACGGAAAATTAAAATCCATTCCCGCACAGCGGAAAAAAGAGCTGATTGTTTTGAAGGAAATTGCAAAAGCCTTTGAAAAAAACAAAAAATATACTGAGCGGGAAATCAATATCATAATAGCTGATTATCATGACGATTTTTGCAGCATCCGCAGAGATATGATTTCCGAAGGTATATTGAAACGGGAAAATGCCGTATACTGGCTGGCAGAACAGTAAGAACCTATCCTGCTGCTAAAGAGCGGAAGGAAGTTTGTTATGGAAGAGCAGGCTGGTAAACTGATACCATAAAAAGAAGTTTCGCGAACCGTATCTGTAAGGAATGACCGTAAAAGGCATAGACTGCAGCCGGCGGAATCGGGAAAGGACGCAAGGTGACTGAAGACAGATTTGAACGCTGTATCCGTGAAATGAATCGGGGAAACAGGGACGGATTAAAAGAAGTATATGAGGAATACGCTTCCTATATATACGGCATTGTGCGGCAGCTGCTGCACAACCGGGAGGAGGCAGAGGATATTACCAGCGAATTTTTTATACGGTTATGGGAAAAGTCCGGCAGCTATAAGGCAGGTAGGGGGCACAAAGGATGGATGGCTACCATTGCCCGTAACCTTGCAATTGATTTTATTCGTAAGCATAAGAGAGAAGAACCGGTGGATTTTACCGCAGAAAGAGAGCATGAAAATAACAGGCCCGGTATAAACACAGGAAAAATTGCATGCATGTCAGAAGAGAACGGCGTAGAAGCACAGGTAGTGGCGGATATCAGTATGCAGGAAGCGCTTGCGGCGCTGAAAGAAACGGAACGTCAGATTGTGCATATGAAAATTATGGGTGAGCTGACGTTTCAGGAAATTGCGGATATTTTAGGGGAACCGCCAGGTACAGTGGCATGGCGTTACAGAGAGGCGGCTAAAAAATTAAGGAGGTACGGGTATGAAGAATCTGGAAGAGGAATATAAAAAATCCCAGCAGGAAGAAATGCCGGATTTGTGGAATAAAATAGAAGCCGGTCTGCCGGAAAAAAGGCAGAAATCTAAAAAAATCCTACCCGTTACCCGGTATATGAGGATTGTGGCTGCTGCGGTTTTTGTTGCAGTGCTGATTCCCGGCGTATTATATCTGACTGAAGGGGGTTACCGAAGGATAGATTCCGAAAAAGACAGCATATTAGATATGGCGGGACAATACCAGACAGCGGAAGATTCCGTACAGAAAGAAGATGACTTTGATAATGAAGCATATCCCGATTCGGATATGGCATCAGCAGATGAGGCACCGGAGGAGGCTGCACCTGTGATTTTGGAGGAAAATAATGCAGAAGAGCTGAAGGATTGTGCTGAAAATCTGTGGGAAGAATACATGGAGGTAGCCAGTAATGCTAAAGAAGGTACAAGTACGGTTTATATCCTCAGGACCGCTGATGGCAGAGAGTACCGGGCGGTATTGTCCCATATGGTAACAGCGGAAATTGAAACAGGGAGGGAGTACCTGTTTGTATTGAAAGCGGAAGAAGGAGAAGGCTGGGAATATAGGATAGAGGAGGTAAAATAAAATGGCGGCTATTTAAGCCACCATTTTAAAATATCCTGAATATGCTCATCCCAATAACGCCATTCGTGGGTTCCTTCGGATTCATAGGAGGATAGGTCATAGCCCAGTTCTTTTACGTGATTCCAGACAAACTTATTTTCATCATATAAGAAGTCTTCTGTGCCGCACCAGGCAAAGAGCCTGGGCAGGGGAGCGCTGGAGGCTTTTAATTTATCCGCCAGATAAAGCAAATCATTGTCGGTTCCGGCAATATGTTCTGGGTCGCCGAAAATCCCTTCCCAAAAACTGCGGCGTCCGGCAGAAAGTTCCCGTTCCAGCCGGGCGTTATCTGCCATATGAAGTGCGCCGGATAGAGAAGCGCCGGCACCGAAGGTTTCGGAGGCTGCAAGCGCCAACTTCCATGCGCCATAACCGCCCATGGAAAGCCCGGCAGCAAGGGTGTCTTCACGCTTGTCGGACATGTTGGGAAAGAAATCCCGACAGATAGCAGGCAGCTCCTTTGCAATAAAAGTAAAATACCGCATGCCGTAAGCGGTATCTGTATACCAGCCTAAATGAGTAGTCGGCATGACCACTGCAATCCCAAGGCTGCTTGCGTACCGCTCAATGGAGGTACGGCGCTGCCAGATGGTGTGGTCATCACTCATGCCGTGTAAAAGATACATGGTAGGATATTTTCCGCTTAATTTTTTACCTTCCATACCAATCTGCGTATAAGTCTGCTGCGGCAGTATGACGTCCATGTTCATGGACATGCCAAGCACCTCTGAAAAAAAGTCCACATGAAGTAAGGCCATAAAATACCTCCGTCCTAAAATATATTTTAATTTATAAAATAAGCTCTTTTATTTTACATAATATTAAAAAGGATTGCAAGTATATGCAAGCCTAGTGTATAGTATAAGAAGCGGTATTTACAAAAGATAGGGGGTAAGGTGATGCAGGTATACGGTGTAGGAGAGAAAATCCGAGAAGAGCGGAAAAGAAAACAGATATCAGGTGAGGAGCTTTGCATTGGTATTTGTTCTGTGGCAACACTTAGCCGGATAGAAAATAATACACAAAAACCAACATTGAAGGTCGAGGAAGCATTATTGCAAAGACTGGGGTGTGACACGGATGGTTTGATATATTATGCGGATAAGCAGGCTTTGATAGGTCATGGTATTGAAAATGAACTTACAGTTCTTACTATGCACAGGCGACCTGTGGAAGAAAAACTGGCAGAATATAGAAAATATATAAAAAACCGAAGTGCGGATACTAATCTTGAAGAGCAGTTTGCGATGATGATTGAAGCTATACATGCTTTTTATACAAATGGATGGGAGCTACAGATTATTTATGGACAACTAGAAGAGGCATTACGAATTACAATACCTAATTTTAAGGAAGAAAACCTGGAAGAGGTTAAGCTGTTAACGCAGACAGAAATTACTATTATTAATAATCTGGCATTAATTCGGTACAGGCAGGAAAAAGTAACCAAGGCGATTAGAATGATGTATTATTTGATAAATTATGTGGAGAAAGGTAATATTGGTATAGAAAATGCAAACAAGAAGTATCCGATGCTATTGTGTAATCTTGCCAAAGTATTAGAGGAAACCGGAAGCTATGGTGAAATGTTGGAGTTATGTGAAAAAGGGATAGTCTTTTGCAAAAAGTATTCTAGATTAATAGGCTTATCGGAATTTTGCTATTACAAAGCTCTTGCTTGTACAAAATATAATAGAAATGTAGAAGCAATAGAAAATTATGAATATGCAATTAGTCTTTGCAAGCTCACCGATAGGCCCAAAGAAGTAGAACAATTACAGAAAGCGTATGGAGAATTAATTAAAAATAGTTGTAGTAAAAATCAAAATCAATAGAACATATTGTTGTATCCGGAACAGCAGTAAGTTTTGCTGAGGGTGCTTGTGTAATATTTCCTGCAAAGATAAGTGTGCTGAGTACGATAACAATTAAGTTTTTCATGGTAAATGTCTCCTTTGTAAAATGAATAGATGAATAGTTGCAAAATAACCATAAGGGCTGTAAAAGCAAAGCACCATATCGTCTGACGAAAATTAAAATTTTCGTCAGACGATATGGTGCTTTGTTATTTTTTGTGAAATAATTAAAACAAAATGTCTTCTGTTAGAGCGGAAGAATAAGCAAAATATATTGTATACAATATAGTAGTAATGTTTGAGTTGAGGGTTGGCAGGTATGATATTTCAAGTAGGTTACAGCACAGACATTGGAATCAGGAAGAAGGTTAATCAGGATAGTCTGTGTATAAAAAAAGCAAAAACCGAGAGAGGTTGTATAACCATGGCTGTATTATGTGATGGCATGGGAGGATTGGCTTATGGAGAAGTTGCAAGTGCGACAGTAGTACGTGCATTTTCTAAGTGGTTTGAGCAGGAACTGCCTAAGAAATGGCGAACAGCAACTGTTGAGATGATAGAACAGGAATGGTTGTTGTTAGTTAGAGAATTGAATGAAAAGCTGTGGAAATATGGTAATGAAAATAATGTTCAGCTGGGAACAACGGTAACAGCGGTATTAATACTGGAGGACGGAAAATATTTTATTGTTCATGTGGGAGACTCCAGAATTTACAGAATAAAGGACCACAGTATAGAACAACTGACGGAAGATCAGACATTGGTTGCAAGAGAAGTGAAAAAGGGAATTATAACAAAGGAACAGGCAAGTACAGACCCGCGTAGAAATGTACTGTTACAGTGTATTGGAGGCTCAAAAAATATTGAAGCAAAATGCAGAAATGGGAATGCGTTTTCTGATGAAATGTTTTTGCTATGCTCGGATGGATTCAGACACAAAATGACAGAAACGGAAATGCTTGCGAGTATATGGGGAAAAGGAATAAAAACGGAGAGTGAAATTAAAGAAGTATTAGAACTGCTGATTCAGAGAAACAAAGAACGAGGCGAAACAGATAATATTTCGGCAATTTTAATAAAAACGCATTAGGCGGTGAAACGATGGCTATAGTTGGAACATTAGTTGATGGAAAAATATGAAATCCTGAAAATGATTGGTAAGGGCGGTATGTCGGAAGTATACCTTGCCATGGACAAGAATTTAAATAAGCAGTGGGCAGTAAAAGAAATTAAAAAAAGAGTGCGTGATAAAAATAATGAAGTTGTAGTACAAAGCGCTATAGCGGAAGCCAATATGATGAAAAATCTGGATCACCCTTGTCTGCCCCGCATAGTAGATATTATAGACAGAGAAGATGTAATTTATGTCATTATGGATTATATCGAAGGAGAGCCGTTAAGCAGGATTTTAGAGAAGTTTGGTGTACAGTCACAGGAAAATGTAATTGAATGGGGAAAAGAATTGTGCGGAGTACTGGACTATTTACATACGCAGAATCCGCCAATTATATACAGAGATATGAAGCCTGCTAATATTATGCTGCAGCCGAACGGAAATATAAAATTAATTGATTTTGGCATTGCGAGAGAATATAAAGAACAGAATTTAGAAGACACCATAAATCTTGGAACGAAAGGATATGCAGCACCGGAACAGTTTGGCGGGAAGGGGCAGACTGATGCCAGAACAGATATATATTGTTTGGGAGTAACCCTGTATCACTTGGTGACAGGTAAAAATCCCTGTGAGCCGCCATATGAAATTTATCCTATTCGATATTGGAAACCCGAGCTTTCTTCTGGTTTGGAAAGTATTATTTTGAAATGTACGCAGCTTAATCCGGCAGAGCGTTATGAATCATGTGCTGAAGTACTGTATGCAATAAATCATTATGAAGAGGCAGACGATTCTTATAGAAAACGGCAGAAAAGGAAAGTGGAAGCTTTTGCCGCAATGCTTGGTGCAGCGGTATTGTCGTTGCTTATTGGCGTTGGAGGACAGATACTCAAAGTAAATATCAACAATAATGATTATGAGAATAATATATTGACAGCAGAAAAATCATCTTCAGTAGAAGAAAAAATTACATATTATACAAGAGCAATAGAGATAAAACCGGTTGCAATAGAAGCATATATGGGGTTGATAGATGCGTTTAAGGATGATGCGGTTTTTACAACAGATGAGGAAGGTATATTTAAGAGGATAATTAATCCGAATTTTACAGAACTCAGAAAAGAAGAAGAGTACGCTAATCTGGCATATGAGATAGGAAAACTCTATTGGTATTATTATGATTACGGAAGAACTGAAAAAGCAGATAATCAATTAACCCGGATGAAAAGTGCAATTCAGTGGTTTGAGGATGCATACAGCTATGGAGGAACGACAACCGATTTCGGTGTTATTGCAGGAATATATAAGGATATAGGACAGTTTAATAGAGATATAACCCTGAATATCGAAGAAGCTGCTGATAAAGGCATGTATATACAGTATTTTGAAAATATCTGTACTTTGCTGGATGCAGCAGATGAAAAACAAAGTGAAATTGTAAATTTGGAAGTTTATAAATTAAGTATGTATGCGTTGGAAACCTATGCAAGAAAATTCATGCTGGACGGTGTTCCCGCAGAAAAGCTACAGGAGCTTTATGATAAGGTATATGCCGCAACTACGGCAATAAATACAAGTACAGATAAAACAACAGGGATAAAAGAAGACATATTAAAAAGAGCAAAAGAGGCTCAGACAGCAATTAACAATGCATATAGTGCAGCAGATTAGGAGGAACTTAAGTTGAATGCAAACGTGTGTCAGATAATTTCAATTATAGGTTTTTCTCTTGCAGCTATATTTGCAATAGCAGCAATCCTTCTGTTTTTCGTTTTCCATATACCGGCCTTGTTGGATGAATTGAGCGGAAAAACAGCAGCCAGACAGATAGCGGAGATGCGTGAAAAAAACAGAAAATCGGCTTCTAAAGGTCAGATAATGGAGCGTTTTAATTTTGCGGAAGAAAGCAAGGGGAAAGAAGCAAAGAAGTTTTATGAAGAGCAGGAAGAAACAGAACTGTTGGGAAATGAAACTACTTCTTTATATAAAAATGAAACGATTCCCTTATATGAAAACGAAACGATTCTTTTGGGCGAAAACGAAACCACTCTTTTGAGTAGAGAGAAAGCGGAAAGAACAGAAGACGATTTTGAGATCGTTCAAAGCTGGGAGGAAATTCATACTAATATTGTAATTTAAAGAAGTGAAAGGAAAGCAGTTTATGTACAAAAGAATATTAGCAGTGTTATCTGCTGTACTTATTGTGATGTGTTCAATACCGGTATCATATGTGAGCGCAGGAGGGGAAAAAGAAAGGGTTCAGGTTCAGGTTACGGTTATCGGAAATGGAAGTATTACCTGTGAGAACGGGTATACCGAAAGTGGTTCTGTATCCGGGGGAGATGCCGGAGAGGGAACTGTATCCGGGGGAGAACATGATGCAGGGGCTGTTTGGGTAGATAAGGATGCGGATGTGGTTTTTACTATCCAGCCGGAAGAAGGATTTTATGTCTCTGATGTAAAAATAGACGGAAATGCAATTACACCGGAAAATGTCAATATTGCAGATAAGAAAGATGGGTCATATACCTATACTTTTGTATCTATTTTACAGGATTCCTCTATTGAAGCAACATTTTCATCTATTGAGACAGTTCAAATAGAGGAAGAGGGATACGAGCTTACATTTGAGAAAGCAGAAGACAACGTTTCTCGTATAGAAGCGGAAAATCAAGTGACCTATATCTTAACTCATGGAAAAAATGCAGGCATATCCTTTCGGAACTATACTATTTTAGAGGATTTGGTTTGTGGGGGAATAATTTCAGAAGATAAAAAAACAATAACATATGGGGCAGATACGGTAAATGGAATAAAGGTAATCTTGCATTCGACTGCCACAGAGTCTTTTGTAAACAATACAATAATAGGCAGCATAAACCTCAAATTTATTGCAGATGCCCAAGCACCGGCGTTATCACTTAATGGAGAAACTCTCGTGTGGTTGTCGGGACAGGAAGAAGGTTATACAATCAGCGGGACAACAGAAGATATCGGCGAAAGCGGAATAGACAGGATTGTGTGGTTTACGGAAGAAAAGGATGTTAATGTAGATGCTGCTGAAATTTTAAGCGAGAATGTAAATTGTGTATCAATACAAGATAATAGGTTTGAAATTGATATATCAGCTATACCGGACGCAGAAGTCACTTATTATATATATGCTATTGATAAAGCATCAAACATTGCCGGAGAAATAAAGAAATTTCAGATAGACAGCAGTGCGCCGACGGTAAAGGTTGCAGTAGAAGGAATTGATGGAAATGGTGCTACCAAAAAGGAAAAGGTCAGGGTGACGGTTGAAGCCTCGGACACGCAGGCCGGTGTGCAGGAAATTATACTGTATCTGGATGGTGAAATAGTAGATAGAAAAGAAAATGACAAAAATTTTGTGTATGAAGTTATATTAAAAAGAAATGCTCAAAATATCATCACAGCATCGGCGGTTGACAGAGTCGGGAATACATCGGAAGCTTTCACTTATGAGGGGGGATTATCAGGTATTTTATTTGATAATGTGTCTCCGATGATTAAAATAACAGCCGGAGAGGAAGCCGTACAGCCGGAGGATAGTGAGAAAGCTTACTGCTTAGACAATACGGCACTTACTATTGCTGTTGCAGATACTATTTCGGGTATTTCAAAAATTGAAGTGGAGATGAACGGACAGCCAATTACAGAAGATGCGGACGGTAATGCGTTTATAATTAAGCGTTATGGTTCGGATTTTGTCGTTAACACCTCACAGGTTGAACCGGCGGAAGACAATAAATATATTTTGAAAGTGACGGCGGTAGATAATGTCGGAAATGAACAGATACAGTCTAAAACTATATATATAGACACAAAAGCTCCGGTTATTGATGCCATAATTACAGATACAGAACCGATTGTAACCGGCTCAGAGAAAATGTATGGCTATTTCGGAGCTGACGCAATTAGTATGCAGGTCATAGCGGATGATGGGGAAGACGGCGTCGGCGTGGACTATGTGGAATACTATACGTTATCTTCTGAAGGAACAAAATCAGAGACGCATAGAGTGAAGACAGATGAAAATAATAAAGTACAAATACAATTAAGTGCTGATTTTAAAGGACACATATATGCAAGGGCTGTAGATTTGCTTGGCAATGTATCGGATATTTATCAAACAACATACGGCTGCGTACTGGAGTCTGCCAATATGCATGAAAAAGAAAATCATATAGAACTGATGCCTGCAGCCGCTGCATTTACTGACGCCAATGGAAATGCGCTTTATGCAGGAGATACAGAAGTAAAAGTTACTGTAACAGATACATATTCCGGCATTGAAACGATTGAATGGCGCATTGAAGCACCTCAGGATACGGAAAAGAATACCGGCGGTGTGGTTAAGGTAAGTGAGTATGGTGTGATATCAGATACGCGGTGGACGGCAACAAAAACAGAACAAAATCTTGTTACTCAAATAACCGGCAGTATTTCGGTGCAGGGCAATAGCAATGATATTGTAGTGTATGTGAAAATGACTGACCGAGCCGGAAATACATCCGAAAAGCAAATGCTTATCAGTATTGATAAGACAGCACCTGCGATTGGGATTGTGTTTGACCACTCGGAAGCAGATGAAATATATACAGATTATTTCAATAAAAACCGAACTGCAATCATTACGGTAACCGAACGCAATTTTTCGGCGGAGATGGTTGAACTTTTTCTGACAAGCAGGGATGGAGCGACTCCGGTAATCTCTGAATGGACACAAAGCCGGGATACTTCAAATCCGGATAATAATACATATACGGCAACCCTTACATTTACAGGTGATGGGGATTATATCTTGTCAGCAGCGGTTACGGATTTGGCAGGAAATAAATCTGCGGTTTCGGAGGAAGAAGTTTTTACAATAGATAAAACAGAGCCGCAGGTAGAAGTAAGCTTTGACGATGTATATGGCAGCAACGGCAGCTATTACAATAATCAGCGAGTAGCGACAATCAGGGTAAAAGAACATAATTTTGACGCAGAAAGGGTTCAGGTTTCAGGGACTGTGGCCGGGGCGGAAGGGGATGTCACTTTCCCGAAAGAAAGCGTATGGAGGTATACGGGAGAAGATATCTATGAGGCAACAATAATATTTTCCCGAGATGGGGAGTATGCATTTAGTGTAAATTGCAGTGATAAAGCGGGAAATATTTCAAATACAATTGAAACAGAAAATTATATTATAGACATGAGCGCGCCGGAAATAGTGATTGGCGGAGTAGAAAATTTATCTGCAAATAATGGGACAGTGGAACCGTACATACAATTTGGGGATAAAAATTATGACAGCCAGAGTACGCGGATTGAACTGACCGGCACAAATGGCGGCAGCGTGCCGGTTAACGGAGCGTATAGTGCTTTGGAAAATGGGCAGATGTTTTTCTTTGAAGATTTTGCGGCGGAGCAGTCGGTGGATGATATATACACATTAACTGCCTTCAGCACGGACTTGGCAGGAAATGAAGCCTCTGAATCGATTGTATTTTCTGTGAATCGTTTTGGCTCAATATATGTGATTGATGATTCTGTAAGAGCAATTGAAGGGACTTATGTACAGAAACCGGTTGAAGTAAAAATTACGGAAACCAATGTAGACGAGTTGGTGAAAGATACAATAAAGGTGGTTCTAATATACAATGGGACGCCGGATACGTTAGAGGCAGGAACGGATTATACCGTTGAAAAAAACGGCGGGGACGGGTCCTGGAGCCGGTATGAATATGTGCTTGATGAAACGCTTTTTGCAAATGACGGAGCTTATATTGTGAACTTATATTCAGAGGATGCAGCCGGAAATATAAATGAAAATATTGATGAGACGAAAAAAGCAGAAATTACATTTGGCGTGGATGCAACCAATCCTGTAATCGTACCGCTTAACATTGCAGATGATGGAATGTATAACAGCGATAATTATGAAGCGGTTGTATCTGTTGCTGATAATCTGATTTTATCAGAAGTAAATATTTGGGTAAACGGAGAAAGGGTTTCTTATGAAAGTGAAGAAGATACCTGTATTTTTCATGTTCCGGAGTCTGCGAAAAAACAGACTATTGTAATAAGTGCAGAAGATGCAGCCGGAAACAGTGTTGCTTATCAGATAAAAGATTTGCTTGTTTCCACAAATTTTTTCGTTCGCTGGTCTAATAATAAAACGGCGGTGGCGGCAACAGCGGCAGGAGCGGGTGTATGTGTAAGCGGTGTGGGAGCTGCAATTGGTCTAAGAAGACGCAGACTATTTAAAACGAAGTAACAGAAGAGGATTAAAAAATGGCAAAATTCAGAGTACAGACAAAAGGAAATATGATTACGGCAGTACGGAAACAGTTTGGAGATTTACATATTGCCGAAAGAGAATTGGAAATTTTGGAGGAAAACACGCTGCCGGGATTTTTTAGACCGCAGGTTATTTCTACACATAGAATGGAATATGCGGCACCTTTGGGAGTATCACTGAAAAGTTATTTGAAAGACAAACCATCGGTTCATAAGTTTTACAGCATGCTGGCACAAATAGTTGAAATGGCAAAGCGGGTGGAGCGTTACGGCCTTTATATGCAAAATGTCGTGTTTGACATGGATTTGGTCTATGTGAAAAAGACAACCGGAGAACTGTTTTTTATATATGAACCGCTGATGGAACGAAAAAATGCCGTCAATGTATTTGCATTTTTAGGGGACATTACCGGTATGTTGAAATTTCAGGATAAGCAGTTGGAAATAGAGCTTCAAAAGCTAAAGACTTTTTTAAAGACACCGGAATACTACCGTATAGAGGATATAGAACAGTTTATCAGAACTAATTACCCGCAGATATATCAACAGGTTGCGTGCGAAGAAGAAACGGGCACTACCTTATTGGCAGAGGAGGAAGGAACTACTTTATTGGCAGAGGAAGAAGGAACTACCTTATTGCAGAAGGAAGCAGCAGCCATATTATTGCGACGGCGGACCGGAGATAAGATTGTAATAGACGGTGCAGAATTTCATATAGGAAAAAGCGCGAACGCTGATTATACCATTATAGATAACAATGCAATAAGCAGAAATCATGCTGTGATTAGCCGAAACTTTGGAGACTATGCAATTTCTGATGAAAATTCCAGAAACCATACCTATGTAAACGGTGTTTTGCTTGTGCCGGGACAGCAGAAAATGCTGTATAGCGGCGATATTATTACAATGGCAGACGAAGAGTTTGAATTTAGTATTTGAGGAGGTAAATTATGAGTGATGTAAATTATATAAATGCTGATATAGACCGGTCTGAAGGTGATGCAGCACAAATTGAAAACGCAGCAGGGTATTTGCAGGCTGATTCGTTAAATCCGAACGATGACAGAACTACATTGTATGCAAATACAGACCTTCATGAGGCATTTACTTTATCCCAGTCTCTTATTATGGCTTTGGGAGAAGCGATGGATAAGGAAGCGCAAAATATTCATAGTGTCGGAGTTACCTTTGAACAATATGATCAGATGCTGGCAGATTTACAGGGAGGAGTATGATGGGGAAAATAGAAGAATTGGAGGAAGAAACGTATTGTCTTCAAAGGCAAAGAGATGATGTGGAAGATAAAATGCGGCAGATAGAGTGCATGCAGGAAGAGGAAGATTACAATATGCTGTGTTCTTATCGGAAATTGTCAGAAGCGTGGGAGAACTATGGTAAGAACGATGCAGAATTTGCAGCGCTGCTTGAAGAAGAAAAAGAGCTTTTAGATAAATATAAGGTTAAGTTTGCAGAGCATGAAGAGCAGATTCGGAATGAATATAACAAGGAACTGCAAGAAATAGACAGAAAGACAGATGACATACGGATACAGATTAATCATCTGGAAAATCAACAAGAGAAAGGATAACTGACATGAACGCAAGCGATAAATTATATCCGGCTGACATAAAAAGCCAGTGTGATTCTGCAAC
>URUY01000033.1 GCA_900551115.1 uncultured Lachnospiraceae bacterium
TATGGCGTTATTAATATGATAAAATTCCATTAAACTTAGCTATCGACTAAGGAGGGAGGAAATTTTATGGATGTTTTGTGGCAGCCTGCTGATGAGAAGATGAGTACTTATATAAGGGAAAAAGAAAGAAAGCGGTTTTGGTCTGGTGTTATAGGCGTTGTAACCATTAGTACAATTACGCTGATATTCTGTGAAATCTTTCTTTTAACGTGTGGAGTTGATGAATGGAATGAATTGCAGGAGCTGAAAAGCACATCGGAGTCTGCGAAAGATATTGCTCTGGAACGTAGTATGCTTGAAGAGAAAATTACAGAGAGAAAAGGGATTATGATGCTGGGTATCGGTATCTATCTGACGATACTGGCTGTCTATTTACTGTGGCACGGCAGCAGCTATCAGTTATATAAAACCCAAAAAATTTATTATTGCTGCGGAAAATGTGTAGGAAAAGAAAAACGGAGTACTAAATATACAAAGAGCTATAAGGTTGTGTGTATACCGGACGGAAGCGGGAAAGAGGAAGAGATAAAAGTAGACAGCAGCGAATATTATCAAATTAATAATGGAAATCGTGTTTTGATGATTGTGTTCGCTGATGGGAGTACTCGTATAGAAAATGTATATCCATTGTCCGAGTTTTGGCCGGAGGAGAGAAGCGTATAATTTGAATCGTTTTTTGCCTGCATTTTTGCTGAAAAAGGTTTAGGCACAAGCATTTTTCCCTTGTATGAGACGGGTGAAGAAAGTATAATAGGGAAGGACAAACAATACTTCGGTTAAGAGGAAAAAATGGCAAAAAACAAAAGGATGATAGAAGGACAACTGAATCTGTTTGATTTATTTTCGGGAGAACCCAAGGGCTTTTTGGAATGCAGGGACTGCTGGTGTATGGACTGCAAACACAATGCGGCAAACGAGGCTCTGCCAAGGGATATCTGCGGTACCATGCGCGCCTGTCCTGCCTGTGATTTTTGTGTGCAGGAAGGCAGCCCAGAGGTCTGTATCATTGGCTCTGCAAAGGAAGGCTGCAGTGTCAGGGCAGCAGAGGAAGGCATTTAGGAGGAAAAAGGCTGTGTTTGATTATAAAGAAATCATGAATAATATCGTAAAAAGAGGGATTGAAAAAGGAAATATTGTGGGAGCCAATGTGCTGTTACTGCAGCATGGAAGAGAGCTTTACAGCTCCTGTCAGGGTTATGCGGACAGGGAAGCAGGAATACCCATGACGAGAGATACTATTTTCAGAATGTTTTCCATGACAAAGCCGGTTACGGCAGTGGCAGTTCTGATGCTGGCGGAGAGAGGAAAGCTTGATTTGTGGGATAAGGTATCCATGTATATCCCTGAATTTGCGCATATGCAGGTGATGGAAGAGGACGGCAGTCTGAAAGAGACTGAACGTGAAATCAATATATGGCACCTGCTTACGATGACTTCCGGTCTTACTTATCCTGATATGGGCTGTGAGCCGGGGCGGCGGATGGACGCCCTTTTTAAGGAAATTGAAGCGGGGCTTTCAGCGGGCCGTCCTACGGATACGTTGGGCTACTGTCGCAGGATTGCTTCCGTACCGCTGTGCTTTCATCCGGGAGAAAAGTGGAGATACGGCCTTTCTGCTGATATTCTGGGAGGTATTGTGGAAGTGGTATCGGGACAGACCTTTGGACAGTTTTTGGAAAAAGAGATTTTTGAGCCGCTGGGCATGAAGGATACCGGCTTTGTGGTACCCAAGGAGAAACGCCACCGCTTTGCGGCAAATTATAAATGGAGCGATGAGACACAGAGATTAGAGCCTTTCCGTGCCAATCATCTTGGTTTGGAAGGCTATGGCGAGGATGTGACCTTTGAGTCCGGCGGAGCGGGGCTGGTGTCTACCATTGATGATTACAGCCGTTTTGCAAGAATGCTGCTGCATGGCGGTACTTTCAATAATGTAAGGATATTGGGCAGAAAGACAGTGGAGCTGATGACTACGCCCCACTTAAATGAGCAGCAGATGAAGGATTTTAACTGGGACAGCCTGTGGGGACACAATTATGGCTGCCTTACCAGAATTATGTTAAATCCGGGCGAAGCAGGCAGTAATGCCAGTGTCGGTGAATATGGCTGGGACGGATGGACAGGCAATTATATTACCATGGATCCTTCCGAGGATATGACCTTGCTTTATTTTATCCAGAAGTGTGATGCAGGAACCACGGAAGAGGTACGAAAGCTGCGTATGACGGCATATGCAGCGCTGGATTAGGGGCTTTTGCCCTTTATCCGGTAAAAAGCTAAGATAAGGAAGGCAGCAATGTGAATATTCTGACGGTAGATAACATTACGAAAGCATACGGAGAGAGGAAACTGTTCGACAGTGCCTCTTTTTTCTTGCAGGAGGGAGAAAAGGCGGGCATTATCGGTATTAACGGCACCGGCAAATCTACGCTGTTAAAGATTATAGCGGGTCTGGAGGAGCCGGATGAGGGTAATATTATCCGGGCGGCTCATACGGTGGTAAGCTTTCTGCCCCAGCATCCGGTATTTGATCCTGAGGATACTGTTTTGGAGGCTGTGTTAAAACAGGAAAAGAGCAAAAAGGGACAATCAGACAATGGTACGGCAGGAAGCAGTGAAGCATTTGGTATGGCAGGAAACGGAGAAGCATTCGGTGCGGCAGGTTTTAATATGGAAAATGAAGCCAAAAGCATGATGACAAAGCTGGGGATTTTTGACTTTACGGAAAAGTGCGGGTATTTGTCCGGCGGTCAGAAAAAGAGACTGGCACTGATAAGGGCATTGTTTGCTCCGGCAGATATCCTGATTTTGGACGAAAACTATAGTACCTTATCAGATGTGTATAGCGTGTATTGTGTACCAGAAAGAGCAGTGAAAAGAACAGTATACACAAAATTAAATAGAAAGTGTGCATAGTGTAGTCAAAAGGGATGACTACTTTTTTTATTTGAGATATAATACAGGAAAATGAGAAGAGAGAGAATAACATGAATTTGATTAATATAGAAAATCTGACAAAAACATACACAGAAAGAAAACTATTTGATAAGGCTTCTTTTTCATTGCAGGAAGGTGAGAAAGTCGGTGTCATAGGAATCAATGGAACAGGAAAAACCACACTTCTGCGAATGATTATGGGAGAGGAAGAAACAGATGACGGAACTGTTACAAGGGCAAACCATGTGGTACTTCGCTATCTGCCGCAGCACCCGGAATTTGCTCCGAACAAATCCAGCCTGGAGTGTGTATTAGAGGGGAATGTAACAGATGAAAATCGTTGGTTAATAGAAAGTGATGCAAAGGCAATGATGACTCGCCTCGGAATTAAAGATTTCATGCAACCGGCTGGTCAGTTATCTGGAGGACAGAGAAAACGACTGGCACTCATTTCGGTACTACTATCCCCGGCAGATATTCTTTTGCTTGATGAGCCTACAAACCATCTTGATAATGAAATGGCAGATTGGCTGGAAGACTATCTGAAAAAATGGAGAGGGGCGCTTATCATGGTAACCCATGACCGTTACTTTTTAGATAGCGTGACGAACCGAATT
Source organism: uncultured Lachnospiraceae bacterium (assembly GCA_900551115.1). Lineage (GTDB taxonomy): Bacteria > Bacillota > Clostridia > Lachnospirales > Lachnospiraceae > Acetatifactor. The sequence goes on from URUY01000033.1 coordinate 3,555, forward strand.
ATTGAAATTGATAAAGGCCAAATATATAGTTACCAAACAAATTATTCAGGATACTTGGAATTGAAAACGGAACGTCAGGAAATGGAGTTGGCAAGTGAAAGAAAACGTCAGTCCATACTCCGTGTAGAACTGGAATGGATACGCAGAGGAGCCAGAGCGCGTTCTACAAAGCAGAAAGCACATATTCAACGATATGAGGAGCTAAGAGATCGTCAGGCACCAGTGCAGGATTCACAAGTGGAATTGAGTTCTATCTCTACAAGACTTGGAAGAACTACAGTAGAGCTGGAACATATCTGCAAGGCATACGGGGAGAAAAAACTGATAGATGATTTTTCCTATATCTTTTTGAAAGGTGACAGAGTTGGTTTTGTCGGCCCGAATGGTTGTGGAAAATCCACGCTGATGAAAATTATTGCAGGTATGATACCACCAGACTCCGGACAGGTCATCATTGGTCAGACTGTGAAGATGGGATATTATGCACAGGAAATCGCTTCGGAAAAGAACAATGATGAAAAAGAAATTGACTTATCCTATATGGACCCGGAACAGAGAGTGATTGATTATGTGAAGGATACCGCAGAATATATTCAGACCACCGAGGGAAGTATCTCTGCATCAGCTATGCTGGAAAGATTTCTATTTCCTCCGGAAAAGCAGTATAGTCCGATTGGAAAATTGTCTGGCGGCGAAAAGAAGCGATTAAACCTGCTTCGTGTACTAGCCACTTCACCTAACTACATTCTGTTGGATGAGCCTTCCAACAACCTTGACATAGCCACCTTAACCATATTGGAGGATTACCTGGATCGCTATGAAGGAATTGTGGTTACGGTGTCCCATGATCGATATTTTCTTGACAGAACCATGAAACGCATTTTTTCTTTTGAGGAAGACGGAAAGCTGAGACGATATGAGGGTGGTTATACGGATTATTCCTTGAGAAAACAGGCAGAGAAAGCGGAACAGGAGGAAGAGCAGGCAAAAAGCGCAGCCAAGACGAATACGCAGCAGACACAGAAAGGACAACGCACTCGTGGTCCACAGAAGTTAAAATTTACCTATCAGGAACAGAAGGATTATGAAACCATTGAAAGTGATATTGCTACACTGGAGGAGAAAATAGAAAAGTTGGAAAGTGAAATGGCTGCAGTATCAACAGACTTTGTAAAACTGAATCAGATAATAGCTGACAAAGAAGCGGCAGAGAGTCTACTGGAAGAAAAGATGGATAGGTGGATGTACTTAGAAGAATTAGCCGCAAGAATTGCAGAGCAGTAGAGAGTAAAGAACGGGATTGTCGGGAAATGACAGTCCTGTTTTACTGTTGGTATAAAAGTTGGGCATTTGCAAGATTAAGGGGACTGTTTTTTTATAAGAGGAAATGTTATAATTAATATGATTATACTGGTGAGAATTACTTGAATGGATTGTATAAAAGGGAATGGGGAATACGGAAAATGGATAACTATGAATTGTTACGGAATAAAGATATCATTTCCATTTTAGATGGGGATGTTACAATAGAGGAAAAAGAAAATTATACTGTTAAGATGCCGTATCTTTCGGGACCGAAGTTGGTTGAAATTTGCAATATATTTGGACTGACCAGAAAATATGGAAGTGAAAGCAGATGGGTGTATTTGGATGAATTGCTGGAATATGCCATTGCTAATAATAGATGCGATGAATTATTGCGTTATCTGTTTGACAGAGATAAGTTTAGGGATTTTTTGAAACTGAAAACACCAGAAGATATTAGTCATGCCTACGAATACACATTGCAGGCGGTTATAAATAGAATAAATGTTGCATTATATTTGGGTTGGCATGAACTACAATGTATTCAGGGGCATTATTATGTTGTTAAAGTTGGGAAGAAGCCGGTCATCGAAGCAACGAATATTAAGTTGATAAATTTGTCTTATGTTCAAGGATTGCGGGAAAGATGTACAGAAGACTTTGTCAGTGGAAATTATGATAGTGTGATAACCAAGTCTAGGACAATGATAGAAGAGGTCTTGATTTTCATATTAGAGAGTAACAAGGTTCCGGTGGAAACGAAAGGGGATTTAAATCGGATATATAACCAAGTAAAAGGAATATATAATATGAGACAAGATAAAGGCTAAGATGGAAGAGTAAATAGTTTACTCGGCGGGTTAGAGAAAATTGTTCAATCTGTAGCGGAGATGCGAAATATTAATAGTGATTCACACGGAGTTGGACGCAACAGAATAGCAATAAAAGAGTCTGAAACGCGATTGGTTATGAATAGTGCAGTCACATTTTCAAAGTATATATTGGATATTTATAAAAATCATAAGTAGTTAAATGTAAAAGGTAGGTAGAGGAGTATGCGGATTGAGGATATTCAGAGAATGGCTCATGACATTCTTGAAAAGGGCAGCATAGAAAATGATTATATAGAATATAAAAAGTCTGCTACTTTTAAAAATAAGATTTTAAAGACAGTATGTGCATTTGCTAATAATTATATGAATAGGGAAATTGGTTTGCTGTTTATTGGAATAGAGGAAGTAGATGATCCGAAGACGGGAGAAAAAGCTATTCCGAAAAGACCTATTTATGGTTTAGAAGAGTCACTGATAGAAAGTACAGAAAATTCGTTGAAACAATTATTGGCGAATATTCATCCCAAGGTAAGTTACCATCTGGTTCCAGATATTATTGATGATAGAAACTATATTATCGTAGCAGTAGAGCCGGGAACTTCCGGTCCTTATCAGACAAGTGATAAGGCAGAAAGTGACAAAGATATTTCATTAAAAGCAGGCAGATACATCAGAGTAAAAAGAGATAGTCGTTTGCCAAACTTTAAAGAGGAATATGAATTACTGCGTAAATTTGCACATGATGTATTCAGTTCCAATTTGAATGAGACAGCAATTTTGGATGATTTGAGTTACGAATATATGAAAGAGTACCTGATTGCTACAAATGCTAGAGAAGATATCAGAAATCAGTCAAAACTGGATATGGCAAAGAGTATGGGCTTAATCAGTGAGAGTGAATATGGTGGATATCGTGCGAAAAATTTTGCAGTATTAATGTTTGCGGAGAAGCCCGATAAATTTATTCCTTATGCTCACGTGGAAATAATTAGGGAAGCTGTTGGAACTGATAAAATGGAAGCTAAGGTATTTGATGGTCCGATTTGGGTACAGGCAAAGCAGGTTAGCCGGTATTTTAAGGATAACATTATGGCTTCCTACACCGTCAGAGATAGTGAGACAATAGAGCATCGAATCGTTTATAACTGGCCATTGACGGTTTTTGAAGAGTTGGCTACAAATTGTATTTTGCATAAACAGTATGAATCACCTAATTATATCGGTATTTATATTTATAATGACAGAATAACGTTTGTGAATCATAATCGTCCTGTGCCTCCTGTTACAATCGAGGCAATGAATAAAGAAACCAGATTTGATGACCGTCAATATTTGAATCCGGAATTAAAAGAAATGTTTTTTGCATTGGATTTGATAGAGTCATATGGTTCGGGAATTCGACGCGCGAAGGATGCATTAAAAGAGAATCATTCATCGGAATTGCAGTTTTTGCCGGATAACGATACCGATGATTATACAATGGCGGTTGTCATGATTAATGAAGAATTTGCTGCCATCCGTGAGGAAGAACAGAAGAGTTCGGATGTCACCAAAGAAATTACCAAAGAAATTACTAAAGAAATTACCAAAGAAATTAAGAAATTGATGCGTGAAAATCCGACAATTAATGCGAATGAAATAGCGGAGATACTGAATGTGAAAGCAGAGGCAGTACGCTATCGCATCAAATTGATGAAGAAATCAGGAGAGATTACAAGAAGAGGTGCTACTAAAGCCGGTGAATGGGAAGTAATTGAGTAAAACATAAAAAATTGTAATCGAAATATAACGGATATGTATCTGTTTTGCATTTATGAATGAGGAGAAAGGGGCAAGAAGGGTTGAGTTTAATAATGATGTAGAGATTGGTTTCAATTGTCGTTGAAGGTGAAAAGTTTATAAATAAAATTTAATTGGTATAAAATTAGAAAACCAAGAAAGGAAAAAGATGAGTAAGGAAGAATTGAAAAAAGATATAAAAGAATTATATTCATTGTATCGTTTCCAGTTAGAGAAGGAACTGGAAAATATACTTGTGTTTAGTTATTGTGTGGGATATTTTCATAATGCGGAAATTGTATTGTTGGAAGATGATGAGATATGCCGGAAGGCGGCCCTGGAAATAGAAAAAGAATATAGAGAGATAGAATATAATAGTGTTGTAGTAAGTTTTTATGAAAGTATACAGGCAATGCATGATAGATTATTCCGTGCCTTTTTTTATCTAAAAGATTCTCAAAAACGTTTACAATTAGAGTATGAAGGATTTTGTAAAAAGAAATCAGAAAAATTGTTAGATAAATATGTTTACATTCCCTGCCATTATCGTAATAGCAAGGGAGAAGACTGTGAAGATTTAGTCAATAATGTGGTGAAAAGTGCAGAAAACAAGGTGGCGAGGCTGACAATTTTGGAGGCTGCGGCAGGTTATGGAAAGACTTGTACAGCGTATGAGATACTAAATGAATTTTTGAAGAGTCAGAAAGACAAGATTCCTTTGTTTATTGAGTTATCAAAAAATAGAACAGCCCGAATTTTCCGATATGTAATAAATGATGAAATTGATAGAAAATTTACTCAGCTTTCTTCTCAAACAGTTATTCATGAAATCAAAAATGGACGACTTCCTCTTATTATTGATGGTTTTGATGAACTGATTGAACAAAAAAATGAGAAGACTATGCAGAATAATGCGGAAGAAATTGGAGAAAATTCTTTGACATTATTGTCAACGATTGCAGAACTGTTAGGAAATGATTCTAAGGCGTGGATTCTATTGACGACAAGACGAAGCGCTATCTTTACAGGGGATATATTTCAAGAATGGATGCTTTCCCATTTGGGAGAACAGTGTAGTGTTGACAGAATGCAGATACAGGCGCCTTCCTTACAGAAATGGATTACCCCTGAAAAGTATGCATTAATACAGCAGAAGCATATAGATGTGGAAAAGCTATCCAATCCAGTTTTGCTAACATTTATCAGAAATGCTGATATGGATGAATTTGAAGAGATGGTTCAATCATCAGATATGGTGTTGAAGAAGTATTTTGAATTGCTTCTTACAAGAGAGTTGGAAAGGCAAAATTTGGAGTTTACAGAAGAAGAATTACATACGGTTATGAAGCAGCTTGCTGCAGAGTTTGTGCGGTATGACATGAAATCAGAAACGATAGAATTTATTCAGGACTTATTGCAGGAAATTCTCAAAGAAGATTTACTCCGTTATAGGAATCGATATAAGGAGAAGTATTTGAGAGAAGAAGGAATGTTATCTGCGGATGAATATATAAAAAGAGTGTCTCACAATTATTTATTAGATCGTATTTCCACCAATAGTAACCAAATCAGCTTTATTAATGAATTTATTTTTGGAATTTTAGTGGGTGATGCAATCATAGATGGTATTTTGAAAGGGGAGGAACTTTATGAACGATTTGTAGACATGTCAGCAACGGCTTTTGCGGTACGAGGGGAAGAAGTAAGAAAAAATTATTATGATAGAATAAAAAATCAATTAGGACGGTTTTCCAATATTTGTCGGTTAAATGCAGAATTGTGTTTGCTACATCGGATTAATAGTGATTATGCTACAGCATATTTTAGAAGTTTTTATTTTAGAAGTGATTTTTGTTTCTGTATGTCTCATCGGTTTGTGGATTGTACATTTGATACATGTACTTTTGATGGATGTATAATACAGGCAGAAGTATTTATTGACTGTAAATTCGTAAACTGCCAGTTCTATGATGTGAGTGTTGAAGGTACTCCGAATCCAAACTTAGTGTTTATGGGTTGTAATGGACATGAAAAACTGACTAGCCCTCATGTATTTGTCGAAGAAGATGAAAGTGTTGATTTTTATGAAAAACTGGTATTAGAACAATTTTGGAAACGCGGGTCTGATAGGGCGGAGATGCGTAGAACATACACTGCGTTGTTTCGTGGTACCAAGAGCAATGAGCAGGTACATATACAGAATGCAATTAACGCGCTGTTGAAAAGAGGACTAATTTGTGAGTTAAATGTATGTTATGAGTTGAATACGGCTTATATGGGAGAAATAAGTCGCATTTTAGGTAGGAGATAAAATATATTAAAGTGAAAAGGAAGGTAGGAATGCAGTAAAATGTGCATTCTCAAAACATTATGATAGAGTCTAAAATACAGGAAGAAAAAATAAAACCGCTCTTAGATAGAATTAATGTCGATAGAGAATTAAAGGAACAAATTGAAAAAAGATTAGATAGAGTTGGAATGTATTTTCATATCTTTGGGCGAGTAAAGAGTTCTTATTCACTGTGTCAGAAATTGATAAATAAAGATGAAGAATATGAGAAAGAAAACAAAAAACTCCAAGATTTAATAGGGATTAGGATTGTTTTATATTATGCAGATGATGTTCCGATATGCCAAAAAATAATACAGTCGTTGTTTCATGTTCGTGAAGAAGACTCAGCAATAGACAAGCCAAGGATAGATGAATTTAGACCGAAACGGTTAAATCTGGTATGTGATATACCTCATGGGGAAGAAGACTATATTCAGAGAATACCAGAGGAACTATGGCGGGATTATCGTATTGATAAGACTTTTGAAGTACAGATTCGTACCATTTTCTCGGAAGGATGGCATGAGGTAGACCATGACTTACGTTACAAGCATAAAAAGGAATGGGAAAATCTCAATTATTACGAGTTTAACAGAAAGTTAAATGGTATCCATGCCACTTTGGAAGTATGTGATAATACTATTGTTAGTGTATTGGACTCCCTAGCATACCAATGTTATAAGGAAGATAAAATTGTAGAAATGTTCCGATACAAACTACGGATTCATATGAGTAATGAGATTGTAAACGAGGGATTACAGGTACTGTTTGAGAACAATAAAGATTTGCTAAAAAAGTTTTTTAGAGTGGAAAGAGGTGAGTTATTGCAAATATTATCAGATGCTATATTTGCCAGTATTCCACGCACATTAAACAATATTATATATATATGCAATGCATTACAGATAAAGGATAAAGTGATAAATGAAATGACGCCATCTCTAATAAAAAGTTGTTTTGTGCAGTGGAATGAGCAATACTCTTCTTTATGAATTTCTTAGAACGCAAGGAATTAAAATGCAATTTGGGGGGTAGAGAATATTGGATGTAATCTTTGGAAACTGATTGAGGATATGCAGGCGTTTGAACATACCTCATGAGTAGTAAGAGTTAAAAAACAATCATGAAGCAAAAGAAACCATTAAATGAAATGATATACTTACCGGAATATTACACCGGTAAATATTCTCAATTGTTACAAAAAGAAAAAACACCAGAAATTCTATATTGGGATTTTACTAAAAATGTTAGTGAGACAGTAAAGTTACAGATTGAAAATTTGTTAACGTATACTCTAAAAACTATTAAGGACAGAGAAAAACGGCTAAATAACTATTTGTTGCCTTTAAAGTATTTGCTACAGTATGCGGAAGAAAGCGGCCTGCAGGACTTGTTAAAAATGGAAAAACTGCAGGAGGAAGAGTATGCCGCTTTTTTGAAGGCTGGCATGGGAAAATGTTTTGGAAGTCCGAGAAGGTTTATCGCGTTTTGTAGAGAAACGCTTTTTATTGAGAATAAAGAAATTGATTGGTCAGCAAATGTTTGGTATGTAGATAAGCTGAATATCGAGCCAGGCTGAATATCGAGCCAAGCAGGCACAGCCAAGGAAATAATATTAAAACTTTTAACTTTCTCGATGTGATAAATATTGAAAACAGGGTTGCTTTACAAAAATATATCAAATATTTATTAACATTGACGTCACTAAATATCGGAACAATAAAGATTTTTTGTTGCCATGCGAAATCATTTCTAAGATATTGGGAAGAACAGTCAAGAGTGGTTTCAGACACTAATCAAGAAACGGTAAATCAATATTTTTCAATGCTTCTTTTGATGGAAATAAGTCCGCAGAGTTATAACAATAAAATAAAAGCAGTTACAGATTTCTTAGTGTATTTGCAACATGTTCAGGTTGTGGATCCATTTCCGATACCTGTGGGTCTATTTGAGAAGAAAGTATATCCGGTAGTTAAAAGGTACTCAAACTTGGAAGAGCAGCTAGAGTCTTTTTCTGAATATGTTTATGGCTTCCCCAAACATCTTTGTGTTATGATTTGTATTTTATTATACATGGGAATAGATAAGGGAAAATTGTTTCAGTTGAAAGATTCCCATTTTTATGTAAAAGATGAGGAAAGTTGGTTGAAAATTCCGGAAACAAATAGGAGCATTCCAATTCCGGAGGGATTACATTTAATGGTTTTGAAGTTTGCCATTCTGCAGCATATTCCCATAGATATTTATCTTTTTTATGACAACAAGGGAGCGCGGTATACATATCAGTCTTTTAGAAAAGCGATAATGAGGCAATGTTCACAGCGGGGAATTCTGGATAACGAATATGTTTTTAAGGGAAATGGATATCAAATAGAGTTCTGTAAGTGGCTCTATAGAGCAGGTGTATCCATTCAAGCCATTAGAGACTATATGGGATATGCATCTGATGAAACAGTTAAAAAGAATTTAGGTATTATAGATGAAGAGATAATAAGGGCATCTGAGTTATTCTTTCAAAAGATGGACAGTGTTTTGGGAGGTGCATTACCCGTGGCAAACTATGATAAAATGAAGGAATGTAATCAAGAGGAAAGCAGGAAAAAAGTTGAACTGGCAATAACGGAAATAAAACAGATGGAGATGGAAGGGAAAAAGATTTCGGTTTCAGAACTATCTAGAAATACAGGTTTATCAAAAGCGTTCTTTTATAAAAATGAAGATGTAAGAAGTGTATTGGATACCTCGACGGAAGCACAAAGAGAAAAAAATTTTGTTGCGGTTAAAGAAGAGGTAAAAAGGATGAGTTTAGAACGTCAAGTTGAATATTATGAGAAGAAAATAAAAGAGTTGATTAGAGAGAACAAAATCCTTCAAGCAGAAAATGCAAAATTGAAACGAAAGAATAATTAAAACTGTGTTTTGTGTTGAAAACCTTGTAAATCAAGACTTCTTGCGTAGTTGAGAAATTTTGCAGACGAGCCGACCAACGATTTAGATATTGCCGCACTGACTATATTGGAGAGCTATTTGGATACCTTTCAGGGAATTGTGATTGCCGTATCCCATGACAGGTATTTTTTAGACAGAACCATGCGCCGTATCTTTGCCTTTGAAGGGGAAGGTAAAATCAATCAATATGAGGGCGGTTACTCTGACTATATATTAAGAAAAACCGTGGAAGAGCAGCTTGTGTCAACAGAGGTGTCGAGAAATGCATCAGGAAATGCTGCTGACAAGGGGAAAACTCAGACAGATGTCTCTTCCAATGTGGATAATGCTGTAAAAACCGGGAAGCAGCAGGCTCCCAGAAAGCTTCGGTTTTCCTATAAAGAACAGAAGGAATATGAAACCATAGAGGCGGATATTGCAGCGTTAGAAGAGAAAATAGAGGCTCTTGAGGCAGAAATTCCCCGGTTTTCCAGTGACTTTATCAAGCTGCAGGAGCTGACAGAGAAAAAGCAGGCACTGGAAAAGGAATTGGAAGAAAAAATGGACCGTTGGATGTATCTGGAGGAACTGGCGGCAAGGATAGAAGCCGGAGAACTGCAGTAAAGCCGGATAACTGTAATAGAGTTATCCGGCATGAAATGCGGTTTTAACACATATCTCCGTACAGAGCGCCTAAAGAGCCGGTAGCAATATAAAATCTGCCAAAGGTACGGCAGTCTCCGTCGATGCTGTTGATATCGGCGTACATCTGTTTTTCTGTATTAAGCTGCTGCCAGGATGCACCCTGATCAAGGGAACGGTGAAAACCGTAGTGGCCATCGATGATACCGCTGATATAAAAGGCCTTATCTTCGTTTATATAGTCGCCGTCAGGGCGCAGAAGACCAAGTCCGAAACGGTAGACCACATCCCCCTCTTTCGTAATTTTAGTAAGGGAAACGCTGTCGGCAGTTTTATCGTATATCATTTTATAAAGCCCGTGTATGTTCATGGCAATATAAAGCACGCCCTCTTTTCCTGACTCAACGCGGATTTCTGTTTTGTTGGCACAGTCAATCATGCCGAAGTCTACAGAAGGAAGCGCTTCTTTTAGTATGTAGCGGTCAAAGGAGGAACCGCCGTCTTTGCTGATGTATATCTGGGAATTTTCACCAAAACCATACATCAGGCTGGAATTAACACGGTCGGCAAACACCTTCATGCAACAGGAAGAGCCATCTGCGCCGCGAACCTGTACCAGAGAAAAGGTCTGCCCGCCGTCATGGCTGCAAACGATGGCGTCCATGGGGAGACGGATATTATCAGCAATGGACCAGACGATATTTTTACAGTCAGGTGACATGGCAACCCAACCGGAGTTTACATTGGGATTTTCGATAAACTTAAGCAGGGCATCTGTCCGTTCGGAGAGACCGTAAGGCATGGGAAGCCGCTTAAAGGTGCTGCACTGGTCGGTGCTTACTATAAGACCGCCTTTTGTTTTGCCGGTCCAGTTGCCTCTGGGGGTAACAATAACCGTTTCAGGACGTACATCGGAAAAATCTGCATTGATGCAGGTAATATAGCGGTTGCCGTCATCATCTGCAAAGGAGTTGTCACAGGGGGTGTCAAGATCCTTAAAGGCAAAGCCGCCTAAATCACCCAGAATATCGATTACCTGTACCTCACCTGCAGGCAGGCTGTAAATATTTAAATGAACGGTTTCTTCAAGGCCTTTACAGCAATCGCTGAAAATGGCGGTTTCTTCTGTAAAATTACGGCAGACAAAAACGCCTGTACCGGAATTGAACCACACTTCATCCGGGTTAAAGGGATTGATTTTTAAATCGCTCAGCCAGTGAATCAGGTTGTGGCCGCCGTTACAGCAGGGCCGCATATAGGGGGTCTTAAAATCCATGCGTCCGATGGAAAGATCATAAAGCATGGGCTTCCAGGAATTGCCGTAATCAAAGGAAAGGAAAATCATATCGCCGTCATCCTTGCAGATGGTGGAGCAGGCTACCATGCCGGGGAGTGCTTGACAGGAGGTAATACCGGAAAAACCGTATTCTAAAAAGCTGTTTTTCCCATCAGGTGTATTGCCTGCAGCCGTATCCTTCAAGGGGGTGATATCTTCATAGTCTGTGATTTTACCGTTATCGTCAAAGGTATAGCGCAAAACCATGCCGCCAATGGCGTCACCGGAATCACAGCTATAGCCGTTTTCTACCACATAAGAGCGTCTGCCGGTAACGGAGAGGGTGACATAGAGATAAGTGCCGTCAAAGTCACAGCGCTGTGCTACGAGTCCGGCAAGCCTGGAATCAGGAATGTCAAAAGCCTCCGGCATGGGAAGCTTGGAAAAGGTAAGTCCCCTGTCGTAGGAAACATAGAGACTGTGTCCCCTTAAGTGACCGGATTTGCGTACAGTGCCGGCGCAGCCGGTAACAATCGTATTGCCGTCTTTAGAAACCCATACAAGGGTCATCTGTTTTTCACCGTTTACAGGCAGTTCTTCCCAGGTATCTCCTAAATTTGTTGTGCGGAGCAGACCGCCCTTCTGGCTTGCAAAATAAAGTGTATCTTTTGCGGAAGAATCAAAAATCAGCCGGTAGCCGGTGCCGCGTCCGTTCCAGTTGCCGTGTACCGGAGTGGGCATAGGCTTATAGGAAAAAGTATTGCCGCGGTCTTCGGATATGGCAAAGACGCCGGTTTCCTTATCGGAGACGCCGCTGATTGCAAAGAGCCTGTCAGGGTGTTCCTCATCCAGTGCGATAGCAGTGGGATAGGATTCGCTTAAGTCAAACATGGTGACATGAGGAATCAGCGAAAGCCATTCATCTTTTTTGTAATCAAAACGGTAGGTACCGCCGATATCGGTGCGGATATACAGGATATCCGGGGTTTTTTGGGAAAAAAGAAAGCCGGTTACATAACCGCCGCCCGGTATGGGAAGGTTTTTGTATTCATAAGGTATGATGGTAGACATAATATCCTCCTAAAAAAAGAGCCGGTACCTGTTGGCACTGGCTTTCTGTAATTAATCTTCTATATCCTCATTGGCTGCAACAGCAGACACCACCGAAGATACGACTGATACGATGACGGCAAACAGGATAATGAGCAATCCGCCGCCCAATATAAGAAGCTCCATAAAAAGACTCCTTTCGAAAAAAGATTTTATTTCTTACAGTATAGCCTATTTGGGAAGAAACTACAATATGAATACCATAAAATAGATATTTTCATCCTTAAAAACTCATTTTTTTACAAAATTATGGAAAAATTTATCAAAAAAGGATATAATATAAGATGTAAACTTTACAAAATCAACCCATTTGAAATGAGGAAGATATGGAAGACAAAGATAGTACCAAAAAGCAGGATATGGAGGAAATTTCTCCTCAATATACGGAAGAGGGGAAGCAGGAGCTGTACCTTTATTCGCTGCGTAAAATGGCAGAAAACAATTTGGAAAGCAACCGTACTTTTATGACCCGGCTTTATAACCTGCGCGCCTTTCAGTATAAGACAGCGGAGGAAATGCTGCAGAATCCTGACTTGAGATTTGCTATGATTGTTATGGATTTGGCGAATTTTAAGTCTGTCAATGAGTTCTGCGGACGCGGGATGGGAGATGATCTGTTAAAATGTATTGCGGATGCTTTCAGAGAGCATGAAGGAGAGCATGTTGTGCTTTCTCATTTTCGTGCGGATATTTTTGCTATTTTTATGCCGTTTGAAAAAAGAGAGCAGCTGGTGGAGGTTATTCGCCGGATTAGCAAAAGGATAGAAGAATTTCCGATTCCCTGCAAGGTGCTTCCTGCATTCGGCATCTGTGTGGCTACGGACAATACCATGCCGGTGAGTCTGATGCGTGATTATGCCACGATGGCGCTTAATACCATCAAGGGCAAATTCTATGCCAATTATGCATTTTTTGATACGGCAATGCGCAAGCAGATGCTTTTGGAAAAGCAGATTGAAAACGATATTGTAGAGGCTCTTGAAACAGGGCAGTTCAGACTCTTTATACAGCCCAAGGTCAATATGGAGACGGGAGAGATTATCGGCGGGGAAGCGCTTGTAAGATGGCAGCATCCTACAAAAGGGATTGTTGCTCCCGGTGAATTTATACCTGTGCTGGAAAAGAACGGTTTTATTATTAATGTAGATATTTATGTATGGACAGAGGTATTTAAGTTTATCGGCAGACTGCTGAAAGAAAAGAAAAAGGTAGTTCCGATTTCTATTAATATTTCCCGGATGCATGTTTACGACAGCTCTTTCAGAGATTGTCTGGTAAGATTAAAGAACGATTATCAGGTTCCGCCCCGGTATGTTCCTTTGGAATTGACAGAGACCGGTTTCTTAAAGGCGGAGGAAATCATGTATGAAAATATGAAATATTTAAAGGAACAGGGTTTCTTACTGTCCATGGATGATTTTGGAACAGGTTATTCGACTATGACGATGTTAAAGAACCAACCGGTAGATGAAATCAAGATTGACAAGGGCTTTATTGAAGACATGGATAATGCCAAGAGCAGAATCGTTGTCAGCCATACCATCAGTATGCTGCGTGACTTAAATATGGATGTGATAGCAGAAGGAGTGGAAGAGCCTGAGCAGCAGGATTTTCTGGTAGAGTGCGGATGCAAGAAAGCACAGGGCTTTTTGTACTACAAGCCCATGCCGGTTGAGCAGTTTGAAGCATTAATCGGTTAGATGCTTTTCATATTTATTATTTGGGGATTTATCCTGGGAAAAAGTCCGTTGATAGCAGACCCGGTGCGGTATATTTACACAGCAGAAGGCATAGGGTAATAAAAAGGCTTAAGGTGTTTGCTATGACAATGCAGGTAAATAAAGCGCTGGATTATTTGATTTCGTTACATAGAATAGAGGATAAAAAGATTCCAAGCCCGCGACTGGGAAAAGCAGTGGGACTTGGAATTTTTTTGTTAGGCGTGCTGCTTTTGGCAGGCGGATTGATGCGGCAGTTTCCCGTTACCGTTTTTACAAGCTCACGTGTCGGAAACAGGGAGCTTCCCGTTTATTGTGTAGAGACAGAAGAACCTAAAATTGCCCTTACCTTTGACGCAGCATGGGGAAATGAGGATACGGCAAGGATTTTGGAAATATTAAATAAAGAGGAAGTAAAGGTTACCTTTTTTATGACGGGCGGATGGGTAGAAGCTTATCCGGAGGATGTAAAAGCAATTTTGGCAGCAGGGCATGACTTGGGAAACCACAGTGAAAATCATAAAAATATGAGCAGTCTGTCGGACTCGGAGAAAAAAGAAGAGCTGATGACGGTGCATAACCGGGTGAAGAAATTGACCGGATATGAAATGTCCCTGTTCAGACCGCCTTACGGTGATTATGACAATGCGGTGGTGAATGTGGCAAAAGAATGCGGATATATGACAATACAGTGGGATGTGGACAGTCTGGACTGGAAAGATTACGGCGCAGATTCCATTATTAAAACAGTTACGGAAAACGGTCATTTGGGTAACGGCAGCATTATTTTGTGTCACAATGGTGCAAAATACACGGCGGAAGCCCTGGAGACGTTGATTGTTACTTTAAAAGAGCAGGGCTTTACCTTTGTACCGGTATCCGAACTCATTTACAGAGAAAATTACCATATGAATCATGAGGGCAGGCAGATAAAAGATTAGAGATAATATCAAAATTCCCAACCTTTCCCTGCCTGATGCGTCTATATAGGTGAACATGTTCACGGTACCGGTTCTGTCCGGTGTCCTTGCGAGGACAAAAGCGGAATAGAGGATGAGATGAAAAAAGAAGATGCAGTAGAAATTACGTTAAGTTATATGAATGCTATTTTTTCCTATGTCAGCAGGCGTATTTCAGATGAACAGGAGCGTCAGGACGTAGCACAGGATATTTGTCTGAAGCTATATCGCTCGCTTTGCCTGAAAGAAATTGCGGAAGTGGAGCATTATGTCTGGGTGGTGGCAAAACATACCCTGGCAAATTACTACCGCCGTCAAGCAAAGAAGCATACTTATTTAGAGGATATGCAGGTGGAAATCTGTGATGAGAAGCCCGGTGCATTGGAACAGATTATTGACAGGGAAAACCGGCAGAAACTTTGCCGGGAAATTGCGTATTTGTCTAAGACACAAAGACAGGTGATTATCCAGTATTATTATGAAGACAAAAAACTTAAAGAGATTGCAGATTCTTTGAATATCCCTCTCGGTACCGTAAAATGGCATTTAAACGCGGCGAAACAGGAATTGCGGAAAGGGATGGAAAATATGAGAAATCAAGGGAATTTACAATTTAATCCGATTACAATGAAATTTGGTTTGTGCGGCTCTACCGGAGATATGGGAGAAGCCGGTAATATGTTTCGGAGCAGATTGTCACAGAACATTGTATACAGCATTTATTGTGAGGCAAAGACAATCAATGAAATTGCAGAAGAGCTTGCGGTATCACCGGTGTATGTGGAAAGCGAACTGGAATTTTTAGAGAAAATGTCTCTTGTCACCTGCTCTGCCAAAAAATATCTTGCAAATATTCTGATTGACGAGTCTGGAAGTGAAATAATAGAAAGACAAAAAGCAATTTATGAAAAAGCAGCAAAAGTAGCAATTGATTTGTATGACGCCATGAAAAGGGATTTTGATTTGGCAGGCAGTACAGAGATTTTCGGTGCAAAAGAGGAACATACACTTATGTGGTCCTTGCTGTTTTACCTTCTGCATTGGCAGGAGGAAAAGGAACCGAAAAAAATATCGTTTGAAGAAGCTGCGGAATACCGAGTGGATGGTGGACACAATATTATTTGGGCGCAGGTGGAAAACAACGAGATAAAAACATATTTTGAGGAAATGGGAATGGATATATTCAGCGGTCCTTGCTGGAATACCCGGACCTGGGAAGACGGCTCTTCGGCAACACTCTGGGTAATGGACGGAAACTGGACCGAGGAAAGAGTAACGGAGCATTATGGCGGTCCTAATATTGCCAGAGATATGACGCTTCTGAAACGATTTGCAGGCAAGGAAAAACTCCATTCGGATGATTATGCGTATCTTTCGCAAAAAGGCTACATCAGAGAGGAAAATGGCGAATTTATTCTGAAAATTCCGGTACTGTTAGACGGAGAACTTTGCAGAAAACTTCTTACATTGGCAAAAGAAATTAAAGAAAAAGCATATATAAAGCTTGCACCGCAGATAGAAGAATATAAAAAACTGGTTTTAGAAAAAACACCAAAGCAGGTAAAACGGCAACAGGAATACCTTTTACAGAGTATGTTTTTATCAGACGGTTTTATGATACTGTACGCAAAGAAGGCACTGGTGGAAAGCGGCAGACTGAAAATGCCAAAGGCAGAGGAACGCTTAAGTATTTCTGAAATGTTAATTTTAAAGTAAAAGCTAATATGGAGCTGCTTTCGCAGCTCCATATTACAGTTATCGCCAGGGCCACATATCCCTGCGGTTATCCCGTCTGTCATCGTTGTGGTCCCGCCTGTCATCCCTGCGGTCCTCTCGTCTGTCGTCTCGGTGGTCTCTGTCACGGTCACAGTCACAAGGCGGACAGGGAGGGCATATATGTCTGTGGCGTGCGAAGTTATCAAAATTATCAGGCATAGAAAAACTCTCGTTTTTGTTAAAATATGCGAGAGGCTGCTGAAGCGTGTAGAAAACACGGCAGGTCAAACTAAAGGCAAGCCCTAAAAGCGCCGATATATCGAATATACTAAAATATTCGGCGAAAAGGGGATTTTATGATTACCATAAGTCTTTGCATGATAGTCAAAAATGAAGAAAAGGTTTTAAAAAGGTGTCTGGATTCGGTGGCAGATTTGGTAGAGGAGCTTATTATTGTAGATACCGGTTCTACCGATGCAACTATGGAGATTGCAGGGAAGTATCCTCATGCAAAGCTGTACACATTTGCATGGGTGGATGATTTTTCGGCGGCCAGAAATTTTGCTTTTTCAAAGGCCACACAGGAATATATTTATTCGGCAGATGCGGACGAAGTATTGAATGAGGAAAACCGAGAACGCTTCCGGATTTTGAAAGAAGCATTGTTACCTGAGGTGGAAATTGTCCAAATGAAATATGGCAATCAGCTTAGGTTCGGAACGGTTTATAACTACGATGAAGAGTACAGACCCAAGCTGTTTAAGCGGCTTCGCAGCTTTGTATGGCAGGAGGCAATCCATGAAACAATAAATATAACACCTGTTATATATGACAGTGATATTGTGATTACCCATATGCCTGAGGAGTCTCATGCAGGGCGTGATTTTGGTGCTTTTGAACGATTAATAAAAAGAGGGGAAAGACTGTCAAAGCGACTTCATAATATGTACGCAAAAGAGCTTTTTATTGCGGGAGCGGCAGAGGACTTTAAACGTGCCGGTTCTTTCTTTGAGGAATCTGCAAATGATACAGGGCGGGATGAAGAAGAAATAAAAGAAGCCTGTCTGGTGACGGCTGCAGCTGCCAGAAGAAATTGTGATGTAAAGAAATTCTTTAAATATGCTACAAAGGTAATTGCTGACGGAGGCTGTTCGGAAATCTGCTGTGAATTAGGCGATTTTTACTATGAAGAAAAGGATTTGGAAGAGGCGGCGATTTGGTATTATAACGCTTGTTATGAAACTGAAGCCCTGCTTTCCCTTAAAACGGCAGGAAAAGAAACTATGGAAAAGCTGGCAAAATGCTATGAGCAGATGGGACTTTTTGAGACTGCCGAAAGCTACAGAGAAGAAGCAGACAGGAGAGAGTAAGCGGAGAAGTCAAAAAAGAAAATTAGTAAAAATGTAGAAAAATATCTGCTTAAATCTTGTGAAAAACAGCTAATTGGCAAAGCTGTGAAAGCATGATAATATAGCAATACACTACCTGTTGAATTGAATGTAACGAGATGCTCTGAGTACACTGAAAGTGTGCCCGGAACAAAACTATCATTTAATTCAGGAGGTTTTTTTATGCAAAAAATGCGAAGTGTAATATTGCACTGGCTGCTTGCAGCTATAACGGGTGCAGGTATTTTTACCTTTTGTGTAATGCGGGCGAAAGCAGGCGAAGTATCAGGCAGTGAGGCATATTTTACCCATGCACATTCGGGAAACTGTTACGAAACGGTTACCTTGAGCTGCGAAGGCAGCCATCGCAGCAATCATAAGGTGGAATATGGCACATATCATTGTGTAAACTGCAATGCGCAGACAACACACTATATCGTAGCGGACAACTATACCTGTCCGGTAAAAGGCGTGTCATGGCAGCAAAATGCCTATATAGGATGTAATAATTGCGGAACCAGGCATTCAGAGTGGAGCAGCGGAGCGCCGGGGGATCATACTTATACGGAGCAGCGTCTTACATGCGGAATGCAGGCGGGAGAAGCAGTAGCTGCTATTAGGATTACGGCTGATGATACCTGGACCAACAGTGGTGTAACCCTGTATGCAAAACATGATTTATTAAAACAGGATTCAATAAACGGAAATGTTTCATATGATTGGAATGGTGGAAATCTGTATGTGACAGAGAACGGAACTTATTCCGTAACAGCAAAAAACGGAGCCGGAAATACGGTGACTGCCTCAATACAAGTAAGCAGCATTGATAAAATACCACCTGTTATAAATTCTGTAAGCGGAGATACGGGTGGTATGACAAGAGACAGAATACCGGTATCAGTAAATGCAGGAGACGGCGAAAGCGGATTGGCATCGGAGCCATTTTCTGTGGATGGGGGAGCAACATGGACGGCATCTGCATCTTTTTCGGTGGAGGAAGGAAAAGACCTTTCTTTGGCAGTGCGGGATAAAGCCGGGAATGTTGCCGGCAGGACTGTGAAAAGAAGTGATTTTCCCTATCCGCCTGCGCCGACTCCTGCACCCACGCCGACTCCTGCACCTGTCCCCACCAGGGAACCGATACAACCACAGCCGGAACAGAATACACCGGAAGCAGTAAAACCGCCGACAGGACAGGAACAGACAGACCAGATGTCACCGGCAGGGCAGGAACAGACAGACCGGATGCCGCCGGCAGAGAAAGAGCAATCGGAAGCAGTGCAGCCGCCAAAAGGACATGCGACTGTAAAACCACCGGTTTCATCGGACAAAATTCCTAAAAGTAATGATGACAGCCTGAAAGATACAGAAAAAAAGAAAACACAGAATAATTTACCGGCATCCGGGCAGGCAAAAATAAATGAGCAGACAGAAAACAGCAATGCTCAGAAAATGATTACCATATCACGCATGGAAAAGATGGTTACAGCGCAGACAGAAGGCGTTAAAAATGCCGGCGGGAATGAAGGCATTGCCGGACAAAAAAACCAAAAGAAGGGACGGAGAATAAAAAGTACATCCTTGGATGCAGAAGGAGGAACGGTATCCGAAGCAGCAGAAAAGATACGGATATCCGATGCGGCAGAAAAATCGCAGGCAGCTGTCTGGGGACAAAAGCTTAAGGCATATATCAAAAAGAGCGGTGGCTTTGCAGCAGGACTGTTTCTGATTGCAGGCTCTGTGGTTTTACTGCTCCGTTTAGTGTGGCTGCATAGCGCAGTACTGTATTGTTACAACGGCGGAGATGAATTCCGTAAATTAGGGCTGCTGTATTTGAAGAAAGAAAAGGATGCATTTGAACTGTATCTGCCTGACTATTTGCTGGAAACTGCCGGTACGCCAAGATATCGTCTGATGGTAAAAAGCAGGTTGGTGAAAAAGTGGGGGAAAATGGATTTGGTTGTCCGCAGTGAAGAGCATAAACTGCGTCAGCCTTTGGAAGAATGTATAGACTTTGTACTATAGACATGGTAAAATACTTAATTAAAGTTAATGATAACGAGCAGTAAATAATAGTTACAGAGGGAGAAATATATGAGCTGGGGAGAGAATATCAGAAGGGTAGTGCCCTATGTACCGGGAGAACAGCCAAAGCAAAAGGACATCATTAAATTGAATACGAATGAGAATCCTTATCCGCCGGCACCCGGAGTGGAGAAGCTGTTAAAGGATTTTGGCTGTGATGCGCTGCGTCTGTACCCGGATACGGATTCCACCGAATTGACGGAAGAGCTTGCGGCGTATTATCATCTTGCTCCTGCGCAGATTTTTGTGGGAGTGGGTTCTGATGATGTGCTTTCCATGGCATTTCTGACCTTTTTTAATTCCGGTAAACCGATACTCTTCCCGGACATTACTTATTCTTTTTATGATGTATGGGCTGATTTGTACCGGATTCCTTACAGGGTATGTCCCCTTGATACGGATTTCCGGATAGTGCCTGCAGATTATAAACAGGAAAACGGCGGTATTATTTTCCCTAATCCCAATGCGCCAACCGGTGTGTATGAATCGGTGGATATGATAGAAGATATTGTAAAGGCGAATCCGGATTCCGTTGTTATTGTGGATGAAGCTTATATTGATTTCGGAGGAATAAGCTGCCTGCCGCTGCTTTCCAAATATGAGAATCTTCTGATTGTACAGACTTTTTCCAAGTCGCGTTCCATGGCAGGCATGCGTATTGGATTTGCGATGGGAAACGAAAGGCTTATCAGATATTTAAATGATGTAAAGTTTTCGTTTAATTCTTATACGATGAACAGGATTTCTCAGATTTTAGGGACAGAAGCAGTACGGGATGATGCTTATTTTAAAGAAACCAATGCACGGATTATGGGAACAAGGGAAAGAATAAAGAAGGAGCTTAAGGAATTGGGTTTTTCATTCCCGGATTCCCGGGCCAATTTTATTTTTGCGTCCCATGAAAAGATGCCCGGCAGCCAGCTTTTTGAGGCATTAAAAGAAAGAAAAATCTATGTGCGCCATTGGAATAAACCAAGAATATCGGAATATCTGCGTATTACGGTGGGAACCGATGAACAGATGGATGCTTTGGTGAAGGCATTGAGAGAAATCGTTGCCGGCTGACTGCTGTACCGGAGGAATCCGTAAAAGCGTCCGGACAGGCAGTGCAGCCGGTTAAAAATAAGAAGAAAAGAGGAAAGAACATGCAGTTTTTAAAAGACATCTGTAAAGGAGCAGTGATTGGCATTGCCAATATCATACCGGGAGTGAGCGGCGGTACCATGGCGGTTTCCATGGGGATTTATGACAAGCTGATTCACTGTATAACGCATTTGTTTAAAGAGTTTAAAAAGAGCATTTTGTTTTTGCTTCCGATTGTTATCGGAGCGGCTGTGGCTATTGTAGCCTGTGCCTTTGGGCTGGAATATCTGTTTTTAAAATTTCCGGTGCCTACCAACCTGCTGTTTGTCGGTCTTATTTTGGGTGGTCTTCCGGCTATTTGTAAGAAGGTAAAGGGCAGTAAGGTAAAAGCCGGGCATGTTATTGCATTTCTTCTGTTTTTCGGATTGGTAGTAATGATGGCGGTTATCGGAGAGAAGGAAGGCAATACAGCGGATTTGAGCTTTAATATTCTGAATGTGCTGAAGCTTTTCTTAGTCGGTGTCATTGCTTCTGCTACCATGGTAATCCCCGGTGTCAGCGGTTCCATGATACTGGTGC
Source organism: uncultured Lachnospiraceae bacterium (assembly GCA_900551115.1). Classification (GTDB taxonomy): domain Bacteria; phylum Bacillota; class Clostridia; order Lachnospirales; family Lachnospiraceae; genus Acetatifactor. The sequence goes on from URUY01000033.1 coordinate 25,288, forward strand.
TTATCGGGTATTACAATCCGATACTGGGTGAGATTACCGGTTTTATCAATGCCCTTAAAGAATTTGACGTACCGTTGCTTTTACAGGGCTGCGGTGTTCTGATTCCCTTTGGTATTGGTGTTGTAATAGGTATTTTTGCCATTGCAAAGCTGATTGAAATTATTTTTGCAAAGTTTCCGTTATATGCCTTTTGGGCAATTATCGGTTTGATTGTAGCATCTCCTTTTGCTATTGTTCTTATGAATCTGGGAAGCTTTGCGGGTGTGACGATTCCGATGATTATTGCAAGCGTGGTAACGTTTGCAGCAGGATTTTTTGTAGCGATGAAGCTGGGTGAGTAGGATTGGAAGCATATACTGATTTTGCCTATGTCTATGATACTTTCATGGACGAAACGCCCTATGAGGAATGGTGCGGTTTTATTAAGGATATCATAAAGAAATACGGAATTTCAGAGCCGGTGAGAGCTAAAGAGCCGTTGCAGGCGGAAAAGAATCTGGTGTTGGACTTGGGGTGCGGAACCGGTACGCTTACGGAAATGCTTGCAGAAGCAGGGTACGACATGATAGGCGTGGATAACTCTGAGTCGATGCTGGAGCTGGCAATGGAGAAAAGAGAGCGTTATGGCCATGAAAGCCTGTACCTTTTGCAGGATATGCGGGAATTGGAGCTTTACAGTACGGTAGGTACGGTACTAAGCGTCTGTGATTCCCTTAACTATATTCTTACAGAAGAAGAACTTACGGATGTATTTAGGCTTGTCAATAATTATTTGTTTCCGGGCGGTATTTTTATTTTTGATTTTAATACGGTCTACAAATATGCGGAGGTTATCGGTGATACTACGATAGCGGAAAACCGTGAAGACTGCAGTTTTATCTGGGAAAATTATTATCATGCGGAGGAAGCGGTTAATGAGTACGAGGTGACTGTATTTGTAAGAAATGGATTTTTTGGCGGGGAAACAGATAAAAGGCAGAGACAGGAAGAAACTTACAGGAAATTTTCTGAAACCCATTATCAGAGGGGATATACGGTTGAACAGATGAAAAAAATGGTGGAAGCAGCAGGCATGAAGACAGAGCTTGTTCTGGATGCCGACAGTCATGATGAAGTATCCGCAGAAAGCGAGAGAATATATATCGTAGCAAGGTGCGGAAAGGAATTTTAACAAGCTGAAGGATGGAAAATTATATGACAGATTACTTGGTAAGGGCTACAGCAGCCCGGGCGCAGATACGGGCGTTTGCATGTACTACAAAAGACCTGGTAGAAATGGCAAGAAGCACACATGATACCAGTCCGGTGGTAACGGCAGCGCTGGGCCGTCTCCTTACGGCAGGTTGTATGATGGGCAGTATGTTAAAGGGCGAAGATGATATTCTGACGCTGCAGGTTAAGGCTGACGGGCCGATGAGAGGCATGACGGTTACGGCAGATGCTTGGGGAAACGTCAAGGGATATGCCAATGAGCCGGATGTGATTCTTGCAGCTAATGCAGCAGGCAAGCTGGATGTGGCAGGGGCAGTCGGCAAGGGAATGCTGAGCGTGATAAAGGATATGGGATTAAAAGAGCCTTATGTAGGGCAGACTATCTTGCAGACCGGAGAGATTGCGGAGGATTTAACCTATTATTTTGCAACCTCGGAGCAGGTGCCTTCTTCTGTGGGACTGGGGGTTCTGATGGAAAAGGATAATACCGTAAAGCAGGCCGGCGGTTTTATTGTGCAGCTTATGCCGTTTGCAGAAGAGGCCGTGATTGATAAGCTGGAGGAAAACCTAAGCAGGGTGTCTTCCGTGACGGCGCTCTTGGATGCAGGCAATACGCCGGAGCAGATTCTTTCCATACTGCTTGATGGACTGGAGATAGAATTTAAAGATACCATGCCTGTGCAGTTTTTGTGTAACTGCAGTAAGAAAAGGGTGGAAAAAGCCCTTATAAGCATAGGCGGTGCAGAGCTTGAAGAGATGATTGCCGATGGTGAGAATATCGAAGTCAAATGCCATTTCTGCAATAAAAATTATGTATTTACAGTAGATGATTTAAAGGCTATGCAGAAAAAAGCGTCCAGATAAGGAAAAGCTCAAGCAAAAAAGCGTTTAAACAACAAAACATATATAGCCTGGAAAGAAGGATATCATGAAGCAGGGATTTGTAAAAGTAGCGGCAGTGACGCCTAAAATTAAGGTTGCAGATCCGCAGTATAATGCGGAGCAGATAAAGATAAGACTTACAGAAGCTTATGGCAAAGGCGCAAAGGTCATTGTTTTTCCGGAGCTGTGCCTGACGGGATATACCTGCAATGATTTGTTTTTACAGGATATTCTTTTGGAAGAAGCGTTAAGGCAGCTGATTGAGCTGGCAGCTTTTACAGAAGGGCATGACAGCCTTGTGTTTATCGGGCTGCCCTATGAAAAGGACGGTAAGCTTTATAATGTGGCAGCCGCGCTGCAGGACGGCATGATTTTGGGAATGGTGCCGAAAATGCATATCCCCAACTACGCAGAGTTTTATGAAGGAAGATATTTTGCGCAGGGCGAGAGAAACGTTGAAACCGTTTTTATAGGAGAGGAAGAGGTTCCTTTTGGCTGTAATATTTTATTTGAAACGGATGCGGTGAAGGGGCTGGTGATAGCCTGCGAAATTTGTGAGGACTTGTGGATACCCAATCCGCCGGGAACCGCACATGCTTTAGCCGGGGCAACCCTGCTTGTGAATCTGTCGGCTTCTAATGAAACTGTCGGGAAGGACACCTATCGGGAGATGCTGGTACAATCTGCCAGTGCCAGACTGGTGGCAGGCTATGTTTATGCCGGTGCAGGAGAAGGCGAGTCTACACAGGATCTGGTTTTTGGAGGTCACAATATCATTGCGGAAAACGGCACGGTACTGACACAGGCAAAACGTTTTTCCTGTGAAAGCATTTATGCAGAGGTGGATATCCAAAAGCTGCGTATGGAACGCAGACGAATGAACACCTTTAATCAGGAGGCGGACAAAGAATATCTGGTGGTGCCTTTTGAAATGCAATGTGAAGAAACTGTATTGGAAAGAACCTTTGCATGCATGCCCTTTGTTCCGGCAGACCAGACTGAGAGAGAGAAACGTTGTAATGAGATTCTTTCCATTCAGTCTTACGGATTAAAGAAAAGATTTGAGCATACCGGCTGCAAAAAAGCGGTCCTTGGTGTATCGGGAGGCTTGGATTCTACGCTGGCACTTTTGGTAACGGTACGCGCATTTGATATGCTGCAGATTCCGAGAGAAAATATTTTGGCGATTACCATGCCCTGCTTTGGTACTACGGACAGGACCTATGATAATGCCTGCAGACTGGCGCACACGTTGGGGACTTCCTTGACGGAAATCAATATAAAAGAGGCTGTGATGGTACATTTTGCGGATATTGGTCAGGATATGGAAAAGCATGACGTGACTTATGAGAACGGACAGGCCAGAGAGAGAACCCAGATTCTGATGGATATTGCAAATAAAGAAGGAGCCCTGGTTATTGGTACCGGGGATTTGTCGGAGCTGGCGCTGGGCTTTGCCACCTACAATGGAGACCATATGTCCATGTATGGTGTAAATGCAGGCGTACCCAAGACACTGGTGCGGCATCTGGTTCGTTTTTATGCGGATACCTGTGAAAACAGAGAGCTTACAGAGGTACTGCTTGATGTACTGGATACCCCGGTAAGCCCGGAGCTTCTGCCTCCTGTGGACGGTGTGATTGCCCAGAAGACAGAGGAACTGGTAGGGCCTTATGAACTGCATGATTTCTTTTTGTATTATATGCTGCGGTGCGGCTTTGAACCGGCAAAAATCTATCGTATTGCAAAGCATTCCTTTAAAGGACAGTATACGGATGACGAGATAAAAAAATGGCTGAAAATGTTTTGCCGCAGATTTTTCAGTCAGCAGTTTAAGCGTTCCTGTCTGCCGGACGGTCCCAAGGTGGGAAGCGTTGGGGTATCCCCCAGAGGAGATTTGCGTATGCCGTCGGATGCCAGTGCGGCATTGTGGCTTGCGCAGGCAGAAAGCTTATAGTAACAGACCGCGGAGAAAGGCAATGGAAAAAGGGAAGGCTTTTTTCGGCGAAAATGATAAGGGAAGGCATCCTTTAGGGCAGGATGCCTTCTTCTACGTCCATGGTGACGGTTGCCTTTTCCAATGAGGTACGAACTGCGTTAAGCAGAACCAAAGAGGTATATTTGTTTTCATCAGAGTAAGTAATATCCTCTAACGACTGTTTCTGATAGATTTGCTCTGCGAGAGAGTTAAAGGCAGGCTGAATCAACGGGTACATGGTAGTGATAGCTTCATCCAGATTAATCAGGCGGACAGAACTGATGCAGTCTGCGTCAACAATGACTTCTACATCTACGGTGTGGTCGCTTAAAACCAGTGAAGTGGTATATACGCCGGGTATGTAAGAGGTTTCTGCAGCCTCTGTATCGGTCTCGGAATCCGGTTCCTTTGTTTTATTGTCATCAGGGAGAAACATGATGATTAGCAGGATAATGAACAGAATGCCCAATACAGCAAAAATCCCTGTGTATATTAATTCCTTCATATGGAGTACTACGATTTTTGTTTTAGAGCTCATAGGATATCTCTGCGTTTTCTTTTATACACCATATGCAAAGAAGGGGAGAAATAGCACAGAATTCTGCGGGCATAGGGATAAGATTGTTTCAGGAACAGCAGTTTTTGCACAGCCAATTCCTGTAAAATCCATATCAGGATGCATGAATTGCGGTTATAATGGTTTTATGGAAAGCTGTTTTGGCAGAAAGAGCATCAGAAGCTTTAACAGGAAGAGCATCGGAAAATTCGGCGGGAAAAGCAACAGGAGGGAATGGATATGAAATTTACAAAAATGCATGGCTGTGGCAATGACTATATTTATGTAGATGGAAGCAAAGAGCATATTGATGCAGAACGTAAGGCGGAAACGGTAAGGCGTCTCAGTGACAGACACTTCGGAATCGGCGGTGACGGCGTTATATTTATCAATCCTTCTGCGGAGGCTGATTTCGAGATGGAGATGTACAATGCGGACGGCAGCAGGGCGGAAATGTGCGGAAACGGTATCCGCTGTGTGGCAAAATATGTTTACGATAAAGGGCTTACCGATAAAAAGAAGATTAGTATTATCAGTGCCGGTAAGGTAAAACAGCTCTGCCTGACGATTCAGGACAAAAAGGTGATACTGGTAAAGGTAAATATGGGTGAACCGGAGCTTTTGGCAGAAAAGATACCTGTAACGTCAGAAAAGGAGCGGGTAATTGACGAGCCTGTTACTGTTAAGGGCAGAGAATATCGTATGACCTGTGTATCCATGGGGAATCCCCATGCGGTAGTATTTGTGGATGATGTAGACAATTTGGAAATCGAGAAAATAGGCCCTTATTTTGAAAAGCATGAGGTGTTTCCTAAACGTACCAATACGGAATTCGTAAAGGTGATAGACAGAAATACGGTGCAGATGCGGGTATGGGAGCGCGGGAGCGGAGAAACGCTGGCCTGCGGAACCGGTGCCTGTGCGTCTGTAGTGGCGTGTATTTTAAACGGTCTGACGGATGAGCAGGTGACGGTAAAGCTGTCAGGCGGCGACCTGGAAATTTTCTGGGACAGAAAACAGAATCTGGTGTACATGACCGGCCCTGCTGCTCATGTATTTGACGGAGAAATAGAGCTGTAGAAAATACCCTTTTGGACAGATAAAGCCATGAAGCGACCCCAATGATTAGACGTAAAATCTAACGATTGGGAAGTCGGTTCATGAATCTGCCAAAGGGGTGTTTTTATAATTTGTAAAAATACTTTGCTATTCAGATTTCAAAAAAATATGATATAATAGCCACAAAAGAAAAACAAGCACCGCGAAGCGGTATTTGTTTTT
>URUY01000034.1 GCA_900551115.1 uncultured Lachnospiraceae bacterium
TAGAGCACACGGCTGTTAACCGTGGGGTTGTAGGTTCGAGCCCTACTCGGGGAGTATGGCGACATAGCCAAGTGGTAAGGCGTGGGTCTGCAACACCCTGATCACCAGTTCAAATCTGGTTGTCGCCTCTTAAGAAACCTTGAAAAGAAATTTTCAGGGTTTTTTGCTTTAGAAATATTTTTTAGTTAAATTAATATCTTTTATTTATTTTCTTTTTTGATAATTATTTTCTTTTTTTAATAAAGTATTATTGTGTTCCTTACAAGACATCTTGCAAAAATCCTTTTATTTTCAGAAATACGATTCCTTATATTTTCCTGCAATTTTCCTGCAAACATAGCAATTGCGGCACATGGCAATTGAAAAAGATTTTTAATATGTTATACTTAATAAAAATACTTAAGGAGTGGAAAAAGTGAAAAAACAACGCAGTATCAAAAGTAAATTCATTTTTTATGTCATGTCAGTGGCAGTTCTTTCTGTTTTGCTAATCACCTTGATTATGTCTGTGGGCAGTATTAAGTCTGCAAACTCCATTCTTTTGGACAACCTTCAGATTACTGCCAGAATTTCTTCCCAAAATATCAGTTCAAATCTGCACCTCTTTACAGAGAGGATTTACAACCTTTCGGAAGAGGATATCTTTACCGATAAATCAGTCAGCAACGCAGAAAAACAACAACGTTTGGAAGAGGAGAAGCTTGAGATTGAATTCGTATGGTTGTCTGCCTACGATACCCTTGGTGAAAAAATGTATGGAGACGAAAATGCGCCTGCATCCATTTCTGACACCAAGTATTTTTCCAATTTGACTCAAACCGGAAATTTGGTTATTGGTGAGCCTTATTACGATAAGGATGTCCTGCAATTTTGCGTTGGAGCGCCTATAAAATCAGGGGATGAGGTAACAGGCTTCTTGATTGGAAGTTATAAATATGATGTATTAAATGATATATTAAGTCTGTTGATTTTAGGTAATACGGGTTCAGCCCATATTATGAATGAAGAAGGTATTATTATTGGGGATTCTGATTTGGAAAATATTAAAAATAAGGTCAATCTGTTTGAACTTTCCAAATCTGCTAAGAGCCAGAAGATTTTTCATCAGATTCTTACCCATGAAACAGGTTCTTCTTTAATTAAGATTCATGGTGTATCCCATTACATAGGCTATGCGCCCATTCCCGGAACTAACTTTTCTCTTATGGTGGATGTACCTCAGAGGGATTATATGGATTCCGTGATTATTGCACTGGCACTGTCTATTTTGTTAGGAGTTGTTCTCGTGCTTTGTGCTGCAGCCGTGATTTTTCCTGTATCTTCCAAGATTTCCCATTCTTTGGGAACGGCTGCCAAGCGTTTACAGGCCTTGGCGGAAGGCAATCTGAGTGACGAAGTGATTCCTTCAGAAAGCGATGATGAAACCAGGATTCTTACAGATTCCCTTGCAGAGACAATTACTTGCCTTAACCGGAGCATTCAGAATATACAAAGCTGCCTCGGTTCTCTTTCGGCAGGGGATTATACTATTGAGATTCCCGATGATTTTCAGGGGGATTTTTCCTCTATACGGGACTCGCTGTGCCATATTACAGATTCCTTAAATAAAACTATGCTCCAAATGAATCATTCCTCATCTGAAATCAACAGAAACTCCGGAGAAGTATCCCGTTATTCGGGAAAATTGCTGAAGGGCTCTCAGAGACAGTCTGCTTTGTTGGAGCAGCTTAGACAGAGTATGGAACAGATTACGGCTTCTATTGAGAAAAACAAGGATAACGCTTCTCAGATTGAACAGTGTTCCCAAAGTGCCAATCAGAAGACAGAGCTAGGGGCTGATAATATGCAGGATATGTTGGATACTATGAATCTGATTCATGGAGCCGTGGACGAGATATCCCAAATAAGCCAGTTGATTGAGGATATTTCCCGTCAGACCAATCTGCTTTCCCTGAACGCTTCCATAGAGGCTGCCAGGGCAGGAGAAGCCGGACGCGGTTTTGCGATAGTGGCAGGAGAAATCGGGCAGTTATCCAATCAGACTACCAATGCTTTGCAGCAGACAGCTGCTATTATAAAACGTTCAGCCGACATTATTCAAACAGGTTTGGAGAATGCCAACCAGACCGCTCATGCCTTTAGGGAGATTCAGGCAGTGACAACACAGTACCGCGATATTTCTGCCCAGCTTTCAGACACCGTTAAGGAACAGACCTCTTCCGTGGCTTATGTCAATGAGCAGCTGCTTGCGCTGAAGGAGATTGCCGATCAGAATAGAAGCCTGGCTCAGGAGACCGACCAAATGGCAGACGATTCCCTGGCACAGTCAAAAGAGTTAAAAGATTACGTGGCCCGGGTTAAAATAAAAGAAAGCACAACCGATAATTAATGGAGGTTAAGTATGAAAAAAACAATTTGTTTCGGACTCATTTGCATTATGTTTCTCTTAGGAGGCTGCAGCTTTAAAAATGAAATGAAGGACGGTTTTTATACTGCTGAAATGGCAGAGTTTGACCATGGCTGGAAAGAATACCTGTGTATTTTAGTGAAAAATAACACTATTGTGTATGCAGAGTTTAATGCCAAGGACCCCAGCGGCTATATAAAAGCGTGGGATAACGCTTATATGAAAAATATGCTCCCTCTTGCAGGTACCTACCCAAATGAATACACAAGAGAATACGTGGCCCGATTAATTAACTCTCAGGACCCTGACAATGTGGATACCGTAACAGGCGCATCCACTTCCGGCAGCAATTTTGTCAGACTGGCAAATGCCGTGATGGAGCAGGCCCGAAAAGGGGACTCCAAAATAGTGACTGTGGAATAGCTATTGTGTTCATTTTTTTAAAATTACTGTTTAGCTTTCTATAAAAAATATGCCGCAAAGTATCGTTTTGGTGACTTTGCGGCATATTTTATTGATTATATAGACGGATTTTGTAGAGTTGGGCACCATTTTAGCACCACAAATAAGATGATATACAACAAGTGCAGGGTGGTGCAATCACGCCTGCAAAGAAAATTTAGGATAACTTTGTATACCATTCTGGTTACGCATTAGAAAGTACAATAAGTCTTGCATACAAAGGCATTACAGCTCCTAAAACCGATAGGGTGTAGAACATGATACCTTTCCGTAAAAATCATTCGTTTCCGTCTATGACAGAAAGAGAGAGTTTTACTTGTTGGAAATATCCAAACCCACACCAAACAAGAAGTTGTTTATATACTAAACTGAGATTAGCATGAGCCATGCACCGACAAAAATCAAACGGATGCGTCATGCTTGCATGTAAGCAGACGTTTGATTTGTTGACGGTATACGGCGAAGCCGTACATGAAATAAATGCGAAGCATTTATGAATGGGCATGGCTCAACAACTCACAAAACTGGGATTTATCTGTCCCAACAGGTTTTCTTATCTTCTTCTGTAATTGCTCGAATAACCTTGCAAGGATTGCCTACCGCTACTGAATTACTCGGAATATCTTTGACAACAACACTTCCGCCGCCAATAACAACATTATTTCCTATTGTAACTCCGGGCATAACTTGAACTCCTGCACCAATCCATACATTATCGCCAACTGTAATTGGATAGGCATACTCTAAGCCTTGGTTTCGACGCTCGTAATCAATCGGATGTCCGGCTGTATGAAAACCGCAATCAGGCGCAATAAAAACATTATCTCCAAATTTCACTTTCGCTCCATCAAGAATAACAGTATTGTGATTAGCAAAGAAATTTTCCCCAATTTCAATGTTGTAGCCGTAATCACACCAGAACGGTGCAACAATACAAAAGGTGTTCTTTGTATTACCCAACAACTGCTTCATAAGTTTCTGCTGTCCCTTTTCATCTGACGGACGAAGTTGATTAAACTGATAACAGAGGTCTTTTGCCTTAGCTCTTTCGTCTAATAAATCTCTATCATTATTTGCGTCATAAAGCATTTGCTTTTGCATTTTTTCTTTCTCTGTCATAATTACTTCATTCCTTTCCTTTTGTGGCTTCTTCCAATCCTTTTCTTGTAATTCCGTATTTTAACCAATCCATAGGAATATCATCACTGGGATATCCGGCTATTAAAATACACTGAGCATGAACACCATAATCACCTGTTTGAACGACAGCTTTACAACGGTCACGCATTTCATAATATTCTGGAATATAGTGCATCACATGGATATTCTTCTCGCCGAGTTTCTCAACAAGAAATTGATAATCACTTTGATTAAGTTTCACCATATCTTCCGTTACAATCGCTCCTTCAAAATCCCCAACCTCTACAATCACATCTACAATATCCTGCATAGACGGAGACCCCGTTACTGCTTCAAGGTCAATATATTGAACGGAAGAATCCAACGGGTAAAGTGCCTTTGAAGATGTACCACTTCCTGCGTCAGCAATAAATAACATTTCTCCATGACGAATCTGAGCCACTACTTCTGCCAGTTCCTTATTCAAAATTCTTTTTTTCATGTTTTTTCCTTTCTAAATTCATATTTGTCGCTTTGTATGTTTATATCATAGCAACTATGCATAGATTTTTCAATTACTTTCCTCGTTTATACGAAGTAACAGAGCCCCTCGTCAACAGTCGAGATGAATGGGCTTCGCCTGCCGCCTGTAAGTGCGTCTGCCCCTGTTTAGAAGCATACCGTGTTTAATGAAAATCTGCCTCAAGGAAAAACCGGGTTGAAACTGCTTCTATTTAGGCATACAATAAAAGAAAATAATTATTTGTAAAAAACAGTTATGCTGGATTTGGAGGAAATATGGTTACCTGCAGGGATGTGCGAAATCTTAATATGGATGGTGTAGAGTTTGTTGCCGGAGAAGCCGGATTGGACAGAATGGTATCCTGGACTTATATGGTGCAGACCAGACCCTACGAGGAGCATATGAATCAGGGCAATTTTGCATTACTGGTTATTGATTATGTCCGGTTTGACTTTAAGGAAGCTGCGAAAACTATGGAGGAACTTAATGAACTGGGTATTTCAGGACTTGGAATATCGGTTGTGGAAGACAGGGAGCCTATCCCCCAAAGTATGCTGGACAGGGCAAATGACCTGAAGCTGCCCCTGTTTTATTTAAGATGGAAAGGCGCGTCTTTTGTAGATATTGCACAGAGTATAGGGGTGCTGATTTTAGAAACCACGGTTCAAAATAAAAGAACCGGAGATTATCTGTATAATCTCTTGTTTGGATACGATATCAATGAAAAATATATCGAAAAAGTTTCCGGACAGATGGAAGCGGATTTTACCAAACCGTACAGAGTGGGTATTATTGTAGTTGACCGTACATACGGAATCAGTTTGGAACAGGATGAACACATCTATGAATATTATGCAAACTGCCTTAACAGAGAAGTAACGAGCATGAAAAGTCATCCGATGTTTATGCGTTTTTTAAACAAATTTGTTCTGCTTTTTGAAGCAAGGGAGGACAAGTCCACAGAGCATGAATTGGAAGAGCTGCTGAAAAACCTGGATTCTAATCCGCTGTTTAAAAATGTTATTAGAAGCACCTGTATTTTAGGAGGCGCTTATCAAAATCCGCGAAATTTCGGCAAAAGCTATCAGGAAGCAAAAAATCTGATTCCCAAAAAGGATTTTCTGCCGAATGCTAAGAACAAAAAGGTTTTAAGCGCTACTGCCATGGGAATTTATAAATATATGTTTACCAGTGGCAATCAAGCCGAAATTCTGGATTATTGCAATGAAAAGCTGAATAAACTGGAGGAATATGGCCATGTAAGCGGCACTGACTTAGTAGAAACACTATTATCATTTTACATGAATGGATTTAACATAACAAAGACGGCAGAAGACTTATTCCTTCACAGGAATTCCCTGCAATACCGGCTTGCCAAAATTACAGAGTTGATTGGTCTGGAAATGGATGATTATACGGAATATCTCGATTTAATAAATTGCATATTAGTGAAACGGTACATGTTCTTATAAAAAGAAATGTGCATAATGACTAATAATACTGTGCAAAATGAACGTTGAAAAAGAGGATTTATGTGATTAGAATGTTCAGTAACAGCAAAGGCGCTAGTGAGACGAAAGTTTCAGTAGCGCCTTTTGTGTTAATAAAGCTACTGTACATGGTACGGTGAAGAGGAGGATATTATGATGAAAAGAAGATTAGGAGCAATTTTAATGGCAGGAATAATGGCAGTTATCATGCTGCCCGGCTGTGGTTCTGAACAGGCTGACGGACAGAGCGAAACTAAAAAGGATGTTTTAAGGGTCGGTATGGAGTGTGCATATCCTCCTTTTAACTGGACACAGGATGAAGCAGAGACTGCGGACGGAAGCGCAGCCGTAAAGATTTACGGATCTGACTATTATGCATATGGCTATGATGTTGCTGTTGCACAGATGCTGGCAGAGGAAATGGGTATGGAGCTTGAGATTCATAAGGTAGAATGGTCTTCCATCGGCGCATCAATGGATGCCGGAGATTATGACTGCATTATTGCCGGTATGGGACGGACAGCAGAAAGAGAAATGGCGTATTCCTTTACAGAGCCCTATTATTATAGAAATAACTGTATTGTAGTAAAAGCCGGTGGCGCATATGAGAACGTAACAAAGCTGTCAGAGCTTTTTAATACAGGCTGTATCCTTACAACCCAGCTGGGAACAGGCTGGATACCGCTTCTTGAACAGGTAGAGGGTGCAGAAACCGGTTATAACTATGAAACAACCTCTGAGTGTTTTATGGCAATTACCAATGGCGTGGCAGATGTCTGCATTGTGGATCTTCCCACTGCACAGTCGGCAGCACTGACTAATGAAGGACTTAAAATCATTACTTTAGATGAGAACGATACTTTTACCGGAGATGAGGAAATGGTAAATGTATGTATTGCAACAAGAAAAGATGATACAGAGCTTCGTGATAAGATACAGGCTGCCATGGATGCAGCAGGCTGGAATGATAAGACAGCCATGGATGAGCTGATGAGCCGTGTAATCAGTCAACAGCCGGCAGCAAATTAGTCCTGTTACCGGCATAGGGAAGACGGAATATTTCATTTTTGAGAGGTAGATATATGGGATTTGAATTTATGACAAATGGAAATCCGGAAAATTCTTTGGAGTGGATTGTTTTCCTTGCAGCAAAGTATTCCAAAATGTTTCTGGAAGGTACAAAACTAACCTTGTTTATAGCAGTGGCAGGAACGGTATTAGGATTTATTGCAGGTTATTTAGTGGGAATTATTCAGGATACTAAAGTAAATCAGGGAGATCATATTGTAAAAAGATGCCTGTTTTGGCTGCTCAAGGTATTATCGACTATTTATGTAGAAGTATTCCGTGATACACCTATGATTGTGCAGGCTATGATTATTTATTACGGTCTAAGGCAGACCGGTCTGAATATGACTCCTGTATTCGCCGGCATACTGGTTACTGTGCTGAATACAGGAGCCTATATGGCAGAAACCGTCAGAGGTGGTATTGGTTCTATTGATATAGGACAGCGGGAAGGTGCCTGGGCGATGGGAATGTCTCCGCTTAAAACCATGTTTTATGTAGTTCTTCCACAGGCATTTAAGAATATTATTCCCGAGATGGCGAATACTTTTTTGACAAATTTAAAGATGACGTCCGTACTAAATGTAATCGCAGTGCAGGAACTCTTTATGGCTGCGAAAACGGTTGGAGGAAATTACTATAAGTACTTTGAATCCTATCTGGTAATTGCCATTATTTACTTTGTATTGTGTTTTGTATTTAACAAGCTGTTTATTTTTATGGAAAAGAAGCTGAAGGGACGCAAGGATTATGCTTTGGCTGTTGAATATATGGATAATCAGTAGGAGGAAACGGGTATGAGTGAAGTCATTATTTCCATTCAGGATTTAAGTAAGTCTTTCGGAAACCATGAAGTGCTGAGAAAGATAGATATTGATGTAAAAGCAGGAGAAATCATTTGTATTGTGGGTTCATCCGGGTCAGGAAAATCGACTCTCTTAAGGTGCATTAACAAGCTGGAAAAACAGACCTTTGGTAAAATCATGTATCATGGCAAAGAGATTCATGACGTGCAGAGGGAGATTAATGAGTACAGATCCAAGGTAGGAATGGTTTTTCAGTCGTTTAACCTGTTTAATAACCTGACAGTTATTGAAAACTGTATGCTTTGTACCAGAAAAGTACTTCACCTTTCAAAGGAAGAGGCTTTTGACAGAGCTATTACACATTTAAAAGCGGTTGGTATGGCTCCTTATATTCATGCAAGACCGGACCAACTGTCCGGAGGGCAGAAACAGCGTGTTGCCATTGCAAGGTCTCTTTGCATGAACCCGGAGGTGCTGCTGTTTGATGAACCTACATCGGCGTTGGACCCTGAAATGGTAGGCGAGGTACTCAACGTCATGAAGCAGCTGGCAACTACCGGACTTACCATGATAATTGTAACGCATGAGATGGCTTTTGCCAGAGATGTTTCTACCCGTACGATTTTTATGGACAGAGGTTATGTGGCAGAGGATGACGTACCGTCAAGATTATTCAGTAATCCCAAGAACCCTCGTACGCGCGAGTTCCTTGGCAGATATTTGGCCGGTTAAGCAAAAGGAGGAGAAAAGCAGTGGATAATTTTGTTATTACTTTTGCAAGAGGATTTGGTACAGGAGGAAAAGAAATAGCATCCCGTGTGGCAAAAGAATTGGGAATCAGATGTTACGAAAACCGTATTCTGACGCTTGCCAGCCAGATGAGTGGGCTGGATGAAAAGCTATTTCAGGAGGTCAATGAAAAAATAAGAGAAAACGGAGGCTTTGCGAGTCTTCTGAAAGGGCTGCCCAGAGCGAAGAGCTACATTGCCAGAAACGAAAAGTTTGTTTCGGATGACAAGCTGTTTGAATACCAGAGCAAAATTATTAGCAGTCTGGCAGATCAGGAATCCTGTGTAATTGTAGGAAAATGTGCGGATTATGTCCTGAGAGACAGGCAGAATGTGGTGAGTATCTATATAGAAGCTCCGAGGGCGTTTTGCGTGCAGCGTACCATGGAACATATGGGTGTGACGGAGGAGGTAGCTAACGCTACAATTACCAGGACGGATAAGTTTCGGGCAGATTATTACAAATATTATACCCACGGAAACTACTGGACGAATCCTGTCAATTACGATATGACGCTGAATAGTGAAAAAGCAGGTATAGAAGAATGCGTAAAGATTATAGAGCAGTATTTAATCATTAAAGGATTCATTACACCGGACTGCATTAAAGCTGCAGAAATAAAATAATAAAGAAACGAGGAGAATTTATTATGAGACTGGCAGATACAGGATGTACGGCAGAGGAAATAAAAGAAAAAGTAAATAAATACATGATAGAAACCTATGAGCGGTTCGACTTCCTTGCCGAATCAGCAAAGAATCAGTATATATATGATGAGAAGGGTGAAAAATATCTGGATTTTTATGCAGGTATTGCAGTAAACTCAGCAGGAAGCTGTAATGAAAAGGTTGTGGAAGCTGTAGTAGAACAGGCAAAGACGCTGATGCATACCTTCAACTATCCGTATACGATACCGCAGGCACTTTTGGCAGAAAAAGTCTGTACAACAATTGGAATGGATAAAATTTTCTTCCAGAATTCAGGAACAGAAGCGAATGAGGCCATGATTAAGATGGCAAGAAAATACGGTGTTGAGAAATATGGTCCCAATCGGTATCATATTGTTACGGCAAAAATGGGATTTCATGGCAGAACCTTTGGAGCAATGTCTGCAACCGGCCAGCCGGGAAACGGTTGCCAGGTTGGTTTTGGACCAATGACATATGGTTTTTCCTATGCACCATACAATAATTTGCAGGCATTTAAAGATGCATGTACGGAAAATACGATTGCAATCATGATAGAGCCGGTGCAGGGCGAGGGAGGCGTACATCCGGCAAGTATGGAGTTTATGAAAGGGCTTCGCAAGTTCTGTGATGAAAAAGGTATGCTGCTTCTGCTTGATGAGGTTCAGACGGGCTGGTGCAGAACCGGTAAGATAATGAGCTATATGCATTATGGAATTAAACCGGACATTGTATCCATGGCAAAGGCACTTGGCGGTGGTATGCCGATTGGTGCAATCTGTGCGACTGCAGAGGTGGCGAAAGCATTTTCGGCAGGCTCCCACGGAACAACCTTTGGCGGCCATCCGGTTTCCTGCGCTGCGGCACTTGCAGAGATTGATGAGCTTTTGGGACGTGACCTTGCAGGAAATGCGGCTAAGATGGGTACATATTTTATGAATAAATTAAAGACGCTTCCGCATCTGAAGGAGGTAAGGGGACAGGGCTTACTGGTAGGCGTTGAATTTGATGATACCATCAGTTCTGTAGATGTGAAGCACGAATGCCTGCACAGACATCTTTTAATTACGGCAATTGGCGAACATGTCATTCGTATGGTGCCGCCGCTGATAATCAATGAAAAGGATTGTGATGAGGCATTTGAAATAATTAAAGCGTCTGTTGAAGCTTTAAGTTAAGGTGGTGAAAATCAATGGAGCTGTTTTCTTTTTCCATACCTCAGAATATTGTATTTGGCAAAGGAAGCTTAAACAGGCTTCCTGAGCTTTCCCAAAAACTGGGAAAAAGCAGGGCTTTTATTGTTTCCGGTCCCCATCTTAATAAAATAGGCATGGTAGACAAATGCCGGACTGCACTGTGTAATGCCGGAATAGAGAGTGCTGTGTTTACGGAAACGGAAGGAAATCCCGGTACGGATACCGTTGAAAAGGCAACACAGGCATTTCGAGAAAGCAGAGCAGACTTTATAGTGGCATTTGGCGGAGGCTCGCCGCTTGACGTTGCAAAGGCTGTGGCAGTCCTTGCTTCCTTTGGAGGCAGTATTACGGATTATGAGGGCAGCGGCAAGGTAAGAGGACCTGTAGTACCGATGATTGCCATACCAACCACAGCAGGGACAGGCTCAGAGGTAACGGCATTTTCAGTTATTACGGATCACAGCAGAAATTACAAATTAACTGTGGTAAGTAATTTTCTTCTGCCGGCATATGCGATTCTTGACCCGGAGTTAATTATGAGTGTTCCGGAAAAAACAGCGGCAGCATGCGGAGTGGACGCCATGGTGCATGCGCTGGAGGCATACATTTCTCTTGCTGCATCGCCGTTTTCCGATATGTTTGCCTTAAAGGCATTAAAGCTTATCGGAAAGAATATCAGGGGCTATGTGGCAAACAGAAAAAATGAAGCGGCTGCTGAAAGGATGCTGCTCGGTTCCCTGTTTGCGGGTATCGCATTTTCACATGCAAGGCTTGGAGATGTTCATGCAATGAGCCATCCGGTAAGTGCATACTTTGATGTGGCGCATGGCGTGGCAAATGCCATTCTGCTTCCGACAGTCGTAGCGTTTAATGAATTGGCAGATGCAGGAAAATATTATGATATTTATAAATGCATTGCAAGGCATCCTGTAGAAAAAGGCGCATTTGCTTCACATATGCTGACAGCAGAGCTTGAAAAGCTCAATGATGAACTGGGTATCCCTGACTGCCTCCGCAAGGTGGGTGTAAAAGAAGAGCTGTTTGAAGCAATGGCCACTGATGCCATGAAAAGCGGTAATATTGCAGTAAATCCGCGCAGCTCAACAAAAGAAGATATTATTGCATTATATAAAAAAGCTTTTTAACAGACGCTATTAAATCACCGCAACCATAGCAGCTATTACCCTGCTGTCGGTTGCGGTTTTTTGAGCGTTTTGGTGCAGATAACGCAAAAAATCTGTAAAGCCTTCACAGGATGAAGAAAATATTATGTATCATGGAAAATGGGACAGTTTAATGCTATAATAAAATAATTGAAATAACTGCCTGATTATAATTCAGAAAGAAACAGAGGGTGCCCATGAGTGAATTAATACCGGAATTTGTACCATATGCAGATTTGAATGATGTGATGCGTCGTGAGGAACAGGCTAAGAAGAGCTACAGACTGCTTGATGAGAAGAATGGCTGTGTTGCAGGCTGCTGCACCGGTGTGTCATTTTATCCTGAAACAGAATACGGAAAAGGCGGCGTACATGATGACCAGGAGGGATTCTTTGTAATAGCAGGGAACGGAACGGCAAAGGTAGGAGAGACAGAATTTAAAATATATCCGGGTGTTTCCTTTATTGCACCGGCAGGTGTGCGTCATGTGATAAAGAGAGATGCAGACAGTGATGCAGTGGAAGTATTTTGGTTTCATAGTGCCATATAAGGCAAGAAGGTAACAAAAGAAAGGGGAACGGGAAAATGCGGATGCTTTGTATGGTTTTAGGAGCAGCATGTATCTTGTATTTTATAGCAATCCTGCTGTTTGCCGGACACGGGACCAATTTCTTTATAATATGGGGTGTGATTGGCATTTGCCTAATACTGTGGGCAAAATTCGGAAACGAAGTATATAATAAAATGCCCAAAGCGCTAAGAGCCCTTTCCCTTTTTGCTGTAATAGCAGGCGGAATATTGTTTATAGCAATAGAGGGCATGATAGTGAGCGGTTTCTTTTCAAAAGGAAAAGACAATCTGGATTATATCATTGTTTTAGGAGCGCAGCTTAAGGAAAACGGTCCCAGCTACGTCTTACAGATGCGGTTGGATGCAGCGTATGAATATTTGGAGAGTAACCCTGAGACGAAAGTGATTGTTTCCGGCGGTCAGGGAAGCGATGAACCTGATACGGAAGCGCAGGGGATGTTTGATTATCTGGTGGCAAGGGGCATTTCCCCTGACAGGATAATTCGGGAGGCAGCATCTACCGACACTGATGAAAACATTCGTTTCAGCGGGCAGCTTATTCATATAGAGACAGACAGCGTGGGGGTGGTCACCAGTAACTTTCATATCTTCCGCGCCGTACATTTGGCAAAGGCCGCCGGATATGAAGAGGTTTATGGGATTCCGGCAAGGTCATATCCGGGACTTTTAATGAATAATATGCTGCGGGAGTTTTTTGGAATAATTAAGGATTTTTTGGCAGGTAATCTGATATAATAATGCAGGCCGGTCAGGTACTCTTAAAGTAAAACGTTTAAACGGCAGGGTGCGCCGGAATATTGACGGCGGAGAAAGGGTGAGGGTTATGGAATCGTTACAGGAAAAGACGGGAAAGCTTAAGGAAATGCTTGCAGAGAGTAAAAACGTGGTATTCTTTGGGGGCGCCGGCGTATCAACGGAGAGTGGTATCCCTGATTTCAGAAGCGTGGACGGATTGTATCACCAACAGTATGATTTTCCGCCGGAAACGATATTGAGTCATTCTTTTTACAGGCAGAACTGTGAAGAGTTTTACCGCTTTTATAAGAATAAAATGCTGTTTTTGGATGCAAAGCCGAATGCCGCCCACAAAAAGCTGGCGGAATGGGAAGCGGAAGGAAAAGTAAAAGCAGTCATTACCCAGAATATAGACGGTCTGCATCAGGCAGGGGGAAGCAAGACGGTTTGGGAACTGCACGGCAGCGTACTGCGCAATTATTGTGAGGACTGCGGCGCTTTTTATGACGTGAATTATGTGAAAGAAGCAGAGGGCATTCCTCTCTGCAGCAAATGCGGCGGTACAGTAAAACCGGATGTGGTGCTGTATGAGGAAGGGCTCAACCAGCATACGATTAATGAGGCGGTAAAGGCAATTCGTACCGCAGATATGCTGATAATCGGAGGCACTTCACTGGCAGTTTATCCGGCTGCAGGATTAATAGACTACTTTGCCGGAAAATATCTGGTACTTATTAACAAGGCATCGACTCCGAGGGACAATATGGCGGATTTGGTGATACAGGGCAGTATCGGTGA
Source organism: uncultured Lachnospiraceae bacterium (assembly GCA_900551115.1). Taxonomy (GTDB): domain Bacteria; phylum Bacillota; class Clostridia; order Lachnospirales; family Lachnospiraceae; genus Acetatifactor. The sequence continues at coordinate 13,835 of URUY01000034.1, forward strand.
AATATTCGGCGCTCTATAACGGAGCGGCACCTATGGAAATGTAAAGGATATGGAAGTATGCGGAACACAGAAGCATATATGGTGTACGGAGACCGGCAGAATAAAGCGGTGTGTACCATATATACTCGAAGGGAGAAAGGCATGGATATTCAGGTAGGAGATATGGTAAAACTGAAAAAACAGCATCCCTGCGGCAGTCAGGAATGGGAAGTGCTGCGTATCGGAGCAGATTTTCGGTTAAAATGTGCAGGCTGCGGGCACCAGATTATGATAGCGCGTAAGCTTGTTGAAAAAAATATCAGGGAAATCCGCAAAAAGCCTTGAAAATTAAGGAATAATGTGGTATCATGAATCTCCGTGATATTATATTCCTTGCTCCTGCAAAGACAGGGGCCAGAGACCATAAGGAGGTAAAAAGCATGAACAAATATGAATTAACAGTTGTTGTTAATGCTAAAATCGAAGATGATGAAAGAGCAGCCGTAATTGACAAGTGCAAAGCGCTTGTTGAGAGATTTGGCGGAACCATCACCAACGTTGATGAATGGGGTAAGAGAAAGTTAGCTTACGAAGTTCAGAAAATGAAGGAAGCGTTCTATTATTTCATCCAGTTCGATGCAGACAGCAAAGCTCCCGCTGAAATCGAGAGCCGTATTCGCATTATGGACAACGTTATCAGATTTTTAATTGTAAAACAGGAAGCGTAAAGGCGTACCTGGTATCCATGATATCTTTCGGATATCATTACTCAGAGGATAGCGCTTATCCGTTGGATCCCAAGGTATACCGGAAAGAGAGACTGAGATGAATAAAGTAATTCTTATGGGACGATTAACCAGAGATCCTGAGGTGAGATATTCTCAGGGAAGCAGCCAGACAGCAGTAGCAAGATTTTCTGTTGCAGTAGACAGAAGATTTAAAAGAGACGGAGAGCCTGACGCAGACTTCTTCAACTGTACTGCATTTGGTAAGCAGGCAGAGTTCGTAGAGCGTTATCTTCACAAGGGTGTGAAGATACTGTTAAGCGGCCGTGTTCAGAATGATAATTATACAAATAAGGACGGTCAGCAGGTATACAGTGTTCGCATCATGATAGATGAAATCGAATTCGCCGAGAGCAAAAATGCTTCCGCGGACAATGGCGGTTACATGGGAGGAAATAATGCAAGACCTGAGCCTAAGGCAGCAGGAGACGGTTTTATGAACATCCCGGATGGCATCGACGAGGAGTTGCCATTTAACTAATAATTTTAGAATGGAGGCACTGACATGGCATTTAATAAAGCAGACAAAGCAGATGCGCCTATGAGAAAAAAAGGCGGCATGCGCAGAAGAAAAAAAGTTTGTGTATTTTGTGGCAAGGATAATGTAATTGACTACAAAGATGTTAATAAATTAAAAAGATATGTATCAGAGAGAGGTAAGATTCTTCCCAGAAGAATTACCGGCAACTGTGCTAAGCATCAGAGAGCGCTTACCGTTGCTATCAAACGTGCGCGTCACGTTGCACTGATGCCTTATACCTGTGATTAATTAGCAGGACATGAAGCGAATCAAATCGGTTGGGACATTTTTGCCTGACCGATTTTTGATTTCTTATATAATAAAACGAGGCATATATTTATGCCGGAAGTCACTTTGTGACCATAGTTGATTCTGAGAGAAAGGGGCAGTATTATGTACGAAATGAGAGAAGAATATCTGACAGGTATTCAGAAGGTAGATGAAGAGCATAAAAGGCTGTTTGAGATTGCAGAAGAAACCTATCAGCTTTTGAATGCGGAGTTTGTTGCAGATAAGTATGACGGTATCAGAAATCTTTTACAGGAATTAGAAGAATATACTAAAATCCATTTTGCTCATGAAGAGGAGTATATGGAAAGCATTCAGTATAAACGGATGTTTACACAGAAAATGCAGCATCAGAATTTTATCAGTAAACTGGAAGAACTGGATATCGATGCAATTGACGGCAGTAATGCAGAGGAGCAGGATGCCATGGTGGAGGATATTCTTAAGTTTTTAACGGATTGGCTGGTACATCATATTTTAGAAACGGATAAGCTGATTGCACAGCCGTAGGGCAGGATGAACCGCAGTGTAGGATGAATCGCAGCGTAGCAGGAAAGATATGATGCGCACACGGTTGCGCGAATATCTGTGCTTAGTGCTTAAATGCTTGAAAAGCAGCATGTGAAAGATTGGATGATACGGCAATTGACCCAAAACCTAAAGAAAGATTACAATAGTGGTAGTGATTGTAATCTTTTTTTTATTGGCAGAAAACAGGGAGGGACACAAAGAACTATGAAAAATGGGGCAAGCTATGTAAAAATGAAAAAGATTGTCACACTGATGCTTGCAGTGATGATGATAACAGGACTTATGGCCTGCGGTAAAAGCAAAAATGCAATGGAAAGTGCGGATACATTAGATAATGGTAATACAGTAGAGCAGGCAGACAATGGTGCTGTGGCAGAGCTGCCGGATTTTACTGGAGCAGAGCCGTGGGAATCTGACTTATATGTGGAACCGGTTACCGGAATTGACAATGATTTCATCAGAGGTGTGGATATTTCTTCCTATTTGTCAGTGGTTGAGAGTGGGGCTGCTTTCAAGGACTTTGAGGGAAATACGGTGGATGATGCCGGATTCTTTGCGGTGCTGCGGGAAGCAGGCGTAAACTGGGTGCGCATCCGTGTCTGGAATGACCCTTATGATACCAAGGGTAACGGCTACGGCGGCGGTCATAATGATTTGGAGACGGCTGTAAAGTTAGGTAAGCTTGCTACGGATGCGGGGATGCAGGTGCTGATTGATTTCCATTATTCGGATTTCTGGGCAGACCCTGCCAAGCAGAAGGCACCCAAGGAATGGGCGCATATGACCTATGATGATAAGAAGACGGCAATGGGTGAGTTTACGGAAGAAAGCCTGCAGACGCTTTTGGACGGCGGCGTAAATGTTGCCATGGTGCAGGTAGGAAACGAAACGGTAGCCGGTCTGGCAGGAGAAACAGAATGGGAACGCATCTGTGAGCTTATGAATATCGGCAGTGCGGCAATCAGAAAGGTGGCATCAGAAAATGACAGGGATATTCTGATAGCCATGCATTTTACCAATCCTGATTCCAAGAGCTTTTTAAAATATGCTGAATACTTGAATGAATATCAGGTAGACTATGATATTTTTGCAACATCTTATTATTCCTTCTGGCACGGAACAACGGAAAAGCTGACAAGCCAGTTAAAAACGGTAGCAGAAACCTATGGAAAGAAGGTTCTTGTTATGGAAACCTCGTATGCCTATACCAATGAAGACGGAGACGGTTGGCCAAACAGTGTCAGCACCGAAACGGAAAATCTGGTTTTGCGCTATGAATTCAACGAGCAGGGGCAGGTTAATGCAATACGTGATGTCATGCAGGCGGTCAGCAACGTAGGTGAGGCAGGAATGGGCGTATTCTATTGGGAGCCGGCATGGATACCGGTACAGCTGTATGATGCCGATTCCGCGGACGCAGCGTCCGTGCTGGCGTCCAATCAGGAAAAATGGGAAACCTATGGTTCGGGGTGGGCCTCCAGCTTTGCCAAGACCTACGACCCGAATGATGCAGGCAAATATTTCGGCGGTTCCTCCTGGGATAATCAGGCTATGTTTGACTTTGAAGGAAACCCGTTAGATTCTCTGAATGTGTATAAATATATTTTTTCAGGTACTACAGCGCCTCTTACGGTGACAGGCGTACAGAATGTTTTTGTGGAAATCGGGATAGGAGAAACGGTTGTGCTGCCCGAAACCGTTCCGGCGGTATTAATCAGCGGAAGCACGAGGGAAGTGCCGGTAAGCTGGGATACTGACCAGATTGCGCAGGCTCAGGAGTCGGGTGCAGGAAATTACCTGATAGACGGTACGGCAGATGTGGACGGTACAGAATACCCGGTTCAGTGTACTGTGGATATTATGAATGTAAACTATATCAAGAATCCGGGCTTTGAAGAAAGTGATATGTCCATGTGGAATATTACGGGTACAGGTGCGGACAGAGAAGAGGACAATAACAAGCGCTCCGGTGCTTTTAGCCTTAAATTCTGGGATGCGGACGCATTTACTTTTTGCGCAGAGCAGGAAATCACCGGACTTCCCGCAGGCACCTATGAGCTGGGAGCATTTTTACAGGGCGGTGATGCCGGAAGCAGTGCAGTATTTAAGCTTTCTATCACGGTAGACGGTGCGGTTTATACCACAGACAGCAAGGTGAGCGGATGGCTGAACTGGGACGAACCGCGCATTACGGACGTTGTAATTGGAGCAGACTCTGTTGTTACAGTCGGCGTACAGGTAGAATCCGGTGCAGGCGGTTGGGGAGCCTGGGACGATTTTTACCTTTATAAAGTGGATTAAGGTTGTTTGATAAAAAGAGGCTGTTTTTCACAGCCTTTTTTTGTTAAAAGGAATTAGGATAACCATTGACTTAATAATGTTTCACTGATGTAATGAGTTTCACTATAAAAGTGAAAGCGGTGAAAAAAGTGAAAGTATATAGTGGGAAAGGAATGGAATGTATTGCAAATAAGATGTTAAAATCTCCGAACATCCAAAAATACGAAGTAGACAATAAAACAGAAAAAGGATTTATTGCATCTGTTGAAAAGGATGATGGCTATGAATTTAAGATTCATGCACATTCCGTACAGCAGGTATATCCGTCTACCATAATGCAGTTGATTGAGCAAAGCAGAGAAGTGCTGTTTCTGTATTTGAGAGATCATCTACGGTGTCACTTTTCATTTTGAGAGAGCATTTTTCAGATGTAAGTAAGGTGTATTTTGGTGTGGCAGCTTTTTGTGTAGATTTTCCACAAAAAGACCTCATCGTTATGAGAAATTTTTAGAAAATCGGGTATAATATGAAATAAGTATATGTAACTGATTTTGCTTGCATATTTCTTTACGTTTGAATATAATGTAAGTAAGAAAGGAGTGGTATATATGGCACAGGCAGTAAATGTAAATTTCCGTTTGGATGAAGATGTTAAGAAAAGCATGGAAACAGTTTGTTCTGACTTAGGACTTTCTATGAGTGCGGCTTTTACAATATTTGCAAAAAAAGTAAGCAGGGAAAAAAGAATACCTTTTGAAGTATCGATAGACCCTTTCTATTCAGAAAGTAATATTCAGTATTTAGAGAAAAAAATGGAAGATTATAAGGCGGGACAGCTTAAATTTGCTGAACATGAAATTGTTGAGGACTGATTATGCAGATACGGAAAATGCAATGGGATTTTGATGCGTGGGAAGATTATCTGTATTGGCAGTCACAGGACAAAAAAATGGTAAAACGGATAAATCAGCTTTTAAAGGATATGAAAAGAAGTCCGTTTGAGGGAATAGGCAAGCCAGAACCATTAAAAGAAAATTTGTCTGGGTTTTGGAGCAGGCGAATTGATGATGAACACCGCATTGTTTATGCAGTAGACGAAGATACGATTTTCATTATTTCGTGCAGAGGACATTATTAAAAGGGATGCATACGAGCGGATTCAAGCGTTCTTAAATTTGTTCTAACGTTTCCAGATTAGTCCAAATTGGACTAAATGTAAGACTTCTGACCTTTTTCAGCCTTTGCACCTTTAAAAAAATGTCGCATCCTACGCGAGTGCATGAAAAGAAAGAGACTAGCACACAAAATATAGTTAATATTCCACTCGTGAGCTTGCATGCAAAAGAAAAATTAGCACAAGATATACCGGTACAATTTATTAGCTTTCTGTTGGTAGCAATTATCGTATCGGTGCTGTTGTTTTGGATGTTTAAGAAAGAGAAAGAAACTACGTTGAGCGAACAGATTGTTAGAAGAAAAAGCAATCTGAAATATATCGTTGTAATGATTCGGATAATTATTATTTTCATATTCTTTAACTTTGTAATTTCAAACACCATTGTTGCCTCCGGTTCCATGGAACCCACGTTAATGACAAATGATTTTGCTATATTCAACCGGCTTGCATACCTCTTTAATGACATTGAAGGGGCGATATCATTACGTTCTGGTCCGAAGAATACCAAAGCCGTTTTTCAAAGCGCGTAATCGGTATTGCAGGGGATGAAATCAGTTTTGCTGATGGATATGTGTTTATTAACGGACAAAAGATAGATGAATCAGAATATATTTCCCTGGATGTTAAAACATATTCGTTTTATGTTGAGACATTTGTTGTACCGGAAGATACCGTGTTTGTAATGGGTGACAACAGAGAAGATTCTACGGATTCCGGATTTTTTAAAAACCCCTATATTCCCACAGATGATGTTATCGGTAAATATATATGCAGCATTCCCTGGATTTTTGACTGACAAAACGCAAAATTTCTATTTTATTATTCTGAAAGCGACAAATTATATTGTGGAAAGATAAAAGAAAAAATGTTATACTATTGCAATAGGTATAGTTTGGGGATAGTATACTTTTAGATAAGCAGATATTTAATACATTGGACGCAAGCGGGGGCAAGCATGAAGAAAAGAATACGACTTAAAGGAAGAATTAAAACGTACCTGCAATTTTCCATTTATCTGGGAGTGCTTTTACTGGTAGTTAATGTCGGTATGCTTTTAATTGATTACAGAGCAGGACTTTTGCTGGGATTTTTTACTGTTTTTTATTTTGCAGTCAGTCTGTCCCTGTATTTTTATAACAAGCCGGTTATCGTAAATGAACTGGTAAGCTTTGCAACACAGTATGGCCAGATTCAGAAAAGGCTGCTGCGTGAGCTGGAGCTGCCCCATGCACTTTTGGATGACGGCGGCAGGGTAATCTGGACGAATCAGGCATTTGAAGCGGTTATCAGACAGCCCAAGGGCTACAGCAAATCTATTATGTCGCTGTTTCCTTCTATTACAAGGGACCGTCTGCCGGATGATGCCGGTGTGGAGGAGACCCAGTACGAGCTTACCTACGAAGGAAAAGAATACATAGCCAAGTTCAAAAAGATATCCTTAAAGGAAATGGCTGAAAACAGTGATATGATTCAGGCAGAAGGATATGACGGATATCTGATTGCAGTGTATCTGTTTGATGAAACCGCCCTGCATATTGCATTGCAGGAGGTGGATGACCAGAGCCTGGCAGTAGGCCTTCTGTATCTGGATAATTATGAAGAAGCCTTAGAAAGCGTAGAGGAGGTAAGACGCTCCCTGCTGATTGCCTTGATTGACCGAAAGGTGAACAAATACATCTCTGCTTTGGACGGTATTGTAAAAAAGATTGAAAAGGATAAATACCTGGTAATTATGCGTAAAAAATCTGTAGCACAGCTGCAGGAATCCCGGTTCGATTTATTGGAGGATGTAAAAACGGTTAATATCGGCAATGAAATGGCTGTTACCATCAGTATCGGCGTGGGACTGGACGGTCTTACCTATGCACAGAATTATGAATTTGCCCGCAATGCCATTGATTTGGCATTAGGCCGGGGTGGTGACCAGGCTGTTATCAAGACGCCGGAGAGCATTACCTATTACGGCGGCAAGAGCCAGCAGGTAGAAAAGAATACCCGTGTAAAGGCCCGCGTAAAGGCACATGCCTTAAAGGAGATTATTGCAGGCAAGGACAAAGTTATCATCATGGGACACAGGCTTGCTGATGTGGACAGCTTTGGCGCAGCAGTGGGCATCTACAGGATAGCACAGACTTTGGACAGGAAAGCCCATATCGTACTGAATGAGGTTTCAAACACCATGCAGCCCCTTGTAGACCTGTTTAAAAATAATCCTGAATATGATACGGATATGATAGTAGGCAGCAGTCAGGCAATTGAAATGGCGGGCAGCAATGCTGTGCTTGTGGTGGTGGATGTCAATAAACCCACCATTACAGAATGCCCGGATTTGCTCAGAGCCTGCAAATCGATAGTGGTACTGGACCACCACAGACAGGGTGCGGAGACAATTGAAAATGCGACCCTTTCCTATGTGGAGCCGTATGCTTCCTCCACCTGTGAGATGGTTTCGGAAATATTGCAGTACACCAGTGACAATATCAAGATTCGTACAGAAGAAGCGGACTGCATGTACTCGGGTATCATGATAGATACCAATAACTTTATGAGTAAAACAGGCGTGCGGACCTTTGAGGCAGCGGCATTCCTGCGCAGAAACGGTGCGGATGTGACCCGTGTAAGAAAGATGTTCCGTGAAGATGCCATTGAATACAAGGCAAAGGCGGATGCAGTCAGTCAGGCAGAAATTTACAGACAGTCCTTTGCGATTTCTATCTGTACCAGTGAGGATATCCAAAGCCCTACCGTAGTGGGAGCGCAGGCGGCGAATGAACTTTTGAATATCAGAGGAGTAAAGGCCAGCTTTGTACTGACGGAATATCAGGGTAAGATATATGTTTCTGCCCGTTCTATCGATGAAGTGAACGTGCAGATTATTATGGAGCGTTTAGGCGGCGGCGGTCATATGAGCATTGCCGGCTGTCAGATTGAAGGTGTGAGCATGGCGGAAGCCATCGGTAATCTGAAGGCTACCATAGATATTATGCTTGAGGAAGGTGATATATAATGAAAATTATTTTGTTACAGGATGAAAAGAAATTAGGTAAAAAGGGAGATTTGATAGAAGCAAGCGAGGGCTATGCAAGAAATTATATTCTGCCTAAGAAAATCGGTGTGGAAGCAACTGCTAAAAATATGAATGATTTAAAATTGCAGAAGGCAAATCAGGAAAAGGTTGCAAAGGAGCAGCTTGATGCAGCAAACGCGCTGGCAGCCTCCCTGGAAGAAAAGACAGTAGAAGTAAAGATGAAGGCCGGTGAGGGCGGCAGAGCCTTTGGTTCCGTTTCTTCCAAGGAAATCGTAGCAGCCTGCAAGGAGCAGCACGGCATTGAACTGGACAAGAAAAAGGTTGTGCTTCCTGAGGCCTTAAAGAATTTCGGAGTTTACGAGGTAAAGGTAAAGCTGCATCCGCAGGTGACTGCCGCATTAAAGGTACATGTGTCTGAAAGCTGATTTTGAAAGGAAACTGCCATGCCGACAATGGAAGAAACAGTCTTAAAAAGAATATTGCCTTCAAGTCTGGAAGCAGAGCAATCCGTTATCGGTTCCATGATTATGGACAGGGAAGCCATTGTTGTAGCTTCGGAAATTATAACCGGAGACGATTTTTACAATAAACAGTACGGCACTCTGTTTGAAACCATGATAGAGCTTAATGATGAGGGAAGACCGGTGGATTTGGTTACCCTGCAGGACCGTCTGAGGGAAAAGGATGTACCGCCGGAGGTAAGCAGCTTAGAGTTTGTAAGGGATTTGATTACGGCAGTACCCACCTCTGCCAACATCAAATATTATGCAGGAATTGTGGCAGAAAAGGCCACGCTGCGAAAGCTGATACGGTTAAATGAAGAGATTGCCAATACCTGTTATGCAGGAAAGGAAAGCCTTGAGGTTATCTTAGAGGACACGGAAAAGAAGATATTTGAAGTAGTGCAAAAGCGCAATACCGGCGAATTTGTTCCTATCAGGCAGGTCGTTATGAATGCCATGGACAAGATTGAAAAGGCTTCTAAAAATAAAGGAGCGGTAACGGGTATTCCTACAGGCTTTGCTGATTTGGATTACCGGACGGCAGGCATGCAGCCTTCCGATTTGGTACTGATTGCAGCCCGTCCTTCTATGGGAAAAACGGCGTTCGTACTTAATATTGCAGAGCATGTGGCATTTAAGCAAAATAAAACAGTAGCCATATTCAGTTTGGAAATGTCAAAGGAACAGCTTGTAAACCGTCTGTTTTCCTTAGAGTCCAAGGTAGATTCACAGCATATCAGGACAGGACAGCTTTCGGACCAGGAATGGGAAAAGCTGATTGAGAGCGCCGGTGTTATCGGACGTTCCAACCTGATTATAGATGATACGCCGGGAATCAGTATTGCAGAGCTGAGAAGCAAGTGCAGAAAGTATAAATTAGAGCATAATCTCTCCATGATTATCATCGACTACTTACAGCTCATGTCAGGAAGCGGCAGAAGCGATTCCAGACAGCAGGAGATTTCTGATATTTCCCGTTCCTTAAAGGCTGTAGCCAGAGAGCTTTCCGTGCCGGTGCTGGCACTGTCCCAGCTGTCCCGTGCGGTAGAGCAGAGACCTGACCACAGACCCATGCTGTCAGACCTTCGTGAGTCCGGAGCAATCGAGCAGGATGCCGATGTAGTAATGTTCATATACAGGGATGATTATTACAACCATGATACCGAGCGAAAGGACATTGCCGAGATTATTATAGCGAAGCAGAGAAATGGTCCTATCGGCACCATAGAGCTGGCATGGCTGCCCAATTATACGAAATTTGCTAATCTGGAGAAGTAAACAGAATATAGATTAGGCATAATCAATTGCATAACAAACATACAAAAGAGAACAGATTCGGACATTTGAGGCCGGTTTTGTTCTCTTTTCATATATGGGAAACAGGAAAGGAAGGATATATATGAGTAGTGTATTACTGATTTCGGATGCTGCCAAAAGAGTAAAGGTGGAGGCACATGTGCTTCGTTACTGGGAAGAAGAGCTGAAGCTGCCTATCAAGAGAAATGAGCTGGGGCACCGGTACTATACAGAAGAGGATGTGGAGAGATTTTGTGAAATAAAAGAAATGAAGGAAAAAGGGCTGCAGCTGCGGGCGATCAGAATGGTATTAAAGAACGGAAAACTCAGCATGTTAGGAACGGAGAAAACAGAAACGGCACATTCTGACAGAAAAGAACAGGAAATAGCAGCAGCACGGATTACAGGAGCGGTGACGGAGCCCATGCGGACTTCCGGCGCAGGAGCGACTACAGGACCCGATATTATTGAGCGGGTGAATGAGGAAGAAGAAGGCTTTTCCCTTATGAGCAAGGAGGAACATTCCCTGCATGATGAAACCAGTGAAGAAAAGGCACAGCGCTTAAAGTGGCTTTTACAGCAGATATTTAAAGAAACGCTTCGGGAAAATAATGAGCATCTGTGCCGCGAGGTGAAGGAAAGCATGTTAAAGGAGTTAGACTATCAGTTTAGGATGCAGGAAGAGCGGGAAGAAGAACGTAATGCTGAAAAGGTGAAGAGAGATGAGGAGCATTTCAAGAAGATAGATGAATTGTTGCGGAAGAAAAGAAAGCTGATAAAATAGAAAAATAAAAAACAGTCTGTACAAACAAATCAGTTGGACAGGCTGTTTTTATTTCATGATTTGTATTACCTATTTACCTATTACTCTTCTGCAATAGCGCCTACAGGACAAACTCCTGCGCAGGAACCGCAGCTGATACAGGTATTAGGATCAATTTCCATCTTGCCGTCTCCCATGCTGATAGCGCCTACGGGACACTGAGATTCACAAGCGCCGCATGCAACGCAAGCATCACTAATTACAAATGCCATAACATTATCCTCCTTTGATTGGTTCACATATATTGATATGAATTTATCATCAGTAGTATTCTAATATAAAACGACAACAAATACAAGGGTTTTTAAGCATTCTCTGTCATTTCTGTGCGGCGTTTTCTGATGCCGGTTAAGATGACCGCTTTTTTATCAATTACTTTGTTTTTATCCATGGCAGGAACGCCGTGAAGCTTATAAGTCATGCCGAGAGATTCATATTTTTTTTCACCCATGGTATGATAGGGCAGAACGTCTATGGCTTTTAGATTTTTAAACTGCCCGATAAAGTAGCCTAATTCTTCTAAATACCTGTCATCGTCCGTAATGCCGGGAACTACAACGTGGCGAATCCACATATCCATACCCTTTTCATCCAAATAGCGGCAGAAATCTAAAATATTGTTATTAGGCTGTGCTGTCAGCTCCACGTGCTTTTCCGGGTCAATATGCTTAATATCAAGCATTACCAGATTTGTCAAAGTCATCAGTTTATCATATTTTGCTAAAAGCTCCGTGTTGCTTCTGTTGAATGCAATACCCGAAGTATCAATGCAGGTATGAATCCCCTTCTCTTTTGCAAGGGTAAAAAGGTCAATTAAAAAATCTATCTGCATCAGGGGTTCGCCGCCGGTTACAGTAATACCGCCGTCTTTATAAAAGCCTCTGTTGCGCTCAAATTGTTCTATGATTTCGGCAGGCTCCATCATTGTGCCGCCTGTCATGGGCCAGGTATCGGGATTATGACAGTAAGCGCAGCGCATGGGACAACCCTGAACAAAAACGACAAAACGGACGCCGGGGCCGTCTACAGTGCCAAAACTTTCCAGTGAATGTATTCTTCCCTTCATGGTACACCTCTTTCTTTATAAGTCACATTTTAAAGGTCCGGTATACCGAACCTGCATGTGTTGTACTAGAATCAGTATACATGTAATATGGGCAAAAAGAAAGAACTTTATAAAAATGTAATGGATTAAATTCAGTACACGGAAAAGAAAAGGTGTGTATAAAAAAATGAAAATGCCAAAGCTATTTTACCCCTGTTCTTGATAATGAGCCATAAAAAAAGACCTGTATTCCAAAATGAAATACAGGCCATTTTTATTAAAAGCTCTTAGATTGCTTCGTGGAAAGTACGGGAGATAACATCTGCCTGCTGTTCCGGTGTAAGCTTAATGAAGTTTACTGCATAGCCGGAAACACGGATAGTAAGCTGAGGATAGTTCTCAGGATGCTTCTGTGCATCTAATAAGGTATCTCTGTTGAGTACATTTACATTTAAGTGGTGGCCGCCTTTTGTTGCATAGCCATCCAGTAAAGCTACTAAGTTATCAACCTGTGCATTTGCTGTTGCCATAGTTTAATTCCTCCTGTTAATTTTCATTTTCATTTTGGTCTTTGTGACCGCTGTAATCATCAAGTCCCTGATGAAGAGTGGGAACACTGCATGCCAAAGGTGTTCGGGAGCAATCCGTACACCCCATTGTCTGAACGTTTTTTGATTCGGTATTGTCAGCATCAAAGTCTACATTTACATGACCGACACCCTGACCCATACCGGAATCCAGCATTTTGACTAAATCATCAATCATTGATTTCTCGTCCATGGTGTTCCTCCTTATTTGATATGCCGGGCCGGCGATGCCGCCCGGCAGGTCAGTACTGTAAATTATTTGTTTAAGTCAAGCTCGATATCGCCGGAGAATACCTGATCCTCTTTACCAAGAGCGCCGGGGATGATGGTGAAGGTATTGGAAATACCATCCTGTGCATCATTGAACGGCAGCTTGGATACGGAAGATAAGGATGCTACTGCACCGTGGGTATCACGTCCGTGCATCGGGTTAGCACCGGGAGCGAATGGCTGGCCCTTCTTACGTCCATCAGGAGTATTACCTGTTGCCTTACCATAGGTAACGTTAGAGGTAATGGTCAGAATGGAGGTGGTAGGGATACCGTTTCTGTAGGTATGATGTCTGCGTACAGCAGTCATGAATTTGTGAACCATTTCCTGAGCAATGCTGTCTACACGGTCATCATCATTACCGTATTTAGGGAAGTCACCGGTGGTCTTGAAGTCAACGATAATGCCGTCTTCGTCACGAATAACTTCAACCTTTGCATATTTGATAGCGGACAGGGAGTCAGCTACGATGGAAAGACCTGCAACACCGGTTGCAAAGTAACGCTTAACATCTCTGTCATGAAGAGCCATTTCTGCTCTTTCATAGCAGTATTTGTCATGCATATAGTGAATGATGTTCAGAGTGTTTACATAAACATCTGCCTGCCATTCCATCATGTCGATGAATTTAGCAAGAACATCATCATAGTCAAGAACATCACCTTCAACAGGACGATACTTAGGACCAACCTGCTTCTTGGTAACTTCGTCAACACCGCCGTTTAATGCGTACAGCAAGCACTTAGCCAGGTTAGCACGAGCGCCGAAGAACTGCATTTCCTTACCGATAACCATGGAAGATACGCAGCATGCGATACCGTAGTCATCACCGTGGGTTACTCTCATTAAATCGTCGTTCTCATACTGGATGGAAGAGGTCTGGATAGACATCTTTGCACAGTATTTCTTCCAGTTTTCAGGAAGTC
>URUY01000035.1 GCA_900551115.1 uncultured Lachnospiraceae bacterium
ATCATACCGGCTTCCTAGCGTTCAGAATGTTTTCTGCTGTCTGCTGTGGTGTTTGATTGGAATTGTCCAGCCAAAAGCCGATCCGTGGTGTTGTCTGCATAAATGTATCGTATAAGGTTTCAACCGTAAAGCCGGAATAGCCTGTTTTCTCCCTGTATCGTTCCCTTTCTTTTATTGTTTCCACATCTGGACAAAGAACGACAACCTCAACAGGGTATTTATGCAGATAATTTATCATTCGGTTTAATTCATCACCGTAGTAGTTATCTTGGATCACTACAGAAAAGCCGTTGTCAAAGTATGACCTTGCCGCATCAGCAGTCAATTTGTATCGAAGGTACAGCTGGCGGACTGCTTCCGCTGATGGGGTAGCTGACATATTTTCTCTGCCTGAAATAATCATTTTTCGGAACACATCACCACGAAGATGGACGCATTTTTCTATTGATTTTGCCAGTAAATCGGAAACTGTAGATTTTCCAGAAGCCATTAAGCCTGTAATGAGATAAATTTTTTGTTTCATTTCACTTCCTCCGGCACAAAAAATATGTACATGTAACTAATTCAACACATTTATAATTTGAATAGGGACATTATAGCATTTACTAAATACAAATTCAATGTATACGGAAAGAAAGATATAAGGAGTGGGAGGGATTCCGCCGTAGTCGGCATTGTAGGAAAATCCAAAAGTTTAGATTTTCCCACAATGCTTATCTTTTGGTCTTTGGTTCGGAATAGTGTAGTGCTGGCGGTCTATCTCTTGTTTTCGGTTGCTTGCTTCCTTACCGTACATGAGCATTTATTCCAGGTCTCAATCAATCCATCCTTCAGGACTAAATACTCTGCGCATTTATGAAACACTTCTTTCGTTAGTTCCTTTTGGCTTGCATAAATCTTTTGCAAAACTGCAAGTGCTCGGTTTGCCGTTTTTGTTCCTGAACCATCTGATTCCAAATTTATATCTGTAATCTGACCACACCAATTTATTTGCCCTACAAAAGATGAGCATGTACGATACCTTTTCCACTCAAAATCACCGATTCCATCCACATGCAATGTAATCGGTAAAAGTGCTTTTTGGGCTGTTTCTTCTAAAGCGAAATTTTTCACTTTTTTCTCGAGTATTTTTACAAGCAGATAGCGATTCTCGCAACAAAATCCTATTTCATCAGATATACACTTTCTCACAAGTACATGATAGATAGTGTGCCTTTTCAATTTGTATTTTTTATTGTGCTTGAATTCTTTTTTATCAATGGGCACCACTAAGACTCCATCCATCGCAACACTTTCACCTGACGGAAGCTCCTTATAAGCAATATAATTATTCAAATGCTGTTCTATCGTTCCTTTATACAGATTAAAACTCTTATTAAAATTGTTTTCATTGTATATCAGAAGTTCTATACACTCATCCGAAAAATGCGCCATATAATCATCGTATATTTTCTTATATTCATCCATATTGCATCCTCCAATTGTTTGCGGTAAGACAATGTGAAAATTCAAGTTTGCATGATTAATTATACTTCCTTTCCAGTTACGACACAATTCCTAAAAGGACAGAAATTTTTATAAAGTTTATCTTGCTTAATCGTGCAGTGAGTAGTAATATAATTTCACATCTAAAGATACTTTAAATTGCTTATGTCACATGACATGTCCAGTTTGTCATCGCCACTTATTGGCAGAATACCAGTCAGAAGTTTTTAATTAAATACAAGCACTCCTAATGGGTTTGAGTATATAGATATTGCACCTATGGAGTATGCAGTATGTTATTTGTATGACAAGGAAAACAGTAGCGACTTTTATACAATGGATACACACGATATGTCTTTGAATGAGTTAAAAGCACTTGATATAAAACGCAAAGAAGATGATTGGTGCTTTGAACAATATAATTGTCCACGGTCTACAACTCCTGATGAAAAAGGAAACATTATCACGCAAAGATTGTATTGACTAATATGTCAACCAAATAGTATACTATCTGTAGAAGGTGATGCACAGCCTTATAAATGAGCGAGTTATAAGTGGGTGATGCACAGCCCTAAATGAGCGAGGTAACAGATGGTAGAGGCTACTTGGTCTCTACCATTTTCTTTACAAAGAAAGGTATTCATATGAGAAATAAAACAAGAATTTACGAGGTAAAAAGTGAATACATAAAATATTTAAGCAATTATCTAAAACATATTTTTTCCCCTTGTCATCGTTCAAATATAAACATAAGCAGATGAAAAAGGGTGTAGATTTTATCAAGATAAAGGATTATGCAGTTATCAATTCGCCAAGAGAACAAATAATTTTGATATGCTAGAGAAGCTTTGCAAGGAATATTGAGAACATAGATGGTATAACACACTAGACTTTGCAGGAAATGACTGCATATTAGCTTTTAAATGAAGTTTCCCATATGAAACAGGTTGGAAAATTGCTCTTCCAACCTGTTTATATGAATTTATAAATAGATTTTTATCCGTCAGCTTCTCGGCACGCGGCTGATAATCCTGCCTGCGAATTCATTGAAGTTCTGCGTCTGTAAAATAACCCGGCCCGGTCCGACCAGCCTTGTAAGGAACAGTCCTTCTCCGCCGAACAGCACGTTGCCTACTCCTTTTACTGTCTCGATTTCATAAGAAACCGTCCTTTCAAAGGCAACTATATTTCCAGTATCTACCTTTAAAACTTCACCCGGTGCTAAAATGCGTTCAACCTTGTCACCGTCTATCTCTAAAAATGCCATTCCCTGACCGGAAAGCTCCTGTAAGATAAAGCCCTCACCGCCAAACAGTCCTGCCGAAAAACGCTTTGAGAAGGTAATATTCAGGTTGACTCCCGGCTGCGCACAAAGGAATGCTCCCTTCTGACAAATCAGCCCGCCATAAGAAGCTATGTCCACCGGCAAAATTTCACCGGCCACAGTTGATGCAAACGCGATGTAAGCACCCGGCATCTGTGCCGTATAAGTCGCCATAAAAAGGGATTCACCCGAAAACATTCTGCCAAGGCTCTTTCCCAATCCGCCCCGCATGTTAGATGTCATCGCAATTCCGTCACTCATCCATGCCATTGCACCTGACTGTGTATACATAGATTCCCCCGGTGCATCAAACAACACCTGAACAGCCGGCATGGTATTTCCTAAAATCTGATATCTCATTGTTTCTCCCCTCTCCTGTTTTTACAGGTATAAAATAATGTTTTTTAATATTATACATTACTTTACCGAAAAAAACATTAAAAAAACTGCACGTTAAGGCACATTAAAAGCCTTCGGTGTGCATACAGTACCGCACATAAACCGAAGGCTTTCATCTTTTTTCCATTATTTCCAAAATTTTTTCTTTTTACCGCTGCCGTCCGTGCCCGGTGTATCGTCACCACCCTGCACATTCTTAGAAGCATTTAAGGTATTGCCGCATTCGGCATCAAACTGCTTTAACAGTTCCTTTGCTTCATGGGTCATTTTATCCGGCACCTGCACAACCAGTGTAACATAATGGTCGCCGCGTACCTCCTTGTTGCGAAGAGTAGGCACACCCTTTCCCTTCAGACGTACTTTCGTATCCGTCTGGGTACCGGGCTTTACATCATAAATAACCTTGCCGTCTACGGTATCGATTACAATTTCTCCGCCAAGTGCTGCTACCGCAAAGGACATGGGTACAGTCGAATATATGTTATAATCCTGTCTTTGGAAAATCGGATGCCGTCCTACAATCACCTCTACCAGCACATCACCGCGGGGACCGCCGTTTGTTCCCGGCTCGCCAAGCCCCGGCAGACGCTTGCACTGACCGTTGTCAATACCCGCAGGAATCTCTACCGCATAGCGTTTCCGCATAGGTACAAATCCTGTGCCGCGGCAATCCGGACATTTTTCCCGGATGATTTTGCCTGTTCCCTGACAATCCGGACAGGCCTGTACGTTTCTGACCGTCCCAAAGAAGGATTGCTGGGTAAATACCACCTGTCCTTTACCTCCGCACTTACCGCAGGTTTCGGGACTCGTACCCTGCTTTGCACCGTTTCCTCCACAGGTTTTACATACCTCTTTGACTGTCAGATCTATTTCTTTTTCGCAGCCTGATACTGCTTCTTCAAATGTAATACGGATACTGGTACGCAGATTTGCCCCCTTCATGGGACCTGCGCTTCTTGCACCGCTCCGTCTGCCGCCAAAGAAATCGCCGAATATGTCACCAAATATATCACTGAAATCAGCACCGTTAAAATCAAAACCGCCTGCTCCGCCGCCCGCGCCGTCAAACGCTGCATGGCCAAACTGGTCATACTGACGCCTCTTTTCCGGATCACTCAGAATGGCATAAGCCTCCGATGCCTCTTTAAATCTTGCTTCAGCTTCTTTATCACCGGGATTCATATCGGGATGATATTTTTTGGCTAAAACACGGTATGCTTTTTTCAGCGCGGCATCATCTGCATTTTTATCTACACCCAGCACCTCATAGTAATCACGTTTCTGTTCTGCCATAATTTCCTCTCCATGCATATCGCAAGCCTGCCCGCGATATTACGATTTTCTTTTTTTCTGCCTGTACGTAAGAACGTCCCGGAGGGTACTTTATACAAAACACCCTCCGGGTCTGTTGGCTCTTACGGGAAGAACGGCTCTGCAAAGCCTTTATACTTCACGGAAATCTCCGTCAATAATATCATCCTCCGGTGCGCTGCCTGTATCTGCGGAAGCACCGCCCATATCGGGACCTTCTCCTGCATTCTGCGCACCCTGCATAGATTCATACATCTTGGTAAACACGCCCTGCGCACTGTTCATCAATTTTTCTTTTGCAGCCTTTAATTCATCCACATCACTGTCGGAAAGCTCCTGATCCTTGGTTCTTTCAAGAATTGCCTTTACTGCATCAATTTCGGTCTGCACTTTTGCTTTTTCGTCTGCGCTTACCTTATCGCCTACATCCCCAAGTGCCTTTTCGGTTTGGAATACCATTGCATCTGCATCATTTCTGGTGTCAATGGCTTCCTTGCGCTTCTTATCCTGTGCTTCGTACTCAGCTGCTTCCTTAACAGCCTTTTCAATGTCGGAATCAGACATGTTGGAACCTGCTGTAATGGTAATATGCTGCTCTTTTCCGGTTCCCAAATCCTTTGCGGATACGTTTACGATTCCGTTGGCATCGATATCAAAGGTAACTTCAATCTGCGGAATTCCTCTGGGAGCAGGCGCAATGCCGTCCAGTCTGAACTGTCCCAAAGATTTATTATCTTTTGCAAACTGTCTTTCACCCTGCAATACATTGATATCAACGGCAGACTGGTTATCTGCTGCGGTAGAGAATACCTGGCTCTTCTTGGTAGGAATTGTGGTATTTCTCTCAATCAGCCTTGTTGCAATACCGCCCATGGTCTCAATGGACAGAGACAGCGGTGTAACATCCAAAAGCAGGATATCGCCGGCGCCTGCATCACCTGCCAGCTTACCGCCCTGAATGGAAGCACCCAGAGCAACACACTCATCAGGGTTTAAGCTCTTATTAGGCTCATGTCCTGTCAGCATCTTAACCTTTTCCTGTACTGCGGGAATACGGGTAGAACCGCCGACTAACAATACCTTACCTAAGTCTGCTGCTGTCAGTCCTGCATCTTTTAATGCATTCTGTACGGGAATTGCTGTTCTTTCAACCAAATCATGGGTCAGCTCGTCAAATTTAGCCCTTGTCAGGTTCATGTCAAAATGCTTGGGTCCTTCTGCCGTTGCAGTAATGAAAGGAAGATTGATGTTGGTAGTGGTCGCACTGGACAGCTCTTTCTTGGCTTTCTCTGCTGCTTCCTTCAGTCTCTGCATAGCCATCTTGTCACCGGACAAGTCAACGCCTTCCTGTTTCTTGAATTCAGCTAACATCCAGTCAATAATCTTATTATCAAAGTCATCGCCGCCTAATTTGGTATCGCCGTTAGTAGCCAGTACCTCGATAACACCGTCACCGATTTCAATAACGGAAACATCGAAGGTACCGCCGCCCAAATCGTATACCATTATTTTCTGCTCTTTTTCATTGTCAAGGCCATATGCAAGCGCTGCTGCAGTAGGCTCGTTGATAATACGCTTTACATCCAGTCCGGCAATCTTACCGGCATCCTTTGTTGCCTGACGCTGTGCGTCATTGAAATATGCGGGAACGGTAATAACCGCTTCCGTTACGCTTTCTCCCAGATAATTCTCAGCATCAGCCTTTAATTTCTGTAAAATCATGGCAGAAATCTGCTGAGGAGAATATTTCTTGTCATCAATGGTGCGTCCGCGGTCTGTTCCCATATCTCTCTTAATGGACGCAATGGTCTTTTCAGCGTTGGTAACAGCCTGACGCTTTGCAGGTTCACCCACAAGTCTTTCTCCGTTTTTTGTGAAAGCTACGATAGACGGTGTTGTTCTTGCTCCTTCTGTATTTGCAATGACAGTCGGTTTTCCACCCTCCATTACGGCTACACAACTGTTTGTTGTTCCTAAATCAATACCAATAATTTTGCTCATAACTAAGCCCTCCTATAAAATAAATTGTTTATTTTCTTTTTTCAGAGAATGACCTTTGGTCATTCTCTTGCGTGAAATATAGATTTTTTTAGGTGCAGTATTTTTGCACCTTATGAAAATCTTTTTTTCAGTGACACATAGCTTTTCTTAGGCGGCGTTTTATGACGCCCTAGAAATGCTTGTCACTGTGTGACAGCTACCATACTATGTCTTACAACCGTATCCCGGTAAGTATATCCCTTTAAAAGCTCCTGCGCAACAATTCCCGATTCGTATTCCTCGCTCTCTACCTGCATCACTGCGTTGTGCAGTTCGGGATTAAACTCTGTTCCTACCGCTTCTATGGGCTTTACACCCAGCTTATCAAGCTCTCCTGTAAGCTGCTTGTAAATCATACTCATTCCTTCGGCAAAAGCACTGCCGTTTTCCTCTTCGGGAATGCTTCCCAGTCCTCTTTCAAAATTGTCTACCACCGGAAGTATCTTTTCGATTACACTCTTGGCCCCTACCTCAAACATAGCCGTTTTTTCTTTTTCGGTTCGCTTGCGGAAGTTTTCAAACTCTGCCATCTGGCGTTTTACCCTGTCCTCCAGTTCCTCTACCTTCTGTTTTAAGGCTTCTTCCTTTTTATCCTTTTTCTTATTTTTTCCAAAGAACTTTTTATCCTCTTCTCCGACAGCTTCCGCGCCGTCTGTTTCTGTATCGGCTGCTTCTGCATTTTCCTCACCGGCTGTTTCTGCATTCTCTCCGCCGACTGTTTCTGCATTTTCTTCACCGGCTGTTTCCTGTACTTTATGCTCTTCTTCCAAAATCTCTTTTTCCTGTTCTGCCATAAGCCATATCCTTTCCTGTTCTAAGCTGTGCTACTTTTTTTTATATAAATCATCTAATTGATGCATCAGCGTCTTTAATGTACCGACTACCTTATCATAATCCATCCGTTTGGGGCCTATGATTCCTATAGTACCCTTCATGCCTTCGTCCAATTCATAGGTTGCCGTTACCACACTGCAATCCTTCATATTCTGCATCGGTGACTCATCACCGATATACACCTGAATACCATTGTTGCTTTCATCAGAAAGCGTTTCCTGCACCAGCGTACTAAGCGCCTGTTTTTCTTCAAAGGCACTGATTAATTCACTGGCCTTTGCATTATCCGCCAGCTCCGGATACTTGAAAATATTGTTGGTGCCGCTGGTATAAATCTCAAGGTCTTCATCCTCCTTAATAACCTCTGCCACCGCATCAAGCACCTCTCCCACAATAGCGCTGTGGATACCTGCCTGCTGCTTTAGTGCCGTTATCAGTCCAAGATTTATTTCCTCAATAGGCTGACCGTTTAAATGGGTATTCAAAAGCATGTTAAGCTTTAAAAGCGTCTCGTCATCCAGGCCCTCCGGCACCTCGAGCATATGATTTTTAATCATATTGCCTTCTACTACAATAACCGCTAAAATCTGGTCCCTGTCCACTCTGGACAGCTGAATGAACTTTATTTTGTTGCGGTGAATCTGGGGAGCCGATATCATGGTAGCATAATTGGTATTCTGTGCCAGGACTCTGGCTACCTGTTTCAGGAGCGCTTCCATCTTATCTTCCTTTTCCAGAAGCATCTCCTTCATTTCCTCAACTTCTTTATCTCTTTCCGCCATCATGACATCCACATACAGGCGGTAACCTTTGTCTGAGGGAATTCTTCCGGCAGAAGTATGGGGCTGTATAATGTATCCCAATTCCTCCAAATCAGCCATTTCATTGCGAATGGTAGCAGAGCTTAGATTCAAATCCGTATATTTGGAAATAGTCCTGCTGCCAACCGGTTCTCCAGTTTCCAGGTAGTTGCGAATGATGGCCTGCAATATTTTCTTTTTTCGTTCATCAAGCTGCATCCTTCGTTCTCCTTCCTGTCTGCTCCCTCTTCAGATTGTTAGCACTCGATTCAAAGGAGTGCTAACATCTTCTTACCATAAAATATCACTTACCTATTATGATGTCAACCGCTTTTATATAAATAAATTATAAAAAATATGGGAACAAAAAATATTTCAAAAAAATTCCTATCGGCTGTCCGGTTTAAAAACCATCCGGCTGCCGATAGGAAAATATGCGACATTATATATACTGATTACAATATATTAATTAAATATAGAAGCTTCCTGCTTCCTTTCCGTTGATTACATAGTAAGCCATGCCGTCTTCCGGCTTAACATACAGCTCCACAGACTTGAAATCTGCCGCTTTCTGCTTCAAATCATATTTCCATACATCTTTGGCAATCTTCACTAAGTCTTCTGTAGTATAAGATTTTCCTCCAAACTGGATGTTCATCTCTACTTTTACTTCTGCTTTAGCGGTTGTTTTCTTTGCCGCCGTTTTCTTAGCAGGTGCTTTCGTGGTCTTAGCTGCTGCCTTTGCTGTCTTTACAGGAGCTGCCTTTACTTCCTTTTCTGCCTTTGCAGGAGCTGCCTTTACTTCCTTTTCTGCCTTTGTGGGTGCTGCCTTTACTTCCTTTTCCACTTTTACAGGTGTTACCTTTACTTCTGCTGCTTCTTTAGCTGCAGTCTTTTTTACTGTTGCCATTTGAATTTCTCCCTTCAATCGAAGCGACATCCTGTGATGTCAAACCTTTTCATATCCTCACAGGACGCTGCCTGAAACCGATTCGGGAAAGCTTCCTGCACCTACAGTGTAGTCCATTAACCTCAAGTTGTCAACTTTTTGTATTTTTCCGGCTTTCCAGCAGCCGGCATGGCTTCATTTATCTTAAAAACAGAAAATATAAAATCACAACTGCACCCAACACAATGCGATACCAGCCAAATACCTTAAAATCATGCTTTTTAATATAAGAAAGCAAAAACTTAATAACAACTACGGACACAATAAACGCAACCGCCATAGCCGCCAGCAGAGCCGTCAGTTCTATTGCCGAAAAATCAAGACCAAACTTGACAATCTTTAAGAGGCTGGCGCCAAACATAACCGGAATAGCCAAAAAGAATGTAAACTCTGCGGCTACCGGTCTGGAAATACCGATTAGCAGCGCGCCTACAATCGTTGCACCGGAGCGTGAGGTGCCCGGAAACACTGCGGCAATCAGCTGAAATACGCCAATCATAAATGCCATTTTATAGGTAATCTGGGAAAGTGCGGTAACCGCCGGATTTTTTCCTTTATTCCAATTCTCTACTATAATAAAGGCAATACCGAAAACAATCAGGGCGCCTGCAACCACATACCAGTGATAGAACAGTTCATCCAGTACGTCATCAAATAAAATACCAATAACTGCCGCCGGTACGCATGCCGCCAAAATCTTAAACCAGAGGGTCATGGTATCCATGTTTATATAGGCCAACAGACCTTTTTCCTTAGCCCCGTTTCCTTTTCTGCAAAAAGGCCATATCTGCTTAATAAAAAGCACCACTACAGCCATAATAGCGCCGAGCTGGATTACCACCTCAAACATATTGAAAAAATTGTCTGAAACATTTTCAAACTTGACAAACTCCTCTAACAGAATCAGATGCCCGGTACTGCTGATGGGAAGCCACTCTGTAATACCTTCCACAATACCAAATAGAATTGCTTTTAATATATCTAACATAATACCTCTTTCAGACCCGCCCGGGTCCTTCCTTTATTTTATTTTCAGGCTTTTTTGCCTTTAATATCCTTTTTAAGGCTATTCTGTTTTTGCCTGCTTATGACTCCAGATAATTCACAAGAAGTTCAAAGCAGTCTTCTGCGTCCCGATACCCTTCTTTGTAAAGTGCCCGCAGCTTTTCTGCATCCTTTTCAATCCGTCCCACATTGCTTTTTTTCTTTGGCCGGATTACAAAAGCCTGCCCGTTTTCCTGCTGTCTCTCCAAATAAGCAAGCGTATTATTATACACTATATGCCTTTTTGCCATCAGCTCATAGACCTTGGGGTATTTTAGATACCGCAGCTTTATCAGTCCTAACTGTGTCGCCGGCTTTCTGACAAAGCCTTCTTCCTTTGTGAGAATAACCACATTCTTTTTATTTCCGTCCAATATGGATTTCTGAATGGGCACAGCGTCAGAAATGCCGCCGTCCAGATACAGCTTGTTTCCGATTTTTACGTTACGGGATACGAGCGGCAGCGAAGCCGATGCCCGGACAGCCTCGATATCCTTTTTCATATCCCGGATTCTTAAGTATTCCGGTCTGCCGGTAACGATGTTGGTCACTACCGCATAAGCTCTGCCCGCGTATCTGTCAAAGGCCGCATAGTCATAGGGATTTAAGTATTCCGGTATCAGGGTATATGCTGTTTTTACATTAAACAAATCACCGGTAGTAAGCAGGCTTTCCAGACTGCAGTATTTTTTACTGTCCAGATAGTCGATTCCTACATCCAGTGCCCTGCCTTTCTGTTTGGACAGGTAACTGCACATGTGGCATGCGCCTGCCGAAACACCGTATACACCGGAAAACTCCAGTCCTTTCTCCAGGAAAAAATCCAGTACACCTGCCGTGTATACCCCCTTCATTCCCCCGCCTTCCAAAACAAGTCCTGCCTGATACATATTTTACTCCCTCTTTTCTCCCTTTCTCCGATTCACAATCAGATGACTGCAAAGCTGACCGCAATTACCGGCGCACGCTCTGCGGATACTCTGTCTCTACAAATTTCCTGAGAGCTGCCAAAGAACGCTCTACCTTTTCCGTATTGATACAGTATGCCATACGGAAATAGCCGGGACAGCCAAAGGAATCCGCAGGTACCAGAATCAAATCATATTTTAAAGCTTTTTCACAGAATACCTTCGCATCCTCCTCCAGTGCCTTAGGGAAAATATAAAAGGTACCGCCCGGTTTCACACAGGTAAAGCCAAGCGCCGTCAATTCCTTATACAGCAGATTCATATTCGTTTCGTATACGGAAAGATCCGCCGTCTTATAAAGCACCTCTGCTACTGCAAGCTGAATGACAGAGGGCGGACAGTTGTGCCCGATGCCTCTGGAAATCTGACCGCACATCTGAACCATATCCGCTGCATCCTTACATGCCGGATTAATGGCTACATAACCGATTCTCTCTCCCGGCAGGGACAGGGATTTGCTAAAGCTGTAACACATAATGGTATTGTCATAGAATGCGGAAACGCAGGGTGCATCCACGCCTTCAAATATAATCTCCCTGTACGGCTCATCGGAAATCAGATAAATATCATGCCCGTACTCTGCCGATTTTGCCTTCAGTACCTCTGCCAGTCTTTTAATGGTTGCCGTGGAATAAACGATACCGGAAGGATTGTTGGGCGTATTGATTAAAATTGCCATTGTCTTATCGGATATCATCTCTTCAAAGGCTTCAAAATTAATCTGAAAGTCCTCCGTATTAGCAGGCACTACCTTCAATACCGCTCCCGTCAGATTGACATAGGGATTATACTCGGGGAAATAGGGTGCAAAGGTGAGAATCTCATCTCCCGGTTCTGTAACCAGTCTGAATGCATGAGCAAGCGCCCCTGCTGCCCCCAGCGCCATAAAGATATGTTCTGCCCGGTAAGGAATCCCGAATCTCTTCTCAAGGGATGCCGCCACCTTTTCCCGCACGGACCAGATTCCCAGACTGGGGCTGTAGCCGTGAAGGAACGCCGGTGTCTCTTCCTGAAGCATCTTTATCATAACATCCGTAAATTCCTGCGGTACGGGAACGGAAGGGTTGCCCAGACTGTAATCAAATACGTTTTCATAGCCGATTTCTTTACCTCTTGCCGTAGCGAACTCTGAAAGCTGTCTGATAACAGATTTACCCGAAAGCATATTTTTATATTTCTGTACTAACATTATAGTTCTCTCCTCTTGTGTGATTTCGTATCACCTGATTATTTCTTTTCATTTTAACACATTCCCGCCATTTTACAAGAACGGATGTCCCTGCTCTTTTGTATTTTTGCCTTCCTGCTTTCTGCGTTTTTAAGACAGCCTGCCGCTCTATTCCTCAGACCAGATAAGCGCGCACTTGACCGCCTTCTGCCAGCCCCGAAGCAGTGCGGCCCGTTTTTCCTCTTCCATGGCAGGGGTAAAGGTCCTGCCTAACAGCCAGTTTTCTTTTATTTCCGCATGGTCCTTCCAGTAGCCGGTAGCAAGCCCTGCCAGATAAGCCGCACCCAAAGCCGTCGTTTCAATGCACTCCGGTCTTCTTACCTCCGTATTCAGGATATCCGATTCAAACTGCATCAGGAAATTGTTGGCGCTGGCGCCGCCGTCAACCTTTAAGCTCTTAAGCTCTATACCGGAATCTTTTTCCATCGCCCTTAACACATCCGCTGTCTGATAGGCAATGGATTCCAGTGTGGCACGGATGAAATGCTCCTTTTTGCAGCCCCTGGTCAGCCCTACAATCGTCCCTCTTGCATAAGGGTTCCAGTACGGAGCCCCCAGGCCTGCAAACGCCGGCACTACATAGACACCGCCGGTATCCTCTACTTCCACCGCATATTCTTCAGACTGGGGCGCGCTCTTTATCATACGCATACCGTCTCTGAGCCACTGGATGGCAGCGCCTGCCACAAACACGCTTCCTTCCAGTGCATACTCTGCCTGTTTGCTTGTACCGGCTGCAATGGTTGTCAGCAGTCCGCTCTCTGACCGAATGGCTTTTTTGCCGGTATTCATTAACAGAAAACAGCCCGTTCCGTATGTGTTTTTTACCTCTCCCGGCTCAAAGCAGCACTGTCCGAACAACGCCGCCTGCTGGTCGCCTGCTGCGCCGGCAATAGGAATTTTTCCTCCCAGCACCGAGGTATCCGTATAGCCGTACACGTAACTTGAGGGGCGTACCACCGGAAGCATGCTTTCCGGTATTTTAAAATAGGAAAGAATCTCCTTATCCCATGTCAGGTTATGAATGTCAAACAGCATGGTGCGGGAAGCGTTGGTATAATCCGTTACATGCACTTTCCCTTTTGTCAGATGCCAGATAAGCCAGGTGTCCACCGTACCAAACAGAAGCTTCCCGGCATCTGCCTTTTCTCTTGCCCCCGGTACGTTCTCCAATATCCATGCAATTTTGGACGCACTGAAATAAGCATCGGGAATCAAGCCCGTCTTTTCCCTTACCGTTTTGTCAAAGCCTGCTGCCGTCAAGTCATCTATCATGGGCGCCGTCCGCCTGCACTGCCAGACAATGGCATTGTATACCGGCTCTCCCGTTGTTCTGTCCCATACAATAGTTGTTTCCCGCTGGTTTGTAATACCGATACCGCTTATCTCTTCCGGTCTTGCCCCTATTTTAGCCATGGCTTCAATCGCTACGCCTAACTGGGATGACCAGATTTCCTTGGGATTATGCTCCACCCAGCCGGGTTTGGGGTATATCTGCTCAAACTCCTTTTGCGCCATGGAACAGATTTTTCCTTTTTTATCAAATAAAATACAGCGGGAACTGGTGGTTCCCTGGTCTAATGCCAATACATATTTTTTCATGTAAGCCCTCTCCGTTTTCCTGTGTTTTATGTGTTTTACCGATGCTATTCTACAGTACATTTTTTGTGGCGATTATATCAGCACCGGTATCTGCCGCATTTTTTATAATGATATCTCCGATATGAACAGGCGGCGCCACCTCTGCCTGCCGAAGTACCTCTATACAAGCTTTTATTTTATCCTTTGGGATATCAGAGGCTGTTTTTACGGATACCACCTGATTCTCTCTGCCTAAAATCCGTACCGTACTAGTTACCGTCCGTCTCGGATCCGTCAGCTCATTTTCAGCATATTCTGCCCCCCTCGGACAGGTATTGCCGGTTACTGTAATATCGCCGTTCTCCTCTGTTACAGCCGTCAGGGCACATCCCAAAGGACATCTGATACATGTCATTTCCTTCTTCTGCATAATCTTCCTTTCCGGGCACTTCTCCATGCACCTTTAAAGACACCTTGCCGCGCGCCGTTTTACAGGCATTTCCATTCGCATTTCATTCTTTTTCCTATCCCTCTTCCACGCAGACGGTAATCGAAGAAAGTGCATCTGTTTTTAACAAATCGGCCCTCTTCAGTTTTATCTGCTCCATTTCGCCGGGCGCAAGCACCGGCCTTTTTATTCTTGTGACACATTTGTCATTAAAGTATACGGCTATATAAGCATTTTTAAATACCTGCCCCACACGGAAACGGACCGTCTGCACTTCTTCCATATATTCCGGCCTGATAACAGCAGGTACTGTATAACGGACACCGTTTTTTACATTGATGGGAACAGCACCGGTCTTCTGCGTCAGCGCATGCGGTTCTGCTTCAAACCGTCCTTTCTGCACATAGGCTGCGGCCCGCTCTCCTGCCTTACCTGCTTCTTCTGATACATAATCCACCAAATCATGGACATGAAGGACATTGCCGCAGGCAAATACGCCGGAAATATTGGTTTCCAGGCTTTCATTTACCACCGGGCCTCCCGTTACCGGGCTTAAGGCAACCCCCAGCTCTGCCGAAAGTTCATTTTCCGGTATCAGCCCGCAGGATAGCAGCAGCGTATCACAGGGTATATATTCCTCGGTTCCGGGAATAGGCCTCCTATTATCATCCACCTGTGCCAGCGTCACGCCCCTCACCCTGTCCTTGCCGTCTATGTCTATCACCGTATGGGAAAGCTTTAGGGGAATGTCAAAGTCATCAAGGCACTGGACAATATTTCGCTTCAGTCCTCCCGAATAGGGCATCAGCTCTGCTACTACTTTGACCTTTGCCCCTTCTAACGTCATTCTTCTTGCCATAATCAGTCCGATATCGCCGGAGCCTAAGATGACTACTTCTCTGCCGGGCATGCGTCCTTCTATATTGACATACCTTTGTGCAGTACCGGCACAGTAAATACCTGCCGGACGGAAACCCGGAATATTAAGGGCACCCCTGGGTCGCTCCCTGCAGCCCATTGCCAGAATAACGGCTTTGGCTTCTATGTAAAAGAGGCCTTCCCGCTTATTCATAAGCGTCAGAACTTTGGTATTACCTTCCCCTGCCGCAATGGACAACACCATGGTTTCCAGCTCTCTCTTAATCTCCATTGCTTCCGCTTTTGCAATATAACGCGCCGCATATTCCGGTCCCGTCAGCTCCTCCTTAAAGGTATGGAGACCAAAGCCGTTGTGGATGCACTGATTCAAAATACCGCCAAGCTCACTGTCACGCTCCAATATTAATACGTTTTCCACACCGGCCTCTACGGCTGAGAGTGCTGCCGCAAGCCCCGCCGGTCCGCCGCCGATAATCGCAATGTCTATTTGTCTCATAGCTGCACCTCCCCCTCCGTTTCTGCTTCTTTATAGGCGGTAACGGCCTGTTCCCAGCCCTTGTTGTATCCGTTCAAAAAGGAAGAAGCCTCTCCTGCCTTTGTAATCTCTTCCATATCCTTTCCCAGCTCTCTCGCCAAAATTTCTATCGTTTTAGGAGAACAGAAGCCTGCCTGACACCGCCCCATGCCGGCTCTGGTCCTGCGCTTTATACCGTCTAAGGTCACCGCGCCTAACGGTCTGTGAATTGCCGCCAGTATCTCTCCCTCCGTCACCTGCTCGCAACGGCAGATAACGTTCGCAAAGGCCGGATTTTCCTGTATCAGACGCTGCTTTTCCTCATCAGCTGCAAGGCTCATGCTGGGCACGCCCTTTCTTGTTGCCTTGAACGTCTTTTTTACGGGAGCCGGATAAATGTCCTGTACCAGCTCTGCCACATAGACGCCTATAGCCGGCGCACAGGTAAGACCGGGGGATTCTATCCCCGCCGCATCGATAAAGCCGGGGGCATCCGCAGCCTCTCCTATCAGGAAATCAGAGCTTCCGTTTTTAATTTCATGTCCTTCTTTATCAAAATTGCCATGTGCCCGCAGTCCGGCAAAAGAGGTAATAACGGAGCGTACCGGCAGATTTTCCACGCTTTCAGCCGCCTGCTTCAACACTTGGCAAAGACCTTCTGCCGTGGTATTTACCCCTTCCTTATCCTCTATATTTACGGCGGTAGGACCAAGCAGCAGGTTGCCGTGTACGGTGGGGGTCACTAAAATTCCCTTTCCCATTTTAGTAGGAAGCTGAAAAACGGTAGAGCTTACCAATCCTCCTTCTTTTCTGTCAAGCAGGCAGTACTCACCGCGTCTGGGAGTAATACGGATTTTGTTTTCACTCACCATGTTATGAAATACATCTGCGTAAACGCCTGCGGCATTGATAACTACAGGCGCCTCAAAGCAGCCTTTATCCGTATGTACACGATACATGCCCGCAGTGTGTACCGCCTTTTCCCCTGCTGCCTTTTGCGGCGGAATTTTTTCGATTTTTTGTACGGTGGTATTCAGCTTGAACTCCACACCGTTTTCACAGGCATTTTCCGCAAGGGCAATATTTAAGCCAAACGGACAGACAATTCCGCCGGTGGGCGCATACAATGCCGCTTTTACCTTTCCCGACAGATTAGGCTCCATTGCTTTCACTTCCTCAGATTCTATTATCCTCAGACCTTCCACACCGTTCTTTTTCCCTCTTTCCAACAGCTCGTTAAGTCCCTCTTTCCCTTCCTCTTCAAAGGTCACTACCAGACTGCCGTTTCTCTTAAAGGGGAAATCCAAATCCACGGAAAGCTGCTCCATCAGCCGGTTTCCTTCCACGTTGAGGCGTGCCTTCAGAGTACCGGGCAGTGCATCATGTCCGGCATGTACAATACCGCTGTTGGCTTTAGAGGTACCCTCGCACACGTCACTCTCCCGCTCCAGTACCAAAATATCCCTTTCATACCGGGACAGCTCCCGTGCAATAGCCGCCCCCGTAACCCCTGCTCCAATAATGATCACATCTGCCATAACCGTTCTCCTTCCTGTCAAAACCAACAAAAGCCAGACCAAGAACCTTTCAGTATCTTCGCCCGGCTTTCTCTTTTGTTAAAACCTTACAAGGGAACCTCCCTTTATTTCATGTACCTTACCCTCCACAGTAATCCACGCACTCTGTGCAGAGGGATTATATACAAAATCTCCGGCTGCACCAAACTGCAAATCCCGGCAGACCTTCATATAATCTATAATTTCAATATTGGCTGCATACCAAATATCCTCTCTGCCGCCCATAAATGCACAAAATTCCTCTATCAGCTCCCAGTTGTCATCCCTGTCGAACTCATAGCTGTGTCCCCATACATACATGCATTTCAAATATTGCGGTTTCTTAAATGCAGCAAACTCCCGGGCATAATCCATCAGGTGATAATTGTGATGGCAGGTTCCTTCCCATGCAAAAGCATCCTTGGGCAATTCAAAATCCCCGCTCTCCATGCATACCGTTCTGGCATAGGCAATCCCCAGACTCTTAAACAGCTGCTTGATTTCTTCGTTATAAGAACCGTTTGGATACGCATGTCCCCGCACAGGATAGCCGCATATACCCTCCAGTCCCGCTCTGTCCTCCAATATTTCCTTTGCCGTTTCCGTAAGCGGACACCTTGAAATGGTCGGATGCGTCACGGTATGAGTGGCAATCTCATGGCCTTTGTAAAGCTCCTTTACCTTCTCCATATCTATCCGCTCCGGATTTTTCATCAGACCGTAATTCAGATTAAAGGTTCCTTTAATGCCATATTTGTTAAAAATCCGTACAAGTCTTTCATCTGCATGCTTGCCGTCATCATAGCTCATCGTCAGCACTTTTGTCTTTCCACCCGGAAAGCAGTTATATATCTTCAACCCTATCGCCTCGTTTCTGCACGTCTGTTTCATCATTTTATAGTATCAATATAGTATATTTTGCCCTTAAAAACAAGGCTTGACAAAACAAATGCCCGCCTTATATTTCCCTTCTGTCCCTGACGTTGGCACGATACCTTCCCATATCGTGCATAAAAGTCAAAAAGTTTAGAAAACTTTCACGAAATCGTGTCTGTATTTGTATTGTGAAGGCAGCAAAAAACATGTAAGATAGAGGCTATAGAAATAATTGCGCCGTATGCGCAGATAGGAGTACTTATGATGAAAGAATCTTTTCGTAACAGACGTAATGGCTTTGAAACGGTAGACGGAAACGGCAATTCCTTCGTTAACCCCTCCTGGGGAAAAATTGCCGGTATCGCCATCGGTATCATAGCCGCACTCATACTGGTATTCAATTCCGCTTATCAGATTGGCGAGCAGGAACAGGCCGTATTGATTACCTTCGGACAGGCTTCTCCTGTTACCGAACCCGGTCTTCACTTTAAAATACCTTTTATTCAGGAGGTAAAAAAAGTAAATACCACCATTCAGGGCTTTTCCATCGGCTATGACCAGGCCAGCGGTACTTCCAATGAAGAAGAATCCTTGATGATTACCTCGGATTACAACTTCGTCAATGTGGATTTCTTCGTAGAATACCGTTTTTCAGACCCTGTAAAAGCTGTTTTTGCTTCCAGTGAGCCTGTAAGCATCCTGAAAAACATCAGCATGAGCTGTATCCGTACCGTCATCGGCAGCTATCCCGTAGATGATGTGCTGACCACCGGTAAAAATGAGATTCAGGCTACCATTAAAGAAATGATTCTTGCACGGCTTGAGAAACAGGACCTGGGTATTCAGCTTGTCAACGTAACCATTCAGGATTCCGAGCCGCCTACCACAGAAGTCATGGAAGCTTTCAAGGCTGTAGAAACCGCAAAACAGGGCAAGGAAACCGCGCTTAACAACGCCAATAAATACCGCAACGAGCAGATTCCTTCCGCAGAAGCGCAGGCAGACAATATCATACAGGATGCCGAAGCAGAGAAAACCGCCCGTATCAATGAGGCAACTGCCCAGGTAGCACGTTTCAATGCCATGTATGAGGAATATATCAAAAACCCCGATGTAACAAGGGAGCGTATGTTCTTTGAAGCCATGGAGGAAATCCTTCCTGAGCTGAAGGTGATTATTGAGAGTCCCAACGGAGATGTACAGACCTTTTACCCGCTTGAACCCTTTGCAGATATCAACACCGCAGGTACAGGCTCCGGCAGCCAGACTACCGGCAGTTCCAACTAAGCATAAGGAGACACACATATGAAAACATTTAAAAAAGTGGCACTTGCCTTTATTATTTTTCTGCTGCTTATAATCGGCAGCTCCAGTTTCGTCATCACACAGGAAAATGAATACAGCCTGATTCGCCAGTTCGGAAAAATAGACCATGTAACCACAGAAGCCGGCATCAGCTTTAAAATTCCTTTTATCCAGACCGTAGATAAGCTTCCCAAAGAAACGCTTTTGTACGATTTGGCCTCCTCTGATGTCATTACCAGTGATAAAAAGACCATGATTACGGACAGCTATATCCTTTGGCACATCACTGACCCTTTGAAATTTGCCCAAACCCTGAATTCCTCCATTTCCAATGCCGAGAGCCGTTTGGATACAATCGTGTATAACTCAACAAAGAACGTCATCGGCAGTCTGACACAGGAGGATGTCATCAGTGGTCGTGACGGTGAACTGTCAGCCGCTGTTATTGAAAATATCGGCAATTCCTTAGAGCAGTACGGAATCGAGCTTTTATCCTTTGAAACCAAGCACTTAGACCTGCCCAGTGACAATAAGGCTGCCGTATATGAGCGTATGATTTCCGAGCGTGCCAATATAGCAGCTACCTACACGGCAGAAGGTAATTCCGAAGCACAGATTATCCGCAACACCACTGACAAGGAAGTATCCATCATGCTTTCCGAAGCAGAAAAACAGGCGGAAATACTCATTGCCGAAGGCGAGGCGGAATACATGCGGATTCTTTCCGAAGCTTATTCCGACCCCTCCCGCACAGACTTTTATTCCTTTGTGCGCAGTCTTGACGCAGTAAAGGTTTCCATGACAGGCAACAACAAAACCTTAATACTGTCACCTGACTCACCTATTGCAAAGATTTTCTATTAAAACAAACCTTTTCTATAAAAACAGACATTTTCATACAAAACGCAACAGGGCTATCGCACTAATTCTTTCGTGCAACAGCCCTGTTTTTTGATTTATTCTAATGGTAGTTATCTATCCCATTGTAATGCGGTCTATCTCCTTTAGCTCTTCTTCGGTAAATGCCGCACCGTTCACAATACCGATATTGTCCAAAATCTGTGAAGGCCTGGAGGCACCAATCAGTACGCTGGTCACCTCGCCGTCCCGCAGTATCCAGGACAGTGCCATCTGCGCAAGCGTCTGGCCTCTGCCTGCCGCAATCTCATGCAAGTCCTGAATCTTCTTTATTTTTTCCTGCGTAATGGCATTTTCCTGTAAAAACCTGCCGTCAGTCCGCACCCTGCTGTCTGCCGGTATACCATGCAGATACCTGTCCGTCAGCATTCCCTGCTCCAACGGGCAGAATGCGATGATACCGATACCGTTTGCTGCCGCATAGGCCTTCAGGCCATCCTTTTCAATGCTGCGGTCTAACATGGAATACCGGCGCTGGTTGATAATAAAAGGCGTTTTTAATTCCTTTAATATAGCTGCCGCTTCTCTTGTCTGTTCTTTATTGTAATTGGAAATCCCTACATACAGTGCCTTTCCGCTTTTTACAATACTGTCCAGCGCAAGCATGGTTTCTAAAAGCGGCGTTTCCGGATCCGGTCTGTGATGATAAAAAATATCCACATAGTCAAGCCCCATTCTTTTCAGGCTCTGGTCCAGACTGGCAATCAGATATTTCCTGCTTCCGAAATTCCCGTAAGGCCCCGGCCACATATCGTACCCGGCTTTGGTTGAAATTATCATCTCATCCCTGTAGCTGCCCAATCCTTTTTTCAGTATCCGCCCGAAGTTTTCTTCCGCCGCGCCTGCTATGGGACCGTAATTGTTTGCCAAATCAAAATGGGTAATACCATTGTCAAATGCCGTCTGACACATTGCCATCATATTGTCAAAATTGCCGTTGCTGCCAAAATTGTGCCACAGCCCCAAGGATACTGCCGGCAGCATCAGACCGCTTTTGCCGCACCTGAAATATTTCATTTTCTCATAGCGGTCTTCTGCCGCCATATAGTGTTCATAACCTGCATAATTCATAAAGTTTCCTCCCTGTATGATAACTTATTTTCTATGTAAATGAATTTTATATACCAAACCGAAAAACATCTTTAACGACTTCCGGTCCGAAAGTTTTCTGTGCCATACGATACATGGCTTTTGCATGGATTCTGTCATGCCAGATAAATCTTCTTAAAACCTTTCTCAAAGACCAGTATTCATCATAGCTGCCGCAATAGACCCTATTTTGCAGATAATCCGGCTGCATTTCCAGTAATGCAAAACCTCTTTTTCTGCATTCGTAAATAGTTCCTTCATTATCTGCCTGCACCCGGATCTCTCCAAAATAGTAAGCGTTGATCCCTTTCGTATGCTCATACATTTCATCTGCAGTCCGCGGAATGCTCCCATAAAAGGTTTTTCTTGCCTGCAATGCACTTTTATCCTTATCCGGAATCTGCCTATACAATTCGTGGAAGTCATACGCAGATTTAAGTGCCAGTTGCTTTAGCTGCACGTATTCCTCCTGCCCTAACGGAAGCTTTTCCGTATCAAAAATAATATCGGAATCGGCATCACATATCTGCAGGGTGCTTTCTTTCTGCTGTATTATTTCAGGCGCTGCAAGCTTTGGTACAGTATCATTTTTCCAACGAAGATATGATATGACTTCCTTCTGCATCTTATTCAATGCAATTTCTTTGGTAGCCCCTCTGGTAAATGCGCCGATGTAATTGTCCGCATACAATATGGTATCCTTGCCATTATGTTCCCATACACATTTTATTTCCATTTTCCCTCCATGCCGAAGCTTTTTGCATCGGCACAACCTTTCCCTTTCATTTTGCAAAAGGTAATTTTCTTTCACGTACCTGCAAAAGCTCTTTCATGTACCTACAAAAGCTCTTTCACAAACCGCAAATATCTGATGTTTTTCTCCGTGTATTCTGATACAGGAAGAAAGCCGAGGCTTCGCAAAAGTGCTATGGATGCCGCATTTTCCGGCTCTGTCAAAGCCTGTACCCTTGTAAACAAAAGCTCCTTTCTGCCGTAATCAAGTATTGCCCTGCACACCTCCCCTGCAAGTCCCTGCCTCTGCCATGGAACGCTGATTACAAATCCCAGCTCCGGTTCCTCATATCCCTCCCGCATGGTAAGCCCTGCCCTGCCGATTACTTCGCCGGTCTCTTTCAGCAGCACCGTCCATATGCCGAAGCCGTAGAACTCATAGATATTTTCCCGATACTGCCTTGTATAGCAAATCTCTTCTTCTCTTTCTGCAAAGAGATTTTCCATATATCTCGTAATGGCTGGCTTCTCATAGATACGGTAAAAGGCATCCACATCCTGCTCCGTTGTTTCTCTTATGATGCAGCGGGGCGTTGTGACTATCTGCCAGGGAAGCTGATTAAGACGTCTGTACACCTTCTCTAAATAATCTGCATCCAGCTCCTCCATTCCTTCTGTAAGAAAACGTACTCCCGAAAAAGACGCCTGTCTGTTTTTTTCTGTCAGGCAGCCAAGCACCGGGCATCCTCCTGCTGCAAGTCTCTCTGCCGTTTCCGCGCTGTCCGTTATAAAAAGAATCCCTTCCGTTTCTGCCCTATCTGTTATAAAAGGAATTTCTTCCGTTTCTGCAACAGACGGCGCCACAAAAAACAGTTCCCCCTGTATCCCATCTGCTGACAGCCGTCTTATCAGTTTGTTTGCCTCGTTCTCTCTCTTGTTCTCTGCCTCGTTTCCCGTTGTATTTGCTGTATCACCCTCCGCCTTACATTCTGTTTCTTTCTTGCCTGTATCCGCATATATGTATACCCGTTTTAATGCCCGCTCGCCCATGCTTGTTTTTTCCTTTAAAATGATGTACTATATTTTATTATAAATTAATCCATCCAAGAAAGGAAGAACAATATGGCACAGAATCCGATTGTGACTATTACTATGGAGAATGGCGATGTGATGAAGCTCGAGCTTTACCCTGATATTGCCCCCATCTCCGTCAATAATTTTATAAGTCTTGTTCAGAAGCATTTCTATGACGGCCTTATTTTTCATCGTGTAATCAAAGGCTTTATGTTACAGGGCGGCGACCCGAAAGGAACCGGCTGCGGCGGTCCCGGCTACAGCATCAAGGGCGAATTTGCCGCTAACGGCGTAGAAAATAACTTAAAGCATACGGAGGGCGTCCTCTCCATGGCAAGAAGCATGCATCCCAATTCAGCAGGCTCCCAGTTCTTTATTATGCACAAGAACTCTCCGCATCTTGACGGCAGCTATGCGGCTTTCGGTAAAATCACAGAGGGCATGGATGTGGTAAACAAAATTGCTGAAGCTCCCACCGATTACAGCGACAGACCGTTAGCTGATCAGGTAATGAAAACTGTTACTGTTGAAACCTTTGGACAAACTTATCCTGAACCGGATAAAATTCACGCAAATTTCTAGTAACTTATTTGTAAAATATATAATATTTCGACAATTAATGAACGAGATTAGTACTATGGTACTGTCTCGTTCATATTTTGTTTACAATTAATTCAAGAAAACTTCATCCGCAAATCATTCTTTAGACACTTCTTTTTCCTATACTATGTATATAAGATAAAACAAATCTTAAACAAAGCCAACAACAGTATTTAGATATATTAAATAACTTTTTCATAATAAATGCCAGGCAAATTAATTTGCCTGGCATCCTCCCTTTTCAGGGACTTTTTTAATTCTGCTCCTGCTTTATTTTACAATATTCTTCATATACTTTAGAAAAAGCATATTCCGGCGCATACTTTTCTGCCACATGACAGATTTTTTCCACTCTTTCCAACGGCTCTTCGACCTCTTCCGCAATACACTGTATATCCTTTCCCTTCCGAAGTTTTTTACAGATGAGTTCTACAAGTCCTTGTTCCAGTCCCTGTTCCACTCCTTCTTCCAGTCCCTGCTGCAACCCAATTTCCAAAATATTCATCTTCACACCCTCCCATTCTTCTGACTGTTTCACTTCCCTGACTATTGTATCCAGTTTTTCTATCCGCCTGTCCTTTAATAATATTTCAGGATTATTCAGACTGGTCTGCTTCATATACTGTAGCAGACTCACTAACTCCGGTGTCCCGTTCTTACTGCTCATATTCAAAAATATTTTCTTTGTCCCATCCTCCAGATGCAGTCCTGCAACTTCCTCACATTGCTCTGTAAAGGTATACTTAGCCAAATCTTTTCCGAACAGGTCCTCCTGCGTAATAAATATAATGACGGTAGACGGCAGATGCTTATAGCGGGTGCGTTTCCCTGCTTTCAAGGCCGGAGAATCCAAAAGCCCCTGATAAAACCGGGAACGTTTCCTGATATCATCTCCCTTTGCATCATTCTGCATTTCCGTATTAAACTGACGCATGGTTTTATCCAATGCCCACGCATCCAGCCTGATAGCTCTCTTTCCGCTCTGCCTGTTTACCGGGTAATTAAGCAAAGAGTTCGGATTCTAAGATAGCCACAAGAGGGCTGTAGAAAATACAGATATAAGAAAATTGAAATCATTGCCTGTAGAAAGCATATCACGATTTTAGAGTAAAAGTAAACATCTTTTTCTGTTTTTTTATTTATTATAGACGTTATTCCGTCAATTCGTGAAAACCGAAATAAAAATACGATTCAGGAATCAGCAACACGCAAAAGGGGCTGTTGCAAAAGTAGATGAATAATCTACCGGAGCAACAGCTCCTTTT
>URUY01000036.1 GCA_900551115.1 uncultured Lachnospiraceae bacterium
TATTGTAAAAATTTGAGTAAAGCGGCAGAACTGCCTGAATGTGCGAAATGCACTTATCATTTGATTACTCTCAGTAAAATTATTTTATATCTGAGCATTTGATTTGTCAACAGAATTTTAATTTTATTTTAAACGTTTTTTCGTTTTTACGTTGTACAGTCTGTAAAAGGCAGCGAAAAGCCCGGCACTTTTCCGTACCGGGCTTTCTTTCTTTTTTAGTATCCAAATTCCTGTGCAAAATATAATTTACCGTCTGTTTCATATACCGCTATGCTGCAGCTTGTAAAGCTGCCATCTAAGATGTTGGCGGCATGTGTGGGAGAATTCATCCATGCTTCCACAAGGCTTTCTGCGTTTGTATAACCCTTTGCCAGATTTTCACCCCACATCAGGTCACTGTTTACTGTCCACCAATCCGTGCCGTTCGGTCTGGTATGAGAAAAGGTTCCCACAATTTCCATGGCACGAACCTGCGCACATGCCTCAATATCATTGTTCCATGCAAGAGCGGCAAGCCCTGCTTCTGCTCTTTTTGCATTTGCCAAGTCAAAAGCCGCCACCGCCATAGCGCGAAGTTCTTCGGCTCTTGCTTTTTCTTCTTCAGTCATGCTTGCATCCTGTACTGAACCTACAAGCGCTACTGCTTCTTCATCAATATATACGA
Organism: uncultured Lachnospiraceae bacterium; assembly: GCA_900551115.1. GTDB lineage: Bacteria > Bacillota > Clostridia > Lachnospirales > Lachnospiraceae > Acetatifactor. Next base: position 665 of record URUY01000036.1, read on the forward strand.
TACCATTGTCGGTTTCCGGTCCACGGACTGCCGCAGACATTGCGGGCTTGCTGCCGCATGCTGCAAGAGATAATCCGCAAACTACCGTCAATATCAGTGCCATAAGTTTTCTCTTCATGATACCTTGTTCTCCTTTATCAGGCCTTATCCGCTTACTTCTTACGTCCCTGTAAAATCCATGCTGCCAATCCGGAAAGGGAGGCCAGGAATGCTACTGTCCAAATATTGCTTTCATCACCGGTCTGCGGACGTCTTCTGGAACCAAGTACTGCTCCGTCTGCGAGAGGTGTTTCCTCATCTTCCACTGTAATAATTCTTCTGTCACCTAATACTTCCGGTGTTTCCGTGGGTACAGGAGGATTCGTTGTTACTACAGGCGGCTGCGTTGTTGTCACAGGCGGCTGTGTCGTTGTTACAGGCGGCTGCGTTGTTGTTACAGGCGGCTGTGTCGTTGTTACAGGCGGCTGCGTTGTTGTCACAGGCGGCTCTGTCGTTGTTACAGGCGGCTGCGTTGTCGTTACAGGCGGCTCTGTTGTTATTACAGGCGGATACCATGTTGAACCCTTAAAATGGGTTTCTGCGCCTGAAGTGTAATTTGCCGCAATTACTCTGCCACAGAGATTTCCGCCGCTCAATATTACTGTAGCATTGGGAGCTATAATCGTACCAAACATATTTGTAATGTTAATTGTACCATCATATTCGCCAAAATTCCATACTAACAAAGAGGCACTAACCTGATCCGGATAACTTTCTATCCCTTTGACATCCTGCCCGCTTACAGAAATACTGTTTTCACCGGGAGCAATATTCATAACCAGAGTTTTGGAACTGCTAACCTCTGCTTTGGGCTGAAACCATGAAACATTGCTGATTTTTAAAATATTCTGGCCGTCAGCCAAGTCAAATACATACTTGTTTTCGTTGTTGGGCGATACATCCGTACCTAATGCATACATTGCTTTTGCATTCTCTAAAATCTTCGACATTGCGCCCGGAATATCATAAGAGCCACGGTCTATTCTGCCTATCTGAGAAGAATTTCCTACAAAAACTCCGTTTACATACCAATTATCTCCGCTCTGAGAGAACTCTGCGTTACCAAGAATCAGATTGGAACAGCGGATATGATTGCCTGAGCCGATATAGGATTCGTGTACATACATAGTTCCCACGCCCGAATAGCCAATATTGGCATTATAAATCAAATTGTTAGTACAAACATTTGCTTCACTGTCTCCGCTCATATTAGTTGTACCGGACACAAAGATTCCATAGCCGTAAGCATCCCCGATAACATCTTTAACTGATACCTGTTCTTCTGCATTCACCACTTTATCATAACCAAGGGCACATGAAGCAACAAGTGCTGCCGTCAACAGACTGACTATGGCTCTTTTAAACTGTGTTCTTACTGTTTTTTCCCTCATCCCAATCTCCTCTTAGCTTTGTTCGGCTTTCCTTTTACACATTTTTTAGCTATCTTACTTATAAAGACTGCGACTTATGATAAAAAGGTTCATATTTTTTTAAAATTTTTAAAATTTTATTTATACGCCTCCGCAGCCCTCATAACACCGTGAATCAAAATCCTCCTACTGGTTCCGGCTGTTCCGTAACAAGTTGACAGTGACAGGATATTTCCCCGTTCGGATAAATCTGCTTCTGAGGAAAATACGGAATTTGCAAGCGCCCATTCTACATATTCATCATAGCTTTCATCTGACGAAAACACCATATACCGGTCACTTGCCGACGTGGTTTTATAGTAAGAGAAAATTTCGTAGGTATAGACAGTATCTGCCGTATATATATAGAAAAAAGGGTTCTCTTCACACAAGGCTGTATCGCTCAAAAGCTTTTTAAAGGAACCAAACATGCTTCCGTCCCGCATATTATGGCCAAAGAGAAAGGTATTTCTGTCCGTAAAGTCCGGCGATGCCCCGTAATCCATAAAAATAGAGCCTGCATTCGTCTCTTCCCCCTCAAAAGAATGCTCCAGATAATAGTCATTGTCTTCTCCCTGCACCACCGGATAACTGATGGAAAGCGCCGGAAAATACAGCCATCCTCTGAAATCTCCGTTCATTTCAGCCAAAGTATCCATATCAATGGACAACCCGGGATACTGTGTTTCTGCCGGTACCTCTTCAGCAGCCGCTTCGTCCGTTCCTGTTTCCCCGGCTTCCGTTTTCTTTCCTGCCGGCAACGGGCCGCCTACTTTTTTAGCCAGCTCCTCATAAGCTTCTGCCGCTTTCCTTTCGGATATTGCTGCAGCAAACACCTGATAGCCGCAAAATACCGTTATCGCCGCTAACAGCAGCGCCACAATCATATATCCGCTTCTTTTCCCCTTCTCTTTCACGGTATTCACACGTCCCCTTCCTTTTGCGCATCCTGTATATACCCGGTATCAAGCTACCCGGATAACCCGTCATATACACAGAAGTTTTCACATCACCGGGCATACTGCGCCGGAAATGCCACAAAATACCTTCCGAATTGTTTTATGGAAAACTGTTCCGCAGAAAAGCGTCCCATATCTTCTGTCCGCAAAATATATCCTATATCCAAATCTGTTTTTATTTCCGCATCAACCGGATTCCGATAGCAAAAACGCTCCGCATAGGGAATCTCTGCTCCTAAAAACGCATCCGTTTTCCCTTGAAAATATGCCGCGTCAATCTCCATCCCATACAAGGTCCATACCTGACTTGCATGAAAGGCTCCCTCATACTGGGTATCCGGCGTTATGTAATAATACTCACATTCAAATTCTTCTGCATAATCCAATGCCTCTAAAAAATCTGCCTGAAAATACTGCTTTATCTCTTCATTCCATACAGTAAAATAAGCGGTAAAAAACATCATGCTCCCCACGCCGTAAAACACAAGAAAACATGCCAAAGTCCAACGGATTTTTTCTATAATGAAAGCTATCCCGATTCCCGCAAAAATAATATGACTGTAAAAAATAATATTAATCCGGTTTACATTAACAGAATTGATGCAGAGCCCTGTGAAAATGCTGCAGAGCCAGTAGACAAGTAATATCTTCATGCCTATTCCCACATTGTCATTATCCCTGTCTGTCCTTGCCGTCTGCCTCCATCCTGCTTTCACCGCCCGTCCCAGTTTTCCCCTCACCCGGTAAAATGTCAGCACAATCCCCAAAAGGATAAATGGCATGGAAAAAAGGTACATGGTCCCATATGCATCCAAAGCATTCCACGGCAAATCTCTTTTTTGCAGAAAAACCAGTTCAAAAAAGGTCTTTATATTCGCAGCCAGCTGTTTAAGGGGCGTCTCTGAGAAAAAGAGAATATCGGCAGAGCGCACCGAATCCTTAAAATACTGCATGGTGACAAAGGGCAGTCTGACCGTATCCCACTTCATAAAATTGAGGAACATGGTTATGTAAATAGGCCATGCAACTGCAAAATAAGTCAGTGCTGCCAAAGCTGCCTGTAAAAAACGTATTTTTCCGGCACGCAGCAGCAAAATACAGGACGCCAGCAGAAAGAAGGGCACCATGTAAAAAGCAACCCCGTAAGCATACATACAAAGTGCAAAAAAGAACATGGACAAACAGATTCTTTTTGTCTTATCCATGCCCGTTACCAGAAAATACAGTCCGATAACAAACATATGCGGAAACAGATTACAGTCAAGTGCCCATCTGCTCTGCATAAAATGCCATGGATTGATTGCCAGAAACAGCAGTACCACAGCAGCTGTTTTTTTATCCTTCAGGTATTTTACAAGTCCGTATACCGCGGCAGCTCCTGCCAGGCTGGCAAGCAGCAGCGGCAGCCTTGCCGTTACCGGATTTAACCCCCATATTTTAATAAAGGGAACCATCAGATAAGAAAGCAGCGCGCTCATCTGTCCGTATCCCCATGCCTCTAAATGTGCAGGCAGAAAGGTTCCAAAATGGTCTGTTCCATACTCTGCCAGCGCAAGAGCGTCTACAGCCGCCAGCGCACCATCCTGATTAAAGCCGCCCGGTATCTTTCCAAAACCGATGCATCTTACTGTTACGAGCAGTCCGCATATGACCCAGACTACTGCCTCCTGCATCCCAAACTTTTTCATGCATTTTATCTGTTCCGTTTTCTTTCCCTTTATTTCTTTCATGTACTTTTCCCTTACGAAAGGTTTTCCCCTCTTGTTTTAATGTCCGAACACAACTCTTTTTATCATTATACAGAGATTTTCTGTTTCAGGCAAGTTTACCCATACACCTTTATTAGAAATATTCACAAATGAACATGGCATTTTTTATATTTTCATGCTATTATTTTTACAACTATATTTTCGTATGACAGAGGGGGATTCTATGCTTTTCATACATCTGACTGCTCTTTTTTCCATTTTGGGAATGCTCTGCGGCATACGCCGCCTGAACAGGCTTCCCCAATTATCCGACAAAAAATTCCTGACAGCCGTATTTTTGTCTGCTTTTTTGCTGCGCTGCATCTGCGCCTGGTTCAGTGTCGGCTTTGCCTCTGATACCTCCTGCTTTTACGGCTGGTCCAACCTTGCATACGAGACGGGACTGTCCGGTTTCTATACCTCTGACGTTTTTGCAGACTATCCGCCGGGATTTGTTTATATTCTGTATGTAATCGGCGCAATCTTTTCTTTTTTCAAGATTTCCTACCTTTCCGGTCCCTGCCTGCTTTTATTGAAGCTGCCCGCCATTTTCTGTGACATGGCTACCGGATGGCTTTTATACAAAACCTGTAAAAGGTCTGCTCTAAAAAATCAGGCAGTATTATTTTCGGCGCTGTATTTGTTTAACCCCACCGTATTTATGGATTCTTCCCTTTGGGGGCAGGTGGATTCGGTGTTTACACTTGCTGTCATTTTAATGTGCCTGTTCTTAACGGAGGGAAAAACCATTCCCGCTTATATTGTATACGGTATCGGCGTTCTGTTAAAACCGCAGACCGTGGTATTTACCCCCGTTCTGATATTCGGCATTTTAGAGCATGTCATACTGAAAAACTTCAGCTGGCGGAATTTTTTCTGCAATCTCTTTTCCGGCCTCTGCGTGATTTTCTGCATGATGCTTGTGTGCATGCCCTTTGGGCTTGATATCGTTATTGCACAGTACACCTCCACTCTGGCCTCTTACCCCTATGTTGCGGTCAATGCCTTTAACCTATGGGGTTTCTTTGGCCTAAACTGGATTTCTCAGGATGAAAAGCTGCTCTTTTTATCCTATGAGCATTGGGGAACAATTATTATACTGCTCATCGTCATTTTTGCAGCCTGTCTCTTTTTTAAGGCAAAGAAAAGCGCCGGCCGTTATTTTACCACAGCCGCCTTTTTGATTATATCCATGTTCCTGTTTTCTGTCAGAATGCATGAGCGCTACCTGTTTCCGGCTCTTATCCTTCTGTTGTTTGCATACATAAAACGGCCCATAAAAGCGCTGCTTGCATGCTATATCGGTTTTTCCGTCCTGCTGTTTTATAACGTTTCCTACATGCTGTTTTTCTATGATCCGCAGAATTATAACAGAACAGCACCGCTTTTCCTTCTCGTTTCGGCAGGAATGGTTATATGCGGAATCTTTTTTTACCGGACGCTTTATTTGTATGATGTCAAAAAGAAGGACTGCTGTGATACTTTTGCCGATTTTTATCCGATGCCTGCTTTTCTTGCCGCACATACGGATGCTGTACCAAAAGAAAACAGCTTTGTACCGCGCCCCTCTGAGAAAAAAATGCCCTTTATACTGGCGGACGCACTGATTATGCTCGTCATTACCGGCATTTACAGCATTTTTGCACTGTACGATTTGGGTGATATGCAGGCGCCCCAGTCGGAGTATCTGATGAAACAGAATGAATCCGTTACGCTGTATGCAGAGGAAGGCAAAACTCCCGGCACTCTGTACTGGTATCTCGGCACCTTCCATGACCGTGAATTTAGTCTGGAAGTCCAAACCACAGACAATAAAGAATGGCATGCCGTTCCCGGCAATGACAATTTTACCATGGTAAGCGTTTTTAAATGGGATTTTGTCACTCTGCCCGAAAATACCATTGCCGTAAAAATCACCTGTCTTTCCGACCAGGCATCCGTCATGGAGCTGGCGCTTACCGATACAGACGGCGCCTACCTTATGCCTCTAAATGCACCTGATTATCAGGTTTTATTTGATGAAAGCACTCTGCTTCCCGAACATATCAGCTTCCGCAACGGCACCTATTTTGACGAAATATACCATGCCCGGACCGCTTACGAATTTTTACACGGACTGCCCACCTATGAAACAACGCATCCGCCTTTAGGAAAAATCATCATGTCTGTCGGTATCGCACTCTTTGGCATGACGCCCTTTGGATGGCGCATTATGGGAACCCTCCTTGGTATCCTCATGCTTCCCCTGATTTATCTGATAGGCCGTTCTATCAGCAGGGACCGCCTGCTTGCCGGTTTTGCCTGTCTGCTCTTTGCCTTTGATTTCATGCATTTTGTGCAGACCAGAATTGCCACGATTGACGTATTTATTACCTTTTTCATCATACTCATGTACTATTTTATGTACCGCTACTGCAGGATGAGCTTCTATGACACTCCCCTTGTAAAAACCTTCCTTCCTTTGGGCGCCTGCGGTATTGCAATGGGCTTAGGCGTTGCCAGCAAATGGACGGGCGTCTATGCCGGCGTAGGACTTGCCATCCTCTTTTTTGCCAAAATGTACCGCCATTATCGGGAATACCTGTATGCCAAAGAGCTTCCTCTCGGCACAAGCAACGGCATTTCCCACAAGGAAATTATAGACTCTTTTGTTCCCTGTCTGCGTAAAACCATTTTGTTCTGTTTGGTTTTCTTTGTTGCAGTACCGGCTGTGATTTACCTGCTTTCCTATATCCCGTTTAGGAGCTGGCAGACCGGACTTTTCGCTAAAATGTGGGATAACCAGAACCTGATGCTAAATTATCACTCCACCCTGACCGCCACCCATCCCTATTCTTCTCGCTGGTATGAATGGCCTACCATGATACGCCCTATTTTCTATTATTCGGGTATTATCGGAGATTCCCTGCGTCAGGGCATCAGTGCCTTCGGCAATCCTCTGGTATGGTGGACGGGCATTCCCGCCTTCCTCTATATGATATATCTTGCAATAAAAAACAGGGACAGGACTGCCGCCATGCTTTGTGTAAGCTATCTGGTGCAGTTCCTGCCCTGGTCCCTTGTTTCACGGGCCGCCTTTATTTACCACTATTTCCCCAGCGTGCCCTTTGTCGTGCTTATGATTATGTATGCTGCCGTACAGCTAAAGAAACACATAAAGCCCCGGCGTTTTTACATCGCACTGGGGCTCTATGCCGCTGCCACTGTAGGACTTTTCCTGCTGTTCTATCCGGTACTTGCCGGTCAGACTGTAGAGATTTCCTTTGTGGATAATTTCTTACGCTGGATGGATAGCTGGGTGCTTATCTACGGGTGATAAATTTCAATCTCCCTGCCTTCCCGAACAAATACCGGTATCACATCAATGGGAGCCTCCACTGTAACGCGCTGTCCGCCGTCATATACTTTGCCGGTGGCAGCCTCCGTCCATTTTATGCCTTCCGGCAGATAAAGGCTTCTTGTCCGCTCTCCCATCTCCATGACAGGCGCTACCAAAAGGTCGGGACCAAACATGTACTGGTCTTCTGTCTCCCAACAGATTTTGTCCTCCGGGAAGTCAAAGAACATGGGACGCATAACCGGTGCGCCCGTTTCACTGGCCTGCTTCATGCATTCCCGGATATACGGACGAAGCTTTTCTCTGATAAACAGATATTTTTTCAGAATCTCATAATTGTCTTCTCCGAAGCTCCACACCTCATTGTCCTGTCCTGATGTAAGCTGACGGACATTATCAATAAATTCCTGTTCTCTTTCATACCATGGGGAACGCTCTCCATGCATACGGAATACCGGGCAGAATGCGCCCCATGCAAACCATCTTACCAAAAGCTCCTTAAAGTACGGGTCAGTAATATCCCCGCCCACAAAACCGCCGATATCGCTGGTCCACCAGGGAATACCTGCCATACCCATATTAAGGCCTGCCTGTAACTGCTCCCGCATGGCCCTGAAGGAAGAATGAATATCGCCGGACCAGGTCAACACACCGAATTTCTGGCTTCCTGCCCAGGCACAGCGCACCAGAGACATAATTTCCTTTTCTCCGGCTTCTTTCAGTCCGTCATAAAAGCCCTTTGCATACATTAAAGGATAAATATTGGTACACTGCAGCGCCGGTCCTGCATAATAGCGATAGTTGTCAAAATCGTAGGGTCCGTACTCCGGTTCCGCTTCGTCCAGCCAGAAAATGCGGATACCTTTTTTGTAATAGTTTTCCTTACATTTTTCCCAGACAAATTTTTGGGCACCGGGATGTGTAGCATCATAGAATACCGTATTACCCATCCATGTCATATGGTTGGCATTGCCCCTGTCGGCACGTACCAGATAGCCCTTGCTGTTCATTTCTCCGAAGTTTTCACTTCTTTCATCGATGGTAGGCCATACGGATACCACCGTCTCTATGCCCATTTCCTTTAATTCCTTTACCATGGCATCCGGGTCAGGCCAGTCTCTTTTCTCAAATTTGAATTCACCCTGCATGGTCCAGTGGAAGAAATCCACCACAATGGCATCCATGGGAAGCCCTCTCTTTTTATGTTCCCTTGCAACCGCAAGAATTTCCTCCTGATTGCGGTAACGAAGCTTGCACTGCCAGTAGCCCAAACCAAATTCCGGCATCATGGGCGTCCTTCCTGCTGCCGCACTGTAGTTTCTCTCAATATCTGCCGGCGTGTCGCCTGCCGTAATAAAATAATCCAGCTTTCTTGTACTCTTTGCATACCATTCCGTTTTATTAGTACCAAAATTAGCCGTACCGATAGCGGGATTGTTCCAAAAAAAGCCGTATCCCCTGTTAGATACAAAGAAAGGGACGCTGGCCTGGGAATTTCTGTGCGCCAGCTCTAAGAGCGCGCCCTTTTTATTAAGATGCTTCTCCTGATACTGTCCCATACCAAATATTTTTTCATCATCATACGCCTCAAACCGCGCCGTCAGTTCATATTCACTTGTACCCTGTATGGGTTTAAGCTCTCTGGCATCCACACGCAGAGGCACACAGTAACGGTTGATTCTGTTTCGGTTTCTCCAGTATTCCTCTGTCAGGATTTCTCCCCTGTCATTTAAAAAGCTGATACAGCCTTCCGGATTTACTTTCGCTGTAATCCTGCCGTTTTTCAGAGTCGCAACCGTGCCCTTCTGATGATATTTTTCCCACTCCGCTCCCTTATACCAGGGGTCCGTTGTGTCAATTTCTTCAAAGGTAATAACGGGCACTACCTCTTTTACCGGTTCGCACAGCGCCCAGTCGTTTTCATCCATTTTAGGCTCTGCCGTCATACGCACACGCAGGGAATCCTCTCCCCAGCATTCTATCCATACTTCCGATACGCCCTGCTGTATTACCAGACGGTTTCCTTCCTGTCTGACCATGTTTGTTCCTCCCTTTTCCTGCATTTTCATTTATTACTGATGCCCGGATGGCGGCAGCCATCCATTTATTTCTATTATAAGAGCGCTTTTCCTTTCCGTATACCCCGTTTTTTTAATGTGATGTACCAAAAAAATTGGATACGTGGTATACTACACAGTGAACACATAATAAAATATACATCAGTTTTATACTGCTCTAACAGCAGGAGAAACCATTTCGGAAAGGAATTATTATGGAAAACATTAAGATTATAGCAGATTCTACCTGCGATTTGTCAGAGGACTTACTGAAAAAATATGACATCACGATTATCCCCCTCTGCATCGTCATGGGTGATAAAAGTTATTATGACGGCATAGAAACGACCCCCGAAGAGATTTACAAGTGGGCGGACGCCAATAAGACCACGCCAAAAACAGCCGCCGTGACCTTTGAAAAAGCCGCCGAAATACTGAGGCCCTTTACAGAAGCGAACAGGGACATTATTTTCTTTGGCATTTCTTCGCATATGAGTACCACCTGTAATGTGATTCGCATGATGGCCGATGAGCTTAATTACGATAAAATACATGTTATAGATTCCCTGAACCTTTCGACCGGCATCGGCCTGCAGGTACTCTATGCTGCACGTCTTGCCTGCGAAGGAAAGAGCGCCGAAGAAATCTGCACTCTGGTAAACAACCGCAGAAAAGATGTGCGTGCCAGCTTCGTAGTGGATACCCTTACCTATCTGGCAAGAGGCGGACGCTGCAATGCCGTCACTGCCCTGCTTGCCAATACCCTGAAGCTGAAACCGGAAATCGTTGTAACAGACGGTGCCATGAATGTGTCCAAAAAATACCGCGGCACCTTAAAATCCGTGCTTTTAAAATATACAAAGGATTTAGAACCCCAGCTTCTTAAAGCGGATAATAACTGTGTATTTATTACCCACTCCGGCTGTGACGAGGAAATCACCAATACTGTCCGGGAATATCTTAACAGTCTTGCATACTTTAAGAATATTTATATTACCAGAGCAGGCGGCGTTATTTCCAGTCATTGCGGTCCCGGTACCTTAGGTGTCCTCTTTTATATAAACGAATAAGTAAGCGCCGTGTTTTATTTTTCCCCATACTGTATCCGCAGCTTCTTATATACATAGAAAAAGGCGGGAATCAGAAAGGCATCCGCAAATATCCAGGCTATCGGGCTTCCCATTGCTGCTGCCGGAAAACCAAATACCGGCACCAGCACAAAGCCTGCCAAAGCACGCGCAACCATTTCCAGCACGCCTGCCAAGATAGCAAAGGTGGGAAAGCCGATTCCCTGTATCATAAACCGTATAATATTTACTAACGCCAGCGGAAAATAAAATGCCGTATTGATTAATAAAAACAGTCTAACATTGCTTATAATCTCTGATACCACAGCAGTATCGTCCGCTTCCACAAACAGCTTTCCTAACGGCGCTCCGAAAAAGTATGCCGTTATAAAAGCAATGACCGAATAAACAGCTCCTACCTTAATACAATCAAACATTCCCTTTTTAATTCTTTCAAGCTTCTTTGCCCCTATATTCTGACCGCCATAGGTTGCCATCGTAGAGCCCAGCGCATCAAAGGGACTGGCCAAAAAGCCGCCTATCTTTCCTGCCGCAGTTACGGAAGCTACCGCCATGGAGCCCAGCCCGTTCACAGCCGTCTGCAGGATAACGCTGCCGATTGCCGTAATCGAATACTGCAGCCCCATGGGAATACCCATGCTGCACAGACTTCCCATCAGATGCGGATTAGGCTTCCATTCTTCTCTGCTAATCCGCAAAATTTCAAATTTCTTTATAATAAAAATCAAGCATAAAACACCGGATATTCCCTGAGATATATTTGTAGCCCATGCAGCACCGGCCACTCCCATTTTAAACTGCACAATAAACAAAAGATCAAGCCCCACATTGATTACAGAGGATATTATCAGAAAAATAACGGGAGTTCTGCTGTCTCCCAGCGCCCTGATGACACCGGAAAGAATATTGTACAAAAATACAACAGGAATACCTATAAAAATAACTACAATATAAGCATAGGCATCCTCTATAATATCAGACGGTGTCTGCATCAGATTCAGAATATCACGACAGAAAACAACCGTAGAAACCGTCATAACTACCGAAAAAAGAATGCCCAGCCATGCACAGTTTGCCACGTACCGCCGCAGACCTGCATAATCCCCTGCGCCGAATTTGTGCGCTATCGGAATTGAAAATCCCACGCAGATACCCATGCAAAAGCCTATTACCAAAAAATTGACAGAACCGGTGGAGCCTACCGCCGCCAGGGGATTGACCCCCAGATATCTTCCCACTATCAGCGTATCAATCAAATTGTAAAACTGCTGGAACAAATATCCTAACAGCATGGGAATCGCAAATCCCAATATCAGCTTTATCGGTTTTCCCTGCGTCATATCCTTTGTCATGTCACTGTTCTCCTGTTTTTCCTTTTGTTCTATTTTTCCTTTTGTTCTGTTTTTCAGCTTTCTTTTTTCAGCCTTGAACCCTTCCCATTTAGGCTTTCAACGCTTCGCATGCTATACTATATAGCGGTTTTTGCCGACTTGCAAGAGTTTTTTTTATTTTTTTAGGCTTTATGCTGCAAATACGTCATACGCTTTTTATCCCAACGCAGCTATGAAAAGCATATACCTTTTGCATAGAAAAAAGGAGCAGAAACATTTTTTGCTTCCACTCCCTAAAAATAGTTTTCTGTTTAATTTTTGGTACCGCACTGTACACAGAAAAGGGCTCCGTCCTGTAACACTGCGCCGCACTGCTTGCAGATGTTCTGCTTTGGCAGCTGTGCCGTTTCGGGATTTATCTTCTCCGCTTCCGTTCCCCAAGGCGTCTCTGCTGCGAAAGGCTCTCCTGACATTACAGGGGTTGCTCCCGGCATTACGGGAGTTACCGGCATTGCAGGATTATTTCCCGGCATTACGGAATTTGCTCCCGGCATTGCAGGATTATTTCCCGGCATTACTGGGCCTGGTCCCGGCATCAAAGAACCGGGACCAAAGCCGCCTGCAGGCGGCATCCTGTTGCCCTGTTCTACTGCCATTGTAATTCTCATCAGATACTCATTGGACTTTTGCAGCTCCTTCAGCATCTTATTGATTTTTAGATACCAAAGCGTAATCGCTCTGAACAGGAAAAACAATCCCACCCAAATAGCAATTATCAGTATAATTACAATTATCTGTGCTGCTACATTGCCATAAAAATATCTTTCCGCATCATAGTAATTCATTTGCTTTCCTCCTCCGTATACCTAAATAGCCTTTAAATAGTTTTATAAATACTTTTTCAGGGTGTCTGCCTTGTCCAGTTTCTCCCATGGCAAATCCAGGTCATTGCGGCCAAAGTGACCGTATGCTGCCGTCTGCTTGTAAATAGGACGGCGCAAGTCAAGCATTTTGATGATACCTGCCGGACGAAGGTCAAAGTTTTCACGGATTATCTTCACAAGCTCCAGCTCGGAAAGCCTGCCGGTACCAAAGGTATCCACACGTACAGAGGTAGGCTGTGCCACGCCGATTGCATAGGAAAGCTGGATTTCACACTTATCGGCAAGTCCTGCTGCCACAATATTCTTTGCTACATAACGCGCCGCGTATGCCGCACTGCGGTCTACCTTGGTACAGTCCTTGCCGGAAAAAGCACCGCCGCCGTGACGTGCATATCCGCCATAGGTGTCTACAATAATCTTACGTCCCGTAAGACCGGCATCACCGTGAGGACCTCCGATAACAAAACGTCCTGTGGGATTGATGAAATATTTGGTCTCTGCATCCAAAAGCTCTGCGGGCAGAATCGGGTCAAATACATATTTTTTAATGTCTGCATGAATCTGTTCCTGCGTTACATCCGGGTCATGCTGGGTAGAAAGCACAACTGCTTCCAGTCTGATGGGATTTCCTGCTTCATCATACTGAACAGAAACCTGACTCTTGCCATCCGGTCTTAAATAAGGCAGCGTACCGTCCTTGCGCACCCTGGTAAGCTGTTTTGCCAGCTTATGTGCCAGGGAAATCGGATACGGCATATATTCTTCGGTTTCATTGGTTGCATAACCGAACATCATACCCTGGTCGCCTGCACCGATAGCTTCAAGCTGCTCGTCCGTCATCCCGTTTTCTGCTGAAAGCGCCTTTTCTGTACGTGATTCCAACGCCTGGTCAACACCCATGGCAATATCGGAAGACTGTTCGTCAATGGCTACAAGTACCGCACAGGTATTGCCGTCAAAACCGTATTCCGACTTGTCATATCCGATTTCCTTTACGGTATCCCTTACAATTTTCTGAATATCCACATAGGCATTGGTGGTAATTTCTCCCGTTACCAGTACAAAGCCTGTACAGCTTGCCGTTTCACAGGCAACACGGCTCATAGGATCCTTCTCCATCAACGCGTCTAAAATCGCGTCTGAAACAGCATCGCACATTTTGTCGGGATGGCCTTCCGTTACGGATTCTGATGTAAATAATAATTTTTCTTTTTCCATGTCTACTCCATTCTGCACTGCCTTTTGTACTTTGCAGGCTTACGGTGCAGTGCCCGCGCAAGCCTGCTGCTTTTTGTTGTTGCCCGTAGGACAATATCTTTGGAAGCCTTCAGCTCCGGTATACCGGTCCGGGCTGCCGATAAACTAAAAAGATCCGCTTAAAATAAGCGGACCCGACACTTTGATAATCAAATCCTCTTATTGTTCGACCTGTCCATGACAGGATTTGCTCGCTCAGGGAGGCACCTTCCGCTGTAGGGCGGGGTTGCCGTGGCTTCACAGATCCTATGTATCTCCACCACTCTGAATAAGAGAAATATTTTGCATAAATGCAAAATCACAATATGGAATTTTCTTACCTACAATCACAATACTATTTCAGCACTTTTTTGTCAACCGATTTTCAGTTTAAATTTCTGTAAATCTCTGTCAGAATTTATCTTATCTATCTGTGCGCCCAAAGACTGCAATTTAATATGGAAATCCTCATAGCCGCGTTCAATATACTGGATTTCCTCTACCATGGAATATCCTTCAGCCGCAAGCGCTGCCAATACCAGAGCTGCTCCGGCACGCAAATCCGGAGCGCTGATGCTTGCACCGGTATACTTGCTTACACCATCCACAATAGCAGTATTGCCCTCGACCTTAATGCTGGCTCCCATACGTGTCAGCTCATCCACATACTTAAAACGGTTTTCAAAAATGCTCTCCGTCACAATACTGGTTCCGCCTGATAATGCCAGTGCAACCGTAATCTGCGGCTGCATATCCGTTGGGAAGCCCGGATAGGGAAGCGTCTTTACATGGGTATGCTTTAAAGGCTTGGCTGCCACAACACGTACCGCATCATCAGATTCTTCTATCTCACAGCCAATTTCCAAAAGCTTTGCCGTAATGGATTCCAAATGCTTTGGTATCACATTTTTTACGGTAATATCCCCTTTTGTAATGGCTGCAGCAAACATAAAGGTACCGGCTTCAATCTGATCCGGAATAATGGCATAATCTGTCCCGTGCAGCTTGGAAACACCCTTGATACGGATAACATCCGTACCGGCCCCCTTGATATTGGCACCCATACTGTTTAAGAAGTTTGCCAAATCCACTACATGCGGTTCCTTTGCTGCATTTTCAATGATAGTCTGGCCTTCTGCCAGCGCTGCTACCATCATGATATTAATAGTGGCACCTACGGAAACCACGTCCATATAGATGTGGCTGCCCTTAAGCTGCGTAGCCTTCGCTTTAATCAATCCGTATTCTATTTTCACTTCTGCACCGAGAGCGCGGAAGCCTTTAATATGCTGGTCAATTGCTCTGCAGCCGATATCACAGCCGCCGGGAAGAGCCACTTCTGCATTCCTGTATTTTGCAAGCAGCGCTCCTAAAAAATAGTAGGACGCACGAATCTTACGGATATTGTCTCCGTCCACCTGCAGATTATTAATCTGTGCAGCATTGATGGTTACCTTATGCCGTCCGTTCCGGTTTACCAGTACACCGATATCCTGCATTGCATCCAACAGCACATTGATATCCCTTACATCCGGCAGATTATCTATATGAATTGTCTCATCCGTCATAACAGAAGCCGCAATAATAGGAAGTGCCGCATTTTTGGCACCTCCTATCTCTACTTCACCGACTAATGGATTTCCGCCTTTGATTGCGTATTGTTCCATTCTTACACCTCTATACCATGCGTATAAAAAGACGCATGTCAAAGCCTTTCGGCCACTTTCTTTTTTTATTTCCCTCTACATTTTACCCCTGTAAGACAATCTTAATAAATTCTTCATTTTTAACATTATATAACTATCCGTATCATTTGTAAATACGAATACCTGTTCGCAGTCCGTTACCGCTAATTTAAGTACTGCATGGGATTTACCTGCTTGCCGTTTATCAGTATTTCAAAATGCAGATGCGGTCCCGTACTAACGCCGGTATTACCGCTTAATGCAATCTTTTGTCCCTGGGATACCTTGTCTCCCACAGATACCAGTACCTTACTTAAATGCGCATATCTGGTCTGCCTGCCGTCTTCATGGTTGATATAGACAACATAACCGTAACCGCTTCCCCAGCCGGCTCTGGCAACTGTACCGCCGCAGGAAGCAACAACGGCGCTTCCCGTAGGCAATGCCCAGTCTACACCCTTATGGTAGGTGCTGGCGCCCTTCTTAGGTGCAGTCCGCTTTCCGAAAGAGGAGCTTAAGCGTCCGCCGGAAATAGGCTTGATATAGGTCGGCGGAATCTTGGTACCCCGTTCTACAATTTTGGGTACAGCCTCCATAACCACTTCTTCTTTCAGTATCTCCCTTCCGGTTTCCGTATCGTTACGGAAAGATACAATGGCCACTACCTTTCTGAAGCCTGCAGACGGCTCCTGCAGTGTACGCGTCTGATTCGTATACCATTCGTCATTGTCTACATAAATAACATCTGCATCATAAATTTCTTCATAGTACATTTCTTCCTGCCTGTCCACAGAAAGCTCCGGCTCCGGTATGGTGATAATCAGCTCCTGTCCGACACGTATGGTAGAATTTTCATCCTCCAACGCATCATTCATTGCCACAATCTGATCCATGGGGATGTTCACCTTGATTGCGATTTCAGACAGCGTATCTCCGGATACCACCTCATAAACCGCATTCACCGCCTGTTCCTTAATAACCTCTTCTACCGCCTGCTCCACGGGCGTAAGCTGTGCAGTATCCAGATAAGCTTCTACAATCTCTACTTCTTCTGCAAAATTCATGCTGATAAGTCCCAGCTCATAGTCGCTAAAATCTTTTTCCCTTGCAGGCTCCACATCCACAAGCATCTCTGCCATAGCGGCATCCATCCCGCCCGTTATCATGGGAGGAATGCTTTCCTTTTGTTCTTCCAATACGTCCTGTTCGGAAACATCCGTTATCTGTGCAGTCAGCACATTGAACTCTCTTTCGTACGCATGCACCAGCTCTACCTGATATTTATCCTCTGCATCATACTTGTCCACCGCCGCCTGCAGGAGCTGTTCTACCTCTTCCCTGCTGCCCAGATTCACCATATAATTATTTACTTTCATAACATAGGAACGCTGCAGTGTTTCCTTGACATTTGCCTGCAGTACACTGCTCATACGCTCTATGATTTCCTCTTCATCATCGATTTTTCCCCAAAGGACAGCTTTTCCTTCAATATTCATATCAACGTCCATAAATACCAATTCAGAAGAAGCCAAAACCAGTTCTTTTCTGGCTGTCTGCAGCAGCTTTTGGGCACGGGACTCTTCGCCCACTACACCTACATTTTCACCGTTTAAATAAATGGTAAACATATTGTTTTCCGTATTCTCCCATTTTACATAGGACGGGAAAAAAAGAGCCGCTACAAAAAGTATGCCCCCTGCAAGTTTTATATATGTAAATCGTAATCTTTTATGATATCCGGTAATTTTTTTCAACATAATATCTTCCTGTTGTCTGCATTTATTCTGTTCACAATTTTGTAACAATCAACAATCCCATTCTATCAGTATTTTTTTTAGTTGTAAAGGGATAGTTGGAAAGGATATAATGAATACAAAGGAGAGGACCGATGAAACAGATTATATTTCACATCGATGTAAATTCTGCATTTTTAAGCTGGACGGCCATACAGCAGCTTGCCGATGGCGCTTCCGTCGATCTGCGTCTGATTCCTGCCATTATCAGCGGCGATATTGAACGCAGGCACGGCGTTGTACTTGCCAAATCAATCCCCGCAAAAGCATACGGCATTACAACCGGAGAACCTGTGGTTAATGCTGTTAAAAAATGTCCGGGGCTTACCATTGTACCTCCTGACCACCGCATGTACGAAGAAAAAAGCAGGGCTCTTATGACCTTTCTTTGCAGCATCTGTCCCGATATTGAACAGGCCAGCATTGACGAATGCTATATGGATTTTACTTCTATTGCACACCTGTACCCTTCCCCCGAAGCTGCGGCTGCCTTTATTAAGGATGAAATCTTCCGCCGCTTTGGATTTACGGTAAACATTGGTATTTCCGACAAAAAAGTACTGGCTAAAATGGCTTCCGATTTTAAGAAGCCAAATCTGGTTCATACCCTCTACACACAGGAGATTAAAAAGAAGCTTTGGCCTCTCCCTGTCTCTTCTTTATTTATGTGCGGTCATTCCAGTGTCGATACACTGCGAAAGCTGGAAATTTTTACCATAGGTGCGCTTGCCTGCGCAGACCCTGCCATTCTTTCTTCCCATTTAAAGAGCCACGGCATCCTTTTATGGCAGTATGCAAACGGAATGGATGATTCCACGGTTATGTCCGAGCCCGCAAAGCGGAAGGGTGTCGGCAATTCCACCACCTTAAGCCACGATGTGACTGACCGCAGCGAAGCCGCCAGGACACTGCTTTCCCTTGCCGAGTCCGTAGGCAGAAGCCTTCGTGCCTCCCATGAATCCGCCTTTCTTATCTGCACCGAAATAAAATACAGCTCCTTTCAGACCGTGTCCCATCAGACAACCTTGCCTTCGCCCACCGCTTCTACGGAAACTATCTATCAGACGGCGCTCTCTTTGTTTGATGCCATATGGAGCCATGCCCCCATAAGACTTCTTGGCATCAGGACCTCGCATCTTGCTTCTGACAGCGAGCCTGTTCAGCTTTCCCTGTTTGACCTGGCAGCCAATGTCCCCCAAAACGAAAAGCAGAAAAATTTAGATGCCGCCCTTGATTCCATCCGCAGCCGGTACGGTTCTGATTCCGTTGTGCGGGGCAGCCTGCTTTCCGCTCCCGAACCCTCCGGTAAAAAAAAGCAAATTTAAAAGCAGTGCGGACAATAAACCGGCGCTGCTTTTTCATTTTTCTTTTGAGTATCTCCTGTCTTTTCTGATACTTTTATCTGTCTTTTCCGACCTTTTAACCGTCTCTCCTGCCCTTTTACCGGTCTTTCCTGACACTATAGCCAAAGGTCCCTAACTGACTGCCTGTAGCCAGATATGCTCCGTGGGAGTACACAACAGGCTCTGCCTTCTCCAAATGGAATTTGTGGTTCTCATCCATGTATTTTTCATCCGCATGTACGGCAACCACCTCAGCCAAAAACATATCATGGGTGCCGAGAGGCTTCACCTCTGTCACACGGCATTCGATATTGACCGGGCTTTCCGCTATAAGAGGCGCCTTCACCACTTCTCCGGGAAGGGGCGTTAAATGCATCTCCTTAAATTTGTCTACGTCCCTGCCGCTCTTCACACCACAGTAGTCTGTTGCAAATGTAAGCTCCTTCGTTGTCAGGTTTATTACAAATTCTCCAGTTTCCTTAATCATGCGGTAGGAATACCGTTCCGGACGCACGGAAATCGATACCATAGGCGGGTCACTGCAAATGGTGCCTGCCCACGCTACCGTCAATATATTTTTCTCCCCGTCTGCTCCTGCAACGCTTACCATCACTACCGGAAGCGGATACAGCATGTTACCGGGTTTCCAAAGCTGTTTTCCCATAAAGGCATCTCTCTTTCTGTCCCAAAATATAACCTTATCATTCTTTATATAATATGTAAAACTTACTATATAATATGCAGATAAGCCAGTATCTGAAATACTACTCCTGCAGCCGACAATAACAGCGCCACTATAGAAACGCCAAGCAGCGCATTCACCTTCGCCGAAACAGCAGAACAGCTTTTACCTGAAATCTCGTTCTGTTTTGCTGCCTCTTCTATGATTACTGCCTGTACATTACGGTAAACCTTTACATTCTCTTTGTGTACGTGGTCCGTAAGCTGTTCAAACTGCTCTGCCTGTACCTGCTTTAATTCTGCAAGCAATGCATTCAGCTCTTCTGTATTCTGTGAGCCGGCCTGTATCTCTTCTATTTTGGCAATACCTGCTGCCAGCAGTTCTTCTACTTTTGCTGCATTCTGTTCTATCCTTGCCGCATTCTGTTCTGCCTTAACTGCATTCTGTTCTACTTTTGCCGCATTCTGTTCTATCCTTGCCACATTTGCTGCATTTTTTTCACTGTCTGCTTTTATCTTCTGCAAAACAGCTTCATATTCTGCATTCTGTTCCTTTGCACGGGAAAGCTCCGCGGCATCTGCTGCAGAATTGGCTTTTATCATCTCCTGAGCAGTCAGTTTCTGTGCAAGCTTGTCCATAAATGTGTCCATTAATTTTCCTCCAAACATATCCCTACCACTTTCATATCCCAATAAAAAAATATGTACCTTTAACTATACTCATTTTAGCATTTTCAGAAACAAAAAACAACTGAAAACAAAAAACTGCTTCTTTTGTGCATATTGCATACTTTCATTTTTTCTGCAAATGCCTTTTTTGTAACTTTTACCGTTTCTTTACATCTTGTTCATAGTTTATTCATATTTTATTGCTATACTTATTTCTATCGAAACAGTGTGATTGATGTAATGCTTTCATTACACACATAGATAAATTTTTTCATAATAGCCCCGGTGCAGTGATGTATCGGGGCACTCCTCATTTTCTGCACAAAAATCTCCTTTTCGTCTTCTTCCTATTCACGAACAAAATAAAAACTGCCGTATGGGCATTATTTTTCCCGTATAAATTTATCCGTCTCGATTTTCTTTACCAATAAGCACATACAACATAAAGGTGCTATAATGGTTTAATCAAACAAACAATTAAACGGTGGTGTTATATGTATGGATGAATGTGCAAAACAGCGCAGGCTTCTTGCCGACGAATTTGAATTATACAGGAAAATTTTTATTGCTTTGGGCGATGAAACCAGACAGCGGATTTTTATCGTTCTTCTTGAACATGATACAGTAGGTATGCGTGTTCCGGAAATAACAGAGCAAACCCATTTATCGAGGCCGGCAGTATCCCACCATCTTCAGATATTGAAGGATACAGGATTAATCAATATGCACCGGGTTGGCACTATGAATTATTATTATGTGGATACAGCCGAGAACTGCTGGAACGGACTTAAAAAGCTGGCAGACCATGTGGATAAGGTTGCTCATGCTGCAGCCCAAAACGGATATCCCAATTTTAAGGAGGAATGAAAAATGGATGTTATGGAAGCAATGAAAAAACGCCACTCCGTCCGCAGTTATACGGACAAAATAATCCCGCAGGAAACAGTGCTGCAATTGCAAAACGAAATCGATAGCTGCAATCAGGAAAGCGGTCTGCATATCCAGCTGGTTGTAGAAGAACCAAAGGCTTTTGACAGCTTTATGGCTCACTACGGTAAGTTTAGCGGGGTACAGAATTATATTGCGTTGATTGGGGAAAAATCAGCAGCCTTAGACGAAACAGCAGGATATTACGGCGAACGCATCGCATTATTTGCACAGATGCTCGGACTAAATACCTGTTGGGCAGCCATGACCTTCAGCAAAGGAGCTGTCAGGAACAGCTGTCAGATAAAAACCGGCGAAAAGTTAGTATGCGTTTTGGCTTTGGGTTATGGGCAGACACAGGGTGTGCCGCACAAGAGCAAGGCTTTAAAGGATGTCTGTACAGCAGCCGGAGAAACTCCCGATTGGTTCCAAAACGGCATAAAGGCCGCCCTGCTTGCTCCTACTGCAACCAATCAGCAAAAATTTGTCTTTTCATTGGAAGGCAGACAGGTTTCTGTAAAATCCACCGGCGGTTTCTATTCAAAGGTAGACCTTGGTATTGTAAAATATCATTTTGAAGTCGGAGCGGGAACAGATAATTTCATCTGGAAATAAAAAAGAATGGGCTGCAGCCTCTTAAATCACTGTAGCCCGTTCTTTTATTTTTCAAGTCCTATACAAAAAGCAAAGCTTACGCCGCCTTTGTCCGCCCCAAATCCCGGTATATACCTTTACGGACAACTCTCCTTTTCCTTGCTCAAAGCCGAAATCTCTTCATTTAAGGAAAGCATTCTGGCGTCTAAATCCGATACCATTTTCGCACATTCTATCAGTTCATTCTTAATATGCTCCGGTGCATCTCCTTCAAATTTGTAATGCATCTTATGCTCCAGACTGGCCCAAAAATCCATGGCTACCGTCCGTATCTGTATCTCCACCTTAGTATCCACAATCCGGTCAGACAGGTAAACCGGCACCGATACCAGCATGTGATAGCTTTTATAGCCGCTGGCCTTCGGATAGGTAATATAATCCTTAACCGAAAGAATACGGATATCCTTCTGTTCTTCAATCATGTCTGCAATGCGGTAAATATCGGAAGCAAAAGAGCAGATAATACGGATACCGGCTATATCATTGACATATTTAATCATATTTTCAATGGTAGATTCGTATCCGCCCCTTCGCAGCTTCTTTACAATACTCTCCGATGTCTTAATGCGGGACTTGATATGCTCTATGGGATTGTACCTATGTACATGCTGGAATTCATCGTTTAAAATCTCCATTTTAGTCTGAATCTGCTTCAATGCCGCAGTATAAATCAGATTTACCTCTTTCCAGCTATCCACTTCATTGTCCTTATAAATACTCCATTCCATTTATCAAAACTCTCCTTGCTGCTTTCCAAATATCCGCTGTAACATATTCAGTATATCACACTTTATCCTCACTGTGTATTTTATACAATAATTTAACATATTTTTAAGATTTTATGTGTATATTTTTGTATTTTTCTGTCGGTGACAATCCGGTCTTTTTCTGTTATCATAAGACTTATATTGCAGTTTATGCAAATGGTGTTGTTAAAAGGAGACTTTTCATGTTTCGTTTATGGGCAAAAATTTTTAAAGATAACCGTATGTTGAAGGATACCGTCATAGCAGATGGCAGTACCGACACACGAACACATAAGGTTTTTCATGCTTTGGAGGAAATCTGCTATCAGTTTGACTTAGGGAAGCCTATTTGGCTGGATGCTACCGTAAACGAGTTTAAACGCCACGCAAAAGCCCGCTTTACACAGGATAATTTCATCGAGCCTGTAGATTTTGACTATCTGGAAATACATGTTATTGAAGAGGACTGAGGTCCTCTTTTTATTTACCTGCCTTCTGTTTCTTCTATTTTCTGTTTCTTCTATTTTCTGTTTCTTCTATTTTCTGTTTCTTTTATTTTCTGATTTTTTCATTTTCTGATTTTTTCTGTTTTGTATTGACATCCCTCGTTGCAAGCTGTAGTATTATACTATGTTACACGTAGTATTTGAAACTACATTGTGTATTTTTATATTCATGACATGTATTTTATATTATCTTTTGCAGATTATAATATCAGGAGGATTTTTTTATGCAGATAACCATCAGAGAACCCGGCAGCGCAATTACACATTTTATTGGCATGATGCTTGCCCTTTTTGCTACCGTTCCGCTTCTTGTCAAGGCCGGCGTCACTTCAGGTCAGGAAAACTTCATTGCCATGTTTATTTTTATGCTCAGCATGATCTTACTCTATGGCGCCAGCGCCACATACCATTCCGTAAATGTCAGCGGAAAGCCTTTGCGCATCTTTCGGAAAATTGATCATATGATGATTTTTGTGCTGATTGCCGGCTCCTACACTCCTGTATGCTTGATTGTCCTGGGCGGGAAGGAAGGTTATACCCTGCTCACCGTAGTCTGGAGCATTGCCATTGCCGGAATGCTGATTAAAGCGCTTTGGATTACCTGCCCCAAATGGTTTTCCTCCGTCATTTATATTGCCATGGGCTGGGTATGCCTGTTTGTATTTGGCGAACTCATCAATACCCTCCCCTTTTCCGCATTCCTCTGGCTTTTAGCCGGCGGCATCATCTATACCGCAGGTGGTATCATCTATGCCCTGAAGCTGCCTATTTTTAATTCCAGGCATGCGTTTTTCGGCTCTCATGAGATTTTCCATCTCTTCTGCATGGCAGGGAGCGCCTGCCACTTTATCTTCATGTACCGCTATGTAGCATAAAAAAAGAGGGGGCGTTGCAAAATAGGTGAGTAATCACCTATGGAGCAGCGC
>URUY01000037.1 GCA_900551115.1 uncultured Lachnospiraceae bacterium
TAAGTACGTAATCCTTAAAGTTATTTCAATCCACTCCACCGCGAGGGTGGAGACCGGCTTATTTTTTAATAAAGAGCCGTCAAAAATCATTTCAATCCACTCCACCGCGAGGGTGGAGACAAGGCCTGCTGCCGCAGCTACGTAACCCTGTACATTTCAATCCACTCCACCGCGAGGGTGGAGACAGAAAGGGGCGTAAGACATGAACGAACGTATAAAAATTTCAATCCACTCCACCGCGAGGGTGGAGACCATTCCAGCCTTAAGCTGCTGCATTTTATCGTCATTTCAATCCACTCCACCGCGAGGGTGGAGACAAAATCTGCTTTCCAGCGTCCGTCGTGACGTTTATTTCAATCCACTCCACCGCGAGGGTGGAGACCATGTTAGACATTACAATAGACAGTAAAATAGCATTTCAATCCACTCCACCGCGAGGGTGGAGACGTTAGGTTCTCGCCCTGCCATACGTCGTCTACATGATTTCAATCCACTCCACCGCGAGGGTGGAGACGCAGTAGGTACCAGCGGCGACAATACAACACAGATTTCAATCCACTCCACCGCGAGGGTGGAGACGGTACTGCCTTTGTGGCTGCTTCTTCCATGCGTAAATTTCAATCCACTCCACCGCGAGGGTGGAGACCCATTACGCCGTTGCGGTTCAGTAATGCACGGTCATTTCAATCCACTCCACCGCGAGGGTGGAGACGGCAGTAATCGTTTTTCTTTACTGCTGCCCTTAAGATTTCAATCCACTCCACCGCGAGGGTGGAGACATAATACCTACAAGCGTAGCGCCTGCGCCTTCGTAAATTTCAATCCACTCCACCGCGAGGGTGGAGACGGTCGAACTCAATAGCTGCGTACTCTCCATTTGCATTTCAATCCACTCCACCGCGAGGGTGGAGACTTAACATTCGTTCCGGAACACAAGGTATATTTAATTTCAATCCACTCCACCGCGAGGGTGGAGACCTTGCTGCTTATACACCTTTCGCAATTCCCGTAAATTTCAATCCACTCCACCGCGAGGGTGGAGACGCTGCATGGTTCGTATCAAAGAAGGCAGCTACCCGATTTCAATCCACTCCACCGCGAGGGTGGAGACCCGACAATACAGTACATAAATATAAGCTACTGGATTTCAATCCACTCCACCGCGAGGGTGGAGACATAAGGCGGCCTAACTGGTCTTCTACCGGGACAATATTTCAATCCACTCCACCGCGAGGGTGGAGACTTTGGCGGCAGCCATGATACACAACAAAATTATTATTTCAATCCACTCCACCGCGAGGGTGGAGACATACAGCTACAGCGCAGCGTAATTTATGGTATGCATTTCAATCCACTCCACCGCGAGGGTGGAGACGACGACGGCAACGTAGTGGGATACATTACCAAAATTTCAATCCACTCCACCGCGAGGGTGGAGACTGCGCCCTATAGGTCTGCTTTTCCAGGACATTGTAATTTCAATCCACTCCACCGCGAGGGTGGAGACGACATAATCGTAGGACTTGCCAACGGATTAGTAATTTCAATCCACTCCACCGCGAGGGTGGAGACCTGTAAGTCCTGCGGCTTTAATAGTGTATCCACCTGATTTCAATCCACTCCACCGCGAGGGTGGAGACGAAGATGGAACAAAGCCTTTTGCCGATTATACACTTATTTCAATCCACTCCACCGCGAGGGTGGAGACGTATTCGCAGTCGTTGAGGTTTAACCAGTATTCAAAATTTCAATCCACTCCACCGCGAGGGTGGAGACTTAAAGGTTCATCATAATCAATATGCCCCCAAGCTATTTCAATCCACTCCACCGCGAGGGTGGAGACAGCAATTATACACAAATTTTTATCCACAACATACTTCTGTTTTGCAGAATCTGCATATAATTACACAAAAGATTATTTAAAATAACCTTTTCAACTACTTAAAATCCATTCATATCCTAATCATGATAGTGCGAACCCCCTGGCAAATTTATGTTAGCTCCATATTCGCACCATAAACTATTTCATGAATGATAATACAACCTACTGGTACAGCGTCTGCAAATCAGCGTGACTTGAGACGCTGTATTAGAAAATCAAAGGCGTTTCTGCATTAATGCCCTTGTTTACACCTATATGTTCAACTCTTGTTTCATGCCTGTTTCCCAGATTGTAGAATCTGATACTGTCCGTACCGGAATCTATAATATCGGATAAAATGGCTTTCAGCATCAAAAACTGAGCATTATCTAAGATACATTCAAATACAGAATTCTGAACTCGGGTGCCATAATTAACGCATTGCTTCGCAACTCTTCTCAGCCTTGTCCTTCCGGCTGATGTTTCTGTGTTCACATCATAAGTTATCAATACCAGCATCTGCTTCTCCTCAAGATTAATCCCGCACAAGGTAACCGCCTATTTCCAGAAAAACGGAGGATATTCGTCAATGTCGCCTCGCAAGTATCTGGCTAAAAGCATTGCCTGCACAAAAGGCACCATTCCCCACTCCACTTTTTCGCCAAGATACGGATGGGTAATAATTTCCTTTTTCTTATTCTGCCACTCTACCAACAGATTCTTTCGTGCATTATCGCTCATGACAACAGCGCCATCCTCTTTTTGAGAAAAGTCCTTACCGCTTACCATTTTGCGGTTGATAAGTGTCAGCACAAAACGGTCTGCCAAAACCGGTCTCAGCTCTTCTATTAAATCCAATGCAAGAGATACCCTTCCCGGTCTGTCCGTATGCATAAATCCTACATAAGGATCGAGGCCTACCGTCTCTAAAGCGGAAGCAATCGTATAAGTAAGAAGCGTATACACAAAAGACAACATAGCATTTACGTTGTCTAACGGAGGCCTTTTGTTTCTGGAAGAGAAGACAAAATCCTGCTTCTGCTGCAAAATAAGCTGATTAAAAACACCAAAATAGACGCTGGCAGCTTCTCCTTCATAGCCCCGAAGCTGCGCCATATCTGTGCTGGCCTCTATCCTTTCCAGAGAATTTTTCAAAAACAAAGATGCCTGCTTTACCTTATCTGCATCAATCTGCAATTCATGATCTCTAACTGCTCTTTCCAAAACCCATCTGGCATTATAAACCTTGCCAAGAATACAATTTCTGGCTATGCCCAGACTGATGGCAGCATCCTCAGAAACCGCATACTGCTTCTTCCGCAGCAAAACATTCCCCCGTACCTTGCCGGTTACGCGAGCCTGAAATCTGCCCTGCGGTGACAGAAAACAAAGTGAAATGTTCTCTTCCGCACACTTGCCCATCAGCGCCGGACTGGCTCCCCGATAACCAAAGGACACCACAGCTTCTAAATTGTGCAGCGGTACACGCCCTGCCTCTTGTTCCTTATCAAAAATGACAACATTTTCTCCGTCCAGGGAAAGATAACTGTCTGCTGAAGTAATATACAAGGTATTTAACAATTTCTTCATATGGTATCCTCCGTTATTCGCGCATGTATATACTCCTTAACCGGAACCGTTTTTCCCAGCTTGGGCAGACAGATATCCTTGAGAGAACAGGCGTTACAGCTTTTTGACCACTTGACCTTCGGCGTATAACGCCTGTCATAAAGCCGGTGCATCTCCTGAAACATCGCAGCCGTTTGCTCTTTCAGTTCCTTTGTGAAACACACTCTGTCCCTTCTCCTTATTTCACCATAGTAAACAGCACCCTCCGTTATTTCTACAGAAAGCATCTCCTCAAGGCACATTGCCTGAGCTGTCAACTGCAAAACATCAATCTCCGTATCCTTCGGACTGCCTTTCTTATATTCCACCGGATACACCTGAAATAAGCCTTCTCTGCCGCGAAGCTGTGTTCCTTCACTCCCACGGCAAAATTCTACAATATCACAGCTTCCGCTGATACCCAATGTTCTTGAAAATACAGGCAGTCCCCTGCTGATAATCACATCTCCCCGCTTTTCAGACTGATAGGGGTCATGGGCCCTTTTATGAAACAGCTCACCTTCTACCGTGTGCGCATTTTCCTGCCACTGCTGTTCAATATGTATCAGAGCCCATTGCCTCCTGCAAAATGCAAAGTGCTGAATACCGGAAAGCATTAAATAGTCCTCTTCCCTATACTCCATCATAGTCACTGTATCTTTCTTGTAACTTCCACAGTTTCCGGTATCTGCTCCTTGTGTATTGTCAGGGAATAATCCTGATATTTTCTCGGATATTCCACATCCTCATTTTTCTTTACTTCTACCGCATCAAACAGCTTATAAGCCGGACAGTCTCCCAGCTCCTTACTGTGTTTAAATACAATCAGCTCCCTGACCGCCATCTTGCCCCTTGCAGCAGAATGGTCATGTTCAAACATATTGATAATAGCTTCCCACAAAAGCTCTAAGTCTTCCTCTGAAAATCCCGTCACCTTCCGCGCCAGATTGGCAGAAATATATCCTTCCGCTCTGTACAGTGCATAAGGTACAATATTTTTTCTGCCCATTTCCGTACTTTTGCTTTCAGCATCCTTTTCCGTGGTAATGGCAACACGGGTAATGGTTACTTCCTGACTGATAATCGGGTCAACACTTCTGGCAAATCCCAGTTGAACCGGTCCCCGCACCTGACCGCAGTTTAGCGCCGCTTTCACAAAAGTTGTCATAACAGCGCCGAAGGTACGGATATCAAAAAAGTTATTACACATAAAATCACGGATTTTTTTATCTACCTCAGGGTCCTTCTTCTTTAATTCCTTAATATCCTTATCATCCGTCCCAAGATGTATATATGCTTCATTGTCACTGCGGTTTAAAGGTACATCCTCACGGATATAAATCTTATAGCCCTCTGTATTCTCTTTTACAGTTTCCACATAATTACGGATTTTCCGTTTCAGGCACACATCCGTTACAATCCCATACCCACTCTCAGGGTCAATCCTCGGCAGATTTCCCGCATCCGGGTCTCCATTGGGATTTCCGTTCTCCACATCAAACAATACCACAAATTCATACCTGTTCTTAATTACTTCCGCCATCTTTTATATCCTCCTTCTCTTTCTTTTCAAATCTTTTCTGTGTCTGGTGATAATATCCTAAAATAAACATTCCCTGCTCTTCCAACGAAAGTCTTTTGGGGCATGCCTGTTCTCCCTTTGCAGAAAGCTTGTCCTGCAGCTCCCCTAACTGTTTTTCATAATTAATCTTGATACCTGTAACACTTATTTTTCTGATATGACTGTTTTTCAGTTTAAATAAAATAGGAAAAATAACTGCCGGGGTTGCACAGGCAGCATTAAAATATCTGTCTTTTATGGTAGAATTGATTCCCGGATTTGCATCCTGCTGTATTGCCTCCAGCACCGCAAATTCACGTCCCAGCACATAAGCCGTATCATTGCTGTCCTCATTAAGCGCCATCGTAATTTCCTCCTTCTCTTTCCTTCCGTTTCTCAATAAATAAGCCTTTATAATGGCTGCGCGTCCTCTTGTAATTTTATACATATGTCTGTCACTGTCATCCTGGTCTGCCCGTATCCGTGTAAGCACTGCCTGATACAGTGAAGCCGGATATCTGTCTCCGGATATCATAGCGCGGTAAACAGCTCCTGCCATATTAGGTGCAGGCTTTTTATCCTTGGATTTTTGATTTGCAGTTTCCTGCAGCATTCTCCACAAACCTAAATAGGAAAGCTTGTCTGCTGCCGGTCTGACTATTTCCATTCTGTCATAATGCTCCTTTATATGCCGCAGAATACTCCCAAAACTGTCCTGGTAGAAAAATCTTACAGCCAGTCTCGCCGCATTGGGGGCTATTCCCAGGATATAGAAGCGTTGATTCATATCCAATCCCTCAAGCACATCCTCCGTCACAACAGCCCGCCCTGCTGCCAGATTTTTAAACACTCCGTCTACCAGCTCCTGATTATCTACGGAAGGTGCAAAAATCTGCGCATATGCATTCTGATATGCCTCTTCGGCATCCTCCGACCAGTAAACTACCGCCGTATCTCCTATGGTAGTTGTATGCTCTTTATCTGCCAAAAGGTAATTCAGTGCTGTTGTATAAGCATAGGCAGCATAAGTTCCTACCGGCGCGTTATAGCTCTGTTCCTTTTCATAGGATTCAAAAGCCGGCGCATTAAAGGATACCAATGCCGCGCCGCTTGACTGAGCGCCCTGCACACCCTTAATCGTCCCATGTGTTCTTGCTATTTCTGTCCGCTGCCCTGTTACCAGACATATGCCTGTCTCATCTCCGGCTTTATTTTGGTATGATGCTTCCCAGGCCAAAGCAACCTGCTCGTCTTCATGAGCATATCTGCCGTCTGCAAAAAATATCAGATTGGCCCCCGCCATAATTTCTTCCAGATTTTCACTTAAAACAGGATTGTCCGATGCCTCCTCCGGCTTCCAGGTATCAAAAAAACATAATACTGCTTTGGCTGCCGCACTCTCTACCCCGTCTAAAACCTCATGATGCTTTTTTCCGGCAGCTTCAAAGCATTCCTTCGCCCGCTCAGGCTTTCCTTTATTATCAATACCCAGCAGATAACCGGAATTGTCGCATAGAAAATTAGCCAAAATACCGGAAGAACGGGATACAGCTTCCGGCACTTTAAGCTTCTGCGCCACCAGCACCTTCTTTTTTCCTCTTTCCTCTTCCTGTTTCAGAGGCAATACTCTTAGCAGCTTTCCTTCGTCTGAGATATCCAATGCAAAAGAAACTTTTGCTATAGACCAGCCCGGCTTTGTAATCTTTCCTTTTTTTGCAAGCGCCTCATAATATGCAGTTAATGCCTGTAAGATCATTGCACCACCTCGCAATCCCTTACATCCAACACACCGTTTTGCAGTACCGCCCTAAAAAACGTCGGGCGGATATCCTCCGGGTCGGAATAATCCATATCATATAACATGTATCCCAAATCTTTTTCTTCGCCTTCGTACGCCGTGGTTATCTCATCCTCTTCAAAGAGCGCAAACTTTGCCGGGAATTCCCTGCACCCGAAATACGGTGTATGATAGCATTCCCCCCTGCGCAGGCGCCGCATCACAATTTCCTTAAACTTTGCAGGATTGTCACTGGCATTGGCTTTCTCCGTCATTTCAAAATGTGCCTCAATCACGTAATCCACATCTTTCAGAAGAATGGCTGCTCTTTGGACAATGTCCTCCTTGGTACTGATATAAAGTGGTTTGTTTCCTCCATTCATAACGCCCAAAACATTGCTTGCCAATATCTTGCTTTTCACTTCATTTCTCCGCACGGTGGTAAACTGAATCGGCTTTCTTACATAAATGCGGTCTATGTACCAACGCATACCCGGGTGCCAGTAAACGGCTTCCAAAAGCCCTCGCGCAGCAGACGGTGTAATAACATCATAGCTGCAACGCTCCACCTTCATTTCGGGTCTGGAAAATAAGGCTAAATCTCCCCATACCCGAAGCTTTACTCCATGGCTCATGCTGTTCCTCCTTTTCTTTTTTTATCATAAGTCCTAAAAAGCAATGCATCACCTCTGCCCACATCCATAATAAGCCCCCTTTCTTCCGTATATTGTTCTTTATTCCGCAGCACATAAAATTCCGGTGCAATCTGCTCTAATCTTCCTGCACCATTCAGCGCTTCAAAATCCTTCTCAAATAAATTGACACAATACTGTCCTGCCTCCCGCACCAGCTGCCGGGAATATTCACCTCTGCGAAGCTTCTCAGCAAGTGCGCTTGCTTCCGGCTCCTTATCAATCAGTATGGTTTTTGTATTACTCTCAATTAGCCTAAACTGTTTTGCTATTTCAGCAAAAGGAAACAGACAGGATCTTGTACCCTTCTCCAACTGCCCGATAATATCCTTTGCATCCAGTCCCTCACCCTTTAGGTAATACAATCGGTTGAAATATTCGGCTATGGCTTCAAGGGATGAAATATCTTCATATTTTTCTGCAATCTGTTCCGCAACGGCAATCGGTTGTTTTAGCTCATTTGGCAAATGAATATCCTCTGCTGCTTCCAGGGTAAAAACCTCCGTAAGGCAATCCTCTTTTTTATTTTTCCCTTCCCGGTTACAGCGCCCTGCTGCCTGTATCACAGAATCAATTCCCGCAAGCTCCCTGAAAACCATCTGAAAGTCAAAATCCACCCCGGCCTCCACCAGACTGGTAGCAATCAGACGGCAGGCCCTTCCCTCTTTAAGCCTTGCACGCACCTTTTCCATAATCCGTTTTCTATGGACAGGATACATAAAGGTAGAAAGATGAAAATTCTCCTCCCCCGGCAGCATTTCATAGATACGCTGCACACGGCGCCTGCTGTTTAAAATACAAAGCGCCTGCTCTCTTTCCTTTAATCGGTCTATCAGCCCCTCTTCCGAAAATTCTCCCTTTTTTTCCACAAGAGTTCTTTGAAAGAAACGGTACTGTCCCTCCACATCGGGACAAATTTCCTTTGCCTTTATGGGTGCTGGGAAAAACTGCTGCAGCGCGGGCTGTGTAGCCGTACACAAAACTGCCGTACAGCGGTAATTGTATACCAGTTCACTGATTGCCTGAATGCATGGCTTTAAATATTTCGCCGGCAGCATTTGGGCTTCATCAAAGATAATGATGCTGTTTGCCAGATTATGCAGTTTGCGGCATTTAGAAACTTTGTTGGAAAACAGACTTTCAAAAAACTGAACATTAGTGGTTACCACTACCGGCTTGTCCCAGTTTTCTGCCGCCAGCTGATACCGTGACAATTCTTCCTGACTTTCATATGTAACGTTGCAATGATCCTCAAGGACATTATTTTTTCCTAATATATCTTTAAAAATCTGTGCGTTTTGTTCAATGATGCTTGTATAGGGAATGACATAGATAATACGGCTGCAATGGTGCTTCTTTGCATGCTCCAAAGCAAAAGCAAGCGAAGAAATCGTCTTGCCGCCTCCGGTGGGAACCGTAAGTTTATAAAGCCCTTTTTGCTCCTTTCCCATTTCCAGACATGCCTTTAAGATAGCTGTTCTTCTTCCGTTCACCGTACTATTATCCGTGTTGCCAAGCCACGGTGCTATCTTTGCTGATAATCGTTCATAAAGTGTTTCTATGGAATCATAACCGTCCCGCCTTACCTGATTCATCGACATAAAGGCTTCCGTATCCAAAAAATCAGCATCCACAAGACAGGAAAACAGCATTCGTGTAAAAAAGGAAAGCCCGAAGCCGCCCTTATCAAGAGGCCTTAAAGAAGGGTAAGAAAAAGAAGGCTTCCGGATTTCCCGCCTGAAAGCATGGTAATCCTCCACCTCTTTTTTTAATCTTCCCATAAGGGTCGCTTCTCCGGCAGCATCTCCTAACGTACCGCCATTTAACAAACCGGAATGATGTCCGGAAATACAATAGGCTGCAATGGGATTTCCTGCCTCCTTTGCACCCGCTGTGGCATGGTCTGTAATAGGACCACCCTGCAGGCGTTTCTGAAAAGCTTCTGAATACTTCCCAACGTCATGAAGCAGACCTATACCATATCCCCATTCCCGACATCCGAAAGCCTCAGCAAAGTCAGCCGCCAAATCCGCGGTATTGGTTAAATGCTCCTCAATACTCTGCTCACGAAACCCGTCCTCACTTTTATGTGCCAGATACATCGACAATCCCCCTATTGATATACTTGTCAAAAAATTTTCATGTTTCTAATAAATTTATACTTCAAATCCAAATATCTTTCTCTATTTTACCACTATCCAGTAATAATTTCCACATTTTTCGACAAGAATATTTTATCATCAAAAAAAGCCAACCATGCCCGTTCCCTGGCATAATCAGCTTTTTCCCTCTATCATATATGCTCAATACGCTCTTTGCCCGCTAAGAATCCATTGTCTCTGCTCCTGGCATCTTCCGGTACAAGCCTTCCCCTATCCCCAACACAATAAACATCTGCGTCACGTTCATGGTCTGCTGGAAGCTGAAGATATTGTTGATGGTATAACAAAACAGGCTGACACCGCAGGCCACGCACAAGGTACGAAAAACCGACGTTTTCACATTCCCTCTGCCAATAGCTGACTGAGGCATTGTACGGCATCTTACAAAACGGCAGATGGCGCTCACCATCATTCCCGCAAAACCGACTAGCCCTATCACGCCCAAATTTGCCAAAACCGTAATCCATTCTCCGTGGGCATTGGTAAGCCGGCTGTTCCCGAACTGGCTGCGCACAGTTTCAAGAAGCGCTTCATCCGGTCCGTTGTAAATATAAGCTGCCATACCGTCAGGGCCTGCTCCTACAATCCTGTGAAGGAAGTCCTGAGACAGCCAGGTGCGGATTCCGGCAGTCCAGGTTCCGCCTCGTGCGCTTCCCCAGTTTTCATCAAAAATAAACAGCGGATTCTCCGAAAAGCTGCCGATGCTTCCGGGCTTAAGAGTATTGACAGTCAGCATCACTACAAATGACACCATTGTCACACCCATAGCAATAAGAATCCCGAACCAAGCCTTCCGTAAGCCCCTGTATACAGGACATTTCTTTTTGGAAAGTCCTGCCGTTTTCTTTTCTTCCCTGTCCAAGAGCAGATACAGTATAATTACGATTGCACCCGCTATCCATGGAAACGCCGTTGTCATAATCAGGCTGTATGCCTTTGTTATATATTGATTTCTGTCCGGCCAAAGCCACTGTATCACAGACAGCATCTGTGCCGTTATACAAAAGACGAGTAACATTTCCAAAAAACATTTCAGCCTGCGTCTATCGCTTACAGACAAACTCCCCAGTAAAAGAAGCATCGCCAAAAGCGCCAACAGCCCGCTGTCGCTTCCCTGGGTAATACCTGTGGCAAAGCCTGCCGCCATGAGAATTCCCAGTAATACCTTTCTTAAATAAAATGCTCTGCCGCTTTCTTCTTCCGTCTTCTCATAGAATAAGAAAAGGCCGGACGCCAGCGGAAACAGCACTGTCCAATAACCACAGTACCAGTTAATGTTGCCGATTGTCGATATGTAACCGGGACCGGCTGAATCCATCCTCAAAGGATTTATCCCGTACCTGTTCAAAAGCCCCAGTAAAAAAACAAAAAAGGATACTGCAAGCATAACTCCTGCCACCCATTTTGCCAAAATCTTCGGCAAAAACCTGGATATTGCAAAATAGGAAAACACCAAAACAAGCTGTGGCAAAAAACCCATATACCAACCCTGTGCCCCCAAACGCAGCGCTTCGGGATACTCTGTATAATAATAGGAAAGACTCAGACCAATTGCATAAACTATAGCAAATTTGTCCGTCACAGAAAGACTGTCCAAAAAGGAATTAATCAGTAAATTCAGCTTACCCTTATTTTCTTTATTTTTCTGCCACCAGCAAATTGCTGCAAAAATAAGATAAAATACAAATATATGACCAAACAGCCGTATGGAGAAAAAACCATATTTTCTGAAAAATTCTGATTTATTACTGCCGATTGCATTGTAATCGGTTGCAGTCTGAAAATAAACAGGCAGAACTACCGCTATGGCAACCAGGTAAAATATTGTCACCAGTCGTAAAAGCAGGGTCAAAAATGCCTTACAGACCTCCGACACACTCATTTCTTTAAAGTCTTCTCTCGTCTTCCTGTATTTTTCTGCCAGCCTGCTCTTCGTATTTATCCATGCCCCACGCATTGTACTACTCATTCTCCTCTTTTGGTATATTATCTTTTTCATCATAATTCATTTGCCGCCTGTCGTCAACATAACGGCAGTATGCCTCATAGGTCTGCTTAATCATGACAAATCCTACCGGCCCCTTTACGATTCCCCAAAGCCCAAACAGCTGCAGGCCCGCGTAAATGGCTAACAGTATCGCTATGGGATATACACCTACCTTCTCCCCGATTAGCTTAGGCTCCATAAATTCCCGTAAAAGGGCACAGGCGATATAGAGCAGCACACAGAAAAGAGCCTTCCAGTAATACCCTAAAAACAACTGCCACAGTGCCAGCGGCAGGATTACAATTCCTGTTCCGATAAAAGGCAGCGCATCCAAAAGACCAGCCAGTATGCCAAACAGAAATGCATTTTCCACTCCTGTTACAAGCAGTACAACCGTACACAGCACCGCAATGGAAAGCATAATCATAAGCTGCGCTTTTATAAAAGTAGCAATATAGCGTATAACCTTTAAAATAATTTCCAAAACTACCCGGCTCTCCATCTGCGCCCCCATCCAGGCAAGGATAGCATCATAGTCCTTTGCAAGCAGTACAGTCGCAATCATGGTAACTGCCAGTACAGCAATAACGGCGATAAGCTGCCGGATATAAAGCCAGGATTCACCGATTAACCCCGGCAGCACCTGCACCTGAAAATTCTCTACAAACACATCTACCTGCTCTACCAGAATCTGTGTCAGACCACTTGTATTAATTCCCAAAAATCCGCCTGCTCCATTACAGCATTTTGTCACAAAAAAACGGACATTCTCCTGCACATTATCCATATTTTCTATCCACCAAGGCAGCCTTTGCAGAAGAAAGGAGCCCCCCAGCCATAGCAGTACAATCAAAATACCGCATAAAAGCAGCAGGATTGCACTGGCAAGATACTGTTTTTTTATTCTCGTTTTTTTCTGGATATCATCAAAAGCAGGATAACACAGCGTAAGAAACATACCCGCAATTAAAATAGGCGTAACAAGCGGGCTGATATAACGCAGAAAAAAATAGACTGCTCCCGTAATCAGAAGCAGCACCATATATTTATTATCCCAAAGCCTTTTCTTTTCCTGCATACCAATCCCTCCTTTTCAGGATTAGTATGAGATTTTTCTATAAAATCATTCTGAAAAAAGTGCAAAAACAGGGTTGTCGGGACTAACAGTATATTCCATTTTCTTTTTTGTGACCGGATGTGTAAATATAAGCCTGCACGCACACAGAGCAGTATTTTTAATGCCCAGTTTTTTGGAAACTTCAAGACTCTTTTCGTTCCCGTATTTCACATCCCCCAAAATCGGACTGCCCGCACGAGAAAGCTGGGCTCTGATTTGGTGAAAACGTCCGGTCTCAAGCTGTACCTTAAGTAACGATATCATACCCTCCGCCGATTCATTTTCAGCTGTAACCTCAAAATGCAGAACCGCTTTTTTCGCACCCTCCGCATCATTGCTGCCATTTCTTACCGCTCTGACATCCACACCGCCGCTGCCATTTCTTACCGCTCTGACATCGTTATACACTACCGCCCGGCCATCCTTTTTGCCCAAATAATCCACAAGCTCACCGCCTGCTGCCGCAGGTTTTCCACAAACAGCTGCCAGATATTCCTTACAAAAGTCTGCGCTCTGCAGCTGTCCGCTTAATGCAGCCGCTGCCGCAGGTGTCTTTCCGAAAACAAGAAGGCCTTCCACAGGCTGGTCCAGTCTGTGGACAATTCCCAGATAAGGCGGGCCGCCCGCCCTTCTTTTTCCTTTCTGTCCATCATCCTTTTTCTCCGGTTTTCCTGCAGCGTTTTTTTCAGCCGCCAGATAGTTTTTCAGTTCACTTACCACATCCTGCTGCCCGATATGCGCAGTCTGCACCGCAAGCCCTGCCGGCTTGTGTATTACAATAATATCCGCATCCTCAAAAATAATCTTTGTACGCATAGTTTTCTGTCCCTTTCTATGCTATTATAAAATAAAAAAACAGGGAGGACAAGCCAATGCTTCGATTGCGCCCCTACAAAAAATGTGATGCAGAAACGATTGTATCCTGGTTTAAGGATGAAGAAACCTTCTATAAATGGAGTGCCGGAAGACTGGGCAGCTATCCCCTTTTGGCAGACACATTGATACGCCATTATGAAGAGCAGGAATATACGGAGAATTTTTTCCCCATGACCGCCTTTGACGAAGATGGCATTGCCGGTCATCTGCTGTTACGCTTTCCTACAGAAGACAGACGGATTCTGCGCTTTGGCTTTGTGGTAGTGGACGGCACAAAACGCGGACGCGGATACGGCAGGGAAATGCTTACCCTTGCCCTGACCTATGCCTTTACTGTTATGAAAGCCGAAAAAGTCACTATCGGCGTCTTTGAAAATAATCTGCCCGCAAGGCACTGCTACTATTCTCTTGGTTTCAAAGAAACCTCCGTCACAGAAGACTATGCCATTGCGGGCCGGCTTTGGAAATGTATTGAGTTGGAAATTACCCCTGAGTATAGCGTGTCAAAAACTGACGGGTACGCTCTTCCTTAGGATTATCAATTACTTCCTTAGGCGTACCCTGCTCCACAATCAATCCCTCATCCATAAAAATAATCTGGTCTGCTACATCTCTGGCAAACGCCATTTCATGGGTCACGATAATCATGGTGGTTTTTTTCTCCGCCAGTCCCCGGATAACCTTCAGCACCTCGCCGGTAAGCTCCGGGTCAAGCGCTGAGGTAGGCTCGTCAAAACAGAGGATATCCGGCTTCAGCGCAAGCGCTCTGGCAATGGCTACTCTCTGCTGCTGCCCGCCGGAAAGCTGATGCGGATAGTGTTCCGTCCTCTCTGAAAGCCCCATCTGGGCAAGCAGATTACGGCCATGCTCGTCAATTTCTTCGTAAATCTCCCGTTTATGCTGTTTAAAATCCGTTCTCTCCTGCGCCAGAAGACGCTCTGCCAGCGTTACATTCTGAAGTGCCGTATACTGGGGAAACAGATTAAAGGACTGGAAAACCATTCCAAAATGAAGCCTTTTCCTGCGCAGATCCTTTTCCCATTCTGACAGTGCAAGGGAGGAATCAAAAAGTGTTTCTCCCCGAACCGTAATCGTCCCCTGATTGGGTCTTTCCAGAAAATTCAAGCACCGAAGAAGCGTGGTCTTGCCGGAACCGGAAGAACCGATGATTGCCAGCGCATTTCCCTCTTCCAAGGAAAAGCTGACATCCTCAAGTACCTTCGTATTCTCAAAGTGTTTTTCTATATTTTTCACTTCTAAAATCGCCATATGCCGCTCTCCTTATTTGAAATAATCCAGTCTGCGCTCAATATAATTAAACAGTAATGTTAAAATTCCCACAAACAGCAGATAAAATACGCCTGTGTAGAACAACGGCCAGGTCAGTCCGTCCGACTTCATAAAGGAATAACCGGCAAAGGTCAGCTCATAGGCAGAAATAATCCTTGCCAGAGAAGTATCCTTTACCAGCGTAATAATTTCATTGGACATGGGCGGCACTATCCGTTTTATCATTTGCAGAA
The DNA here is from genome assembly GCA_900551115.1 of uncultured Lachnospiraceae bacterium. GTDB lineage: Bacteria > Bacillota > Clostridia > Lachnospirales > Lachnospiraceae > Acetatifactor. Next base: position 15,165 of record URUY01000037.1, read on the forward strand.
GCGTAATCTTAAAGAAAATCTGACTGCGCGTCATACCAAGCACTTCTCCGGCCTCCCGCTGTCCCGCCGGCACACCTTCGATACCCCCGCGGAAAATAACGGAAAAATAGCAGGCATAATTAATGGTAAACGCCACCACCGTAGCCGTCAGACGCCCTACCTCACTGCCACTCCAGATGTTGTGACCGAGCCACAGGCCCGGCCCGTAAAATATGATAATCAGCTGGAGCATCAGCGGCGTACCACGGATAATCCAGACAACAATCTGCATCAGATAACGAAGCGGTCTCCATCTGCTCATTGAGGCAAACGCAAATAAAAGCCCAAGCGGCAGCGAAAACAACAATGTAAAAATGAAAATTTGAAATGTGGAAGCCAGCCCGTTAAGCAGCGTCTGCGTTACTGTCCAAAACATATTCCTTACCCATACCTTTTCTTATTTTGCAGGTACTACTACTACCTGTGCATTGTTGCAGTATGCATTGGTGCATTCCATGGCTTCTGTCACTTCTTTTGTCAATGTCATGCCATTCCATACCACATCAATATTTTTGGAATCCAGTTCCATAATCTTATTGTCCCAATCAATTACTACAAACTCTACCTCAACACCAAGCTTCTCACCAACTACACGGGCCATATCTGCATCAAACCCAATCCATTCGCCGGCTTCATCCGTATAATCCATGGGTGCAAAATCGGTAATACCAACAATAAGGGTACCCTTTTCCTGAATATAAGCCACATCACTTTCTTCTGCGGCAGTATATTCGCATGCTGTCTGCTCAACCAAAGCTTCCTGCACACCATACTTGGTGGCAATCTCCTTCATGGAACCGTCAGCGTAGCTTTCTGCAAGTACAGCGTTGATATAAGAAGCCAGGTCAGAACCCTTACGACATCCTACACCATATTCCTCTGTGGTAAGCTCGTCTGTATGGATCAAATCCGGATAGCTGGTTCCCTCACCAATCATTGCGCCAGCCATCAGCAAATCAATAATTGCTGCATCTGAAGTGCCGGCTGCTACCTCCATCAGAGCATCTGCCTGAGAAGCAACGGAATTGATTTTAAATTCCTTTTCCTTAGCTACTGCTTCGCCTGCGCTTCCGGCTTCAACCGCATAAACCATATCTGCTGCATCACTTCCGGTTTCCTTGCTTCCGCAGGCAGTCAGTGCCATTGCCAGCGCCATTGTTAAAATTACTGCTATTTTCTTTTTCATAATATCTTCCTCCTGTTTTATAATTACAAATTCTTTAGTATTTTATCATAGTAGTGCATTGAAGTAAATAGATAAAATAACTGTATTCTGGAATATACTGCATTTTTGTTTAAGCTCTTGCAATGAAACCGATATTATGTGCTATACTATAAGCAAGTACTGCTCCTGCCAAAAGCATTGGAGACAAAAAAGGTAACGAAACAGAAGGGCCAAAAACATAATTGTGATAGACGATTTTAATTACTCCCCTTCTCTTTTGGAAATCGGAGACTTTATAAACAATCCGTTATTTGATGATTTCTGCATGAAAATGAGGAATAAATACAACGCTAATTGTAAAATTGAATTCAGTAAATGCACTTGGGAACAGGGTCTTAATATATTATCTGACCCAAGAAGGAAACGGACATCGATGGTTTATTTATCGGAATGAGCCTTGACGGCTATATTGCAGGATGGGACGGAAACGTTGACTGGATGAACGGTCAGGATAATACTGCTGACAATATAGACACCTACGCTTCATTTATAAAAAATGTGGATACTGTCATTATGGGCTGGAACACCTACCATCAGATAGTTACCGAGCTGTCACCGACAGAATGGGTATACAAAGGTCTGACAAGTTATGTAATTACCCATAAAAAAGAAAGCTCTACAGATGAAATCAAATTTACAAAAGAAAATCCCTGCGAGCTTGTAAACGCCTTAAAGCAAAAAGATGGAAAAGACATCTGGATATGCGGCGGCGCCAATATTGCAGGGCAGCTTATGAAGGCTGATTTGATTGACAAGTATTACATTTCCGTGATTCCCACTCTTTTAGGACAGGGCATCCGCCTTTTTGATACCTTAGAAAAAGAGTTGAAGCTTAAATTGATTCAGACACAGAGTTATAACGGAATCACGGATTTGGTCTATGTGCGTAGATGAAGTACAAGCTCATTCAACCTTTTGCCCGTATATCTCTTTTTAATCTTGTATTATTCCTGTTCACTATCCCAAACTAGCTTAAATTTAAAGCCCAATAAGTTATTTTTCTCTGCCGTTTGCTTAAATTCATCTGAAACAAATGCATATCTTGTTTTTTCATCCGAGATTTTGAATATAGAAACATTCTCAACTACATTTGGTAAAAATACATATTTTTTAAATGCCATAATTCTTTTCCCATCCCTATATGTTTTGTAAATTGATTTTTCATAATCTATGGCATCCAAAACAGTAGTAATATTTATACCTAAATATTCTTTTTCATTGAAATCTAAAGGTAATATTTCTACATTTTTATTTATCAATGGCTCTAAACATTCTAATGCTCTTCTACTAAATACTGGAAATGTAAATCCAGGAGCATCGCTTAAATCAAGTTCCTTCTCTGGTTCCATTCTTTTAACTTGAATAGGCTTCCATTGACTTAAATGACTTCTGCCATCAAAAGATTGAATTTCATCAACTGTAAATTCTCTTATGGGTATTAAATTGTCAAATTCATCTAGTTCAAAATTTAATTGCCATATTTTCATGTTTATCACTCCTATTGCATAAATGTTCCACTACTTAATTCATCACCAACGAACTCTAAAATGTCAAGAACATCTTCCTTACACGTTGCTTCACTTAACAATTTATTGATTTTATCATAATATGAATTTGTATGTAGGCTCGGGTGATATGCTCCTTCTACTACATCCCTGACCGTTGGTAAGAATGTTCCGTTTGCCGCATCATTGATATCCACACCATACTTTTGCAAAATTGCTCTTGCTTCCGCCGCTTTAGGTGAATTTCCTGCGACTATATGATGAGCCGCATTAGGATAATCCGGAGCTTCTACTCCTGCCTCTATCAGGTTTTGACGCAATACCTTTGAACTTGGTATTGATAAGGCACCTGAACCACCCTCATCCGCATACCCTGCTGCTTCCTCTGCACCCTTAGCCAGTTCATCT
>URUY01000038.1 GCA_900551115.1 uncultured Lachnospiraceae bacterium
ATTTTCACGCCTATATGGTGGAGAAATATCCCGACTTGGAGCGTGGGGAAAGTGCTAGCAAGACAGGCAGGAAGCATATCCCCACCCGCCTGTTCAAGCAGGCAGTCAATCTCTCCAAACAGGCAAGAGCCATTGAAGCCACGCTGGGCGATATTACCCCGTTCAATGCCGGAAAGAAGAAAGAGGAAGCCCTCTCCCTGCTGAAAAAGTGGTTTCCGCAGATGGAGAACTTCTCCGGTCAGCTCAAAAAATACAAGGTTACGATAAACGACCTTTTGGCAGAAAATGAACAGTTGGAAGCCAGAGCCAAAGCCAGTGAAAAAGGCAAGATGAAAGATACGATGGAACGGGCAAAGCTGGAAAGCGAGCTGAAAGACATTCAGCGGCTGGTAGACCGTATCCCGCCGGAGGTGCTGGCAGAATTGAAACGACAGCCCAACAAGCGTGGGCGTGAACTTTGACAAAAGTTATATGGTACTATTTTCCGCCTTGTTTTCATAGACATGGACAAAGAGTAGCACACAAGGAGGAGGTGGAACTCTGCTGTGAAAAAGCGAAAACTAAATTATCGGTTTCATAACCCTAATCCAGCGGCAGAGACCGCCGACTACTTACTGAAAATCCTAATTGAAGCCAATACGGAAAAAGTACAGTCGGCTATTCAAGAAGCCGCAGCCGCATCAGATGATACCGAAGAAAAATTAGACGAGGGACACTCTGCGTGAGCGGAGTGTCCCTTTTTTCATGGTTGAAAACGCTGACTTCATGTGATAATATTAAGATGTAACAGAACGATTTAATTTTAACAGAGAGGTTTTGCCATGAATATAGCTGCTTACTGCCGTGTTTCCACCGATAAGGCTGACCAGCTCAACAGCCTGGAAGCACAGAAAGAGTTTTTTTCTGAATACACAAAACGCACAGGGGACACCTTAGTAAGATTGTATGCAGACGAGGGTATTTCTGGAACCAAAATAAAAAATCGAAAAGAATTTTTACGCATGATGGCAGATGCCGAGCATGGGCTGTTTGATATGGTCGTAGTTAAGGACATTTCCCGCTTTGCCAGAAATACCGTTGACCTTTTGCAGAATGTCCGCAAGCTGAAATCTTTGGGAATTGAAACGCAGTTTTTGACTGCCAACATGACCAGCATGGGCAACAGTGAATTTGTGCTGACGATTTTTGGGGCATTGGCACAAGAAGAAAGTGCAAATACCTCAAAGCGTGTGAAATTTGGAAAAAAGATGAATGCTGAAAAAGGTCGTGTCCCGAATATCGTTTACGGATATGATAAGACGATTGGAGATTATTTTAACCTTGCAATCAATGAAGAAGAAGCTGCGGTTGTCCGCCAGATTTATGAGTGGTATATCAAAGACGGGTATGGTGCTGCGAAAATTTCCATTTTCTTAAATGAACGAGGATTGCGGACAAAACGGAATTGCCAGTGGAGCCAGAATGGGGTTTGCCGTATTCTTACGAATGAACTTTATACGGGTAAAATTATTAACGGCAAACAGGAAGTAACCGACTTTCTGACCGGGCAGAGGGCGGACAAAGATGAAACCGAGTGGATGGTTGTGGAGCGTCCAGATTTGCGTATTATTGAGCCGGAGGTTTTTGAACAGGCACAGCAGATTATGCAGTCCAGAGGCAAAGCATTTAAGGTGGATAAGGAACGCCAAAGCAATAAATATCTGTTCTCTACTCTTATCAAATGCAAGGAATGCGGCTGGTCCTTCCGGCGCACAGTCCGCACATATAAAAACACTTATGTCCGCTGGGTGTGTTCCGGGCATAACGGGCGTGGTGCAGACAACTGCCCCAATGCTGTGACGGTAGATGAAGAAGAATTGATTGAAGTTTTGCAGGAATATTTTGCTGAACTTCTGAAAGCAAAGAAGAATGTGATCCGTTATGTGGTCGGAGAATTTCAGCGGGTTTATAAGGCAAAGGACGAAAACCTGAATTATGAAAAAGAGCTAAATGCCCAGCTTGCAAAGCTGCAAAAAACCCGGCAAAAATATATGGATATGTACGCAGACGATTTGATTTCCAGAGAGGAACTGAATGATAAAATCGGCGGCATGAGAAAAGAAATTGAACGGCTGGAAAACGAACTGAAGATGGTAGCGTATCATCTTACCAAGGGGGAACAGTTGGAAAGCGTCCTCGGACGGACATTCAAAGAGATTGAGGATATAACAGATGTACACCAGATGACCAATGCCCAGTTAAAGCGCATTATCCAGAAAATCGAAGTGGATAAGGATGGGAATGTGGATATTTACCTGCGTTTGCTTGGAGATTTGGGCTTGGACGAAACCGTTCTAATTCATCACGACGAAACATAAAGACGTTACAGACCGTCTCATGCAGGTTAATCCCATGCTTGCAAAGCAGGCCAGATGTGTGCTGGATGTAAATAAATCCGAGCGGCACATCCGGGGCGGGCTGGCTACCAGAGAGAAATATCTGCATCAGCACCAGACGGGGATGTAAAGGCTGAAGGCTTAAAAGGTCCCCTGCCGCTGTCCGGCACTTTTGCCAGACTTTTAATGGAAGAAGAATATTCGGAAGGAGTCATGCCGGTGGATTGCTTGAACTGTCTGGAAAAATAGTGTATGGAAGTGTATCCCAGCTTTTCTGCAATTCCGGTGAAATTCAGATGATTATCCCGGATTAACTGCTTTGCTTCAGAAACTTTCATTTGGTTGAACAGCTCAATTACACCACAGTTGTGTTTTTGGTGGATAAGTCCTTGTATCTGGGAACTGCTGGTGAGTGTTTCCCGGCATATCCGGTCAAGAGTCAGACGGTCACTGATATGCTCGGAAAGATAGTCGATGACGCGGTGATACACCTCATCCTGTTTCCTGCGGATACTCATATCCGTCTGTTTGGGAGCAGAATGAGGATCCGAGTATCGGCACAGCAGACGGAGCAGAAAAAGCTCAAGGTACAAACGAATGAACTGTTCGCTGCCGGAGGGAACAGTTTCTTTTTTGGGCATATAAGTCTGATAAGGGTCATCTAACCGGCCTTTAAAGGTTTCGCCTGCAACGGTGATAAGCTGCCCTAACAGGCTGCGCTCTGCATTGTCGATGGACAGGACTTTGTTCCGGAAAAAATCCATGGCGGGCGAATGGCACGGGAAGGAAACAACCACCAGATTGGGAGCAATGAGGCGGTTGGCGCAAAGACTGTGAAATTCTCCCGGCGGGTGAAAAATAATATCTCCCCGTTGTAAGGACAGTGTGCGCTGGCCGGCAGTTACATTGACCTCTCCCTTGTCTACACAAAGAAATTCCCAGAAATCGTGGGATTCTCCGGCAAAAATAAAATCGCTCTGGTATTCAAAATAGTGAACTGTAACGATTTCCTTAATCGTAATAGTATCGGAGAGGATATTGCTCTTATATGTCATGGGAGACCTCCTTTGGCAGTTCTTTTGTATAGTGTAACATAAAAGTGAAAGAAACGTGCAAAAATAAGTAGAATCGTATAAAAATAACGTTGGATTGTGCAAAGAAAAGAAAAGTCCTTCTTCGTATAATAAAAACAGAAAGCGCAGGAAGGCGCGGGGTATAAAACTGTAACGTAGGAAGGAAAGGGAGGAACAGAATGGACAAGAGGAAAAAACCGGTATTGGTGATTATGGCAGCAGGTATGGGAAGTCGGTACGGCGGATTGAAACAGATTGATCCCGTGGATAGTGACGGGCATGTCATAATTGATTTTTCAATTTATGACGCAGTACGGGCAGGATTTGAAAAGGCAGTTTTTATTATAAAGAAGGAAAATGAAGCGGATTTTGAAGAAGTAATCGGAAAAAGAATCAGAAAGTATATTGAGGTGGAATATGCCTATCAGGAACTTGACAGGCTGCCTCTGGGATACCGGGTGCCGGAAGGCAGGGTTAAGCCCTTTGGCACAGGGCATGCAATACTTTGCTGCAAGGGACTTGTGGACGGCCCTTTTGCCGTAATCAATGCAGATGATTATTATGGGGTACATGCCTTCAAGAGAATATATGATTATTTGTGGGAGCATGCCGATGATGACAAGTACCGTTATGCTATGGTGGGTTATGTGTTGGAAAATACGCTGACGGAAAACGGACATGTGGCAAGAGGAATCTGTGAGACCGATGGAGACGGATATCTGATAGGAATCAGGGAAAGAACCCGCATTGAAAAGCGGGGGCAGGGAGCTGCTTATACAGAGGATGAAGGTGAGTCGTGGACAGATATTCCGGCAGACAGTACTGTTTCTATGAATATGTGGGGCTTTACAGAAAGCATTTTGAGTGAACTGGAAACCCGTTTTCCGCGGTTCCTGGATGAAAATCTGAAGTCTAATCCGCTAAAATGCGAATTTTTCCTGCCTTCTGTAGTGGGACAGCTTATTGCGGAAGAAAAAGCACGGGTGCAGGTGCTTAAGTCGGAAGACCGCTGGTATGGAGTAACCTACCGCGAGGATAAGGATAAGGTTATGAAGGCTATGGCAGAACTGAAAAAAAGAGGCGTATATCCGGCTGGATTATGGGAAGGAGCCGTGGAAGAAGTGAGTGAAGCAGTAAAGGAACAGGAACTGGCCGGACAGTTTCAGATAGACGGAGAGGTGGTTTCTGCGGCAAGCTATGGCAGCGGCCATATTAACGACACGTATCTGATAAAGACTGATATGGGCAAAAAATATATTTTGCAGCGAATGAACAGGTCTATTTTTAAGGATACGGAAGCCTTGATGGAAAATGTGGTAAAGGTAACGGAATACCTGAAAAAGGAGATTGTAAAAAAAGGAGGAAACCCTGAGCGGGAAACCTTAAATATTATTAGAACCATACAAAATGACAATTATTATCAGGCGCCGGACGGAGAGTGCTACCGCATGTACCGGTTTATTGAAGGAGCAACCAGCTATGACCAGGTGAAGACGCCGGCGGACTTTTATAACAGCGCAGTAGCATTTGGCAATTTTCAGGCTATGCTGGCAGGCTTTCCTGCAAATGAGCTGCATGAGACGATACCGGATTTCCATGATACGGTGAAGCGTTTTGCAAAATTGAAAAGAGCGGTAGAGGAAGATAAGGAAAAAAGAGCAGACAAGGTCCGTTCGGAGATAGACTTTGCCTGTGCAAGGGAAAAGGACGCCCATGTGCTGATGGATATGCTGAAGGCCGGAGAACTGCCCCTGCGCGTAACCCATAATGATACGAAGCTGAACAATATTATGATAGATGATGAAAGCGGCAAAGGGATTTGCGTTATAGATTTGGATACGGTTATGCCCGGACTTTCTGTGAATGATTTTGGTGACTCCATCCGTTTCGGCGCGAATACCGCCACAGAGGATGAGAGAGATGTAAGCAAGGTTTCTTTGGATATGGAGCTGTTTGAAGTATATGTACGGGGCTTTGCGGAAGGCTGCCGGGGCAGGCTTACCGCAAAGGAAATGGAAATGCTGCCCATGGGTGCGAAGCTGATGACGTACGAGTGCGGTATCCGTTTCCTGACAGATTATCTGGAGGGGGATGTATATTTTAAAATACACCGCCCCGGACAGAATCTGGACCGCTGCCGCACACAATTTGCGCTGGTGGCTGATATGGAGCGCAAATGGGAAGAAATGCAGGCTGTGGTAAAAAAATACTGTTAAAAGATACAGTGAAGGCTATAGCCGGGAATATCGGAGCGATATCAGAGGAATGGCGAAAATTATTTCCGGCAGGATTTTCTGTAGGCACTGGCAGTCATATGACAGCTTTTGTAAAAGCACTGTGCAAAATAACTTTGAGAGGAAAAGCCTGAACTGTGGGCAATTTCCGTAATACTGTAATCGGTACTGGCCAGCAATTCTTTGCTGGCCTTTATTCGTATATCGCACAGATAGCTGATGGGTGAGCATCCGAAATGTTTGGTAAAGGCATGCACCATATAATATTTATTCAGATGGGAAATTTCCGCTAAAATATCCAGGGTGATATTCTGAGAGTAATTTGCCTCAATATACTGCTTGAGCTTAATGCATTCTCTGCTGATCTTTAAGGAAGGGATGACTTCAAAAGCAAAATTTGTGCGGCGAATCAGCTTCATAATCAGGACCTCCAAAAGATTTTGGCAGACCAGCTCATAGCCGCGGCTTTTCTCTTCCATCTCCTGCAGCATGGAATTCATATAAAATATAAAGGAAGACGGATCCTTGCCGCAGTTAAAGATAATATGCTCCTTATCCTCACCGAAGGAGAAGCTGAGGCCCTCTACACCCAGAATGATGTATTCTAACGGTTCTGCACCGTCAGAGACTTCCGTATGGGTAGTATTTGCATTCACAATGACAAAATCCCCCTCCCTGATAGGATAGCGCATGTCTTCTACCAAAAAATAACCGCCGCCCCTTTTTACATAAAACAATTCTGTAAAGTAATGGGTGTGTGAAAGGCTGGGCCAGTCGTTTTCGTATTTGGAATACGTCACATACAGCAGTTTGCCGTTCACCGGTTCCGTATCGTCACTTCCGAGCTGATATCTTGTAATCCCCATAAATACCTCCCGTAATTTTAGAAATACTGTTTTGAAAAAATGGCATATTACAAAGCTGCACACATAAGGTGCGCAAATGATTGTATGAAATATCTATTTTTAATACATAATAAAAAGCAAAATTGTACAAACTGTTAAAACAAATTCAAAACAAAATCACTTGAACACGTTAAAGTGTACAAGAAAATAATAGCAAAAAATGTAATAAAAAGCAATATATATAAAATACAAAGCAATATTTGAATTGTACGGACACGAAATAGAAGATATACTTAAGCTAACAAGTTGATAACAACCTATTCACTATAGGAGGGAAAAAGTTATGAAAATGAAAAGGGCATTATGTTTAACAATGGCAGCAACGCTTGTTCTTGGCTTGACGGCTTGCGGAGGCACACAGGACAACGGGCAAGGTACACAGAGCCAGGGAGCTTCGGAAAGCACCCAGGGCGGCTCTGACATCGGAAACGCAGACGGCGGACAGGTTCTGAAGGTAGCGGCAGTGGAAACAGCATACGGCGCACAGATGTGGAAGGATGTCTGCGCAGCATTTGAAGAAACACACCCCGGTGTTACGGTAGAACTGACCTGCGACAAGAAATTAGAGGACCTTATCACTCCGGAGATGAAATCCGGCGTATATCCGGATGTTATTATGAGAGCAGTCGGTTCCGAATCCGCTTTGACAGAAACCTTTGTGAAGGATAACAATGTAGAGGATTTGACAGGCGTTCTCAGTATGACGGTACCCGGCGAGGATGTAACGGTTGGAGACAAGATTCTTCCCGGTTTCGTGGACAACACCATTACCAATCCTTACGGTGACGGCAAGACTTATCTGATGCCTATGTTCTACAGCCCCTGCGGACTGTTCTATAACAAGGGACTGTTTGAAGAAAAGGGTTGGACTGTTCCCGAAACATGGGACGAGATGTGGGAGCTTGGCGAAACAGCTAAGGCAGAAGGCATTGCACTCTTTACTTATCCTACAGCAGGATATTTTGACGCATTCCTGTATGCACTGCTTCATGAATCCATGGGTTCCGAGAATTTTGCAAAAGCCATGAGATACGAAGAGGGTATTTGGGATACACCGGAAGCACAGGCAGTATTTGATGTCATTGCAAAATTGGCTACTTATACAGAGAAGACAACTCCTGCCAATGCAAACGACAATGATTTTAGAAAGAACCAGCAGCTGATACTGGATAACAAAGCATTATTTATGCCTAACGGCACATGGATTATCGGCGAAATGATTGAAGCACCCAGAGCAGACGGCTTTGAGTGGGGCTTTACCGCATTACCGGCACTGGAAGAAGGCGGCGAGAGAGCATCTTATACTTTCTTTGAACAGGTTTGGATGCCTAAGGGAGCGGAAAACAAGGATTTAGGCAAAGAATTTATCGCATTCCTTTATTCTGATAAGGCAGCAGAAATCTTTGCATCAGGCGAATCACCGGCAATCCAGCCTATCGCAGGAATGTCCGATAAACTGGAAGGCGACAACAAGCTGTTCTACTCTATCTATGATAACGGTGCGGTAGCAGTTATGGATGCTTTTGCAACCACTGACCCTGTAGAAGGTATCACTGTAAGAACCACCTTCCTTGACCCTGTGAACTCTCTGGTAACAGGAGACAAGACAAAAGAAGAATGGATTGAGCAGATTAAGTCAGACAGTGATGCACTGAGAGGCGCGCTGAAGTAATCGAAACCGGTTTAGGCCAGTCTCAAAATAGTGATTGTGCATTGAGGTGAAGGATGGTCGGCAGGTAGATACCTGCCGGCCTTTTTTAGGAAGGGAATTGCGTTAGCGCAGTTAGAATGGAGTGGAGGCAATGAAAAATAAGAGAAGACGAATTACATTTATATTTGCCTGCGTAACACCGGCAATCCTGTTGTTTATTATTTTCATGATTATTCCCACGATTGATGTGTTTCGTATGTCCTTGTACAAGTGGGGAGGGTATACGGCAGAAAAAAGCTTTGTCGGATTGCAGAATTTTGCCAAGCTTTTTCAGAGTGACAGGTTTTACAGGGCTTTCCAAAACAGTATTCTGCTGATTGTGGTTGTGACGATTGTGACGTTTTTCTTTGCAATTGTATTTGCTGCAATTTTAACAAAAGAAAAAATCAAGGGGCAGAATTTCTTCCGTGTTATATTTTATATTCCCAATATTTTATCCATCGTTGTTATCAGTGCTATCTTTTCCGCTATTTACGACCCGCAAAATGGGTTGATAAACAGCCTGATTGCAATGTTTAAGGGTGGAACGGATGAAAATCCCATTTTATGGCTGGGAAGCCAGAAGCTGGTTATTTACAGTATTGCAATTGCTATGATTTGGCAGGCAATCGGATATTACATGGTTATGTACATGGCAAGTATGGCTAATATTCCTGCCAGCCTGTATGAATCGGCAAGTCTGGAAGGCGCCGGACGTATCAAACAGTTTACGGCTATTACCCTGCCGCTGATTTGGACGAATATCAGAACGACGCTGACCTTCTTTATCATCAGTAATATCAATATGAGCTTCCTGTTTGTAAAAGCAATGACAAACAGCGGACCGGACGGTGCTTCAAGCGTGTTCCTCAGTTACATGTATCAGGAGGCGTATACAAACTCCTCCTACGGATACGGCATGGCAATCGGCGTTATGGTATTTATATTCTCATTTGCACTGGCAGCAGTGCTGAATGCAGTGACCAAACGTGCGGATGTAGAATTTTAGAGGAGGCAGGAATATGAAGAAAAACAGTGAAAATGGGTTGGGCAAAAGTCCGAAGATTGTAAAATTCTTCATTTATCTGGTTCTGATTTTCCTTGCCATTACCATTATCGTGCCGGTGGCATGGGTGTTTGTGGCATCCATTAAACAGAACCTGGAGTTTTACGGAAGTCCGTGGACGATGCCGGAAGGCTTCTATTATCAGAATTTTATCGATGCGTGGCAGAAAGCGGATATGGGCTCTTACATGATAAATTCCGTTTTGGTAACAGTCATCGCGTTGGTTTTGCTTATTGTTATCGCCCTGCCTGCAGCTTATGTGCTGGCAAGGTTCAAATTTAAGAGCAGAGGCTTGTGGAATACCATGTTTATGGCAGGTCTCTTCATCAATGTAAACTATATAGTAGTACCTATTTTTCTGATGTTGAATAACGGAGATATGTGGCTGCGGAAGGCAATCGGCAGACCGCTTTTCTTGAACAATCTTTTTATGCTGGCACTGGTGTATGCAGCTACGGCGCTGCCGTTTACGATTTACCTGCTGTCAGGATATTTTAAGACGTTGGCAAAGGATTATGAAGAGGCAGCCTATGTGGACGGAGCAGGGTATTTCTATACCATGGTGCGGATTATCATGCCCATGGCAAAGCCCAGTATTGTAACGATTATTCTGTTCAACTTCCTGTCCTTCTGGAATGAGTATATCATTTCCATGACGCTGCTTACCAAGCCGGAATTGAAGACGCTGCCGGTAGGATTGATGAACCTGATGGCGGCGCAGAAATCGGCGGTGCAGTACGGACAGATGTATGCGGGACTTGTTATTGTAATGCTGCCGACGCTGATTCTGTATATGTGCGTACAGAAGAAGCTGACACAGGGTATGACCGTAGGCGGTCTGAAAGGATAAGGAGGCAGGATTATGGGAGAAAAAACAAAAAGAGTTATTACAAGGCTGTTTGCAATCCTGGTTTTTGTTGCCAGTATTATCCTGACTGTGGTAGGACAGCGCAAGGTAGGGCCCGAAGGACTGGGTATGATGCTGGTTGGTTTGGCAGGTCTGATTTTCCTGCTTTGGTTTTATAACAGACAGTATAAATGACGGCAGATGCTTTTGGGTAATCGGTGTGCCGGCAGGAAAGATAAAAAGAGGAGGTTTATAGGATGAGCCAAGATAAAGGACGTGTCACAATCCCTACAGATGTGGATGTCATTGAAGAAACCCTGAAGCTGGCAAAAAGATGGGGAGCGGATGCTGTGAGGGACTGTGACGGCACGGATTTTCCTGTGGAATTAAAAGATGTGGGATTAAAGGTGTATTCCACTTACTATACAACACGGAAAGACAATGAATGGGCAAAAGAAAATCCCGATGAAATCCAGCAGATGTATTTGATGACGCCGGTTTATACGGCAACGGCGGATGAATTAAGAATCCGCCTGATGAAAGGGCTGTATCCGGATATGCTGACGCCAAACACCAGGGATGATATCAGACGCTGGTGGGAGGTTGTTGACCGCAGCACGGGCGAAGTGGTGCCTGTAACGGCGTGGAGGTATGAGGAGGACACGGGCGAGGTTGTGATTGCAAGCGTGCCGTTCCACGATTATACCGTAAGCTTTTTGGCATATATTATGTGGGACCCGGTGCATATGTACAATGCGGTAGTAAATGAGTGGAAGGATGTGGAGCATCAGATTACCTTTGACGTGAGACAGCCCAAAACCCATGACTTTACCATGAAGCGTCTGCGCAGATTCATAGAGGAGCATCCCTATGTAAACGTGCTGCGGTTTACGACATTTTTCCACCAGTTTACGCTGGTGTTTGATGAACTGGCGAGAGAAAAGTATGTGGACTGGTATGGGTATTCTGCATCGGTAAGCCCTTATATCTTAGAGCAGTTTGAACAGGAAGCGGGCTATAAATTCCGTCCGGAATTTATCATCGACCAGGGGTATTATAACAATCAATACCGTATACCCAGCCGGGAATTCCGTGATTTTCAGGCATTCCAGCGCCGTGAGGTGGCAAGGATTGCCAAAGAGATGGTGGATATTACCCACGAATGCGGCAAGGAAGCTATGATGTTTTTGGGCGACCACTGGATTGGCACGGAACCGTTTATGGAGGAGTTTAAGAGTATCGGGCTTGATGCTGTGGTGGGCAGCGTTGGAAACGGCGCAACCCTGCGTTTAATCAGTGATATTGAGGGTGTAAAATATACCGAGGGACGGCTGCTGCCTTATTTCTTCCCCGATACCTTCCATGAAGGGGGAGATCCGGTTAAAGAAGCCAAAATCAATTGGGTGACAGCCAGACGTGCTATTTTAAGAAAGCCGATTGACCGCATCGGCTACGGCGGTTATCTGAAGCTGGCTATGGAATTTCCTGATTTTGTGAACTATGTGGAATCGGTATGCGCAGAGTTCAGGGAGCTGTATGAAAATATTAAAGGCACTACGCCTTACTGCATTAAGAAGGTAGCAGTCTTGAACTGCTGGGGTAAAATGCGGGCATGGGGTAATCATATGGTGCATCATGCTATCTACTTTAAGCAGAATTATTCCTATGCAGGTATTATAGAGGCGCTGTCAGGCGCGCCCTTTGATGTGTCCTTCATCAGCTTTGAGGATATTTTGGAAAATCCCCATATTCTTAAGGAAATAGACGTAATTGTCAATGTGGGCGATGCGGATACTGCCCAGACCGGCGGCGAATGGTGGTGTAATCCGGTTATCTCGTCAGCAATTAAGGAATTTGTATATAATGGCGGCGGCATCATCGGTGTAGGAGAACCTGCCGGACATCAGGCGGGCGGACGTTTTATCCAGCTGGCAAATGTGTTCGGTGTGGAAGAGGAAAGAGACTTTACGCTGGGATACGATAAGTACAACTGGGAAAACCATGCACATTTTATTACAGAGGATGTGCAGGGAGCAATCGATTTTGGCGAGGCCCAGAAGAATATGTATGCCTTAGAGGGCGCAACCGTGCTGGTATCCGAGGAAAAGGAAGTACGGCTGGCAGTCAACGAGTTCGGAAAAGGACGTGCCGTATATATTGGCGGGCTGCCGTACAGCTTTGAAAACAGCCGCCTGTTCTACCGGGCGATTCTCTGGAGTTCCCATGAGGAAGAAAATATTTACAGATGGTTCTCCACAAACTATAACGTAGAAGTGCATGCTTATATCAAAAACGGTAAATTCTGCGTGGTAAACAATACCTATGAGCCTCAGCAGACCGTGGTATATAAAGGGGACGGCAGCAGCTTTGAGCTGTCCATGGAGGCAAACCAGATTGTGTGGTATGAAATTTAATAAGCGGTGATGCGAGCGGGCAGGTGATAACCTGTCCGCTTGCTTTTTTAAAAATTATAGGGCAAAATTAAAAAGCAGGATAAAAAAATGTTTACAACCGGGGCTGATGGGAATAAAATGTTTTTGGCAGAAAATAATGCCGGGAGCAGCATGTAAAAGCAACCTATTTGGAAATGAGGACAAGCATGAAAAAAGAATTGGTGATAGTTATCGACTTTGGCGGCCAGTACAATCAGTTAGTGGCAAGGCGTGTCAGGGAATGCAATGTGTATTGTGAAATTTATTCATACAAGACAGATTTGGAAAAGATTAAGGCCATGAATCCCAAGGGCATTATTTTGACGGGCGGTCCCAGCAGCTGCTATGAAGAGGGAGCGGCAACCTGTTCAAAAGAATTGTTTGAAATGGGAATTCCGGTATTGGGACTTTGCTATGGAGCGCAGCTTATGGCACATGTGCTGGGCGGCGAGGTCAAACGTGCGGCAGTGCGTGAATACGGAAAAACAGATGTGGCAGTAGATACTTCTTCCGCACTTTTTGAAGGAGTATCGGCAAATACTGTTTGCTGGATGAGCCATTTTGATTATATTGCAAAGATGGCGCCGGGGTTCCGGGCTGTAGCAACAACGGCAAATTGCCCGGTGGCGGCGGCAGAATGTCTGGAGAAGAAGCTGTATGCAATACAATTTCATCCGGAAGTGCTGCATACGGTAGAAGGCTTTAAAATGTTATATAACTTTGTACGGCGTATTTGCGCATGCAGCGGAGACTGGAGAATGGATTCCTTTGTGGAAGAGTCTGTAAGTGCTATCCGTGAAAAGGTAGGAAACGGGAAGGTGCTTTGCGCCCTGTCAGGCGGGGTGGATTCCTCCGTGGCGGCAGTGCTGTTATCAAAAGCAGTGGGCGATCAGCTGACCTGTGTTTTTGTAGACCACGGCCTGCTCAGAAAGGACGAAGGCGATCAGGTAGAAGCGGTGTTTGGCACCGAAGGAAACTACAACCTTCATTTTGTTCGTGTCAATGCACAGAAGCGCTTCTACGAAAAACTGGCAGGTGTATCTGAACCGGAGCAGAAACGTAAGATTATCGGGGAAGAATTTATTCGTGTTTTTGAAGAAGAAGCAAAAAAAATCGGAGCGGTGGATTTTTTGGTACAGGGAACCATCTACCCGGATGTGGTGGAAAGTGGTCTGGGAGGCGAATCCGCAGTTATCAAGTCCCATCACAATGTAGGCGGCCTGCCCAGCTGTGTCGATTTTAAAGAGATTATTGAACCTCTGCGCAGCCTTTTTAAAGACGAGGTACGCAAGGTGGGACTGGAGCTTGGCATCCCGGAGCAGCTGGTGTTCCGTCAGCCCTTCCCCGGCCCCGGTCTGGGGGTCCGTATTATCGGTGAGGTAACAGAGGAAAAGGTAAAAATAGTGCAGGATGCGGATGCCATTTACCGCGAAGAAATTGCAAACGCAGGTTTGGACCGCTCCATTAACCAGTATTTTGCAGCACTCACCAATATGCGGTCCGTGGGCGTTATGGGTGACGAGCGCACCTACGACTATGCAGTTGCACTTCGTGCAGTCAGCACGATAGACTTCATGACAGCAGAATCCACGGAAATCCCCTGGCCTGTCCTGCAAAAGGTAACAAGCAGGATTATTAACGAGGTAAGCCACGTGAACCGGGTGCTGTATGATATTACGAGTAAACCGCCCGGGACGATTGAGTTTGAGTAATTTCAATTTGATACTAATTATTTTATATGGCAGGTAGTCTTCAAGATTATCTGCTGTATTCAAATTATCAATATTATATAAAATTTTGCAATCTTATGTTGCCAGTAAAAGTAGTGATGTAGGGAAAAATATTGCTGGAATAATGAATAATATAATGGCAAGAAAGAATCAAACAACATAGGGAGTAATGATACCTCTACCTATTTCAGTAGTTGTTTACAGCAGATAATTGGGTGTAGAAGCCAAGAATGATGGAATGGGCAAAGGCAGGAAAAATAGATGACTTGAAGTCAATGTTTGTAGTTATGTTATCTTATTCCAGAATAAATTTGAATATTTGCAAAGGAGAAAGCGTATGGGAAATGAATTAGATGTAAATAAAATAAGTGCAGAAGTAATTACGGATTTGGCAAAATCTACGGCACAAACATTATATAAAAAAGTCGTAAATTATATAACCGAAATTCAGAAGAAAGAAGAGATAGATTTTGGATATGCATATGAGAATTATTTGAAATATGCAAAAAATACTCATGAGAAGATAAAAACACTTCTATATAGACATGTAGCAAAAGATATATATTCATTTTATGAGTGTGTAGGTTTGAATCGAAATGGAAATGTAATAGATACTTCAAATATTAATAATGTGCTTGAAATTGGAAACAAGATTATTGTTACAGGGACAGGTGGAATTGGGAAGAGTGTTATGATGAAACATTTCTTCTTAAATATTCTACAAAACACGCATTATGTTCCTGTTCTGATTGAACTCAGAGGTTTAAATGAATTTGATGGAAAAAATGTAAGCCTTGTAGACTATATTTACAATGTAATGGAAACACTAAAGTTTAAACTGGAAAGAAAATACTTTGATTATAGTTTAGAAACGGGGTGTTACATAATATTGTTAGATGGATTTGATGAAGTAAAGAATGAAATATCAAAGCAGATTACAAGTCAGATATTTGCTCTGAGTGAAAAATATCCAGACAATCACTATATTTTGTCCTCGCGCCCCTTAGAAGAATTTATGGGATGGAATCAGTTTGAAGAATTGCATTCGATGCCTTTGGCAAAAAATCAAGCGTTATCACTAATTAATAAGATAGAGTATGACCAGAAAATTAAGGAAAAGTTTTATAAAGAGCTTGAAGAGTATTTGTATGATAAATATAAAACATTTGCCTCAAATCCTTTGTTGTTAACTATTATGCTTCTGACATTTGAAAATAGAGCCTCAATTCCTGATAAATTGAATGATTTTTTTGAACAAGCATTTACTACTCTTTTTCATACCCATGATGCAACGAAGGGAGGATATAAGCGCGATATTCAGTCAAAGTTAGGATATGAAGATTTCAAAGCAGTTTTTTCATACTTTTGTTTTAAATCCTTTTTTAATTCAGATTACAAATTTTCGGAAAATAAAGTATTGGAATATATTGGACTTGCAAGACGAAAGGAGATAATAGAAACAAGTTTTAATTCTATGGATTTTTTGAAAGATCTAACTAATTCGGTATGTATGCTGATTCATGAAGGATTAGAATATAGATTTTCGCATAGATCATTTCAAGAGTACTTTGCTGCATTGTATACAATTCAGCTGGATGATTCTCAGCAGAAGCGGTTTTTAAAATTATGGTTGCAAGATAATAGTTATAGAACAACAAGTAATTATTTAGACATGTTGTACGAATTACAGCCAACAAGATTTATAAAAAATATTATTTCTCCTGCGTTAAGAGAGTTACAGGAATTGTTTATAAAGAATGGTGGGTCAGAAGAATGGCTGATAAACCTTATGTATGAAGAGGTGTGTGTAAGAAAGTATAGAGATGGTGAAAAAAGATGTGCAGTAACAATTAAAGAGTTTTATTTCCATGATATGATAATGAGGGCTTGTAATATTGGTGGCTTATATAAAAGTATGAAAGAAGAAAAGACTCAACGAAATAAAGAATGTGAAACGAAATTGATAAAAATTCTTGAGAAAGAGTACGGCATAAATAAAGAAGTAAAATTCGATGAGTTAAAGCAGAAAGGTTATACAAATGAAATGTTGGAAGCTTTACACTGGATACAAGAACACTATGAATTTGCTTTAAATTATCTTGAATCTGTTGATAAAGACCCATTGGCTCGAAAAAAAAGGTTTTCATCCATGTTAGAAGAATTATAGAATTATACTTTGAATTTTACAAATTTATGGCAACACTTTGGCAACAAAAAATCAACAAGTTAAAATAAATTATCTAGCTAAAGTAAAAAGCTAGCATTTTTGAAACAAAACTTAAACAAAGTAGTTTGGGGCAAAGAGACAACTTGCCGAGTTTGAATAATTTTTATAAGCCCGCAAAGTATTGAAAAATCAAGCTTTGCGGGCTTTCTTTATGCCTTTTGGTACCCTAAAAAGGGGGTGTCGCAAAATCATCATTTTAGATGATTGAGCGGCACCTTCGCTC
>URUY01000039.1 GCA_900551115.1 uncultured Lachnospiraceae bacterium
TCTGATAATACCTCTTAAATAAACAGTAATAGAATAGTATAAAGTTGTTTTGATTATCTGTAAAATACAAAGAAATTTAAGGGCAAATAAACCGAAACTCATTTGTTCAGTTTTGCGTTATGCAGTATGAGAGATAATTGTCATAAAAGCCTTTAACTGCAATACTTTGTTAACCTTTTCTACCTTGCAAAAAGTGAAACTCAATGCTGTGTTTTTGCTATGTTGCTTGTGATGTCAGTATTACGCTTGCTGAACAAACAAGCACAATCCATGAAAAACTAGGCTCTTTTGCTAAGGTACTGTTACTTGTAGATGGGAATTTACTATATGCATTCTGTACGATATCAGAGAAAAAATATGATATCGATTCGCAATTTAGTCCATGGATAGGATTTGTTTATACTTTTCCAGAATACCGCGGAAAACATTATTCAAACTTATTGCTGTGTTATGTAGAAAAAGCAGCATCTGCATATGGATTTGAAAATACATATATTTCAACAAAACATTTTCTCGAAAAGAGAGAACTAATTTAATTTCCCGGAATTTGAGAGAAATAAAACTAGCATTGTATATGAGAAGAAAGCAAAAGAATATGGAGAGTCCAAAATGAGTATAAGAAAAGCCAGTTTATCGGATTTAAATATAGTATATAAAATTACAGAGGTAACAATATCTGAAATATATCCACATTACTATTCTAAGGGAGCCGTAGAGTTTTTTCTTACACATCATAATGAAAAAAATATTGCCAATGATATTGAGCAAAATAAAGTTTTTCTTTGTCTTGATATGGAACAGAATATTGTAGGGACAGTTACAATAAAGGATAATGAGATATGCCGTTTATTTGTTCTTCCTCAATGTCAAAAAAACGGGTATGGTACAGAAATGCTTGACTATGCTGAAAAAATTATTTTGGGAGAGTACTTCAGTATTACACTAGACGCTTCGCTGCCAGCAAAAAGAATATATCAAAAAAGGGGATATAAATCTACAGAATTTAACATGATTGCAACAATGTATGATGATTTTTTGTGTTATGATGTTATGGTTAAGGAAATCTAAGACTGAAGAAAGATATGAAAACTATTAAAATATTTAAACCATGTTTTTTTATCTTTTTGGAGTATTTTATCTTCAAAGAAGCGAAGCGGAGTTAAAAAGGTTTATAATGCCGTAAGCAGAAAATAAAAAGGAAGTTTAAACGGAGAACATGGAGTGAAAAACTGACATGAAGGATATACTTTTTAAAACCAACGACTACATATTTAGTTACCGTGTTGCCGGAATATGCATACAAAACGGTAAGGTACTTTTACAGAAACCGGCGAATGATGATGGATATGCTTTCCCCGGCGGTCATTCGGTACTGGGTGAGACAAACGAAGCAACCTTGATTCGTGAATTTAAGGAAGAAACAGGCGCTGAAATATCTGTTGGTGAATTGAAGTGGGTTGCTGAGATATTTTTTCCATGGGGAAATAAGCCATGCCATCAAATCTGCCTGTATTATATGATTGAAATTAAGACTTCCGACATTCCGGAAAGGGGTAATTTTACCGCAAAAGAACACCTTGAAGGCCGGGAGTCTGAGCTGGAATTTTATTGGATTCCGTTGGATGAAATCAAAAATATCAAAGTATACCCAACAAATGCAGTTGACTTACTGGGTAAGCTGGAAGCCGGTGTAGCGCATTTTGTGTACAGAGAATAATTTAGGAATTCCAATTTAAAGGAGAAAACCAGGATATGAAAGTTGAAAGGTGTGTAAAGGAAGTACTGGATGAAATGGAAAGAAGAGGGCGAAAATGTCCGGAGCCACATGCGGCCAGTGGGGTGTGTGGGGTTCGGCTTCTTCCGTTGATGCAGTACGGATTATGAAAGATATGTACGGTATTGATATGGAGCTGACACAGTATTCCAAGCTGCTTTCTGAGATACCGCCTGTAGATATTGTTATCACAATGGGATGCAATGTAGATTCCGCAAGCAGCTTGTAAACAGCAAGTCTGTAAATCATATGTGAATAATTTCCATATTTTGTCCATATATTATAATAGTTAAAATTTTTAGGAGGAAAAATATGGCAAGAGGACAGAGAAAACCCATTGAAGAAAAAATTTGTGAAAAGGAAGAAGTGATTGCAGGCTTAAAGGCTCGTATCCAGTCAGAAGAACGGGAACTGGAGGAGCTTAAAAAGGAAAAGCAAAATAAAGAGATTGCGCTGATTACATCCATGCTTGCGGAAGCCAATATCAGTATTGACGAGGCAAAGGAAATTATAGAGCAGCATATTTTGGGTGCGGTGGCAGAAACGGCCTAAGCATATGTTTTGTAAGATAAGAGTAGTATTTGAGGCGGCAATGTGCTAGACTGTTTTAGTAAAAGCTTCAGATAAATGTGGAGGATTAAGATGCGTATAGGAATGGGATATGATGTACACAGGCTCGCAGAAAACAGGGCACTTATTATAGGCGGCGTTACGATACCCTGGGAAAAGGGGCTTCTGGGCCATTCGGATGCAGACGTGCTTTTACATGCAATTATGGACGCACTGTTAGGAGCGGCAGCACTTGGCGATATCGGCAAGCATTTCCCGGATACCGACCCGGCTTACGAAGGGATTTCTTCCCTTAAGCTGTTAAAGGAAGTGGGAAAGCTTCTCACAGAAAACTGCTTTTTGATTGAAAATATTGATGCTACCATTATTGCACAGGCGCCGAAAATGCGTCCCTATATAGACACTATGCGGGAAAATATTGCACGGGAACTGGAAATTGATATTTCTCAGGTAAATGTAAAGGCAACAACAGAAGAAGGACTTGGTTTTACCGGTACAGGCGGGGGTATTTCTTCCCAGGCAATCTGTATGCTGACGACGCCCAGAGAGCTTTATGCATCAGATGTGACAGAGAGTAAAGGCGCAGAGATGGCAGGCTGTGCGGGCTGCAGCGGATGTACAAGAGCATAGGGCCAGCAGAAAGCGGTATTGCAATAAGCAGAATGCAGCAGATATAAAAGCATAATGCAGTTGACAAAAGGCGGAAATTTGCTTATTCTACTAATAGATAAAGAGAGAAAGACTGCGAACAGAGAGAGTAGCTTATACAAGGGCAAAAGAGAGGATTCATCAAAGGCTGAAAGTGAATCCGGCAGGAGGATAAGGGAAGTGCATCTGGGAGTCGGCTGCAGGAAGGTATTCATTACGGGAACGGTACAGAGCTGAAACGGTATAGAACTGAAACGGCAGACTGTAAACGGTATAAGGGATAACCGGGTATGGCAGCACGGGGCATACGTTATATGCTGAGAGGGGAAGGCAGTGCCTTCAAGAAGAGTGGAACCACGGATAAATTCGTCTCTTTACGGGAGATGGGTTTATCCTTTTTATTTTGTATGGAAAATGTTATAAACAGACGGAGGTTTACGATATGGAAAACAGACTGACAATGTACAATTCACTTACCAAAAAGGAAGAGCTGTTTGTGCCCAATGAGGACGGAAAGGTGGCAATGTATACCTGCGGACCTACCGTATATCATTTTGCGCATATCGGCAATCTGAGAAGCTATATTATGGAAGATTTACTGGAGAAGACCCTGCGGTATCTTCAGTATGACGTAAAGCGCGTGATGAATATTACGGATGTGGGACACCTGTCCAGTGATGCGGATACCGGCGAGGATAAAATGCTGAAAGGCGCCAGGAGAGAGCATAAGACGGTAATGGAAATTGCAAAGTTCTATACGGACGCTTTTTTCGAGGATTGCCGCAGATTAAACATTAAGCGTCCTGATGTGGTAGAACCGGCAACCAACTGTATTGCAGAATTTATCCATATGGTAAGCGTACTCTTAGAAAAAGGCTATGCCTATGAAATGGGCGGCAATATTTATTTTGATACCTCAAAACTGGATAACTACCATGTATTTTCCGGTCAGACGGAGGAGGAGCTTTTAGTAGGCGTCAGGGATGATGTGGAAGAGGACGAAAATAAGAAAAATAAGAGCGATTTTGTGCTTTGGTTTACCAAATCCAAATTTGAAGATCAGGAATTAAAGTGGGAAAGCCCCTGGGGCATGGGATATCCCGGATGGCATATTGAATGCTCCTGCATCAGCATGAAGCATCTGGGCGAATATATGGATATCCATTGTGGCGGCGTGGACAATATTTTCCCTCACCATACCAATGAAATTGCCCAGAGTGAAGCTTATCTGGGACATAAATGGTGTAATTACTGGTTCCACGTACATCACTTAAACGACAAAACAGGTAAGATGAGCAAGTCCAAGGGAGATTTCCTGACAGTATCACTTTTGGAGGAGAAGGGCTATAATCCCCTGGTTTACAGGCTGTTCTGCTTACAGTCCCACTATCGGAAGCCTCTTGCGTTTTCCTACGAGGTACTGGATAACATGACAACGGCGTACAATAAGCTGGTAAAGCGGATTGCGGATTTATCTGAGAACGGAGAAGTAGAGCAGGATAAGTTTGCAGAATTTAAAAAGCGTTTTGAGGATGCATTATGTGATGATCTCAATTCCTCCATGGCGCTTACCGTTTTATATGAAATGCTGAAGGCAGATATGAGCGACAGGACGAAAAGGGCGCTTGTAAAGAGCTATGATGAGGTACTTTCCCTTGACCTTTTAAACGCAAAGGAAACTCCGGCAGAAGAAGTGGATAATGAACTGGAAAGCTATGTGCTTTTAAAGATTGAGGAAAGAAAAGCAGCTAAAAAGGAAAAGGATTTTGCAAAAGCGGATGCTATCCGGGCAGAGCTGCTTGAAAAAGGGATTGTGCTTGAGGATACAAGAGAGGGCGTAAAATGGAAGAAGGCTTAAGCCTTTTGGCTAAAATCAAACAGACTTTTTCAGTAAAAGAGGTGGATGTGCGTGCATATTCACCTCTTACGCTGGCATATATCGGCGATGCGGTTTATGATATTATTATCAGGACCGTGGTAGTGGAGCGTTCCAACAGGGCAGCCAATGAATTACATAAAAAGACCAGCAGCTTTGTAAAGGCGCAGACACAGGCAGCCATGGCGGAAGCTTTATGGGAGGCATTCTCCGAGGAGGAGGAGGCAGTTTATAAAAGAGGGCGCAATGCCAAGTCCTATACAACTGCCAAAAATGCAAGCATTGCAGATTACAGAAAGGCAACGGGCTTAGAAGCCCTGATAGGTTATCTTTATCTGCAGGATAGAACGGATCGGGTTTTAGAGCTTGTGAAGGAAGGACTTTCGCGGATAGATATGGTTTTGTAGCAAGGTGGGTTAGTGAGGCATTTGTGTTAGAAAAGGAGCAGATATGGGATACGAAGAATTTACGATAGAGGGCAGGAATGCCGTAATAGAGGCTTACCGTGCGGGCAAGCCCATAGACAAGCTGTATGTACTGGACGGATGTCAGGACGGTCCGATTATGACGATTAAGAGGGAGGCCAAGAAAAACGGCACGCTCATAAAGTTTGTTGACAAGGAACGTCTTGACCATATGTCGGAAACCGGAAAGCATCAGGGGGTTATTGCCATGGCGGCAGCTTATACCTATGCGGAAGTTTCCGATATTTTACAGGCGGCAAGGGATAAGGGAGAGGCGCCGTTCCTCTTTTTACTGGACAATATCGAAGACCCCCACAATCTGGGAGCCATTATCCGTACTGCAAATCTGGCAGGCGCTCACGGGGTCATTATTCCCAAAAACCGTGCAGTGGGACTGACGGCAACGGTGGCAAGAACCTCGGCAGGCGCCATCAATTTTACACCGGTTGCCAGAGTGACGAATCTTTCAAAGACGATAGAGGACTTGAAAAAAGAAGGTATCTGGTTTGTGTGCGCTGATATGGACGGTACAGTCATGTATGATTTGGACTTGAAGGGGCCTATCGGCGTGGTAATCGGCAACGAAGGCGAAGGCGTGGGAAGACTGGTAAAGGAAAAATGCGATATGATTGCGTCTATTCCCATGAAGGGCGACATTGATTCCCTCAATGCTTCCGTGGCAGCAGGCGTACTGGGTTATGAAATTGTAAGGCAGAGGCTTAAAGGATAAGCAGAGCTAAGGGCAAAAAGACAAGCGGCATGGGTGAACCGCTTAAGGATAAGCGGAATGCGTCAGGGCTGCATCAGAACTTCAAGGCGCAGGAGACAGGAGAAAGGCAGGCGGCTATGCAGGATTATTCGCAGGAGACGGATGAGGAGCTGATTGTAAGACTGCGGGACGGGGAAGAGCAGATTACGGATTATATTATGGATAAATACAAATATCTTGTCCGCAGTAAGGCCGGTTCCATGTATATTTTAGGAGCTGACAGGGACGACCTTATACAGGAAGGCATGATTGGGCTGTTTAAGGCAATCAGGGATTATGACAGCGGCAGGGATGCAAGCTTTTTTACCTTTGCAGAACTGTGCATCAGCAGGCAGATGTATTCTGCAGTACAGGCGGCGGGCAGGATGAAGCATATACCGTTAAACACCTATATTTCATTGTATGGGAGCGCAGAACACGGAGAAGACGAGGAGGGAGAAATCCTTTCTGTACTGGCAGACCGTGGTCCGAACCCGGAGGAGCAGGTGATTGACAGGGAAAATGTGGAACTGCTTGAGAAACGGATGGAGCAGGAGCTGAGCGGCTTTGAAAAACAGGTGTTGGATTTGTATATGACCGGCATGAGCTACAGTCAGATTGCAAAGGTGTTGGGGCGGGATGAAAAATCTACGGACAATGCGCTGCAAAGGCTGAAAACAAAGATAAAAAAGATAACTTTATTGATGAAAAATTAAAAATATTATGATATAATAGCCACAAAAGAAAAACAAGCACCGCGAAGCGGTATTTGTTTTTCTTGTGGCATTAACGAGCAAACAGGCTGCGAAGCAGGCAATGAGCGCGAAAGCGCGAGTTTGCGAGTGCGATACAGTAGGCACATAAAAACAAGTGCTGCGAAGCAGGCAATGAGCGCGAAAGCGCGGGTTTGCGAGTGCGATACAGCAGGCACATAAAAGCAAGTGCTGCGAAGCAGGCAAACGGGCTGTGAAGCAGGCAAACAGGCTGCGAAGCAGGCAAT
>URUY01000040.1 GCA_900551115.1 uncultured Lachnospiraceae bacterium
TGCGAAGCAGGCAAACGGGCTGTGAAGCAGGCAAACAGGCTGCGAAGCAGGCAATAAGCGCGAAAGCGCGGGTTTGCGAGTGCGATACAGCAGGCACATAAAAGCAAGTGCTGCGAAGCAGGCAAACGGGCTGTGAAGCAGGCAAACAGGCTGCGAAGCAGGCAATGAGCGCGAAAGCGCGGGTTTGCGAGTACGATACAGAGTATGCGTAATAAATTTTGGGGAGATGGTAGGATGCAGCCGGAATACACCAAATTAAAAGTGCATAATGAAATTGAACTCTGCGAAACTGCGGATATGGAAATCAAACAGCAAATTGAGCGTATTTTACTGCGCAACCGTATTTCCTATTATATGAAATGGTACAGACAGGGTTTATTTAAGAGAAATAGAGAGATATGCATTATTTGTGTGAATGACAGCGTCAAGGATGATGCAGAGCAGCTGATACGTTCGCTGGAAAAGGATATAGACAGTAAAGTAAAATTTCTGATGCGCAGGTCGGAAGAAAGTTTTTTTTAGGGAAGCAGATAAAGCAGCCTATTTCATTATATGAAGTAGGCTTTTTATATGAATACATACGGAGGAGATATTATGGAAGCATACAATGTTTTTAAGGATTTGGCAATTATCATTATTTTTGCAAAGTTTTTTGGTATTTTGGCCAGAAAGCTGAAAGCACCGCAGGTTGTAGGTGAGATTATTGCAGGTCTGCTGATTGGACCCAGTGTATTAGGACTGGTACAGCAGACGGATTTTTTACTGCAGATGGCAGAAATCGGTGTTGTGCTTTTAATGTTTTCAGCGGGGCTGGGTACGGATTTAAAGGAATTGATGAAGACAGGCCCTAAAGCTTTTCTGATTGCCTGCGCAGGTGTTTTTATACCGCTTTTAGGTGGCGCACTTTTGTATATGGGCTTTTACGGAACTGCACCCTGGGGGTCAGAGCGTTTTTATCAGGCAGTGTTTGTAGGGGTAATTTTGACAGCTACTTCTGTCAGCATTACCGTACAGTCCCTAAAAGAAATGGGAAAACTGAAGGGAAGAGTAGGAACTACCATTCTGAGTGCAGCGATTATTGATGATGTTATCGGTATCATTGTGCTGACCTTTGTAGTAGGCTTTAAGAGCCCGGATTCCAATCCCGGCAAGGTGGTATTAAACACGGTGCTGTTCTTTGTATTTGCTTTTGTGGTAGGCATTATTATTTACAAGATTTTCAAGGTGGTGGACAGCAGATATCCTCATACCAGACGTATTCCCATTATCGGGCTGGCGCTCTGTCTTTCCTTCGCCTATATTGCCGAAAAATGGTTTGGTATAGCGGATATTACAGGAGCTTATGTAGCGGGCATTATGCTCTGCTCCATTCAGGATTCCGATTATATTGCGGAAAAAATGGATATTAATTCCTATATGCTGTTTGGACCCATCTTTTTTGCAAGTATCGGTTTGAAAACCAATATAGACAATATGACAGGAGCGATTCTTGTCTTTTCGCTCTGCTTTGTACTGGTGGGGCTGATTACAAAAATTGTAGGCTGCGGTCTGATGTCCAGACTGTGCGGTTTTAGAGGGATGGACTGCGTGAAGATTGGAGTCGGCATGATGACAAGAGGGGAGGTTGCCCTGATTGTAGCCCAAAAGGGATTGTCAGTGGGATTATTAACGCCGGTGTATTTTACCTCCGTAATTTTACTGATTATCATATCAAGTATTTCCACACCCATTATTTTAAAGTTTTTGTATGCGAGGGAACAGGGAGAGGAAGCAGCATAGCTGTAAGGGCAGAATTAAGTATAAGAAAAAATAAGCGGCAGGGTGCATTTACAGAGGGCATTCTGCTGTTTATTTATTTTTAAGAAATGTTTTTTCCCTCTTTATTGACTTTGGATGCAGCGGCGTATATAATCGACAGCGAAAGTCCGACTGACTGGTCGGACGAAAGGCATGACGACAGGAGAGAACGAGAAATGATATCCAAATTCAGTGTAAAAAAACCGTATACGGTTCTGGTAGGAGTGGTGTTGGCCATTGTGTTGGGGGTAGTATCTTTTACGAGGATGACGGCAGATTTGCTGCCCAGTATCAGCCTGCCCTATGTTATCGTTATGACATCCTATGCGGGAGCAAGCCCGGAGACAGTGGAAATGGCAGTAACCAAGCCCATAGAAGCATCCATGGCAACAGTCAGCAATATTGAAAATATCAGCTCGGTATCCGGTGAAAATTATTCCATGGTGATATTGGAATTTTCCCAGACTGCCAATATGGATTCTATTTCTTTGGAAATCAGGGAAAAGCTGGACCAGATAACCAGCTACTGGCAGGATGAGCTGATTGGAAATCCTATTATTATGAAGCTGAATCCCGATATGATGCCTGTCATGATTGCTGCCGCAGGTGTAGAGGGGATGAGCGTGGCAGAGGTCAGCACATATGTGCAGGATGTTATCACACCGGAGCTGGAAAGCATAGAGGGTGTTGCATCGGTAAATGCCACCGGTCTGATAGAGGAAAGTGTAAACGTGGTCATCAGGCAGGAAAAAATAGACGAAGTCAATGCCAAAATCCAGGCAGCCATTGACGAACAGATGAAGGATGCCGAACAGGAACTGGCAGACGGAAAAGCAGAGATTTATGACGGTCTTTCCAAGGTGCAGGACGGTAAAAATGAACTGGCAAATGGCCAGACTGAATTGGACAACAATAAAAATGAACTGGAAAACGGCAAAACAGAACTGGAGAATAAACAGAATGATACCGTAGCCCAGCTTGCAGATGCAAAAACGAAGCTTTTGACAGCAAAAGCGGATTTGGAGTCTTTAAAGACTACCGCAGCAACCGATATTACCATGCTGGAGCAGATGACGGCAGCTCTTGCGGAGCTTGAAAAGGCAGAAAGCGCAGCCCAGACCATGCCGGCAGTACTGGATAGCCTGATTAGCAGTCTGAAGGAACAGTATGCTGTTGCCAGAGAAGCTGCAGACGCACAGCCTGACCCGGATGCAGCGTTTGAACAGATGATGGAGCTTGTGAAGGAAGGCACACTTGCCAATGCTTCAGGGCTGCCGGCAGATCTGACAGGCAGTCTTTTGGCATTAAACTGGGCAACCCAGTTTACAGAAAAAGAGGCAGGCAAAGGAGACAGTGAAACCGTATGCGGCATTTTATATTCCTATAAGGCAATGCTTGATGAAAAGCTTGCTGCCGTTTCGGAGCAGAAGAAAGTACTTCAGGATAAAATCGCAGTAAAGTCTCTTTCCACGGAGTATAATGCAGCAGCAACGGCTTCCTATATCAATACGTTAAAAGCACAGCTTGCCGCTTATAATGATAATATTGCACAGATTGATGCGCAGCTTGTGGCACTGTCTAAAGGTGAGGCGGAAGCCGTTATCGGATTTGCTAATGGTATGACGCAGATATCAGTAGGGGAAACGCAGCTTAACTCTGCACAGTCAAAATTAGATTCCGCAAAGACAGAATTGGATAACACGGAAGCCCAGCTAAAAGACGCCCTTGACCAGATTGCAGATGGGGAAGAACAGTTAGAGGAGGCAAGAAAAGAAGCATACGAAAATGCAGATATGACAGAGGTGCTGACGGTAGATACTGTTTCGGCACTTTTGGCGGCACAAAATTTTTCCATGCCGGCCGGATATGTAACGGAAGACGGTATTTCCTATATGGTCAGAATCGGCGATAAACCCACGACAGCAGAAGAAATGGCAGCCCTGCCGCTTATGAATCTGCATATGGAAGGTATGGAAACCATTACGCTTGGAGATGTGGCAGATGTCTTTTATGTGGATAATGCCGATGAGGTGTATGCAAATGTAAACGGTAATGCAGGAGTTATGCTGTCTATACAGAAACAGACGGGATATTCTACCGGAGAAGTGTCAGATTTACTGCTGGAACGTTTTGACGAGCTGATGGCGGCTAATCCGGCTCTTGATATGATTGCCATGATGGATCAGGGTATCTATATAGATCTTGTAATGGATTCCATTATCAGCAATGTTGTAGTGGGCGCTTTTTTGGCAATTTTGATTTTGATACTGTTTTTAAAGGATTTAAGGCCTACTATGGTGGTTGCATTCTCGATTCCCATCAGTTTGGTTACGGCTATTGTGTGCATGTATTTTAGTGGTGTCACATTAAATGTTATATCTCTTTCCGGTCTGGCGCTGGGTATCGGTATGTTAGTGGACAATTCCATTGTGGTAATTGAAAACATATACAGGCTTAGAAGCGAAGGAAAATCCATGCGGGATGCGGCTATAGAGGGAGCAAAAGAGGTTGCAGGGGCGATTATGGCATCTACCCTGACAACAATCTGTGTATTTGCACCGATTGTATTTACGGAAGGAATCACCAGACAGCTTTTTGTGGATATGGGCTTAACCATAGCATATTCGCTTTTAGCCAGCCTTCTTATTGCACTGACGGTGGTGCCGGCAATGGCTTCCAAGACCCTTAACAAGACCAAAGAAAAGAAAGAGGGCAGGATATTCGGCGGATTTGTAAAGGGCTATGAAAAGCTGCTTAGACTGTCCCTTAAAATAAAACCGGTGGTGCTGGTGCTTGTAGTGGTATTGCTGATTGTAAGCGCAGGAGCGGCTGTTTCTAACGGTACGGCTTTTATGTCGGATATGGACAGTACCCAGCTTACGGTAAGCATTACGCTTCCTGAGGATGCAAGTCTTGCTGAAACAAAGGAGATTGCCGATAAAGCAGTACTGCGTATTAAAGAAATAGCAGATATAAAGGATGTAGGCGCTATGATGAGCGGTTCTTCCATGAGTATGCTCACAGGCAGCTCGGACAGCAGCAATGCGGTGTCTGTTTATGTGACTACAGAGGAAGAAAAAACCATGACAAATGAGGAAATTGCAGCCCTTATTTTAGAAAAGACAGCCGATTTGGAGGCAGAAATCAGTGTGGACACTTCCAGTATGGATATGACAGCGCTTGGCGGCAGCGGTATCGTTATTCAGGTAGAAGGCCGGGAATTGGATACCCTGACACAGACAGCATCGGAAATTGCACAGATTATCTCCGAAGTGGAAGGCGTAGAAGAAGTGTCTGACGGTATGGAGGATGCCAAGGAGGAGCTTCGCATTATTGTTGACAGAAATGCGGCCATGGAATATGGTCTTACCGTAGCACAGGTATTTTCACAGGTCTCTGAAAAGCTGGCAGCAGCCGGCACAGCGACAACTTTGGCAGCGGAGGATAAGGATTACAGCGTCTATGTCCTGAACGCAGAAGATGAAGCGCTTACCAGAACGCTCCTTAAGACCATGGAGCTAAAGGGAACCGGCGCAGGGCAGGAAGAAGTGAGGGTGGCCTTTAACGAGATTGCAGACTTTGAAACGGCTCAGAGCTTAAGTGCTATCAATCGCGCGGGGCAGACCAGATATATTGCCGTATCCGCAGGTATAGCGGAAGGGTATAATATTGGCAAGGTATCCGCGGCAGTAGAGGAAAGGCTGTCAGCGTATGAGCTGCCGGAAGGCTACAGGCTTGTATATGCCGGTGAAAATGAAACTATCAATGACGCCATGGAACAGGTGGGACTGATGCTTGTGCTGGCACTGGTGTTTATGTATCTGATTATGGTGGCACAGTTCCAGTCACTCTTATCACCGTTTATCATTATGTTTACTATACCGTTGGCTTTTACAGGCGGTCTTTTGGGGCTTTATTTTACAGGCAGTGAAATCAGCGTTATTGCCATGGTAGGTTTTGTTATGCTGGCAGGTATTATTGTAAATAACGGTATTGTGCTGATTGACTATATGAATCAGCTTCGTGCGGAAGGAATGGAGAAAAAGGAAGCAATTCTGACGGCGGGAAGAACCAGGCTGCGTCCGGTGCTGATGACGGCGCTTACCACTATTTTAGCACTTTCTACCATGGTATTCAGTCAGGATATGGGAGCGGAAATGATGCGGCCTATGGCTATTGTAACAATAGGCGGTCTGACTTATGGTACTTTGCTGACCCTGATTGTTATTCCATGCGTATATGATATTTTTATCCGGGAGAAAAAAACAGAGAAGCCGGTTAAAGTAAAAGAAGGAAAACGTGGCCGGAAGAAAGAAAAGGATTTGGGAGAATGCAAGAATCCGAAAGAATGCAAGAATCCGAAAGAATGCAAGAATCCGAAAGAATGCAAGAATCCG